>NZ_RQGA01000014.1:0-600000 GCF_004769575.1 Leptospira perdikensis | reverse complement strand
ACCTACGGAAATATCTCCAGATCTAGTTTGAATTTTTACGTTACAAATTTGGTCTTGGTCTAGAACCGAACTGGTTTCAATATACAATCCTTCCATAGAAACGTTAAGTAAGGTTCCTTGGCTGATTTTGTTGTCCTTTCCTGAAAAGTTTACCGGGTTGGAGACTGGATATCTTGGTGCAAATACCCTTGCCAAAAAAGTTTCGTAGATTTGTTTCTCTTCTCTTTGGTTGATTAAAAAAGATAGTTGTACACCTGCAATTTCTGATCCGTCACTTTCTTTATCGATACGAACAATCTTTGCTTGGACAGAGATGGATACAGGTTCTCTATTTTCTTTTTCCAATTTTAAGAGTAGGTTGATGGGATCTCCCACTTTTAAAAAGTGATGTTCCGTCATGGGAATGAGGATTCCGTTACGAGAAATATTGATGGTTTGGCCATCACCTTCACGTTCTCCATCAGCATTGGTCCAATGGAAGGGGATGGGATGGGTTTCGCGGTATTTCGTTCTCCAACCCCGACGTTTTCCACTCAAGTAAGGTGCCGCAATTTCTCTACGTAAAAAATAAAAAACAATCCCGAGTAAAACTGTGGTGATCACCATATTCCAGATTACGTCGGATGTATGAATGCGAATCCCAGCTAGGAAAATCTTCTTACCAAGTGTGAGAGAAAATACCATCCAAACATTGTAAGTGAGGATGAGAAAACTAAAACATAAGAACAAATAGTATCCAAATTTCTTTTTGGAGATGAGGCCATAGGCAATGATGGCACTGAACCCAGAGAGTACGTACTGCCATGGTTGGATTCTGGAAAGGATCATACTAAAGTGATCCAGATCCAAATCGTATAAAGCGGCGATCGCAAAGAAATTGAGGAATGGCACCGCAAAAAAACCGAGAGTCACCAATAGAACAGGGATGGGGTAGTTGAAGAACCGCAAAGTCACCCGCAAATCAAATTCGATTTTAGGGTTTTAGTCAACTTATTTTTAGAATGTAAAGTTTCGGAGGTTTCCGAGTTTTTTCACTCGGCCTTCTCCTCTGTTCCTGTCGAATCTTGTGTTTTCTCCTCATCGGTTGTGACGGTTTCTGTGGTAAGAGGCGCCTTCTGTAAAGAAGGCATTAGGTTGATCAGCGTATGTAACTCTAGTTGTCTTTCTGTGATTTGATCTTCGATAGATGTTAGGCGGTTGATGATACTATGGAGGATGACGGAAAGAAATCCTGGGCTTTCATGACCCATCGCCAAAAAGATTTCTTTTGTAATAATTCCTACTTTTGTATCTTCGGCAGAGGCAAGAACAGTTGCAGCTCTCGGTGAAGGAAATACGAGTGCCATCTCTCCAAAGAATTCCCCCGGTTTGATATCGCGAACATATTGATCTTCGCCGTTAGCCTTTCGTTTGAAAACTTGGAGTTGGCCGGCAAATACAAAGAACATCTTACCATTACAATCTTCGCCTTCTGAAAAAACCTTGGTTCCTTCGGCAAAGTGGTCGATTCGGACTTCGGTGATGTACTTTCGCAAATGGTCGATACTCATTTTTCTTCTTCCTTTTTGATTTCTTCTAACATTTTGTCCAGTTCGGTGAGCCTTGCCTCTGCTCTATGAAGTTTTTCGACAGTACTTTTGGTCAGTTGCAATAGAAAATGAGTATTGATCCGAGCCAATTTTTCGAACTGATCATCTCGAAGGATTCCGACCCGTGCATTGGCGGAAACTACGCTTATGGTCATAGCCCTCGGCCTTCTTGTGAGAAGCGAAAGTTCCCCGAAAAATTCGCCAGGCCCTAAACCTTTTATGACTTCTTGAGCTCCATCTGGCATTCGTTTGGTGACGGCAAACATTCCACTCATGATACAATACATACTTCCATCATGTGGATCTCCTTCACGAAAGATCACATCTCCTCGCAAATACACTTGCGTAGAGATATTTTGCATAAATTCCAAAATGTTCATCGGGGTTGTCCTATTGGTATCTGACATGAGAATAAAATTTCAAAACAAAGGCAAGTGAATCATAAAAACTCAGTAGACAGATTTCCCTAGTACAAAAACCTGCTTATACAACCACAATGCGGGCGTGGCGAAATTGGCAGACGCACCAGATTTAGGTTCTGGCGCCGAGAGGCGTGGGGGTTCAAGTCCCTCCGCCCGCATAACAACCTTTCTTAAAAGAATCATAACATTCAAATTTTTACAAAGATTTAGGGACTTGAATCAGTTCCCTTTAGGCTACATGACTTGCGAACCATAGGGAGCAATCCTTTCATAGAGCATACTCGGATGACATACAACGAAGGGAACCCTGCCTCGAAACATAGCAGACACACGAAGTGTTTTTAGCGAAAGAGGTCAAGTCCCAGAGTAACCTCATCTCAATAGAAAATATCTATGGAATCGCCGATTGGATTCAGTCTCAAGTTTCTAACTAACCATTAATATCAACCTTCAATATCACATTCAGTTAAGTCACAGAAGAATCCATTCGTGACTAACGAAATTCCACTCTATACCCTTTTTCCATTTTTGTTTTCTTCTTCCATGTTCCTTTTTTTGCCAGATATCACTTGCATTTTGTTTTTTTAAGGAATGAATATCGGATATTACTAGTTCTAAAATATAGAATTGGTGATTACAAATTGAATTAGTTTGTAGTCAACGCGGAGGACTTACATTCTATGAAACTGATCCTTCTTTTTATCGTAAACCTTCTCTTTATTCTCAATTGTCAGACCGAAAAGGAAAAGTGTCTGGAAGATGATCCTATCGCCAATCAATGTAGTAAATCCATGTTATCCGTATTAGTTGTAGATGAAAGTTGTTTGAGGTCAAATGGTTGTGAAGATACAACTCGTAGACAAAATATATTCTTAGTATCCTGTCTCACTTTAGAGAAACAAAAGAAGAAATGTGACAAGCCGTTTTATGAAAAATAATTCAGTTCTACGCGGAAGGTAGATACAAATTTATAAATTCTAAAATCTCATTCTTACCTCCGAAAGGAATGTATATCTTGACGTACTAAAAAATTTTCTAAATACAATTTGCAATCGGAAAGATACAGGTATCTTGTACGAACTTTCCAGAAATAGGTTCCTGAGTTTAGCGATTGTAAGTCGATTGAACATTCAGTTCCATTACAATCAGAAGTTTTTTCAATGGTTTCAAAGTTTTGACTCTTAGAAAAATCGATTCGATAGTTTTGAAATTTGCCTGGATATTCTTCTTGGTTGTAAGAGTTTGTCCCATTGCCTTTCTCTTTTGGTGGATCCCCAGGATTTGGACAAGTGGCATTCCCGTTGGGAATTTCTGCGGACACGGGGCTACTTTCATTATTTTTTCCGATAAACTTAAATTTAAAAGTAAATTCGTTTCCAGTAACTTCGATATCCTTCGGTTCTAGTTGGATGATTTGATCATGAGCTAAACTAAGTAAAAACAAAATGTCACGAAAGTCCGATCTACCTTGGGGATGAGATGTATTGAGTAGAGCAAGGGTTGGTAATATGAGAATGTATATTTTCTTTTGAATTGATTTTTGGAAAATGGTTCCGAATTTACGAAAAATTAAAATACTGAGAAGTGTAAGTGGCAGTAATATCAAATCAGATTTGTCTGCTAAATTCATGGATTCATTAGAATTGATAAACGAATAAAAGTTGTTGTTCGATTCTTGAGATAAGTTGATCCAAATGAAAATAATGTTTGTTAGGAGAATTGAGAACCAGAAAAAAAAGATTGGCTTTGTTTTTTTTGAAAAAAGAGACAAAATTCCTGTTAGGATGAGAGGTGTGAAGATAAGGCCAATGATATCTGAAATTTTTCCTGTGACCCATCCAGGATATATCAATTTGAGAAAGGAATCATTGGCGATCCAAAGAAAACTAAGGAATAAGATCGGTAGGTAGATTATTTTTTCTTTAATCATTAAAAATTTCCGTAAAAAGGTTTCTCAAATTCGAAAAAAAGTGCCACTTTGAATGTACAGTTTAACAATCGATTTATGGCGATATGGGCTACCATTTCTGAAACCGCCTGTGTTGTGTTCTTCGGGGATGTGGGACAGGGAATTGCCAGAATACTTCGTAGACAAGCACTTACAGCTCTTTTTTCGTAATAGATACTTTTGTTTTGGTAGTCAGGGTTTGGATCCTCATCGTTTCCAAGTTCTGAATATAAATAAGATTGGAATCCTTCGAATTGACAACTTAAGGTTTTGATTGCTGTGTAGGCCGCAATTTTGTCCTCCGTTTCTTTTTTTGATATCGTTAGTTCTCTGTTTGGATTGTCAATCGGGGGTCTGCACGCGAAAAGACAAACTAACGATGTTAAAACGATACGAATAGGAAGTGTCATTTTTATTCTTCTATTTGCTACTAGTTAGAATTTTTGAACTTCGGTCTAGGAATATTTTGGATTGTAAGATGAATTTTTGTTTACAATCACCTAACGGGAATCTGTGGGTTTTTCCCTTCCTCGCAGTATCTGTGTCAGTTGGATATAAGTCCTCGGAATAAACAGGAAAGGGTTCAAAAGTCGGTTCTAGTTTATGGAAACTATACCAATTCTGTTTCATTAGCAATGATCACAGTCCCAACTTTTGTGGATCTTTGTTGGATGGATTCAGACTGTCTTTGCGCAATGATGAAATGGTTTTACTCAGACTTTGTCATTTGGTTCTAGGAAGTGAAGTTCAATTGATTGTTTTAGGGAAAGATATATTTGGCATATTTTACTTGTTTTCGTTTCAGTTTTGTGTCCTTATATTCGTGTTTTAGGGGAAAATATGAGAAAGGTCATTTGGGTTTTTGTATTATTGATAGTAGGTTTGAGCCTCTTTAGTTGTAAAAAAGAAACGGAATCGACACAGGCAGAAAGTGATTCGGAGAAAGTAGGTAAGGGAATGAAGAATGCAGTCTCAATCGTGGAGATTCCTGTTTCGAATATGGAACGAGCCATCAAGTTTTATCAGACGATACTAAATGTTTCTATAGAAAAAATGAATATGGAAGATACTGAGCTTGGGGTCATTCCTGCTTCAGAAAATTCTGTGAACGTCGTTTTAGTTAAGGGAAAGGATTACGTTCCTACGAAAAATGGAGTCGTTATTTATTTAAACCTAGGAGATGATTTACAGCCGGCTTTAGACAAAGTGGAGAAAAACGGTGGGAAAATCCTTCTTACAAAAACGTTGATTAGTCCTGAGATGGGATATTATGCTTATATTTCTGATTCAGAAGGGAATAAGATTGGGATGCATTCTGCAAAGTAAAGTATGAATCTTCCGCCAGCGATTGTAGCGGAAATCCTTTTGCATAGCAAAAGATTGGAGCGTAAAGCGCGGTCACGTAACTCGGTGGATTTTGATCCACCGAACGATGACGAGGCGGCCAAATGAAAAAATTAATCTATCTCCCGTTAAATCATCCCAAAAAACTTTTTGGTTTGGGAAACGATAGCCCATAAATAATTCCTGGTTTTCGTTTTCCATAACGCAATGGTATTCCCCAAGGAAGTCCCTGCTGGAGGAGAAAGTGTTTGGCTTGTCACTCCGCTTCCATTTAAGTTTTGGCTTGTTGGTAAACCTCCGCGCACACTATGAAAAGTATAAACTCGATTGGTGGTCAATGGTTCTGAGATGATGATATCTTGAAGACCGTCTGCATTGGTGTCTTGGAACTTTAATCCTTGAGAGAATCCACGATTCACGAGTGAACCAGAAAAAAGGCTATCAGCAGATCCGCCCGCACTTAAGTTCATATTACGAAATCCTGAAATTTGATCATTTAACACTAAGTATGCGTCACCGATTCCGGAACTGGCACCTGGAGATCCGATTAAGAGATCGGGTAAGCCATCTCCATTGGTATCACCGGAAGCTACGGTTCCACCAAAGGAACAATTATTCGCATTACAACTTGTCGTTGGCGGTCCTACCAACGTAGCAACCGGTGTAGTATATGGATTGATTGGGTCGCAAGTGGAATGGTATACGAATACGATTCCTTGATTTGAATTGAAACTTGGTCCACCCACAGCAAGATCGATACAACGGTCAGAATTAAAATAATCCAAAGCAAAACTAGTTCCAAATTGGCACCCGGTACCTGCAGCGCAACCTGGTGAAGGTTCTATTGGAGCAACCAGGATTTGTTGCGGAGTCGTAGGTAAGGATCCTTGATTGGATATGAAGATATAAATCCGGCCAACGATCGTGGAATGCGTCGTAGCACTGACTACTAAATCTAAAAAACCATCTCCATTGATATCACCAGCTAAAGCAAAGGATCCGAAATTATCATCTGGGTTGGGAGGAGCCGGGTTTTTAAAAACAAAATTCGCTGAATTCGTGTTTAGTGATGAAAATCCGTTAGTACCTTGGCTATAGAAAATAAATAATTCATTTGCCCAAGGAGAAGCAAATACTGCGTCATCATAACCGTCATGATTGATATCGGCTCCGATGATATTCGTTCCAAATCTTCCACCACCTGTCACTCCATCAAGAATCGCATCGGCCGATCCGCCGGCATTTAGGTTTTGGGAAGGAACTCCTGACTGACCTTGGCTTAAAAATAAATAGGCTCTCCCTGCCGCAGCATTATATGCTTGCGCTCCAATTAAAATATCAGAGTACCCATCTCCATTAAAATCACCAGCACCAATTCGACTTCCAAAAAAATAGGAAGTGATTCCGTTTGTTAGAACTGTGTTAGGTGTCATTTCGAGTTGTTTCGTATTTGGATTTGGTGTGTAAACATAGCCATAACCTTGGGTACTATTGTTTGGACATGCCGATACAATCAAATCCGGATACCCATCCCCATTTGTATCATGATTGGTTCCCATTCGCACTTGGATGGTATTGGATCTTTCATAAGGCAAATGCGCATAGATAGTATGAAGGCTTCCATAGGTCCAAAATGTATTGGTAACGGCCTTTGCAGGCAGAGCATACCGCCAAGTTCCGTTGACTACTGGGACTTGGGTAGGCTGTGCATCATCAATTCCAACGTTTACGAAGGTTGGTCCAGGAGGAACCGTACCCACAACAAATCCTGTTTCCACAATCGAATGGTTGGTTAGGTTGGAAATGGTGACGGTGGATTCAGGGAGTAGGAGTAAATAGTAGGCAGGAGACCAACGTCTCAAAATGTCATTATCGGGGCAGATAAAATTGGATATCTTCATCAAACATTCAATTGGTGGGTGGGTGAGGGGATTGGACCAACAACCAATGAAACTGAAAATTACAACCAATGGCAAAAATCTAGGTGTTAGCTTCAGTTTTTGACGGAACGTTCTAAATACCATGGTTCTCAGAGTCTAACATTGTGTTGATGTTAGGTTTCGGGAATGGGAGTGCAATGATTTAATCTTATGAAAAAGTGAAAACAGAGAAAGGGGAATGGTTACCTGCTTTATACTGTGTTTGGATTTAAGGTTTTTGAAAGGATGTTTGAAAATGCTTAAAAATTGAACATTAAGATTTACTCGATCCGGTTTCCCAAAATTCGAACACTTCGTACAATTCCTTTTGCAAAAACTCTATTCTTCGACAGAATCATCCTGTATTTTTTTGTAATTGAGAAGCACCGATCCACTGGCAAAACTCTTAGTGGATTCGAGTTTTAAGGATTGTGTCGATTTTAGCCCACCAAACAAAGATTCACCTTTTCCTATTGCGATCGGATCGACCATTAGAGAATAATGGTCGAGAAGGCCTAAGTCCGAACATTGACGGACGACCTCTCCACTTCCTAGGATTGTGATACTCGTTCCTTTTTCTTTTAGCTGTAGTATCTGTTGCACCCAGTTAGGTTCCAAGGTATCCGTATGCTTCCATTTGGTATTTAGTTTTGAATGTGAAAGGACTAATTTTGGGGCATTTTGCATTTGTTTGGCGACCATAGGAAAGGTCTGAAAAGCACTTTCACTGGTCCAAAATGATTCCATCATTTGAAAGGTTCTTTTTCCAAAAAGTAAGGTGTTTCCTGAGTTTAGGTTATCTTCGGAAAACTTCGATTCCTCTGGGCCATGGGAATGCCAGGAGATGTCTTCGTTTTCACCTTTATAAAAACCATCGAGTGATAAAAATAAAAATGCAGATAACGTTCCTTTGGGTTTCATCGTTTTTTTCCTACTTAAGATCAGCATTGTCCGCAGGCTGCTCTAAAAATTCTATTTATGAAATTACATTTCGTCTATAAAAATTCACATAACAGTGATTTTCGGTTTTATTATTTTTTGTAAATATCTTGGATTTTTTGTGACAATCTTTGTGATAAAATAGAGTAAATAAAAAATAGAATTCAAAAAATATCTTTCCTTTTTAGATTTGTTGAGTCATCATCCTTGGCATGAGTTTTTTTGAAAGTTTGAAAGCCGTCGCAGCTCAGGCAGTAGAGCTAGTACAAAACAATCCACAAGTTGTATCTGGGATCCAAAAGATCATAGAGGAGAACGGTGGTGTGTCTGGAATTGTCCAAAAATTTAAGGATAAAGGATTTGTTGAGGCAGCATCCTCTTGGGTTGGAACTGGAGATAATGTAAATATTGGAGCGTCTGACGTGATCAAAGTTCTCGGAAGTGATTCGATCCAAGAACTTGCGAAAAAGGTGGGATTGGATTCTGAAGCGACCGCAGGTCTCATTGGAAATTTATTACCAGTGGTGATCGATAAACTTTCACCTGATGGAAAAGAACCTGGCGGTGACATCACTTCCCAGCTTTCCTCTTTGGCATCCTTATTTACAAAATAAAATCCTCCTATTGAATCTCAGGCCCACCTATGAAAAATTAGGTGGCATTTCTTTTGTATAGGCCTTACATTTTTTCTTGCCAAAATTTCTCCTAAAAACCAATCTTTCTTCCATGAAGAAACTGCTTTTAGTGATCCTTTCCTCTCTTGTCTTATTTCAGTGCAAAAAGACTCCTACCATTGAAGTGGGCAAAAATGCTTTTATTTCCGCCACTGTCCTTAATGCGAGAAAAACCCCCACATTGGATGGAGAGAAGGTTGGGAAACTGAAACTCGGTGATGAAGTCAGTGTTTTAGAAAAATCGGAATCAGAAACAGAAATCGATGGAATTTCCTCTTTCTGGTACCGTGTTAAGTCCAAGGACATCACTGGTTGGGTATTTGGTGGTTATTTGTCTATTAGCAAAGTTGAATCTAGGGATGCGATGATTGCTGCTGTCCAAGGAAACTTTGTGCTTTGTAAAGTTCCTGATAGGCAGGATTGTTCAAATACAATTGAATTTGATGGGGAAAGTTTTGTATATCGCGCTTATTTTGGTTATTCAGGAATTAGTGAAAAGTTAGAAGGTGTGTTTGATGTGTATTCCGACCATTTAGTATTGGATACAAAATCTAGACTTGTTCGACCTTCTATTTTCATTCAATACCCACAAACAGATGAAGAACGAACTGCTTATAATAACGCTTATTTTGGATATTCTGATTCTGATAGTCATTTGGTGGCGCTGAGCACCTACCCTGTGGAGGGAAAAGAAAATCTTTATTTTTATGTTTGTAACGACAAACTCTTGTTACTAAAAGAGAAAAAAGAAAAAGAATCTGCATGTGCAACAGAGTATGCCTATACTAAATCTTCTTACTCTTCTCCTTAAAGGATTCATTTCGAATCATTCCATTGGTTCGGTGTGTATGAGGATTTTTCCAATCTAATATCCGTTTCTTGGATTCGGCAGGAAGTTTGTTTATAAACTCCTGCCATTTCCCTTCTTCCAATACAGAATAAAAACCGGGTAGATACTGTATCTTTACATTATCTGGGAGATATTTTTTATAGTCCGCCCCAGACACTCCATATACAATTCGGTAAATGGGCCTACCTTTGTGTTTCTCTTCTGGTAAAAAATGGAAAGCGTCTCCTGCCTTATTGTAACAAATAAAATAGTCAAAACCTTGGTGTACGATAATCAAAGAGTCTTTTGGAAATTGAAACAAAGGAAGTAGAATCGAATAGAGTTTGTAATCTTGATTGTTAAAATCTTTTTCTTTGATCATTGTAAAATATTGATAGATCGCGATTAGCAAACAGAGGGAGGTGATCATCCATTTTGATTTAATTTGGGAGAGGAAAGGAAGTAATAAAAAAGTGGATGGGATAAAAATAAGTAAAAACAATCGAAATGGAAAACTAAAGGGTGTATAACTAAAAATAGGAAGTGAGAGTAGGAAAAAGAAAACAACCAATCTATCGTAAAACGATTTCTCCACAGGGGAGAGTTTTGTTCTTCGGATTAAATAAATCCAGGGCGAAAGAAAAAATAGAATTTGTTCCCATACAAATTCAGGAAGGATTTGGGAATACTTAAAAAACGGAGAAAGGAGCTGAAACTGTAATTCTTCAGAGAGAATCGTTTTTAAATCATTCCAGTGAATTAGATTTGGAAAAAGAAAGGTAAGTCCCACTAGGGTAAGTGGTAGTGCCAAAAGGAGAAGGGTTCTGTAGATTTTTGCAATTGGAATTTGTTTCCATATCCAAGGCAGCAGAAAACAGAAAGCTATCCCTGCTGTGATTTTATGACTGAAAAGCACTAATAAAAATATGATACAAATGCGTATGTAGTTTATTAGGTTGTCTTTATGTTCTGACTTTTCTAAAATCCAAAGTTCTGTTAAAAATAAGATAAAAAAAACAATCCCCCCTAAGTTTTTGATAAAGTTAAAACTAAAATGTGGCAAAAAAGAAGAAGAAACCAAAACCAGTCCAAGTAATACAGAAGTAGATTCTTTTTTAGAAAGGTGAAGTGTGAGTCGGTATCCAGATAAGAATAAAAAACCAACAAGTAGGGACACAAATACCTTATTTGTTACGACAATATTGGTTCCTAGTTTTGAAAAGTAAACTAGGCCATATAAAACAGGAGATACATCCGGACTAAAAAACCTACCTTTGGTAATGTAAGAATTTACTTGGGCGGCGTAGTAATAACCGTCAGCTCCATAAGCAAAGTTTGAGCTGAACTGTACGATCAATTGCAAACAAACAACAAGTAGGAAGATCCCAATAACAAATCCCTTTTTTTTAAAGTAGGTAATCATCGGAAGAACATAAGATGGGTTTGTCATTTTTTTCTGATTCTCGATAAACTAAAACATTCGAATATCCATTTTTGTTTGTTTGTTGGAAATATAATTTTTGTCGCCTCAGAGGTTTTGCTGTTTTGATTCGAAATGTCAGGTTTGTATCGGTGAGATCCCATTCCATAAGTAAGGGAAAAGGAAATGAATTTTGGATTCGTAAATCTTTTGTGGGAAACACAACGGAGGCATCGGTTCCGAGTGGTGTAAATCTTGTTTTTTCAGTATATAAGTCACGTGAGTGAGGGTATCGTTCTATGATGGTTAGTCCGAGTTCCAACGCGAGATAGTAGATGATCCCAGACAATTGACAAAGTCCGCCTGCAATCTCCGCTCCTACTTCTCCATTGCGGATCACACGTCCTTCTTGATATCCCTTTTGGAGAGTGGGATTTCCGATTTCATGCCAAAAGGAAAAGATTCTTCCTGGATTTAGGACACGACCATTTAAATTTGCGATCGCAATCCGAAGGTTTTGAAGTTTTCCTTCCTTAAGTGGGGAATCAAAAATAGGTAAACTAAGGGATGTTTCCTCTGTCCATAAAGCAATTGTATTTGGTTTTAGTCCGAAAAGAAAATACTTCCCATTGATTAGAGAAGTAAATATCCTTTTTAGTAATTTGATTTTAAGTTTAAATTGATAAATCAAAGTTAGGTGTTACGGTTTGGGTGTCAGGAAAATTTCGGTAAAACTTCGATCAGGATTCATAGTGTAGGATCCTTTGTACGAATGTGGTGGGTTCTTTCCCCAATCACTGGGTGCTAGAAGGGAAAAGTAAGAACCTGTTTCTTTTTCGTAAAGATGAATGGTCTGACCTGGTTTTTTTTCAAACTGACAACGAGCTTTATGAAGTTCTATATCTTTTTCTGCTTGTTCTAAGATTAGTTCTGCTTCTTCCTTAAGACGGCGGATTTGGTTGGCAATGACTTCTAATTTTCCATGTACATGAAGTTTAACTGACTCTTCAGCCAATTCAATTTCTTTTGCTCGGTCCACGAGACTGATCGCCGGAGCCAATCGGCTGGTTCCATAAGTGAGACTGTGGTGGGGAGTTTCCTCTGCTTCCATTCTAATGATTAGAGAATCTCTCTTAATTGATTTTGTAAATAATTTCTGATTTCTAATTGGGAAGAAATCAGAAAAAGGCTCCCCTAAAGAATCTTTAGGAAAGCCGAAGGCCAAGGTTTTTGACGATCTTTTTTTATGAAAGCGGTTGGTAACTCACAACCATAGCTTTGGATTTAATTTCCTTAGGCATGGAAGTTTTGGATAGGGCTTTAGAAAGAGAGGACTTATCTTTCGATTTTCCCATTTGCACCACAAAGAACCCATTTTTCACTACGATGAAGGTTTTCGCAGCCAACTTACCATGGTTATCTGATTTAAGTTGAGATAAAAATGTCTCAGCAGATTGTCTGCTCGTAAAAGCTGCCAATTGTAAGGTATATTGTTTTCCTTCAGACTTAGTTGTCGTAACAACTTGTGAATTTGTTTTTTGTGATTTATATGATTTTGACGTGGGAGCCAAATTTTTAAAACTTTCTACTTTGTTTGCAGAAACTTTTTTTTCTGTACGTTTTGTCAAATCTACAACTTGTTGTTTTTTCTCTTCTTCCTCATCTTTGGCAGTGGATGTTTCTACAAAGTAGGGATGATTACCCACATCGGCCATTGGAATTTCTTGAGATAGATTTGGTTGTTCTTTGGTTTTTGTCCCCTGAACAAGAGAAGAAGCAACATTTGTTCCTACCGTTGTATTTGCCGCATCCGGTGTGGCAGTAGTTGGTGCAGGGATCGATCCATCGGTCACTTCAGGAGCGACTGGACTTACTTCCAACTTCTTGTAAAGAGTTTGTGTTTCTTCTGCTTTTCCTTTTCCTACGGAAACGCCGAGAAAAAAAATCGAAAAGAACAGTGCAAAAAGAAAGAGGGATAAAACTCCAATTCTTTGTTTATCTAGGTTGATTACGTAAAATACTCTTTCTTTCATTTTTGAATCCTTTGTTTGATTTCTGAATAGATGATTTCGATTTGTTCTTTTAACTCTTCCCTTTGATTATCGTTCGTTACGACAAAATCAGAGAGAGACTTTTTTTTCGCCAATTCCATTTGGGCGAGGTTTCGTCTTTGGAAGTCTTCTTTTGTCATTCCACCTCGTCCCATAACTCGTTCGAAGGCGACCTCCGGGTTCACTGCTACGGTCACCGTAAAGTCGCAAAGGCTGTAGGCATCTGTTTCGAAGAGGAGAGGAACTTCCCAGGCGATGATACTTCCTGGTTCTCTGGAATTTAGAAATTCGAGAAAGGTTTTGCGAATTAAAGGGTGGAGAAGGTTGTTTAGGGCATTTAGCTTTGATTTGTCGGAAAAAGCAGATTCCGCAATTTTTGTTCTGGAAGGTGCACCTTCGGAATCTAGAATCGATTCGCCAAATATAGATACTAATTCTTTGATAACGGGACTGTTCGGTTCTGTGAAACTGCGAGCAATGGAGTCAGAACTAATCGTTTCGGCTCCTAATTCGCCAAACATAGCAAGCACAGTGGACTTTCCTGATCCAATGGATCCGGTAATTCCTATCAATGTTTTGTTGTTATGTTTTACGCTCACGGGTTTATAACATAAAAAACCCATGAAAGTACAAGTATTTTTTTATCCTAAATTGGAAAAAAAATACTAAAGTATTTGGAGATTATTTTTGAGAAGTTTGTAGGTTGTAAATCCAGTCTTGTACGAGTTTGGCGGACAATTTTGGATCTTCTATCATGGGAGCATGGCCCATATTCTCTAAAAGGACTGTTTCCAGTTTTGTTTTCATCTTCTTTTTTAAAACATCCATGACTGTGTAATGGATGACTTTGTCTTCTTTTCCCCAGATGACCAAGGTGGGAGATTGAATTTTTTCCAATTTGTTTTCTAAGAAATAACCTTCCCTTCGAATTTGTTTTAGGATGGATGCGTTCCAGTCTCTATTGGCAAAGGTTTTATTTGCAAAGTATGTTTTTAAGAAACTGGGGAGATAGGGTGGGTTCACAAAGGTAAAAGCAAGAAGTCTATCGAAGTCTTCAGGACTTGTGAGAAGAAGGGGGCTCGGTTTTCCGGACATCTCAATGGTTTGCATTTCACTCGGGGTAGGACTTTTGATTCCTGCGTTGTCAAACAAAATGAGTGATTTTACTTTCTCTGGGTATTTGGCGGCAAAGATACCAGCGATCCCCCCGCCCATAGAATTCCCAGCAATGTGAAAATTCTTTAACCCTAATGTTTCTGTGAATTGGTAAAGCCTGTCTGCCTGCGCCTCTTGGGTATAATTTGCACCTTCGGGTTTGTCTGATTCTCCAAAACCCGGTAGGTCGGGAGAAAAAACTCGGATTCCTTCGGGAAGGTGTCTAAAAAACCGAGTCCAATGGTCTTTATCTCCACCAAATCCATGTACTGCGATAAGGATTTCTCTATCACCAGGTTTTTCTGTATACTTCCACTGAAGACCGTCGACTAAAATCGATTTTGTTTCTAAATCTGATCTGTATCGTTCTAAACTAATTCCTGTTTTGTGGAGGGTGGATGCACATTGAACAAAGAGGAGTGCAGATAGGATCGTAGTGGTTAAAAGTTTCCCATGGGTATTCATAGTGTCCTCACAAAAAATATAAAGGTTCGTTGACAGCGGGATGTGGAAAAATACTTTGGTTGTAACCGAAGGCCCTGTAGCTCAGTCGGTAGAGCAGAGGACTGAAAATCCTCGTGTCGGCAGTTCGATTCTGTCCGGGGCCACGGTTGCCTAATTTCCAGCCTTCCTTTCTTCTCCCATAGTCCAAAGACCTAAAAATTCGTTCTCTTCTACCTTTTTACAAAGTTCTGGTTTATAAAGTTTTTTTACCGGCGGTTTGGGATAGATGTGGATCTCGTCATTGTCTGGGATAAAGGTAAGCATACGTAAGATCGTATCTTGGCCTTCAATTTCATACATAGTGTAAGACATACCTTTGGAAGGGATGATTTGAGATGTTTCCAGATACTTGCGTGTGTTTTCTGACATAGTATAGACCTTGTTTCTCTTTCTTCTATTGGCAACCAAAAACTAAAAAAATTAGGATTTCCTTTTTTTTAAGAATAACTTGGAAAACTGTATGAGTTTCTCTTTGATTTTGGGAGAAAAACCTACAGATACATTGAGTCGAAAGTGGTTGTCCCAATGTTTGGATAAACCAAAAAGAGAACCAGGGGCAATGGCCATCCCTATTTTTTTGGATTCATAAAGTAGTTTGTCACCATCTAACGGTGATTTGATCCATAATACAAAACCACCATCTGGTTTTTGTATCTGAAGAATTCCCTCACTATAAAATGACAAAAGTTCTATGTATTCGTCTATGAGGTTTTTATATTCAGTGCGTAGGAATTTAAGATGTCTTTCGTAGGTTTGTAGTTTTAAGAATTCATAAACGGCCACCTGCGCCGGATTGTTTTCCGATATTTTATAGGCTCTTGTTCTTTTACTTAAATCTCTAATTCCATTTTTGGAGCTGACCCAACCGACACGGATTCCTGGAGCAATTGTTTTTGAAAATGAAGAACATAGAAAAGATTTGGGACCACGCGGATCTTCCGGAAAATAACTAACTAAAGCCCTTGGTCTCGTTCCGTAAAAATACAAATCTCCATAAATATCATCTTCCACTAAATGAATCCCGTATAAATACGAAATTTTTGCCAAACTTTGTTTGGAAGTTTCGCTCATCAAAACTCCATTCGGATTGTTGAAGTTAGCTGAGAATAAAAATACTTTTGGTTTATGACGTTTGATTAGTTTTTCATATTCATCGGATGAAATTCCTTCGTTCTTTCTATAGGGTATTTCTACGACTTTTAGTTTCAGTGTTTCTAAAATTTGAAATAGTCCAACGTAAATAGGGGAAGGGACAATCACTGTATCCCCTGGTTCTGTTGTCGAAAGTAAAGAAAATGTGATCGCTTCTGTACAACCGCTTGTGATCTGAATCTCTTCTGCATTCACTCTGTATCCTTGGATCGAAGTACGTTTGCTAATCCATTCGCGTAACCCTCGGTGTCCTTGTAGGTCTCCATAAGAAAAAATTTCTTTATGTTGGAGTGCTTTTTTGAATGAGGAGACAAGTCCGCCAAGAGGAAGATAAAAATCAGAAGGAATGGCCGCACCAAAAGAGATTAGTTTTGGATCCATTACGGTTCGCATGATTTGTTGGATTCTGTCATCTGCTTCAACTGCTGGGTAAAATTCATTCTTTGGCCCCGAAATGACTGAACTTATGTTTGGATGAACAAAGTATCCTGACTGGGGAATTACAAAAATATATCCTTCTTCTTCTAAGATCCGATAGGCTTCTTTTGCTGTGGTGAGGCTACAGGATTTTAAATTTTGGATTTCACGAAGAGAAGGAATTCTTTCTTTTTCTGAATAATATCCCGATTGGATTTCTAGTTTTAGATCTTCAGCTAATTGTTTGTATTTAGTCATTTTTTTAACTGTATATGGATAGATTCAGTCAACTGTATATGGACAGTTCTACCCATTTTTGTTATTCTATAATTATGGAAACGGAAATACCAACTATTTTTTCAGCGAAACGAACTTCTTTTGTTCGAACTTCTGTTATCCGCGAAATTCTGAAGTTAACTGTTGAAAATTCGGATATCCTTTCCTTTGCCGGTGGACTGCCAAATCCACATTTACTTTCAAAAGATATTTTAGGTTCTGTAATGGAGGCGACCATTAGAGAGAATATTGCCACAGCCCTTCAATACGGAGATTCCTCTGGATACTTACCACTGCGAAAACAAATTATAGAAGAGTTAACGGATGTTCCTTGGAACTCTCCTGATTCGATTATCATCACTCATGGATCCCAACAAGGTTTGGATATTTTGGGAAAGATGTTTATGGATTCGGACACCAATGTATTAATAGAAGATCCCGTATATCTAGGGGCTTTACAGGCATTTTCTCCTTACCATCCTCAGTTTTTTAGTGTCCCGATGGAAACGGATGGTCCTAACCTTTTTTGGTTGGAAGAAATTTTATCTCAAAACAAAATTCATGTTTTTTATGCAAATCCGTCTTACCAAAATCCATCTACTTATACTTGGTCTCTGGAAAAACGAAAACAAATTGCCTCTCTCCTGGATGAAAAAGAAATCATCCTCATCGAAGATGAGGCCTATCGGTATTTAGATTTTGAAGGAAATGTATATCCTTCTGTTAGTTCCTTACGTAAGAGAAATGATTTAACATTTGTTTTGGGAAGTTTTTCGAAAATCCTTTCTCCTGGTTTTCGATTGGGTTGGACTGTGGTTCCGGAAGTTTATCGTTCACTCTTCACCGCAATCAAACAAGGAAATGATTTGAATTCTAACCAATTCTCACAAGTGATTGTCTCCAAACTTTTGGATGAGATGGATTTTAAAGATCATCTGCGTTCCATTCAAAGATTCTATTCGGAAAAAAAAGAGATATTGGTTTCTCTTATGAAGAACTTTCTTCCTGAAGCCAAGTTTTCCTTACCAAAAGGTGGAATGTTTCTTTGGGTTGAGTATCCTAAAGTTTCTGAGAAAGAATTGATGAAACAATGTCTGACGAGTGGGGTGGCGATGGTTCCTGGCAGTGAATTTTCTCCCGTGAAGAGAACTTCATCAAACTTTCGAATGAATTTTAGTTTTCTTGGGGATGTTGAAATGGAAGAGGGTGTGAAACGAATCGCAAAAGTCTATCGAGACATAAATACATGACATACGTTTAGTATTTTTTGGTTGACAATACTACTCGTTTGTTTACTTATTAGGTATGAAGCCTGCAGTCACGAAAGCTTTGTATCCTAAATTTTCGATTCTGAGCCTGGAAGAAAAATTGGAAATTCTAAAAGAAGATCCAACCTTTCGCCTTCTCGTTGACCAGATGTATCAAAACTATAAGGAAAATCGATCCACGGTCATTCTTTGATTTGCCTATGCGAAGGATTCTTGCTTCCATGGAAACAAAGTAGGTAATCATGAATTTAGATCTTAATCCTCAAGAAACAAAACATCTTTTGAATGCACTCGCTGTGTTCGAATGGGTGAGTAATTCCCCACACGAAGAAACAGACCCTTCTGTAGATGAATTCATCCAGTCCCTTTTAAAAAAACTTTCTGCCGGTGGCGAAAAGGGCCCGATTGATTCTGAAAACGGACTCTATACTATTTCCGAAGAATACTTTCAAGAAGTATTCGAATCTTATATTGAACCATATAACGATGATATCTTTTGGACAGATCTTTCTACCGAACTGGCTCAAAGAGATTTAGAACAAAAAGTATCTGCCAAAGACCTCGAAGCTTTAGCTCCAGAAGATTACGAAGCCAAAGTAGCCAAGGAAGCAGAGAAGTATGATTCTGAATTTGAAAAGAATGGTGTGGATAATCTTTTTCTTAAAAAATAAACAAAGACTAGGTTAAAAACTTTTAAGTAGGTTTTTCCCATTCAATCAGAACCATCGTTTGGTCATCCTCTTGTTCTTCTTTCCCTTGGAAAAGGAACAATTGGATGACGAGCTCAGCAAGAACTCGCTCTGATTCTTTTTCTTGGTAATCACTTAAAATCTTTTGGATTCTCTCCATTCCAAACTCTTCTCTCGATTCGTTTTTTTGTTCCAACATACCATCTGTAAACAAAAGGATTCGATCTCCCATAGCCATCTGAAATTGTTTTTGTGTATAGGGTTGGTCTTTTTTGAGCCCAATGATATTCCCTGTACGATCTAAGATGGATTGTTTATTGGCTGACTGGAAAATTTGGTTTGGGTGACCAGCTGACGAGTAGTAGATGGTCTTTGTATTTGTATTTATATCTAATAAAAACCCAGAGAATACAATTTTTAGTCCAGAAAATTTATTTTGAATTTTTTGGTTGAGATGGTTCATTAAATCATCTGTTTTTGTAATGAAACGTTTGATGGCCTCATATTCTGATTTGATTGCCATAGTATAAAGGGCGGCTTGGATTCCGTGTCCTGTAGCATCAGCGACAAAAAAACGAACCGTTCCATCATCCAACTCAAAGATATCATAAAAATCTCCACCCACTTCTTCTTGTGGTTGGAAATACAAATGGATTTTTAAATGTTCAAATTTGATTCCATCTTGTGGTAGGATCTTTTGTTGAATTTTTTTCGCAAGTAAGAGATCCTTTTTGATTCGATTTAAAGAGGAATTTAACTGGAATGTTCTTTCTGAAACAATTTGTTCCAAATTTTCTGTCACTGCAAGTAAAGATTCGTTACTAATCTTTAAACTCATTGCTAGTTCCTCAGCACGTAAAAATGCATTGGCCACCCGACTAGAGAGAATGAGTGATTGAATAAAAATAAAACAAAGTAGGGCATAAGGAGTAAGTCCTATTCCGCGGTTGTTTACACTGTGTCTTAAAATATCAAACGCAACCGAAAAAGCTAAAATGAGAAGTCCTAAAAAAAACAATTTGGAATTGGGCCGTTTGTTGATCACAGCTTTTAGGTTGATATGGATGACATACCCAATCGTAAAAAAGGCTAATACTTGGAACCCGTATAATAAAATGGTAAATATTGAAATCGGTAAAAAAAGTGTAAGGGCAAAGATCGTACTAGCTATGAGAGCATATCGAACATACTTTTGATTGGAGTCTTGTGGAAAAAGAGAATAGATGAATAATAAAAATGTAGGTACAGCAAAATAATAAGAAGCAAATTCAATCCGAAATGCGGTAGGCCAATGGAAACTAGGAAATACCTCGAGGATGTATCTTTCTCCAGTGAAGGCAAGTCGTATCCCAAGCAAAAAACAAAAGAGAGCAAAGTAAAAGATGGAAGTTTCTTTTCGTTTATAAAAGTACAATCCAAAATGATACAAACCAATGAGAACAAGGGCTCCCAGCAAAAAGAGTTCGCGTGCGTTAGCGAGCATCTTCTCCCGATCCAGTGCATTTTTATTTCCTAAACTCGGAATGGCCCAAAACCCACCAAAGTTGTTATCATAATTTGCAATATGAAAAACAAGTTCGATCACTTCCTGGTCGGGGATGAGGGTATAGTATTTTGATTTGATTCTTGGTGTATCATCAAATTTGTTGATCCCTGGTTTTCCTTGCCCACCGATCAAAACTCCATTCGCAAAAAATCGATAGGAGGAAGCAATGTCGGGAATATAAATTCTTAATTCTTGACCTATGGTCTGTTTGTTTATATGGATGAACGCTCGTAAGGTGACATGTCCTGTTCTTGGTAATTCTTCACCGTCAAATTCTTCATCTTGCCAAGAATTAGGAATGGCTAAGTATCCTGTAAGAGGTTTTTCGCCATGAAAGGGGGGATAATGGAACTCACCAAAATAAAATTCCCATTCCCCATGTAGATCAACAATGGTGTTTTCTTTGAAAATGACATCGCGTATGTCAAGAACCCCTTGGCGGAACCGATGTGGTTCTTCCTGTTCGGGATTCATACAAGCAAGGTGTAAAAGCAGAAGTGGAATCACTCCTGCCAGAAGAATTAGTTTTCGCATAAACGGATTTTAGCTTTTTTCTTTGTATGGGAAAGGATTAATTTCGTCCAGAATATCCTATCACATCCATAAAAGCTGAAACTGAAAACACTGCCTTTCCAGGACCCGGTTCTCCGTAACCAGGAGGAGTAGGCAAACCATACTGTTCAAAGGTTTCTTTCCATGCACGGAGGAGTTCACAAAAATACACAAGGGGTGGGCCCGCTTGTTGGCCAAGAGTCGTATAAGGTTCAGGGCACCAAGCGGTAAATCTAGGAACAATTCCTTTCGACATAAAAAAATCTAAACCTTGTTTCGTGGAATTGATTGCTTCCGCTACTGTTTTGAAACCCCAAGGTTCGGAGAGTTCCACTCCACCCACAAAGTTAGGAATCACATTTTCTGGACCAAACACTTCCGCTGAATCCACAACTCTGCGAATCCAATTTTCATAACCAATCCAACTCGACTTTCCAGGACAGATTTTCTCAAAAAGTGCCTTATCCCAAACTTCATAATTGGGATGGTAAATTTGGATTCCAGCATCTTTAAACTTTTGGCAGTCTTCTTTTTCAAATGCCTGGGCCACAAGTTTTCCCATCCATCGTTTGGGGAACCGAGCTTCAATGGCTTCTGGGTATTGGAGATAAAAGTCCACTTCTGATTTTTTCTTTAGATTGGTAAGGACAGAACCCCCTGTAAGAGTGTATACTTTGGCAATTTGGTCTTCGGCATCCACCCAAGAGAGGACTTCTAAGATATCCTCTACGTCCTTCACTCCCGTATACGGTCTACCCGCACCTTTTTGTTGGCGGTAATTGTGGTTGATATCGCAATACGCACATTCTTCGTCTTTTCCAAAATATTGGCAGTTACGAAACACTGTCAGATACAAAAGGTAACCCCATTCGATGACAGGTGCGATCTCACCTGGCAACTTCCCTGACTTGGTTTTGTGTTTGTACCACGAAGGAATTGGTGGGTATTCTGCACTACCAATCTCTGTTTCCTCTAGAAACAAAGTGGGGATTCCTTCTTTTAGTTTCATTTTGTAGGGAGAGTTGGGGTTGTTTCTCGTGGAGATCACTGTTTTTAAAAGGCCGAAGTGTCCCCCTGAGATTTTGATTTCCTCTGGAGCTTTGGTATCTGCCCCATCTTTTAGGTCGGCAAGGGGAATATGATCAAAGGAAAAGATAAAATAGTCTTTGGATTTATAAGGATCTTTGACTTGAAATGCCTCAGGAAAGAAGTGAATCCCTTGTCTCAGGATGTCTTGTTTGACAATGGCTTCCATCGGTAGGTCTTTGTATGTCCTTTCCATTTCTTCTAGGAGTTTGATGGAGGAGGCAGGTCTTTGGTTTAATGTAGAGGTTTCAGCCATAATGGGAGTTTTTTTCTTCCTCCATCTTAGACAAAGCGATTTTCCCAAAAAAACCCTTCATTTCCGTTGAAAATCGCTAGTTTTGGGCAAAAATACTTAAAATTCGTTTACAAATCCAGTCACTAAATTATTTTTTTTCCGAACTAATGAAATTTTTTTCATTCTAGAAAAAAATACAAAAAAGCTGGGAATTTCTGATCTCCCAGTTTGTTGATTAAAGTAACGAAAGTTGAATTTCACTAAGGGACAGGACGATATGAAAGCATCGAAACTAACCATAATGGGCCTTGCGCTTCTTTTTACTGGTCTTACAGTTTGTAAGAAACCAGACGCAGAAGTGTCCGAGGCACCTAAAAAAGCGGCAGATTTATCTGCGGTAGTCGTATTTGCGGTAGGAGATTCAAAAATCCAACACGCAGACCAAACAGAAGAAAAAGCACAGCTTGGTGCCCTTCTGAAATCCGGGGATAATGTAGTCACAGGCGACAATGGAAAAGTAGACATCCAATTTGCGGATGGATCGAGCATTCGTATCTCTCCTAAGTCCGCGATTGACTTTGCAAAACTCTCCCAAGACAATTCAGGAACTACAGACACTCAAATTGCTCTAGTTTCCGGAAAGGTATTTGCGAAAGTTAACAAAGCTAAGAAAGAAGACAACTTTACTGTCGTAACACCGACTGCGATTGCGGGTGTGCGAGGAACGTCTTTTATCGTAGAAGCTGCTGATGGAAAACCTGCGAAAGTAAAAGTAGTAGATGGTGCGGTTGCATTTGCTCCACGTGTTCCTGCTTTAGAAAAACTTTCTACAGAGGAAATTTCTGGAAATGCTGACTTGAAAAAACTCCAAGACTCTCTTGCAAAAGCAGAGGTCATCTTAGAGAAAGACCAAGCATCCACTCAATCAGCTAAGTCTGCTGACCTTGCAAAGTCTGCTGACATCAAATCTTTGGATTTGAGCAAAGCATTCAAAACTTCTGAGAAAGAAAAACTCGTTGTTGAAAATGCAAAACTGACTAAAAACGAAGAACAAGAAATCAAAACAATCGTGACAGTGGACAAACAAACTGCACAAGAGATTGTAAAACTTAGCGAATCAGCTCAAACTGAAAAGTTAGATGAGTTGAAAAAACAAGAAATTGATGCTAAGAGACAAGTGATTGAACAAGACGTTGCAAAACGCCAAGAAGCTGAGAAGAAAAAATTCGAAGAGTCTTTGGCTAACCAACCAAAAGAGTTCAAATCTAAAAAAGACATTGTAAACTACTACGAAAGAATTGAAAAAATCGTATTAGTAGACGGTAAAACAGTGATTGGAGCGATCATCAACCAAGAAAACGGTCAGTTGATTGTTCACACTGAAAATGGGGTCAAAAAAATTGATATGGACAATGTGGAAGAAGTCATTTACGACCTTCAACAAAAATCTAAATTCTAAATAAACCAACCCTTAAGTAGAAAAGAAGCCTGGAGGAGAAATCCTTCGGGCTTTTTTTATGTACAACGAATCCTTTAGACACTATATATTTTTTACCCAAAATCAATGGAGGAAGACGCGTATAATTTAGCTTTTGTGTTTGTAACGAGAGATCTTATCGATGGAAAGGACGATCAATTTTCTTTGGATTTGTATTCATTCCAAAGGATACGAATGGCATTGATGAGTGGACTTGCTTCAATGACTAGTAAGTTGGATTCGTATTTCACAAGTAAGGTGCTATTTCCAAACCGGTCCATCTCACCCCATTCCACTTGTAAGTCTGAAGAATGAGCCAATGCCTTTTGAATGAGGACTTTGACCTCAAAATCAGTTAGGGTTTCTCCAACTTCACTTAAGTCCTTTAAGATGGAGAAAAAGAAAGTTTTGGCAAGTTCCTCTTGGAATGCCTCCAAATGTTCTTGGTCCATACCTAACCTTTCGGACTAATTGGAAGTTTGGTCGGAAAAATATTCATCGGCATGGTAAGAAGAACGAACCAGTGGGCCGGATGCTACGATTTTAAACCCAATTTTATAGGAATATTCTTTCCAAAACTCAAAAGCCTCAGGCTTTACAAATTCTTGGACAGGGTAATGAGTGGGGCCTGGTTGGAGATATTGGCCAATGGTAAGCATCCGCACACCATGTGAATACAAATCCCCTAAACATTGTTTGATATCTTCCTCATTTTCTCCAAGCCCGAGAATCAATCCACTTTTGGTAAGGAAACCGTTTTCAGAAATATGTTTGAGAACATCGAGCGAACGTTTGTAGTTTTTTTGAGGGGCAATCGTTGGAAAGAGTCGTTCTACGGTTTCAATGTTGTGGTTGATGATATTGGGTTTTGATGCATAGAGGATTTGTAAGGATTCCTCTTTGGCTTTGAAATCTGGAATCAAAACTTCGATGGAACAAGAAGGATGATAGGATTTGATTTTGGTAATGGTTTCGGCAAAGTGTCCTGCACCCCCATCTTTCAAATCATCCCGGTTCACAGCAGTAAGAACTACGTGACGTAACCCGAGCTCCGCCACAGACGTTGCGACTCTTTCCGGTTCTTCTAAATCCAATGCGTTTGGTTTTCCAAAGGCCACATCACAGTACTGGCACCGTCTTGTACAGATATCTCCAGAAAGCATATAAGTGGCAGTGCGTCGGTTCCAACAATGATTGAGATTGGGACAACTAGCAGATTCACAAACCGTATGCAGTTTTTTGGATTCTACCTCTCCTCGCACCTGGGAGAGGGCATCTCCGTCTGTTGGAAAACTCACTCGTACCTTCATCCACTCTGGATGTTGGGTCCGGGGGCTGATATTTTTGGAGCGAGGTTTCTTTTTTAACGGATTCATACCTTCTTTAGACTTTTTGAAATGAGGCCCCTTTGTAAAATGGAAAATCATGAGGATCAACGCATTTCTAGCCAAATTAGGTCTCGGTTCCCGTCGGAAAGTGGAAGAATTGGTCCTCGCGGGCCGAATCAAAGTGAATGGAAGCACCATCACAGACCTCTCCTTTCAGGTAGCCGAAACCGACTCTGTCAGTTTTGACGGAAAATCGGTTCAACTGGAAGAGGATTCACTAAAAAGACCCAAAATCATTGCCTTCAACAAACCACCAGGATACTTAACTTCGCATGAAGATAAGTTCCATGAAAATACGATCTTCTCACTTTTGCCAGAAGGATTTCAAAAATACAATTATGCGGGTCGTTTGGATTTGGATTCTCGGGGGCTTTTACTATTATCCATTGATGGGGACTTTATTCAAAAAGTAACTCACCCAAGGAACAAAATTGATAAAGAATATATCATTAGTTTGAAACAACCTGTCGCTTGGAAACCGATCGCTGACGAATTTATGTTAGGTGTAAGGGAAGGTGGTGAAACACTTCGGGCACTTTCTGTAAAACCAGCCAATGTGGTTCCCGAAAAGACGAACCCAGGGTTTACCAGTTACCTCAGTATCATTTTAAAAGAAGGAAAAAAACGGCAAATCCGTAGAATGTGTAAGGCCAAGGAAATGGTGGTTCTTGATCTCTATCGAATTAGGATTGGAAAACTGGATCTACGCGACTTTGTGCTGGAAGAAGGCAAATATAAGGTTGTTACCGAAGAGCAGGTTCTTGGGAAACCGACTCCTTAATTTGGTTGAAGAATCCAATCCGCTCTTAAAATGGTGAGGTTAGGGGATTTGTGTTTTTGAAATCAAAACCGTTTTTATTATATCCAGTGGCTCTTTTCTTTTTTGTCTTTTTGGTAGATAAAATTTTCCTTTTGCCTGTCTTTCATGAAGAGTTCCTTCAAGCAGGAAATTCCGTTTTTTATTTTCAACGAACAGTGCTCGCCAAGCGATTGTTAACGGACAAAGAGCTGAGTGATAAAAAACTGGCTCTTGTTTTTGGGGATTCACGGTCGTATCCGTTTTCAGAATTAGGAATCCCTGAACCTTATCGAAAAGATTGGACTCTTTATAATTTCAGTAGTCCACAAGGAATTCCTATGAATTCCTATATTCAATTAAAAAAACTATTGGAATCGGGTGTTAAACCGGAGTTTGTCATTCTTTCGCTCAGTCCAGAAGCGTTTGATGACAATAAAGGATTTATTTTGTCTCCGTTTCTTCGAATGGGTTGTGACAAGGACTGTTTAGACATTGTATGGAAAGACATTCCCCTAAAAGAAAAATGGACTTACTTTTTAGATAAGATATTTACCATTCGTAGTGTAGAATTAAATCTCTCTCTTTTTACTTCCAGACTCAAACAAGGGAAACTACGAGAATATAAATCACGTTATAATCAAGAGTTTCAATTAATCAATTATACCAAAGGGGAATATTTGATTTATGGGGTTCAGTCTAATCCTATTGAAAAAATCAAAAAAGACACACTCCGAATTGGAAGTTTGTATATGAGCTCTTATTCTTTGGGTGAATCACAAAAACCTTATGTAGAGGCTTTTTTGGAACTCACAAAGAAGAATCAAATCAAAACACTTGTTCTTTGGCCTAAGGTTTATGGTGATTATTACAATTACTATGAAAAGTTTCATATAAAAGAAATTTGGTGGGATCCAATGGAGATCCTTGCCACTTCTTATGGAGCTTATCCTTTGAATTGGAATAAACCTGGAACTTGCGATTTATTTAATGATGCATCCCACCAGTCTGCTTTTTGTTTTATCGATCAGATGAAAGAGATTTGGGTAAATTACGCTGAAAAATAGATTTAAAAGTTTACCGAGTAAAATCAAAGCACCGCTTTCGGTAAAAAGAAATAAACGTTCTCTCCGGTTTGCTATTTGGAGTTTGATTAGTAGTTCTGTATCCATTTGGTCGATCTTAGCCATTACGAATTTGTCCGGTCATTCACTTCTTATTGGTTCGTTTGGGGCCACAGCCGTACTTTTATTTGCAGTACCAGATGCACCACTTTCTCAACCAAGAAATTTAATCGGAGGTCATTTGATCTCTGCTAGCATTGCAGTGATTCTTGTGGCGACCCTCGGGACCAATTTTTTTACCATCGGGTTTTCTGTGGGACTTTCGATTTTTGTGATGTATATGACTCACACCTTACATCCACCAGGTGGTGCAACGGCTATGATTGGAGTACTCGGAGGAGTGGGGGCTGATTTTATTATATTTCCCGTGTTTATCGGGATAATGATTCTACTTGTGAATGCTTTAGTAGTAAATAATTTGGTCCACCACCGAAAGTATCCGGTGGTGTGGTTTTAGTTTTTTACCAGTTTAATTTTTTAGAATCTTCAACAAACTTTGCAAGTCCACTGTCAGTAAGTGGGTGTTTGAAAAGCATTTCAAATACAGAGTAAGGTAGGGTAACACAGTCAGCACCACGAAGAGCTACTTCTTTGAAGTGGATAGGGTGACGAACAGATGCTGCAAGGATTTGAGTTTCGATTCCGTAGTTGTCATAAATGTCTCGGATCTCAGAGATAAGTTCTAATCCATCATAACCAATATCATCCAAACGACCCACAAAAGGGGAGATGAAACTAGCACCCGCTTTGGCAGCAAGTAGGGCTTGGTTTGCAGTAAAACAAAGTGTGACGTTTGTTTGAATTCCTTGTTCCGAGAAAACTTTCACTGCTTTGATTCCTTCTGGAATGAGGGGAACTTTTACGACTACATTTTCTGCAATTTTAGAAAGTTCTAAACCTTCTTTAATCATCGTGGGAGCATCAGTGGCAAGGACTTCTGCGCTCACAGGTCCTTTTACAAAACTACAAATTTCTTTGATGACTTCCGTGAACTTACGGCCGGATTTTGCGATGATGGATGGGTTGGTGGTGATCCCGTCTAGGAGGCCAAGTTCATGGACTTTTTTGATTTCGTCGATGTTGGCTGTGTCTAAAAATAAATTCATTTTGCCTCGTATGGATGGCTTGGATGCACCAAGCCTCACGAGACAGGGTAACTACGGGATTAAATCCCGCAAGGTTTTTGTTTCTTGAACGCTGAAGAAATCGACATAATCTTTAGCGATTACCTCTTTTAAGTTGGCCGAAAAATAATCAATCCGACGTGTGTAAGGAGCTTTTTTGTAACCTTCTCTCCAAACGACGGCAAATCCACCGCGAGGAGGGTTTTCTCTTCTTTCCACAAGTTCCCAAATGGCCGCTCCCGAAACTTTATCATCCCCAATGGCTTCCTTTCTGGGTTTGCCATATTTTTTCTCCATCTTCTCTTTGATTTTTTCGGAAGGGACCAAGTTGAAAGTCACCCCAACGGAGAAGAGGATTCCATTTTCGCGAAACTCTGTTTGTCCATCAATGGAAGGATCATTTTCTGCAGCACCCTCTCGTTTCGGGCGGACTTCTTTGAGCAGTTCCGGTGTTTTATAAAAACGATAAAGGTAGAAGATCCCATTTCGTTTGATGAGAAGGCTTTCCTCTTTTTTTTCATTTAAGAGTTCAATCTTTTCCTTTGATTCCGGGTTCGTTGCCATAGACAAAAATTTTTCGCGGATGGATTCAAAGGTCATCCCCCAAGAAGCTTCTGCAAATCCATCCAAACTGTTGGGCATTTCTGTTTGGGCAGTGAGAAGTCCAGGAAGTAGAAAAAGAAGGAAAATCAGATATTTCTTCATATGATTTCTATCGGTCAAATTTCCAAAAAAGAGAAACTGTTTCTTACTTAAAATCGTCGTGGAAAGGGTCATCCCCCAAACCAAAATCATCTGTCTCTTCTGTGAATGGCCCTTCTTCTTCCTCTTCCCAAACATTGTCCTGTACAGAACTGGAAGCTCCGGAAGGTGAACCCCAATCATCCTCAGATTCATAGGCATAGGAAGAATTGTTTTCTTCAAAGCTCATCCCCAAAATGGGCTCCCGGTTCCAAAGGAAAACAAGAACCGGAATTTGTAATAGGAGAAGGAGTAAGTAAAACAAAAAGAAAAGGTCGCGGTCGAGTCCGTAGTGAACAGCTCCCGCAGATAAATTCCCAAGTGCTAGTCCTGAGAGTGCCGGCTTTACGAGAGCGAGGTATTTTTCTCCGCGGTAAGCCTCTTTTAAGAAGGGAAAGGAAAAGAAAAGAGCCAAAAAGAAAATTGGCATATGGAAGATATGTTCGAAAGGTCCAGGCCCCTTTTCTCCGAGGACTGAACCAAGAAGGGACCAAAGCCAAACAAGGAGGACACTACCGAAAAATGCCCCGATCCCATAGATCAAATTTCCTCCCGATTCCAAAACATCCAAACAAATGCGGAACACATCCCCGCGAATGTCTGTTAGTTCCTCTCTGCGGTAATTTGTTTTGGCCGAAAAGAATAGTATCTTAACATAATAAACTAATACGGCCGTAAACAAAACAAAGAAGGTGAGAAATAAGAGGAAAAGAAAAAATTCCATTAGTGACGGAAATGCCTCATTCCAGTGAAAACCATAATGAGACCATGTTCGTCTGCCGCTTGAATGACTTCTTCATCACGGATGGATCCACCAGGTTGGATGATGGCTTTCGCACCCACTTTGGCAATGGCATCGATTCCATCTCGGAAAGGAAAAAATGCATCACTACCGACATAAGAACCGACAACGGATAGTCCCACTTTTTGAGCTTTCATGGCACCGAGTTCCACCGAGTCCACACGGGACATTTGTCCGGCTCCAATTCCAAGAGTTGAGTTTTGGTCCGTGTAAACAATTGCATTGGATTTGATAAACTTCACACAGTTCCAAGCGAACATCAAACCTTCTAAATCATCAGCTGTTGGTTGTTTTTTAGAAACAATTTTTAGTTTGTCTTTTGTGATCAAATCGTAGTCACGATTTTGAATGAGAAGTCCATGATGAAGTGAACGTAAATCTAGTTCATCTAAGGCCTCATCAAATTTGGCAATAGGAATTAAACGAATGTTAGGTTTTTTCCCGAAAATCTCCAAAGCTTCCTCAGAAAAACTTTCGGCAATCACACCTTCGACAAAGTTCTTTGTGATCTCTTCCGCAGATTCTTTTTCCACACGGCCATGGATTCCAATGATTCCACCAAAAGCAGAAATAGGATCTGTTTTCCTTGCGAGTTCAAAGGATTCCAGAACGTTTTCGCCAAAAGCAATCCCACATGGGTTTAAGTGTTTTACAATGGAAACTGCATTTTTGGGAAGTAAACTTGCCACGTGAAATGCTGCATCAAAATCCAACATATTATTAAAAGAGAGTTCTTTTCCTTGTAAGGCTTCAAACTGTGATTTGATGAATAGTGGTTCGTAGAAAGCAGCATCTTGGTGTGGGTTTTCACCATAACGCAGTTTTTGTTTTTTGTTAAAAGCAAAAGTAATTTTATCAGGATATTTGATATCTAACTTTTTATTAAAGAAGGTAGATATGGCGGAATCATAAGATGCAGTTTCCGAAAAAACTTTAGCAGCATATTGAAAAGCAGTTTCTCTAGATACTTTTCCTTTGTTTGCCGTAAACTCTGATTGGAAAGATTCATAATCTTTTGGATCAGTCAGAACCACAACATTTTTGTGATTTTTTGCCGCAGAACGGAGCATAGACGGTCCACCGATATCAATGTTTTCAATCGCATCTTCTAATGTTACATCTGGTTTCATCACCGTTTTTACAAATGGGTAAAGGTTCACAATCACAAGAGTGATGGGAACAATTCCATTAGTTTCCATTTGTTTTACGTGGTCGGGGTTTGTTGTGTCACCGAGAAGTCCACCATGGATTTTCGGATGAAGGGTTTTCACTCGGCCATGTAGGATTTCTGGAAAACCAGTAAACTCATCTACTTTTTTGACAGGAATACCTGCTTTGGAGAGGGCATCATAGGTTCCACCGGTGGAAAGAATTTCCACTCCGTTTTTCGCGAGGAAGGAACATATCTCCGTGATTCCGGCTTTATCGGATACGGATACGAGTGCTCGTTTGATTTCGATCATTTTAGGATTTCTACCTTTCTTTCTTTGATTTTTAGTTTATCTTCACAAAACAGTTGTATAGCGAGCGGAAGGATTTTGTGTTCTTCCGCAAGGATTGCAAGGGATAGTTCTTTTTCAGTCCATTCGGGAGCAATGGCAATCGCTTTTTGCAATATGATGGGACCTGTATCCACACCTTCTTCCACAAAATGAACCGTACACCCTGCAACTTTTACCCCATAGTCCAATGCTTGTTTTTGGGAATCGAGTCCAGGGAAGGCGGGAAGGAGACTTGGGTGGACATTGATGATCCGATTGCGGAACCGGAGAACAAATTCTGATTTTAGAATTCTCATGTAACCGCAAGCCACAATGAGATCTGGGTCGAAAGTTTCGACTTCCCCAAGGAGATCTTTGTGGTACTCGGCCTTTTGGGGATAGGTTGTGTAGGGAATGACCTTTGTCGCGATTCCAAAGGATTTAGCAATGCCGAGGGCCTTTGCCTCGGGGTTGTCTGTCACAAGGGCTACCAGGTCGAGCTTTAGCTTTTTTTTACGAATGTACTCGACGGAAGCGGTAAAATTGGACCCTCTACCCGAGGCCAAAAAAACGACACGTTTTATTTTTCCCATGTGATATTCTAAGAATATTCACTTGGGTCATTAAGCAAGTATCCTTTTTGGTCGATGGGAATACTCAGGAGAAAAAAATGTCGCTTGCGAGAAAAACCGGTGCCTCTGCTTACAATGAATACAAAGCCAATGAGATATCTACCGTTAGCCAAATCAAACTGATTGTGATGCTCTTTGACGGAGCCATCCGATTCCTAGGTGTGGCAAAAGACAATATGACTCCCCGAAAATACGATGTTGTGAACAACAATATCATCAAAACCCAAGACATCATCACCGAACTTTTACTTTCTCTCAATATGGAAGAGGGGAAAGAGGTTGCGAACAATCTATTGTCCTTATACGTTTATTTGAAGAAAAGATTGTTAGAAGCCAATATGCTGAAAGACAAAAAAATCATCGAAGAGTGTATCAAAATCCTCATCGAATTAAAAATGTCATGGGAGGAGTTAGAAAAAAAGGACACTCCCAATCCAAGTGCAAATCCTGGCACACGACCTACGGGAATCTCCATTACCGGTTAATTTGTTTTACTTATGATTTCATCCAAACAAACCACAAAACAACTTTTACAGAAGAAAATCCAATATTTGGATTCTCTTATTTCCAATTTAAAAAGGGAAGATGAGTTATTGTCTTACCGAGATGCAGACTCCGCAGTGAAGTTGGAATTTAAAAATGAAACTTATGTAAGGAAGTTGGAAGAGGTCGACCGGGAACTGTGGGAAAGGCAGGAAATTGAAGTTTATTCTGCAGATGAAATTGCCATTTCCGAAACTGTTTTTGAAAGATTGGATGAAGCAAGAAATCTCCAACAAAAGGTACAAGAATTACTTGTATTCGAGATGAATGAGAGTAAAAAAGAGTATTGGGAATTTAGTATCAAACGAAAGCTAAAGTTTCATTTGATTCAGTCCTCTGGTCTCTCATGGACAAAAAATTACTGTTAAATGATTCCCTCCATTTTTTAGGCCTCTCTCCTGGATTTACAGAATTAGAGCTCAAAGAATCTTATCATAAACTAGCAAAAAAATACCATCCTGATTCCGGTGAGTTTACAAGTGATGTTATGTTTTTGGAGTTAAACAAACATTACGAATCCTTAAAAGATCATCTTCTCATCCATCCAGAAGAGGAGTCTTCTTTTTCTAGGAGTAGAGATGTGTCGATTTCTTCTGAAGTTCCTCCCGGTTCCAAACCGTCCAAGGATCCAGTATTCCAAGAATACAAACTTGCCAAAGAAAAAGAAACCGAAGCAATATTGCGTTATTACGAAAAAAGAAACCTCCATCCCATTGAACTTTCGGAAAATTTAAACAAGGAATTGGTTCAATTAAGAAAAGATCTGGAACCTGTTCTGTCTGTATATGCGGAGATTTTAAAAAAACATCCCACAAGCATTTGGGCAAATGATGCCAAAGATTCTTTAGAACGCCTTCGTGTTTGGTGGACTTAAACTAAAAAAAGCCGGATCAATGCTCCGGCTTTTTTCTTTTTCGAAACCAGTTCTTTTTGCCTTGGGCCACTAAACATCAGTGCTTTAAGCATAAAGAATCTTCTAGATTCAGAGATTTTTGGAATCTATGGTGTTGGAGCTGCTCCTTCTCCACCAACAAGACCAAGTGAAATTTCTGGAATCCAACTAATGAGGATGAGTCCAATGAGGAACAATCCCACGATAGGGGCAACCGATTGGATCACCTTACCTAACGGTTGTTTGAAGATACCAGAAGCCACAAATAAGTTCACACCTACTGGTGGAGTCAAATATCCAATTTCCAAATTCACAATCATAATGATTCCGAAGTGAACTGGATTGATTCCGTAATTGACAGCCATAGGTGCAAGTAGTGGTGCTAAAACAAGGATGGCACTCATGATATCCATAAACATCCCTACAATGAGTAACAATACGTTTACACCAATGAGGAAAGTTACTGGACTTGAAATGAGTCCAGACATGGTCGCTACGAGATTTTGTGGAATTTCGTTTTCGATCATAAACTTGTTCAAACTGACTGCAAGGATTAGAATCAGGAATAGAATCCCAAGCATCTCTGCACTTTCTGCCATGATCTTAGGGATTTTTGGAAAACTAAGTTCCTTGTGAATGAAGACTTCAACGAGGATGGCATAAAATACCGCGATCGCTGCAGATTCTGTTGCTGTAAAAAAACCAGAGTAGATTCCACCGAGGATAACTACTGGCATAAGAAGAGCAAGAACACCTTCCTTCCATGCAGTTCGGATTTCAGTCCAGTCCCATTTCCCTCGACCCACATTTCCGGCACGTAACACGGAATAAATCATAAGGAGAGACATGAGTAAAATTCCAGGTCCAATTCCTGCGATGAAAAGATCAGTCACAGAAACACCCACCATAATTGCATAAACGATCATCGGAATACTTGGTGGAATGATGATCCCAAGAGTTCCCCCGGAAGCGAGAAGACCCATAGAAAACTGAGTTGGGTAACCAGCCTTAGTTAAGGAAGGATACATCAGTCCACCAATGGCAATGAGAGTCACCGGAGAGGATCCAGAAATGGCAGCAAAAATTCCGCAAGAAAATACCCCTGCAATCGCAAGGCCTGCAGGAATAGGAGCTGTCATTGCTTGGGCAATTCGAATGAGTCGTCTCGCAATACTTCCATGGGTCATCAAGTTTCCTGCAATGATGAATAGGGGAATCGCAAGAAGGATTTCCTTATCACCGGCAAAGAACAAGTCCCCTATGATGCTGTTGAGTTCCTGAAAGGACTCAAGAGGTGGATCTGGTAGGAAGTAATAACAATAGACAGTGATTGCACCCATAAGTACAATCAAAGGTTGTCTGAGTAAAATTAAAGCGAGTAAGAGTAGGAGTATTCCCCAAGAACCCATTAGCGATTCCCCCGTGAATTAGATTCGGAAAGCTCTTTTTCCGCAAGTTCCAAAGCTTCTGTAGCTTCATTGATATCGGAAGGAATCAGTGCCGGAAAAATTCCATAACACATATGTCTAAATCCCATAGAGATAAAGATGTAAGGAAAAATAAGTTGTACTTTCCATAAGTGAAGTTCCGTTACAGGATTCACTTCATCTAAACTAATACTTTCTAGAACATAAATGACTGATAGGTAAGCAAGGAACAGAAAGAAAACCGCGATTACCCATTGTTCTGCAATTTTAACGTAAGGTAAAAGTTTTTTTGGTAATACTTTGTCCGCAATTTCTGGACGTAGGTGCGAACCTTTCGCACTAGCAAGGGCCGAACCAAATAGTCCTCCCCATAACATAAAATAAAGGGAAAGTTTTTGTGCCCAAATAATTCCACCAAGACCGAGCCACTCTATAAATCCGGAGGTTCCCCCGTGGATGGATTCAGCAATGTAAACACTCCAATCTCCTATAAAACCAGCAAAACCGGTGTTAGGATAGGCTTCTGTTACTTCCATGATCCAATTGATAACTTTATCGATTACTTCTCGTTTGGAAACGTCAGCAATCATGAGAAGAGTGAGCAGAAGGAAACAAATTCCCCCCGCCCATTTCTCGCCGAAACTTAAAGTGTTTAGAATTCGTTCGACGAATTTCATGTATCTATATCCTTCCTTAACTTATCCGCCGCAAGCAGCTTTGGCTTTTTGGATTTTGTCGAAGATTTGTTTGGATTGACCACCAATTTTTCCAAGAACTTGTCCTGAAACGGCAGCAGCTGCTGATTTAAATCCCGCTAAATCAGAGTTAGAAGGTTCATAAACGACTACATCTGCTTTTTTCAAAGTAGCAATCATGTTTTTTTCAATGGAACGAACTGCTTGTCTTGCTCCAGGTGCTAGTTTGTTACCTTCACCCATAAGAGTTTTCTTTTGTTCATCGTTTAGTGTGTCCCAAAACTTTTTGGAATAAAGAATGGCTGCTGGTTGGTAAATATGGCGAGTTAACGTAAAATATTTAATCGCTGTTTGCCACTCTGCTGCTAAAGTGAATAGGGGAGTATTATCAAAACCTTCTACCACCCCAGTTTGGAGAGAAGGAAGAACTTCTGGAATCGCAATCGGAATTCCACTCACACCTAATTGTTTCCAATAAGCAATGTGCACTGGAGATTCTTGGATTCTGATTTTAACACCTTTTAAGTCGTCAGGAGTTTTAACAGGAGCTGATTTGGTTCCAATGGAACGGTATCCATTTTCTGCCCAAGTAACAAAGATTAGGCCTTTCGCCTCAAAAAGTTTACGAAAGTCTTCTTGTAAGTGATCATCAAGAACACAGTCCGCTTGTGCGTAAGAGCTAAATAAATAAGGAATCTCGAGTACGTTTAGTTCTTTGACAGTATTCGCAAGGGCCCCCGCTGTGAGACCAGCACCTTGTAATTTCCCACGGATGACTTGTTGGAGGATTTCGTTTTCTCCACCCATTTGTCCACCAGGATAAATTTTAAATTTAATTTGGCCTTGTGATTCTGATTCAATTTTCTTTTTGATTTTGGCAAGTTCGTTCGCCCACGGAGATCCTTCCGGTGCTACTGTTGCCAATTTAACGGTTGTTTGGGCAAACAAACCCCCACTGATTGTGAGGGTTATACTTACACAAACTAAATACTTTAATTGTCTTAAAAACATCTAGTTCTCCTAGTTAATGTCTATAGTTCGTCGAGTAATTTCTTAGCTTTACGTTGTTCTACGATTTGATCCGCTTCGATTTCAGAAAGGGATGCTGCCTTGCCTTTTAATACAAATTCCAATTGTTTTTTGAATTTGTCTTCATTTCCTTTTAGGCGACTTTCTGCATACAATACACGTACAGCAAAGTAGTTAGGGTGTTTTGCAATTGCTTCTTCGAACAATTTGTCTGCGAGTTTTTTGTCTCCAGTAGGAGAAAGTGCATTACTCGCTGCATCATACCTGAGTGTTGCAGAGTAGAAATATTCTTTACCCATTGACTTTTCGATTTCTTTCACTCTGTTGATCATCGCAGAGAATTTAGAGCGATTGGAAAGAAGAGTTGTAAAACCAACTAAACGAGACCATTTCGCAAGGGATGCATATCTCCAATAAAGAGCATCAATGTCTTGTGGTCCAAGAACATCCAAAGATTTTTCAATCTCTAGTTTTTCTTTGACTACCTTATCTCTGAACTTTGCATTGAGTGCAAGAGCCGCTTCACACCAATTTACAGCTGCATCGTAAAATTGAATGGATTCTTCTTTTACTTTTTCGTCTGCTTCGGCATCACCAGTTAGTTTTAACCAAAGGTGTCCATCACTCAAAAGATAATTTCCACGGCAAAGGAGAACTTTTACGTCTGCATATTGAGGATTCTCAGTCGCAAATTTTTCTAAACCAACAAGGGCTTGTCTTAGGTCTTGTTCGTTTTGTCTGTTTTTCCAGAGTTTTTCAATATCAGCTGGAAGTTTTGCTGGGGCAGTAGCTCTCTCTACGTTTGAGTCAGAGATCTTTACTTGTCTGGATTTTCCGCAGGCAACAACAGAAACTAAAACAACTGCTGCCATTACTATTTTTGACCAATGTTTGGTTTGGTACATTTTGTATCATCCTCCAAAGATAACAGGGAGTGAATCCCTTTCTATTTGTATCCTCATGAATTCTCTTTGGCCTAAAAAATTAGAAAAATTCTAAAAAAGCGCAAAGATTTCCCATGATTCCGGAAAAAAATACACGCATTTGACTTAAATGCAAGAAAGTTTTATTTTAAGGGACAATAAGAGTGTTTGAGGAAATGGAAACCTTAAACGAACTGGTGCTATTCTGTAAATTGACCGAAAGTCCGAGAGTGCGCATGGCAATATAGGTTCCGGGGGTGAGGGTGGTAAAAATTCGGCAGGATACCCCTGCTGTATTGGGGTTGGTGGAAGGATCGATTTCGAAGGTGTATTCGATCGGTTGGACAAAGGTCGCTTGGGCTAGAACACATTGGGCACCTAAATTGAGATCTGCCGGGTTTTGGGCTAAAGTTTCCGTAGCACCTGAATAGAGCCGGTATCCTTGAAAGATGAATTCCGGGTTTTGCGCCCTCACTTTGATGGTGAAATTGGAATTTCCATTATTAGTAATGGAAATTAAGGTAGGGGGAGCTTGGACAGCTGCTGTTGTGGAGTAATTTGTGCAACCAAAGCCAAGGAAACCTAAGAAAACCAGAAAGAAGGCGCGGGTTAAAAAAAGAACTCTATTCATTTTTGCCCTCGAGCTTCTCGGTGTTTCCTCCGCCACCAATAGAAAGCAATGATTGCAAGTGCAATCGCAACTAGGGCAAGGATGATGGTTTGGCCACTGCGAACCCAGGTCATCAATTCATCGAAATTATGAGCAAAATAATACCCGAGATAAACCCAAATAGGGACGGAGATGGCAGCGGCAAACCCGTCTGTCAGTAAGAATAAAACAAAACTGATTTGTTTGGAAGTACCCGCTGTAAAGAAAATGGGCATTCGGAGCCCTGGCATAAAACGCCCAAAGAAGACCACCCAACGTCCGTATTTTTTAAATTGTTCTCGAACCTTTTCAAATCGTTCTGGGTGGAGGACTGTTCTTAAAACAGGAAGGGTAAGGGCCTTTTCACCGTAATAACTTCCTAACCAAAAAACAAAACAATCGCCAATTAATACTCCTGCCATTCCCACAAAAAACATAATGTGTACATTTGCGTAACCGAGACCGGCAATCACTCCACCAGCCGTGAGAGAGATGTCTTCAGGAACAGGCAGACCGAACCCACAAAGGATCAGAATTCCGAAAACGGCAAAATAACCGTATTGCATAAAAATGGAAACTAGAGTTTGTAGAAAGTCCATGAGGGATTTATACTGATTTTATGGTTTCGTTCAAAAAGGAAAGTGATTTATGAAGAAAGGGAGAAATGAGCTCCTAGACGATGAAGAAAAAATCCTTGCTCCCTATGCTGTCAGGAGTAGAAATCCGGGTGAGCGCGAGTACAGAGAACCAGAACATCCTTACCGGCTTCCCTTTCAAAGAGACCGAGATCGTATCATTCATTCCCATGCATTCAAAAGATTGGAATACAAAACCCAAGTTTTTGTGTATTCGGAAGGGGATCATTTTCGCAATCGCCTCACCCATACACTTGAGGTAGCAGGGATTTCGAAAACCATTTCCAAAGTACTTGGACTCAATGAGGATTTAAGTGAAACCATAGCTCTGGCCCATGATTTGGGCCACTCTCCTTTTGGCCATGCGGGTCAAGAAGCCCTTTCTGAATTGATGCGAGGGAAGGGTGGTTTTGAACACAACAAACAATCGTTACGTGTGGTTCAAAAGTTGGAACGTAGATATCCTGAGTTTCCAGGCCTCAATCTTTGTGGGGAAACGTTACTTGGGATTATGAAACATGGTGGAGATTATGAAAAATCTGAACTGTTAGATGTTCGTCGGGACTCTGGTCCTTCTTTAGAAGCGATGATCGTAGATTGTTCTGATGAAATTACATATAGCGCCCATGATTTGGAAGATGGATTGGAAAGTGGACTCCTTCTTCTTTCGGATCTGAAAGAATTAAAAGTTTGGAAACGAATTGAGGATTCCCTTCCTAAAACAAATCCGTCAGATCAAGATTCTATTTCTAGGTCAGCTGGCCGGATTTTACTCAACTTAATGGTTTCTGATTTAATCGATAGTGTTGAGAGTCTTTTACAAAAACATTCTGTTCAGTCTAGGGAAGATGTCTCTCTTGCTTTCCAAAACCAAAAAAAACTGGTCCAATTTTCTGAGGAATTCCAAACAGAATTTCAAGAACTCAAATCCTATTTGTTTCGGAAACTCTACCGCCATCCCGAAGTATCAAAGATGAGTGAAAGGGGAAAAGAAACTATATTTTTACTCTTCAAACATTTTGAATCTCATCCTGATTCAATCCCTGAGTCCTATCGAAACCGAGAGGAAGAAGAGGGTCGGATGCGAATCCTTTGCGATTATATTGCGGGAATGACAGACCGATATGCCATAGAGCAATTAAAAAGAGAGGGAATTTTTTGGGTTCCTTATTAATTGAAAAATAGATCTAAATTGATTTCAAAACTTTGGAGAAATTTGAATGTACCAATTGTATTCCAATTCCCGTTCCCCCTATAGCAAAAGGGTACATATTTATTTGCAATACAGGAATCTTCCTTATGAAACGATTACCATTGCTTTAGAGAAATTAGAAAATAGAAAAAAACCTTTTATTCAAATCAATCCTTATGGAAAAGTTCCTGTCCTTGTCGATGATGAGTTTTGTTTGGCGGAGTCACAAACAATCATTCGTTATTTGGAGGAAAAACATTCGTTTGAACGACATTTTTTTTCTAAGGATATTCAATCAAGGGCCCTTCTGAACCAAGCAATCCAACGTTGTGAGTCAGAGTTTTGTTTTCCAGGAAGTGTTATTTATTTTGCTAAGAAATTTGTCCCGGAAGAAAAATGGGATAAAAATCGAATGAAAGATTCTTTAAAACGGATTGGAAGGCATTTTGATATATTGGAAGAGATTTTGGAATCCAATGATTATTTACATGAAAACCAATTTGGTTTTTTAGAAATTTTATATGCTCCTTTTATCAAACAAATTGAACTGATGGAAATCAAAGTTCCGCCTTTTGTAGAAAATTGGGTCAAACGAGTATTAAAAGAACCAATTGTTTCTCAAATACTTGCTGACTAAAGTTGATTTTTAGTTTGGTTTTGTGAGTGGATCAGTAGGAAAGTTCATCAGTTTTTCCAAAAACTGATTTTGTAAAGAATGGGAGAGTTCTTTCCAATTGGTTGCCCAGTCGTTGGATCCCTTTGGTCCAACAATATTTGTCACAGCTAAATAAGCACTGACCGAAAGGGAAAACTTTGCGGCTACTTTAGCAATTCCAAATAACTCCAAATTTTCAACTTCTAATCTCGCAAAGGAAACATCTGGTGGGGATTTTAGTTCTGCAAGAGTGATCGTTGTTGGGGCATTACAACGTACGGTACGAAAGCGGTTGTCAGCGATGAGTCCGTAGAACTCTTGTGATTCGGGGATTTGTTTTGCAATTTTTAACGAGTGTGCAAGTTCTTTCGTATAAACAAGATTTGGTGATACGAAAGAGTTCTTCGGAATTCCAGTCCATTCATAAGCCCCACAAGATCCAAAAAAGATAATATGTCTGATCTCTTTATTTCGAAAAAGATAATCAGATAAATTGATAGCAGCTTCTAAGTTTCCAATCCCCATCACTTCGAGATGGGGAAACCTTTTTGATGTACGAAGGATTCCAATTTCTCCTTCGAAAGCTCCTGTAATCAAAGTCTGGTTGGGATTAAAGGGTAACAAGTCCTTCCGTCTCAGCATATCCATACATTAAATTCAAATTTTGTAAGGCTTGTCCTGCCGCTCCTTTCATTAGGTTGTCGAGTGCCGATACAATGACGAGAGTGTTTCCTTTGATACGATATCCCAGATCCAAAAAGTTTGTGTTTTGCACTTTCCTGATTTCTACTTCTTCTGGAGTGGAATACAAACGAACAAAAGGTTCTTTTGAAGCCGCGACTTGAAATTTTTCTTCGACAAGTTTAGAATCAATTCCTTTGGGAAAAGAAATGTAAATGGTTGCAAGGATTCCTCTGTAGATGGGAAGAAGGTGGGGTGTAAAATGAATTTCTCTTTCTTCCGATCCTACAAATCCATACTCTTCCATTTCCGGTTCATGTTGGTGAGTGAGGATTTTGTAAGCTCTAAAATTTTCATAAACATTCGTATAAGCGAATTTGATTTCTTCGGTCCTTCCACCGGCACCACTGACTCCTGATTTGGCATCGACAATGACTGGGCCTTGGATTTCCTTTCTTAAATTTCCAAGAAGGGCAATGGGTAAAATCGCAGAGGTCGCATAACAACCAGGATTCGAAACAAAGTTAGCATTTTTTAATTTTTCTCGAAAGAGTTCCGGAAGACCAAAAACCACTTGGTCCATCAACCCAAATTCAGTGTGAGAAAATTGGTAAGCCTTTTCAAATTTGTTCTTGTTGTGGAGCCTAAATGTTCCGGAAAGATCGATGACCTTGCGGCCTTCCTTAAGAAAAATCGGAGCCTTCTCAAGTGAGGCCTCATTGGGGGTGGCAAGGACAATGCCTGCATCTTTGGGAACAGGAGCATCGTGTTTCTGAAACTTTAAATCCGGTAAATGGGGTAGGTCGGGGAAAACTTCTCGAATATGTTTCCCGTCGACTTGATTGGATGTAACATGAACCAACTCAAAACCTGGATGATGGGCTATGAGTTTTGTGAGTTCTTTACCGGTAAGACCACCAGCACCGATGATTGCCATTTTTGTTTGTTTCATATAGGAACCAAGGTCAAGATTTATGGATTGGGGCACGCTGTCAAACGGCTCTAATCTAGAATTGAGTTGATTTTTTGAAATCTTCCGATCTATTGATCTGACCTTTATTATGGTTACCTCGTCAACCCTCCTGGAACAATTTTCCATCCAAATGAAATCAAAGGGTCTAAGAATTTTGATTTCTATACGAATGGTAATTGGTTGGATCGCATTCATTGCAACCCTCTTAAATTTTGGAAAACCGACCTTTCCCGTTGCAGGCATTCTGACTCTTTATTTTCTATTTTCTTCCATTTTTGGTTATCTATATGTGAACAAAAAAACAAGTTCAGATTCAGGGAATGGAATCATTACCTTCTTTTTGGCTTTCGATTTTTTTGTCATTTTGTCCGGATTTTATTCGGCGATTCTTAGTTATCCAAAAGAATATGCTGCCGTCCCGATTCAAAATTCTGTTTTCTTTTCGATATTTTTCTTTTACCAACTTTACATAGGTTTTTATCTCAACCGCCGATTTTCTACAGTGATGGGGCTTATCGTAATTCTTGGTTATATGGGAGGAATTGGAATCGCAGTCTCTAGAGGTACTGAAGTTTTTACTGAATATCGATTAGAAATGCAGACTCCAGGTAAAATTGTTCTCACTATTGAGTTCTTAAAATTGATTCTGTTATTAGGGAAAACAATTTGCGTAGTCAAATTGGTTTCGTTTCTTTTGGATATTTTAGAAAACAACAATCAAAGGTTAGCTGAAGAGTTAAACTTAAGAGAAACTTCCTTACTAAAAAATGATAGGTTGGTTACACTTGGAACTCTTGCTTCTAATGTTGCCCATGAGATTAACAACCCGCTAGCAGGTATTAAGTCCATGAATGAATATTTATTTTCAGAAGAAGAAGCCTATTTGAATCGTAAAGACCCACTTTGGAAAGAAAAGGAGAAACAAATTCTTTGGATCCACCGAACTAGGAAACAAAAACGAGAAGACTTTGATTCTATTCGCAATTTATATAAATTTTTACCGAAAGTTGAGTTGGATTTTTTGGCCGAACGTTGTATTGATCTTGGAATTGACCATTTGAGTTTTGAAGGATTAACATTAGAATTCAATGAAGAATGGGAGTTTGTTTTGTTATGGTTGAAATTTAAAACCGTAGAGAAGGCAAATTTATTGGTCGTAAATGCAATCAACCGAACAGAAAAAATAATTTCTACTTTCAAACAATTTTCCCAACCGTTTTCTTATCAGGATAAAGAAAATGTTCGGGTAGGTGATAGCATTCGAGATATTTTATTATTATACAATCAATACTTCGATATGGGTCGTAATCTTATCACTGAGATCGATGATAGTTTAGAGTCGAATCTTTCTGAGTCTGCAATCAAACTTGTATGGACTCATTTGATTTTTAATGCCATTCAAGCTGCAAATCCAGTGAATGGAATGGTCAAGGTAAAAGTAACAAAGTTCAGTGAAAAAGAAATTCAAGTTTCTATCACTGATAATGGAGACGGAATTCCGGAAACTCAAAAAGAATTTATCTACATACCATTTTTTACAACTAGAGAAAAGGGAGAAGGGAGTGGATTAGGACTCCCTGTCGCTAAAGAAATTGTTGAAAACCAAATGGGTCGGATCGAATTTTATAGTGTTCCAGGAAATACGGTTTTTTCCGTATTTTTACCTATTGCTGAATGAAAAAACTAGAGTGAGGGAATCATGTTGTTAGATATGGAAAAATTAAAAATCATTACTGGTGTATTTCCAATCAAAACCCTCACGTCGGATGATTCTGCGAGAGTATTCATCCCCATTTCAATTATGGGTTTTTTAGTCAGGTGCCAGGGAATTCTAATGAGATTCAACAAACAACGAAACAAATCGTTAATGGAGAGTGGCCAAGGTCCAAAACAAACCACAAACTATTGGTTACAAAGTTTGGGATCGAAGGGGTCCCTTTTCGGTGAAGTTTTCTAAGTAAATTCCCGAATTTGTAAAAATAATGAATCCAGTTAAATTGATATCAGGCAAACGAGAGTTATGTGATCTTGTGTTGTCAAATGGCTTACATGGATTTTTAGTTTGGGACATGTCCATTGGAGTTGTATATCCTAGTCCCGTTGCATCCAAGTCTATGGCGCTGGAAGAGGATCAGTCTTTTCCTGCAGAATGTATTCTTACCAACTCAGGAATTCGTTTGGATACTGCTATTGGTAGTAAAGAGGCCATTCTCGGTCGTATTTGTTTTGATCCAAGTAATAGCGCGGGTTTTCCCTTTCGGATGCATTTGAAGGATTTTACGGAGTCAGGTAAAAACTTCATTCTCATTGTTTTGGATACTACAATAGAGTCGCCAAACAATACGAATCCTCATATTTTACAATCTACGGAACTTTCTCGTGATCTATTTTCCTCGTCTTTTCGTAGTTCCAGTATTGGGATGGAAATTGAAAATCCTCATGGGGAAGTGATTGAGGTCAATCCTATCTTTTGCCAATGGCTTGGATATTCGGCGAGTGAATTAAAAACGAAATCCATTTCAGATATCACCCATCCAGAGGATTTGAAAGTTGAACTTTCTTTTTTGGAGAAACTCAATAGAGGTTCGATTCAAAGTTTTCAAATTAAAAAACGATATATCACTAAAGACAAACGTTTGATTTGGGCCGTGCTCAGTAAGTCCATCATCAGAGATCATTTAGGAAATCCAATATATTATCTTTCTCAAATTTTAGATATCACCGAATCCTTACAAGCGGAGTTAGAATTACAAAACCTATCACGACTTCTCGACCAAGTTGCCGGTCTTGCAAAAATAGGTGGTTGGGATTTGGACTTAACCACAAACAAAGCAAATTGGACTAATGTAACCAAAAGAATTCACGAAGTGGAAGACGATTTTGTTCCGAGTGTAGCCGGGGGAATCAGTTTTTATCAATCAGAAGAAAGCCATCGAAAGATATCCAATGCAGTAGATTTACTTTTAAAAGAAGGAAAAGAATACAATTTAGAATTGGAAATGGTAACCGCTAAAGGGAACCAAACTTGGGTTCGGACGATTGGCCGTGCAGAGTATGAAAATGGAAAAATTGTAAAAATTTACGGAACGATCCAAGACATCAATGAACTTAAAAAATGGGAAATGGCACTTGCTGCACAAACAGCCATTTTGTGGTCATTTGTGGAACATGCACCGGCCGCCGTTGCCATGTTAGACCAAGAGATGCGGTATGTAGCTCTTAGCCAACGTTGGATCGAAGATTATAAAATTCCGTTGTCGAAAGAAGAAATCATCGGAAAAAGTCATTATGAAATTTTCCCGAATATTGGCCCGGTGTGGAAAGACATTCATGCTCGCGGATTATGTGGGGAAGTTTTAAAAAAAGATGAAGATGTTTGGCGCCCACCTGGTTGGGAAAAAGACCAAGTTTTACAATGGGAAATTCGCCCTTGGAATCAGTTAGGTGGTGGTATTGGAGGAATTCTTATGTTTACCCGAGATATTACAGAAGCATATGAAACCAAACTAGAATTAAAGTATGCAAAAGAATTTGCAGAAAAAGCATATAGTGCTAAGTCAGAATTTTTAGCCAATATGAGTCATGAAATTCGGACTCCGCTCAACGGGATCATTGGTTATTCCGATTTACTTGCAGAAACTCTGGAAAATTCTTCTTATAGCGAATACGCTCAAATAGTAAAACAGTCAGCAAATGTACTACTTAATATTGTAAATGATATTCTCGATTTTTCCAAAGCAGAAGCAGGGAAATTACAACTGGCGGAGGAACCGTACAATCTTAAGAAATTGGTTTTAGAAGCCATAAAAATCATGAATATCCAAGCCATAATCAAGGGCCTCGACATTCAATTTCATATTGATGAAAATATTCCTCCACTTCTTATGTTTGATTCCAATCGGTTAAGGCAAGTGATATTGAATTTACTTGGAAACTCAATTAAGTTTACTGAATCTGGTTTTGTGGAATGTAATGTTCAAAGATTAGAATTCGCAGATTCCAAACAGGTAAAGTTAAGAATTTCTGTAAAGGATACTGGGATTGGAATTGCAGAGGATAGTCAGAAAAAAATATTTGATTCATTTACTCAGGAAGATTTTTCCACAACACGAAAGTTTGGTGGAACGGGACTTGGCCTTGCTATATGTAAACAACTTCTTGCGCTTATGAAATCTGACTTACAATTAAAAAGTAAATTGAGTGAAGGTAGTGAGTTTTATTTTGATATCTTATTAAGAGTTCCGGAGTTTGATCCTGAGTTAAAACCTTCGGAATCAGAAACAAATCTTTCTAAGGATGGGGATCGGAATCGTTCTGCAGTTAATGAAACTACCAAAATTTTGGTGGTAGAAGACAATCCTGTAAACCTTGGACTTATGAAGAATTTTATCAAACGAATCCTTCCCGAAGCAAAGATTCTGGAAGCACAAAATGGGGAAGAGGCCATTCATGTATTCCAGGGAGAAACACCTTCTCTCATTCTTATGGACATTCAAATGCCGATTATGAATGGCTATGATGCAACAAAAGAAATTCGAAAACTTCCCGAAGGCAAAACCTTACCGATTATCGCCGTGACAGCCGGGATCATCGCAGGGGAAAAAGAAAAATGTTTAGAGATCGGAATGAATGATTATATCAGTAAACCAGTCCAAAAAGAAAATTTGAAACAAACACTTTTTAACTGGTTAGGTTAGTGCCGTAAAACATCTATTAAGGATCAAAACGAAAAAGGCCACCGAGTCGAACGGAATAAGCTTCCCCTAGAGCCGATGCACGAACATATTTGTTTCCTGGATCTCGCAGTTCCCCCGCACCGGTAACTGGATCGTAACTGGCAATATGTGCCGATTGTCCTGAATACCTGTCCACATCTTTATAAAAGGTTCTGAACAAATCTGTTTGGAAAAAAAATCGAACCCGTTCATCAGGATCATAATACATTCGAAATCCATAATCATGATTTTCCCGGAGTGCTCCCATCACACGTGGGTTTGATGTCCATTGGAAACTATCTGACCTACTAATGGTAAGTTGGTTGTAATCGGCTCCGACAAGGACTTCGGGATTCGTAACTCTAGACACACCGGCATGGATACCAATTCCAAATTGTTTTGTGACTTCGTAATTGAAACTTAAGAAACCAGTGACTTCTCTTGGAGAATTGTATTTGGTTCTTGTGCTGGCTTTGGCATCGTTAAAATAACCTCCGGATAAAAATCCCCATTGGCTATCTGTAATTTCATTTCCATAAGTAGTGGATTGGAATGGAGAAATACCGGAAGCGGTCACTGAATTTAGATTGGCTCCGTAAGTGATTTCGCCTTTGGATTCGAGAGGTCCCCATTTCCAAGTGAATCCAAAAGAAACACCACCGGCGGCAAGGTTTGTTCTTTTGTTGGATTCTTTTTGTAAGAGTCCTGATATAGGGGTGGCATTCGGATCTTGACGACTGGGATCGTAGTGTAAAAAACTTCCATCTCTTGTGGTATCAGTATAAGGATCACTTACTTTAAGTTTGGTGCCAAGAGCTGAAGTTGTGAACATAAGGGTTGGTGTTGGAAACCAATCGATACGCACAGCAACTGTTGGCATCGAATTTCTTTCTACGTTGATTTTGACTTGGGGGTCATTGTGAAACCCAGTGGTTCCAATGGCAGTGCCAAATTTAAACTTACCTAATTTGTACCAAGCTCCAATTTGTTCTCTTTGCCAGCCCACGTTTCCCGTAGCAGACATAAAGGCACTAGAGTTAAAGGAATGAGGAAAAACTCCGGCAAATAGATCCCAAGTTCGTCCTAGAAAAATTTCCAAAGAGGGGTTCGGAGTGTATTTAAAATAGATTTGGCGGACACGGGCTTTGGTTTCTGGACCTGCTGAACTTTTGGATACATCCACAAAGTCAGCTTCGAAAACTCCTTTGAGTTTGGTTCCATAAGTAATCTCTGTTCCAAGTAAGGAACTTGTCGGATAAATGCCGGAACGAGATTCTGAATCCCTTGCCTGAACTTGGCGTTTGGCCATCGTAGGTGCCACTAAGTTATCAAATCCAAAGGAAAGAACCGAATTGTTCGCATAAGCAAAGTCTGTTTTGAACATACCCGTGATTTTGTATTCCAGGGCACTTAAGGGAAGGGATTCTTTGGGTCCTGTCTCACCTAATTTGGTCTCGGGAGTTTGTAATTCTTTAGGGATTTCGGTAGATTCCTTTGCGGGTTTCTTTTTGGGTCCTGCCGCCAAACTGAAAATTGGCAATAGAAAGAGGATCATCATAAAGAAAGGATAAACTTTTTCGAACCTATGCTTTTTTCCTTGAGGTATGGGGGTCATAAATGTTATGACACTCTATACTCTTGTAGTAGATTTGCAAACAACATTCGAATTTTAATATACAATAAGGAAATCACTTCGATGAAATTGAAATGGGAACCAGATTCACTACGTACAAAATTATTACTGCTTACCGTTCTCTCTGTTGCGATCTCTGCCAGTTTAACTGGTTTTTTAAGTTATTATGTTGGTAGAAGTACGATCATTTCAAAATTAGAAAGTTTTGATATATTAAAAATTTTAGAATCGAAGTCGGCATCCATTGATTCCATTTTGGAACGTGCCAAAGAAACAGCCACTTTGCTTGTTTCAGACGAGAATAGTGTCATTTGGGCAAAGTCGGGAGAACCTAAGGGAGAGAGGTCGGACAACCTGTTCAAAAGTCTTACGGCGTATAAAGGAAAACTCGGTTATATAACTTATTTAGGATTAATTAATCCTTTAACAAAAAATTACTTCAATCAAAAAGCCGAAAAAATTGATACCCTTCGTGCCAATGATCCAGATGATTCTTGGTTTTTTGAACTGGTCGCTTCTGGAAAAGAAATGACGATTAACATGGATTATACGGCTGAGTATAAGTCCTATGCTATTTTTGTAAATGGTGTTCGGATTGAAAATGGAAAACCCGTTTTGATTAGTTCCATAGGAATCGATGTGTCAAATGCTTCCAAACAATTCACACAAGTGGACCAATTCAGTGGAGAGAGTTGGCTTGTGGATGGGGATGGGCAAATCAAACTCGCGGCCGATATTAAATTGTTGAATCAAGATATAAAAACTGCCTTTCCTGAAGGGATTTCCGAAAAATTAAAAAACTCTAAGGAAGAGGTGATTATTTTTCAAGGAAAGAACCAACTGGGTAGTGATTGTATTTATGGTGCATATAAATTACGTTCCGTACCTTGGCGTGTGATTTATCGAGTTCCTGTGGCTACAATGACCAAGTCCCTTGATTCTATTTCCTTTTTTACCATTTTGAGTATTGTTTTCTCTGTTGTTTTTGTTTCTTTCGGAATGGGTTATATCTTAACAAAAGTAACCAACGCATTACAAGAAGCATCCGTTCTTATGAATCGAATATCACATAACGAACTAACAGTGGAAGTTCCCAAAAACCAATTAGAGAGAAAGGACGAAATTGGTGGAATGGCAAATAGTTTAGAGAAAATGCGAAAGAATTTAATTTCCATCGTAAAAAAAATTCAATCTTTGTCTGAGGCTTTGACAGTAAAAAGTGGACATCTCTCTTCATTGGCATCAGATTCTTCTGCGACTATGGAAGAGATTGCTTCTTCTGTACAAGAACTATCTGCCAGTGCCGAAAATGTATCCGCATCGGCAGAAGAGATTTCTTCTCAATCCAATTCGATGATGGAAACGTTGAGTTTACTCGGTGATGAAATGGAACTTGTTTCTAAGGGTGCAGAAAATATAGAGTTAAAGGCAGGTCAGCTGGAAACCTTTGCTGGAAAATCATTAAGTGAAGCAAGGTCTCTCTTTGAAACCATTAATGTAAAAATTCAAAATGCAGTGAAGGATGCCGAAGCCATAAAAGAAATTCGTGATCTTGCCAGTATGATTTCTGAAATTGGTGACCAAACCAACTTACTCTCGTTAAATGCAGCAATTGAGGCTGCAAGGGCAGGGGAACATGGTCGTGGATTTGCTGTCGTTGCGACAGAGGTATCCAACTTAGCTGGAAAATCGCAAGATACTGTGAAAAAGATTGTCGAACTCAACAAAAAACTCGAAAAAGCAATGATCGAGATGGTGGATTCGGTCAAAGAACTCCTCGGTATGATTACAGAAAAAGTCATCCCTGACTATGAAGAGGTGGCCGCATCGGGTCGCCAATACCGGGCTCAATCGGAAGAAATCAATAAACTCGCCAAACGAACCTTTACTCTTTCTCGGGAAATTAGTTCTAGTATCACGGAAGTCCACCAGGCCATTCTTTCCGTTTCGGATGCCATGAATCAAAATGCCTTAGCTCTCGGCGAAATCAACTCGGGAACTAACCAAATCAGCGATGCTTCCGTCCAAACAGCTGATAGTTCTCAAGAATTGACCCAGGCCGCAGAAGATATGAAGGAAATTGCCTACCAATTCAAACTTTCGCCATAATTTGGAAATTCGCTTTTCCCCGGCAAAATCTGTTGTCTTCCCCATGTCAGAATAAAAACTGACCAGTTAGTCAACTTTTTTGTCTTTAGATTCACTTTTTGGGAAGTAGCGGATGCAGAACATTGCCAAATTCATTACCGATAAAACTCTTATCATTCAGTTTATTTTAGTCCTATTCGTTTTGATCGGACTTTCTCGTTTACTTTCTATGCATAGGGAAGCATTTCCGAATGTGGCCCTTGATAAAATTGTCATTGAAGCGCCACTTCCCGGTGCCACTCCAGAAGAAATCGAACGTTTGGTGGCAATCCCAATTGAAAAAAAACTCAGAGCCGTTGCAAAGATTGATAAAATTCGAAGTTATAACTTAGAAAACGTCAGTGTGATTATGGTCTTCATTGTTGAAGGAACCAAAAATACAAAAAAAGTTTTAGATGATATCAAAGATGCGGTTGATTCCGTTCGCCTTCCTGACAATGCGCAAAAACCGAAGGTAAGAGAAATTACCACGGAAAAACAAGAGGTGATCAGCCTTGCACTTTCTTTAAAAGAGGATACCGGTGACGCAATTTCCGACTATCGTAAGTTACGTGATACGGCGAAGGCTTTTGAGGACAGATTTTTTCAGATCAAAGAAATTGCTGAGATAGAAAAAATTGGTTATAGAAATCGTGAGTTTCTTGTGGAAGTCAATCCTCATGCCTTAAATGCAAAGGAAGTTGGACTCAATACAGTCCTAAATGCACTCGGCTCCAGAAATATCAATATACCTTCTGGACGTTTGAAGGTCAATGGTACGGAATATCTTTTGCGAACTCGCGGAGATTTTGAAGAAGCAAAAGACATGCTTTCTGTTCCCATACTCGGGAATGAGTTTGGTTTTGCTACAGTTCTAAAAGACATCGCAAAAGTGGTGGATGGTTTTGAGGAAGAAAAAACCTACGAGAAGTTAAATGGAAAAAATAGCATCATCTTACGAGTTTGGAAAACTGACCAAGCAGACATCATTACCACTGCCGATACTGTAAAAACATTAGTTTCTTCCATGGAGGGAAATTTTCCAGAAGTAGAAACAAAAATTTATGATGATAAAAGTAGGGATGTTCGCCGCCAACTCGGAGACCTAATTCTCAATTTTGAAACAGGACTCGTTCTCGTATTACTTTCTCTTATCTTTATTTTGGGTATGAGATTGAGTATTATGATTAGTGTTGCCATCATATTTATTTTTCTCATATCTTTTATATTTTTAAAACAGTTTGGGTTTACCATCAATACCATTACTATTTTTGGAATGGTGATGGTTCTTGGGATGATGGTGGATAATTCCATTGTTGTGGCAGAGAATACCTATCGGTTGATGCAAGAAGGTATGGAGAGACGGGATGCCATTTTACAAACCTTTAAAGATGTATTAGTTCCACTTCTTGTTTCCTTTCTTGTGATTTCTGCAGCATTTTTCCCTCTTTTGTTTATGAGTGGGGTGATTGGTAAATTCATTTTAGGAATTCCAGCTGTGGTCCTTATCACATTGGCAAGTTCTCTTTTGTTTGCACTTGTGTTTTTACCAAACTGGTTGAATAAGTTTTTACCAAAAACTTTCCAAGGGAAAATTAAAAAAGAAGAATCCATCGAAGAGAAAGAAGGGGCATTCGGATACGTTATTTCTGGTTATAAACGAACCATGACCTTTGCTCTAAAACATAGGATCTTTGTTCTTTCTATTTTTACATTTATCTTTTTCTTCACCTTATTCCTTGCGGGAAGATTTTTACCTTTTGTGATGTTTCCTTCGGGAAGTGAAGAAGATATTGAAATCAAAGTTTGGATGCCGATTGGAACCACTCTCCAAAAGAATTTAGAAATCATTGAAAAAATAGAACCTGTTGTTACAAAAATGGCAGGTAAAGACTTTGTACATTTACGTAGTCGAATAGGGATTCATGAAAATCCTATTACAGATCCAAAACCAGGACAAGAGGTTCATAGATCTCATCTAACATTGAAGCTTGTGACGGCAGCGGATAGAAAGGAATGGGAAGATGCAAGAGTTCTTGTGAAAAAAATTCGCGAATACATTGCGGAAAACAAGGTTTCAGGAAATTTTCCTAAAGAAATGATTTACGATGTGAACGCAAGGATCAAAGGACCACCTGTAGGTAAACCTGTGAGTTTGGAGATTCGTGGAGCAGACTTTGGTGTCATCCAAGAGATTGCTGATCTCTACATCAAAGAATTGAAACAAATGGATGGAGTATCTGACATTCGTATTGATTTGGAGCTCGGTAAGGAAGAATACCGATTTTTTGTAAAAGATGAAATTGCAGGTAGAACGGACGTAAGTGCACGTGATATTGCTCGTTCGGTTCGGACTGCTTTTAACGGTGAGGTGGCCTCTACAATCAGTAAAGGCGAAGATAAAATCAATATCCTGGTTCGTTTTCCCGAAGCAGAAAGACATTCTGTATCCAGTTTAAACTTAGTAAAAGTAGAAAATAAAAATAGAAGGCTTATACCACTGAGTCAGGTCGCTTATTTTGGAAAGGATAGAGATTATTCCATGATCAACCGCCAAGATTTACAAAGGGTTGTCCGTCTGGAAGCGTCCGTTGATACAGATAAAACTACTTCTTTGTTTGTGAACCGACAATTAAAAAATCTAGTAAACGTCGACAAATATGCAGCAAACGCCTATTCGGTGATCTTTGGTGGGGAACAAGAAGATGCAGGAAAGTCCTTTCGAGATTTAGGAATTTCTATGTTACTTGCAGTGGCCGTAATCTTTGGGATTTTTATCGTGTTTTTTAATTCGGTAGGAACAACAACTGTGATCATTGGATCCATTCCGTTTGGAATTGTGGGTGTTCTTTTTGCTCTGATGACACATGGAATGCCTCTTAGTTTTATGAGTACACTTGCGATCGTAGCTCTTAGTGGTTCCATTGTGGCAAACACTCTCATTCTCATTACTTTTATTGAGGAATTAAGAATGCAAGGGATGTCGATTGAGGACGCCATCATCAACGGCGGTGCCATTCGTTTACGACCAATCTTTTTAACTACCATTAGTACAGTGATTGGACTTGTTCCTAGTGCGTACGGGATTCCTACTTTGGATCCATTTGTGCAACCTCTGTCTTTGGCCTTTGGTTGGGGGTTATTTTTTGCTACAGGGGTGACACTTATCTTTGTGCCTGTTTTGTACAGAATCAAAGAGGATTTCAAACATATCTTTTCGAAGATATCCTTTTCTAAACTTTTGCGAAAGAGTTAGAGTGGAAATACCAATGGAAGCTTAGACAGGTCATTGTTTGCGTATTTTTGTTCGGTTGGTCAGTGATTTAGTTTGAATTATGAATCCTTTTCGTTGGATAAGGATTCATTTGCTTTTGTATAGTGTTCTGGTTTTAATTGGGATTTGATGATGAGCAGGGTGGTTGCGATCACACCTGCATCATCTGTAAATCCTAGTCCAAAGATGATGTCAGGGATGGCATCCACGGGAGATATGAAATAAACTAAGGCCAAGGCGATTGATGCTTTTGCGGATAGGGATGTATTTTCATCCATGAGGCAGTAGTACATCGCAACTACATCTTTTAAGAAGGGGATTTTTTTACCTGTCTCTTTGATTTTTTTCCAAAAATTGGTTTTGATAAACTTGAGTTTTTGATTCTCTTCCATATGAAATTTATGGTAAGTTTACCCAGAGGCATAAGCAAGGATATTTATAATGAAAATTCCTAGCGTTAGGGATAGGTAGGGCGTAAGGTCCGAAGGACGGGAGCGTTAGCGCACCCCGAAGTAGCCCGTCCCTTCGATTAAAGGATTCGGGTTTTCTTTTCCATTGGGAACGCTAAGCAAACCAGTGTTACTTTCTTTGTTTTAAAATCTAACCTAGAGCTTTGATTACATCTTCCGGAGCTTGCACTAGTTCAACTAACACTCCTTCGCTGCAAAGTGGGAACTCTTCATTACCTTTGGGATGGATGAAACAAACGTTATAACCTGCAGCTCCTTTTCGAATCCCACCTGGTGTGAAACGAACTCCTTGTTTTGTAAGGTAGTCCACACATTCTTCTAACTTATCAATCCAAAGACCGATGTGGTTGAGTTTGGGATCGTGAACTTTTGGGCTTTTGTTTGGGTCGATGGGTTGCATGAGGTCAATTTCGACTTTGAAAGGTCCATTTCCCATGGACAAAATGTCCTCATCCACGTTTTCTTTTTCACTTTTATAATCAGAAACCTTTGTGAGTCCCATAACATCTACCCAAAACTTGGATAACTTTTCTTTGGACTCGCCACCGATAGCAACTTGTTGGATTCCTAAAACTTTAAAAGGTCGTGACATGAATCACTCTCCTGTATTTAATTTTTTACAAAAATATAATGGTATCTTCACCATGTTTTTCCAAAGACCCTTAAGCGAAAATTATTTTTCACTAGGGTTTTGGGTTTTCATGGGTCCATCTCCAATACAAATAAGCAAAAAGGGCAAGGCTTGTTGTAATCACAAATTGTGTTAGGTGGACAACTGTGGCATAAACAAGTCCTTCGCCTGGATCACGACCTACGATAATAAAACCTGAAATGATGGCCGCATGAAAGACTCCGATACCGGAAGGTGCTGAAGGGATGGCAACACCCATCCCACCGAGAAACATAAAAAGTAGTGCTTCCGGAAACTGAATGGGCATACCTATCAGTTGGCCTGCAAGGTAATAGGAAATTGCATAACCAAAGACCCAGGTAGGAACTGAATAGAGCACAGGTCTTAGTAATTTATCACCTTTTAGAAAAGAAGAAAATTCCACTAGATGGTGATCTAGTTTATCTTCGTATAAACTATGTTTACCGATGAGTCTAAAAAGTTTTTTGGCAATTCCACGTAACGGATCTAAAAAATAACGAACAAGTACGAGACCTACAATCATTCCAAAAATGACAAGGGTGGAGATGAGTAATAGATTTAAATTTTTAGATTGTCCAAGGCCCATATAAAATAGAGCACCGGCACCAATGATAACTACAGAACCTAGATCCATTACCTTTTCTAAAAAAATCCGACTGAAAAGATGGGTGAGTGGAAGTTCCGTGTCTCGTTTATTCATAATGAGACGAACTAAATCTCCTCCTCGTGCTGGAAGCACCATATTGAGTCCCACACCAATGATCGAGGTTGTAAAGGCTTGGGAGAAACGAATCTTTTTTTCTAATAGATAATACCAACGAATGGAAAAGGGAACAAAGGCCCAAAGGTTGGAAAGAAATAATAAGGGGAAAATCCACCAATTGATTTTTCCTTCTAAACGTTCGAATTCAGTAAGATCAAAGTTTTTGGAAAGGAAATAGATCGCAATTCCTGAAACGATAATTCCAAATATTAATTTTCTCATATTGTCCTTTTTAACCTGGTGGCCACTTCATATGGCGACCACCTAGCAGGTGGAAGTGGATGTGGTTTACGGTTTGTCCGCCAAAATTTCCACAGTTGTTTACTACTCGGTATCCTTTTTCTGCGATTCCATTTTCATCGGCAATTTTCGGAATACTTTGCAAAATTTCTTTTAGGATTTCTGGATCCAAATCTCCAATTTGGTTCATACTAGAGATATGGGTTTTGGGAATGATCAGAACATGGAAAGGAGCTTGGGGAGTAATATCGTGAAATGCTAATATATTTTTTGATTCGTAGGCTTTTTTGCTTTGGATTTCTCCACTCGCAATTTTACAGAAAAGACAATTTTCCATATTATACTTTCTCCTTAGAAAACACAAGGGATGCGGCACCTAAGGCTCCGGAAAGACTACCCCCGGAACCAATTTTTAATCTATCATTTAACACTGGAAATATGGTAGATCGAATTTCTTTCTCTAAGGTTTTACCAAAGAGATCATAAGATTTTGTGATACCACCGACAAATACAACGGCTTCTGGATTGAGTAGTTGAATTGCGCCACGAACCGCATGAGCCAAAGCCAAAATTCCAAAATCTAGAATTTCCCGAGCAAGAGCATCTTTTTCTCTCACCAATTGGAAAAACTCTTCTGCATGGCCGAGCCTTCGGTTTGTTTTTTCCTGATAACGACCAAGGAATCCTCGAGTGGAAAAATAACTTTCAACACATCCTCGAACACCACAGCCACATAAGGCTCCACCAATTACGGATGTGGTGTGTCCAATTTCTATTCCATTTCCGAGATACCCCGAATACAAAATTCCTTTGTTCACAAAACCACCACCAACACCGGTTCCCAAGGTAACGGTTAGTTGTGATTCTGTATCTTTATAAAGTCCAAAATAGGCTTCACCTAAGGCAGCACAGTTTGCATCATTTTCATACCAAACAGGAAGAGAAAATGCTTCTATCAATGATTCTTTTATCGGAAGGTTCTTTAGTCCTTGCAGATTGGCACTTGCGATCATTACCCCTTGTTCATTGTTTAAAGGGCCGGGGGAACCAACGCCAATTCCAAGGCAATTTTTGGCGAGAGGCTGAATGGTGTCTTTTAGGATGGTTAAAAAACTACGATTGTCCAAGTTTTCCGGGGTAGGGGAAACAATGGATTCCAGTTCTTTTCCACTTTCATCGAAGAGGCTTGCACGAATGCTACCTCCACCGATATCCACTCCAATGGCCTTACGCAAAACTCATTCTCCCTTGATGACTTGGTCGAATTTTCCGTTTTTCATTTCGTAAACGGTTTGGGCATCGAAGGCAAGTTTCATATCATGTGTGACAAGAATAATGGAATGGTTTCGTTTGTTATACTCATTGAGAAGGAGTTGGACTAAGTAACTATTTTCGGGGTCTAAATCTCCGGACGGTTCGTCCGCAAATAGGATGGCCGGATCGTTGATGAGAGAACGGGCAATTGCTGCTTTTTGGATTTGTCCCCCAGATAAAGTTCTGGGTAACGAATTTTGTATATCACCTAACTTTAAATGTTCGATCAAATAATCGCATTTACGAATGTAGTCATCATTCGAGAATTTTCGGGTGAAAAGGGCTGGGAGAAGGATATTTTCTTTGATGGTAAGGTTTCCTACAAGTTCCGAAAACTGGAACACTAAACCTAAGTCGCGTGCGCGAATTTCTGCCAGTTCCTGTTTCGAAATTTGGGAGAGTTTGGTTTGGTCATAAAGAATATCACCTTCCGTCGGAGAGAGCATTCCCGTGAGCATCGAAAGCAAAGTGGTTTTTCCGGATCCGGAAGGGCCAATGATGGCAACATAGTCACCTTGGTTTACATCAAAACTTACGGAACTGACGGCTTCGTCTTTTCCAAATCGTTTGGTTAGATTGTGGACTCGGAGTAACATTATTTTTGTCTCCGAATGGATTTGTAAGGATCAATATAGGAACTGATTCCAATGGTTGGAATGGATACGGAAAGTCCCAGGGCAATGAAGAGAACCAAACAAGAAAAAATGGATTTCAATTCTTGGAGAATGCCAAAATCGGCAGGTGGATTTAGGTTTCCGAGATTGATAATGATGGCCAATAGGAAACTAGGAAGAAATAGGAAAAATAGGGACAAAGAATGTAGCCAAATACAACCAAGTCGGTTTCCACCGATGGCCATCATGACACCAATATCACCGAGTCCGTGTAGGCAATGGAAGAAAAACAGAGCCATGAGAGCAAAGCTTGTCGAATAAAAAAGAATCTGCGGAGATTGGTCAAAGGAAACGATACTAGTAAGGGACACTCCCGAATACAAATGGAAGTGAATTCTTATAGCGAGTAAGAAGAATGTAAAAACCAGGGCTCCGACGAGGCCATAGGCCACCGAATAGAGTCGATCCCGGAAGAGAAGGCGAAGAGCAAACGAAATGTAGGTGAGTTGTATCACTTCCAGGACAGAATTGACGTAAGACTCTTTTTTACCAACTAAAATAGGAAAATAGGAAGTAATCGAATTTGGCATTTTTTATCTTTGTGGGAGCAGCAGTCATTATGCTCGGGTTTCTCTTGACCTTCATTGTCGGGCAGAGACGGGATAGTTATGCTAAGGCTTTGAGTCTTGCCACCTTAGGGAATTTTCTAGATGCAAGGGCTCTTGTACGCGAAAAACTCGAAGAAGACCATCAAAATCCCTATGGTCACTATGTCATGGCTAAGATCTACGCCATGGAGAATGACCCCCTCAACGAAGCCAAACATCTAGAAATCATTAAAAAGAACAATCGGTATACAAAAGAAATCGATTCCGTAACGGTCTCGAACCGGATTGCAGATATTTATTATAACAAAGATTTTTTTGAGGAGGCTTTCTTTCACTATTTGGACACCCTCCAGGCAGATCGTTCCAATCCGATCGCTTGTCTCCGACTGGGATTTATGGCCCTCGGACAAAAAGAATTCAAAATTGCGGAACATTTTTTCTCACGAATTCCAGAAGAAAAAATCAATCTCTCTTCTTACTTCATTGCTCGTGGTGTGATCTCTGGTGTGACAGGTGGGGGGAAAGAAAGAGAATACTTTGAAAAGGCATTCAAACTAGAAAAGTCACCCGTCTCTGGATTTTTATATGCCCTTTCTCTTTCTCGTGAAAACAAACACAAAGATGCTGTGAAAACGGCTGTGGCCATCAGCGAACAGATCGAAGACGAGTTTGTTCGATTTACCTTATTTCAGTTTTTAATGACAGAAGCGATCCTTATGCAAAATTTTCCGGAAGCATTGAAATACGGAAGGTTATGTTTGGAGATGGCAAGGCTCAATGCTTGGCCAAGTGAAATCATTGAATGTAGCATTCACTTTGCAATGATCACAGTGTATATGGGCAGGCTCGATGATGCCTCCGAATATTTAATTGAAGCGGAAGCAGAAAGACTTGATGATCCTGATGTGGTGGCCCTTGCCAATTTAAAATATCGATTGGAACGCCAAACAGGAACCGTTGAATCTTTGACTCATGAGTATGATCTCACACGAGAACTGAATTTACTTTCTGTTAATTTATTTCCAAACTCTAGATATTTTGAACTGAGTGGAATGCGTTCCTCGAAACCATTCAATATCAAAGGTATGGTAGATGATGGCGGAAAAAAACTAACTTCCAAACTAGATATGTTGGGTCTTGATAAATTTGAAAAGTTCATCAGCCTTCCCGGTACCAATTTCAAAAATCAAGCCACTCGAATGGTGATGAGTATGGGTTATCGTGTCACCAAAGAGATGTCCAATCCTGAGGCAGATGGTGTGAATTTACTTGCATCTTCTAAAGAAGATGTAAACAAAAGGGCTTTGTTTCGCGTTCGTAAATGGAAGGATGCCAAAGTTTCCGATGTATTTTTACGAGAGATGACAAACCAAATGGAAGAGTTAGGTGCTACCAAAGGTTATGTGATTGGAAACTTTGATGTTACAGAAGCCGGGAAAAAAATCATCGCTGCAAGTAATGGAGCTCTTGAGATGTACAGTGGGGATTTGTTTGAGGACCTTCTCAACAAAACAATGTGATGTACCGTTTTCCTAAACTTTTCTTTTTTTATACAATTTGTTTCTTTTCCTGTTTCAGTTTCGCCTGCCAGCTCACGAAAGAAAAACTTCAATCTGCTGAAACTCTTCCTCTTTCTGATGTAAGTGTTAGAGAAACTGCTTGTCCCATTCCTTTAACAAAGGGAGTTGTTTATGGAACTACCCTTACTAAATTTGATGAAACCTGTCTCCTTGCGGAATTAAAAGTATTACTTGCTGATCTTTGTGCAGGTTCCTTCTCTCATCTCCCAAACCTTGTTCATCCCACTAAAGGTCTGTATGTGGATGCAAAAGGTTATTGGACATATGTAGAAGTAAAAAAAGATTTGGCCGATCCGAATGGATACTTCCAAGTCTACTACTTTGATTCTAAAAAATTAGATGAGAAGAAAGGCAGTGTAGGTAACCTTACCGTTCGAGAGGTTTTCCTTTCTGCCAAACAGGTTTGGGTGGATTTTTATGCGGGCTCTAGCGAAGAAGTGGAAGTAAAATTCCGGTTTTTAGAAAATCCCAAACTCGAAAGGTATTTGATCAATCCGAGTTTTGTTAAAGAGGACGGGAAGTGGTATCTCCTCCGTATGTTTTGATTTACCGAGTTCCGGTAATCACTTGTTTGACAATTTCTGAAGCAGTATAACCTGGATTTAATTTTCTTGCATCTGCTACTTGTTTGGTGGCTGTTTTTTCATCAAAACCTAACTGGATGAGGGCAAGAGTTGCCAGATCACTTTCTCTATCTTCTGAATCTGTTTTTGTTGATTCATCATTGAGAAAGATCTCTAATTTTTTCAGATTTTGTTTGATTTCAAAAAGGATTTTTTCTGAGGTTTTACCTTTGACCTTCGGGATTTTTTCCAAAGTTTTTCTATCGTCTTCTTTGGCAATTTTATACAAATCATCTGCATGGAAAAAGGATAGGATTTTGAGAGCAGTGAGTTCCCCAATCCCATGGAGTGATTTGATGAGTTGGAAAAGTTCTCTGTCTTTTCTTGTAGAAAATCCAAAAAGACGTTCCCCTCTATCCGTGATAGAATGAAAGATATGTAAAAAAATCTCCTCTTTCATTTTGTCTTTACATTCTAAATGTAAAGGAAAGGGGATATGGACTTCATAACCGACACCTGCCACTTCAAGGACAAGATGGTCCATTTCTAATTGAATTAATTTTCCACGTAAACTTGCGATCATCCTTTAAATCCCCCTTCCAAAATCTAGGAATCCATCTTTATGGCGACAACTCTTTTGTCCGAGCCATCTCACTTTCCGTGAATCCACTAAAAGGGAGATGTCCGGGTATTTTTAAAAAAGAAAAGGATGTTGTGTTTTTTGAATTTACCTAGTAAACAAAAGGAGTGAAACGAATTCGAATCTCGAAACACCATGCCCTGGCACAGTATCTTACTTTGGCAGATCTTTTTAAAAGTTTACCACATACTGTACTTCGCGAAATGAAAGAAAGTACGGTTAGGGAATTTTTAGCCGGGGGAGAAGTGTTATTTGAGGAAAATTCGGATGGGAACGATTTGTACATTTTAGCGGCTGGGAAACTGCGATATGAAAAACGGGCAGCTGATGGAACCCTCCGCGATGTAGGTGAATTCAAACGTCTGGACATCATTGGAGAACTTAGTTTGTTCACCGGTGAAAAACGTTCTGCTACCGTGAAGGCGATTCGCGATTCTGAACTCATTCGAGTTCCGAGGGATGTGGCTTTGTCCATCCTACTCAAGTATCCTGATAGTCTTTTACAAATCACCAAAATCATTGCAGCAAGGTTAGCACATGCTAAAACAGAGAGTAAAGGTTTTGTTCCTGTTTCTCGCACCTTCTCCATCTTAAGTTCGATTCCGAAAGATTCTTTAGATGAAATCATCCATAAGATCGGTCTTGTTTTACTCCGTTACGGATCATTCTGTGTTGTGGATGAAAAGTTCTTTCTGGAACGAACAAGTGATATGCAGGCATTAGAGGAGTCGGAAAGAGAAACTTGGATCATTCGTTTTTTTTCACAGCTGGAAGCCGAGTTTGATTTCGTATTGTATCGATTAGAAGACCAAAATACAATCACACCTTGGGTGAAACGAGCCCTTCGCCAATCCGATTCTATTATATTCATCAAAGAGGCAAAGGCTGACCCAAATTGTATTCCTTTAGAATCCCTTCTTGACCAAAAACAATTTAAAGAAAGGCAACAAATACTAGTTCTACTCCAACCAGATCCAAAAGATGTACTCCCTGGAACCATTCGCCATTTACAGAAAAGAAAATATCGTCGTCACTTCCATGTTCATTCTGATCGGTTGGATACTTGGGAAAGATTGGGTCGTGGATTACTCGGAAAGTCGATCGGTCTATCTCTCGGTGGAGGTGGTGCCAAAGGTTTTGCTCATTTGGGTGTTCTCTCTGCCTTGGAAGAAAACAAAATTCCGATTGATATGGTGTCCGGTACCAGTGCGGGTTCCATCTTTGCGGCTCTCATTGCTATGGGAGAAACCAGTGCCAGTAGTAAAGAAAAAGCAAAAGCATTTTGGGTCTCCAAAGACTTGTTAAACGAATATACGGTTCCTATTTTATCTCTCACAACTGGTAAAAAATATACAGAGGCCATCCGCCAATTTTTTGGTTCCATCCAAATTGAAGATCTATGGATTCCTTATTATGCGATCTCCACCGATCTTTCTCATTCCGAAATTCATGTCCATGATCGAGGGGATTTGTGGAAAGCAATCCGAGCGAGTACTTCCATTCCAGGTGTGGTTCCTCCTTTCATCGATGATGGGGTCGTTTATGTGGATGGGGGAGTTCTTGACAATGTTCCTGGAATTTCCTTGAAGGAGAGGGGTGTTGGAAAGGTGATTTCTGTAGATGTATTTGGTGATATTTATCCTGACCAAGATAAAGAACTTTGTGCTTACTTTGATAAAACAAATCCCGGTGTGATGACAAACCCTTTGACACAAATTACAAACCTGATCAATTTTAATGAAATCCTTCGTCCCAAATTTCCGCCGATCGGTGATATCATCATTCGTTCCATTCTTGCATCCAGTAGGGACCGGATCCGCCAAACAGAAAAGATATCGGATTTGTTTTTACAAATTCCTACCAATAACTTCGGACTTTTGGATTGGTTTGCTTACGAACGTCTCATTGAACTTGGTTATGTTTCTTCGATTGATAAAATCAATCGAAGTCGAGAGAAATTTCTAAATCCGACTTTACATTAGAAACAATAGACTATCATACAAACTATGTTCGTATTTCGTAGCGTTCTGTATGTTTTTTTTCTTTTGTCATTTTTAACCAGTTCTCTTGTTGCACAAAACTTAGATTCGTTAGTTGCATCCGTTTATAATAAACAAGAAACCCTTCTCATTCGTAATGAAATTCGCAAACGTTTGGGAGACCGAGCCAATGAAAGTTCTGTGAAAGACATTGTCCAATCACTTCGTGTCTGGGCGGCATTGGAATCTATGCCAGCAAATGAGTTTGCAGAAGAAGTGGAAAGGTTTGTGATTCTTCGGGACTATGGTCTCAGTTGGGAAGAAACAGAAGAACTCATACCATATTTTATCACAACCAAACCGAACAAAAAAGACATCCCCTATTTGGGAAAATTCTTTAAAGAAATGTCTCTTTCTAAACTTCCAGAGGAAACCGTATCCGATATCTTACGTGTTTCTAAGTCCAAACAGTGGAGTGGTGCCTCCGTTCTTGTGGCAGGAAGGCTAATTGTTTTATCTAGAAAAAAAGAAGAAAATCCAAATATCACACTGGGAAAATTGGAATCCATGCTTCCCAAACAAATACAAACCCTAAGTGATGAGAAAAAAAATAAATTTCTGAACGATTGGTATCTGGGTGAAGGTAAAAAGGTAGATGCGAAGGATTGGGAGACTATTAAAACTGATACCATCCAAATTCTTTCTTTATCCTCTTCGAAAGAGAACTTTCAAAAATCCGAAAGACGGACAGAAATTGTTTGGAATGAACAAGGGGAGTGGGTCACAAAAGAACGTCCGAAACTGGATCCAAATCTTATCTTTTTACAGGAACAAAATACAAATCCTCCCATAAATAGTGGAGATAAAGATAAACGAAAGTTAGTTGACTCTGTCGGTCGTCCTTGGATCGGCACTCCTTATCTTTATGGTGGGTATTCTCGGCGCGGAGTGGACTGTTCCGGTCTTACTAAATCCATCCTTACCGATCCTAAAATAGGAATGAACGAAAAAATGATTCCGAGATCAGCGAGAGACCAAGCTCAAATTGGAAAGTCCGTTACAAGGGACAAACAACAAATTGGAAATTTAGTTTTCTTCTCCGCATCACCAAACACAAGTAAAATTACTCATGTAGGAATGGTTTTAGAAAATGGAAATTTTATCCATGCCTCTACAAGTCGAGGAGTTGTGATTCAGTCTTTAGATGAAAAGTGGTGGAAGGAACGATACATTACGGGTCGGGATATTTTTTCGGGAGGGAGATAGATGGGTAAAAAAAGAGCACTGGTTTTATCTGGAGGTGGGGCTCGGGGCGCCTACCAAGCAGGTGTTTTGCGGTATTTAGAAGAGATCCACTGGAAACCTGATATCATTTGTGGAACATCGGTTGGTGCCATTAATGCTTGTGCCATCGGTTCGGGAATGAATTCGAGTCGGCTGTCTGAATTATGGTTACGTCTCAATCAAAAAAATATCATGCGTTATTCGTTATGGAATATGTTAAAGGGACTGTTCCGAAGAAAGTATTACCCCCTTGTCGAAACGTATCCTCTTAAAAAATTCATTCATGAAAACCTAGATTTTACAACCTTAAACGAATCTAAAACCAAAGTGGTTATTTCTGCGGTGAATATTCTCACTTCGGAACTGAAGTTCTTCGATAATCCCAATCTTCGTATTGAACATATCCTTGCTTCCTCTGCCATTCCGATGGTTTTTCCTTGGCAGATCATTGATGGGGAACCGTATTGGGATGGAGGAGTGATGGCAAACACTCCCATCCTTCCTGCTCTCACTCATGAAGCTTCCGAGATTGTTGTGGTTCTCCTCTCACCTGTCGGGGGAGTGCCGATGATGGAAGCACCAGAAACAAAAGACGAAGCATTAGAAAGATTGTTTGAATTGTATCTTCTTGGATCTTACCGAAGTGTGGAACAAGGGTTGGAATATAGAAAAACAGTAATGAAGGGTCTTACCCCGGTTGAGAATTTTTTACTTGGCCTTCGTACTCAGTTTAAAAATGCAAAAATCTCTGTCATTGCACCCAAACGAATGTTAGGACTCGGGAGTATCTTGAATTTTAAAAAGGAACAGGCCGAACTTCTTTTGTTACATGGATATGAAGATGCAAAGGAATTTTTTACGGCAAATCCAATTTCCAAATAAAAATAGGAAAGGTCTATGTTCAGAACAAAGACCTTTTTTATGATTCTTTCTCTGGTTAGTTTCTCGAACTAACCATGATGTAAACGGAATGAGCGCTGTATTCGAAGGATTGAGAAAGGGAATTTGGATCAATCCTTGAATTTCCATAACCCACCTCACGAATGTAAGTTACAGAAACCGAAGATTTCGAAGTCACCCAAGAAAATCCTAAACTGAGGCCTTTGTTTCTGGAATACTCATTTCTTGGGTTATTCCCAGACCTTGGTGCTTTATAAATTAGGCTATTGTCCCCTGAATTTACTTGGACTTGATTTCCATGAGCATTTTGTAAGTATAAATCGACGGCAGACTCTGTCCAGGATATTGGTTTGGTATTTGGTTCGTTTGTGTAAATTCCAGCTAACACGGAGAATGTGTCTGCTACGTAGTATTCCATTCCGGTTGCAAAGTTGGTTGTGGAGGCTCTTGTCAATTCACGGACTTCCGTATCATTGACAGTGTATGTAACTCTCCTTCCGAAAGCGCTGATTTCGTCTTGGTTCCTTCTAGATTTATATCCGGTTGTGTAAATCATATCGAAGGAAGCAAGAAACCTTGAGGTTGGGAAAAAAGCGATACCAAATCGCATCTCAGAGGTTTGCGGAATGGATGTAGTGAGTTTTGGTTTTTGTGTGAGAACACCGGCTTCAATGGAAGATGCCCCGTCCCCAGTTCCTTCAATATAATCAATTGCCGAGGAACCTGGTCTTCTTGTAGAATCCGCATACACCTCGTTATACAGTCGGTTCCCCCCCATAACAAAGATACGGCGGTAACTCATCCCAAGGGAAACTTTTTGGATGGGTTGGTATTGGATTCCGATAACAGGCATAATCCCTGAGGTTCTACGGTTGTCTACATAGGAGCGCATGACATAACTAAGGTCAGAAAATTGTTGGAACTGAGTTCTTGATACTTCTTTCGTATCATTCATATAGTAGAGAGTGGCACCAATAGAAAGTTTGTCGGTAAGTAGGTAGGCAGCACTTGGTCCCACCAGGAGTTGGTTGTATTTTTCTTTTGTGTAATTCCTTGTGGAATTGATCGAAGGGGATACAAGCGGGTAATTGACCTGGTCGACTCGATTATAAGAATAATTATAAGTATTCACTATGGAAAATGCAAATTTCCATCGATCAAAGTTCTTCAACAAACCAATGAAGTTTGGATCAAAACCTTGGTGGGTTTGGCTGTAGATTTGACCGGGTGTATCAATGTTGATATAACTTCTTTTGACATCCTTGAAATTACTCGCTGAGATAGAGATCCCATCATGATAAGTAAATCCAAGTCCGGCCGGATTGTAATACGCACCGGAAGGGTCATCGGCGATGGCGGTAAAGGCACCTCCAAGACCCGCAGCCCTTTCTCCATAAAATCCTTGGATGTTATGAAAAGGTTCCGAGGAAAAGAGGAAACTTGGGCAAAGGAAAAGAATGGGGAGAAAATTTCGAATTTGTTTTTTGTTTAACATGGGTTTGTTTTAAATTATATTTGTACGATTGTATTTGCCAATGGAGTGTATTGTTCGTTACCATTAGTATCGATATAATACCGCCAAACTTCTGCTGTAGGGATTTGGTCCGCAGTTCCGTAGAAATCTACATAATGTACGGCTCCACCACTGTTTACGTTATTAAAATATTCTCCCCAACCTATGTATTCATCTGGATAGGTATTGGGGTTCACTCCGACTGGCATGATCACATAGGCATCGTATTCCATAAAACCAGCACCTTGCCCAACACCACCTCCAGGTAATGCTGTGGTAAATTCTACAAATGCATCCCATTCAAATTGATAAGCATTGGCGCCAGTTTCATAAAACTCACCATAAAGATCATAATCAAAGTATCCTAGTTCTTCATATTCATCATTCGAGTTATCATTCAAATCATAATAATCTACTGCAAAATATCCGGTATCACCATTTTCATCATAGGTTTCTTCTAAATAGTATTCATAACCATTGGGATTGTCTATGTATTCAGTGGTCACATACCCGCCAAAATCATTTGTTTTTCCTTTGACGGAGGTTGTGATTTTATCTCCAGCATTATCGTAAACATTGCTGTAACTAAGTGTGACACAATTGTTTGCATTGGCATTGGTATCATTGTCACATTCTTCAAAGGTAAACCTAGTGGTTGATTTATCCGTGCTCCCGGAAGTTGTAGTGACTTGTTTGATATTGAGTATGGCTTTGTCTTTTTTACCTGCTTGGGTAATATAAGTGATGGAAGCTTCTACACTGAGAGAAATTCCAAATACTTTTAAGGAACGAGTGATCGAACTAAAAATTTTAGATTTGTCTGATTTGAATTTAAGACTTTTTTGAAACTTATTGTTTGCGGGGCAGGGTTGGGGAGTTCCAATCGAATCTGCAAATGAATATTCTATTTCCGCATCATACTCGTTATTTGTTAGAGTTCTGTAGATCATAGCCGGTGTGGGTACGGCTTGTCCAATATAAGGTAAAATTCCTTCGTTTTGTAAACTTGATAGTTCCCCACGGGCTTCTTCTTGGCTCAAACCCAGTCGTATGATCCCTTCCAGGAATTCTTCTTCCATCGATTGTGTGATTCGTACAGTAGAAGTTCCACCGGGAACACAAACACCGGGACTTGCTTTGGCAACATTATAGGCCCCACTGATAAGAACCAAATCCCTTTTGGAATCACGTAGAATTTCGGATACAATGGAGGTTCCTTCTGTGAGAAAGGCCTGCCCTGTAAATCCATAATCAAAAGTATCTTGTGCAATTCCTTTGGAGAGGAATTTTGTTTTGGTTACTTTGGGAGTTTTACCGAGAGAAGAACCAAGACCCGAGGATGGTTTTCGAATCGAACGAGGCACTGCAACACTCAAGTTGGATGGAAGTTCGGAATTGATATTGGAATTAAGAAGACTTCGGACAAGAAAACGAGTCACCAACGCTGAGAGTGAATTACTTTCATCTTTTTCTTTTTTACAACTGGTAAAAGTAAAGAAAACGAGTAAGAATATTAGGAAAAGATGATTCATCAGGCATTCATTTCATGAGTGCGAAAGGAAATGTCAATTCTAAAGTCTTTCTATAAAAAAAGAGTATTCAAACAGTTAGAGAAAAAACATAATTTCTTGCATGAGAGCACTATCTCACACCTTTTTGTTTCTTTTTTTAGCACAAACACTGATCGCTAAGGGCAATGTATACGTACAAAGCACAAAGGCGAAACTTCTTTCCCAACCCAAACTCAGTGCCGATGGGATTCCCTTACAAATGGGGGATGCACTTTCCCCCATCAGTGAACAAGGACTATTTGTCCAAGTTCGGTCGCAGGATCGTTCAGGTTGGGTCTCCAAATTATTTGTATCACCTCTCCCTCCTGGAAACCAAATCAAACTTGGTGTTACTTCCAATTCATCAGAGGCAGTGGTGGCAAGACAAAGGGCCTCTGACTTTACAAAAACTGCGGCAGCAAGGGGACTTTCCGAAACACAGAAGATGAGGGTAAGAGGAGAGGGCGACTTATATGACTTTGAATCTTTGCGTTGGCTTGAGTCTGTACCTTTTACCTCAGCCAGTGTAAGTCCGAGCCAAGGCACTGGAAAAGAAGAAAACCAATCGATTACCAATTCCTTATTTGCGAATACAGAATTGGATGTTTTAAAAGAAACACAAGCAGAGGTAAAACTTGGCCGTTCTCTTGCGGCACGGTTATTAAAAAAATACCCGATCGTAAAAGATACAGAACTCACAAGTTATCTAAACACAATTGCTTCTCGAATTGCTGCTGTTTCTTCTCGGAAAGATTTGAGTTTTCGTGTTGGTGTCATTGAATCACCAGAGATCAATGCCTTTGCTTGTCCCGGTGGTTTTGTTTTTTTTACGACAGGCAGTCTCAAAAAAATCCAAACAGAATCGGAACTTGCAGGAATCATTGGGCATGAAATCGGACATATTGTACTCTTTCATAACGGAGAATTCAAACAATCGAATTTGTTTTTGGATATCCTTTCTGGACTTTTGGCACCCCCAGGTGGGGAGGTTGTGAATGCCGCAGCTTCTGCTGCCCTTGACGAAATGGAAAAACAATTATTTGAAACGGGTAGAGATGTGAAATTGGAATTAGAAGCAGATGAAGCCGCAGTGGGACTGGCAAGCCAAGCCGGATATTCTCCTGTTGGATTATCTAATTATTTAAACACTCTTTCCAAATCAGAAGGAACAGATTCTTTTAAAAAAACACATCCAGATACTACCATTCGGATCGCCAAACTAGTGTATATTGAATCGTCTGTTTCCACAGAGAATACCGCATTTATAAAAGATCGTTGGAGTGAATTCAAACCCAAACTAAAACCATGAAACAAAAAAAATATCTTTTGCCGTTTTTTCTAATGGTTCTGATTCCCGGGGCCATTTTGGGATTGTTGTCTTTATTCGGTTTATCGAATACTCTCAATAGAAAACTATCTGATTCGTTATTTCATTTATTTCCCCCCCATCATCAGTTTTCCAAAGACATTATCATTATCGATATTGATGAACAAAGTATCGCAAAGTATGCAGACCATCCGGAACTGGGACAGTGGCCTTGGAAAAGGCATATTTACCCAACACTTATTGGTTATACGAAACTCATCTCTCCACCCAAAGTCACCATCATCGACATTATGTTTACAGAGCGTTCTGATTATGACGATGCTCTCGTTGCGGCCAATCTCAACTTAGGGGAAATTTCCCATGCTGCCAATTTTCGGGATGGGGGGATTGTTGTGCCAAGAAAGGGAGAAGAAATTATTTCCGAAAAGTTTAGTGTCCCCCTTCCAACTGACACACCTTTTCCTCGGTATGAAAATGTTGCCTTTCCCATTGGTCAAGTAGGGGAAACTGCACCGATGATCCATGTGGTGAATGTCATCGCCGATAGTGACGGGATCCTTCGCCGGTTCACTCCTTTCATTCGTTGGAAAGATAAACATTTTCCCACACTCGCCTTGCAAGCGTTTGCTTCCGGTGAGAGTTACGAATCCGAATGGAAAGAAGGACGTTTTCGAATCCATAAGGATGGAGTGGAAAGAGAAATTCCTTTGGGGAAAGATGGACTTGTAAGGGCTTATTTTTATACGGAAGCAGAGCTGCGAAACATTCCACGTTATTCGGCTGCAGGAATCATTGAATCTTTAAATGAACTGAATGCCAATGAAGTAGAAGATCCTGAAAAACTTCTTGTTCCTCCTTCTGTTTTTGAAAACAAAATTGTTCTTATAGGAACTTCTGCTGCTTCCACACACGATGATGTGGTCACCCCTCATGGACTATTTCCTGGTGTGATTGCTCAGGCTGTGTTTGCTTCCAACTTAATCGAAGGACATATGTTACGCGAACTTCCTGAAATTTGGGGGATCGCATTTACTTTATTCATTCTTGTCATCGGAGTGGTTATCCTTTTTGTCAACCAAATCCACTTTTTAAGAAATATTTATCCTATCTTCGCTATATCGATGTTTGTTGGTTTATTCTATTTTTTATACAGACTTGATTTGGTTCTTGCCACTTCTTCTTTTATCATCGCTTTCCCTTTATCTTATTTGATGGGATTTGCTTATCTGACTTATACAGAAGGAAAAGAAAAGAGAAAGTTCAATAATATCTTGCGAAACCTAGTCGATCCCGGTGTTGTGAGTGAAGCTCTAGAAGACATGGATACTTTGAAAAAGGGGGGAGAGTGGGAGATCACAGCTTTTTTCTCTGACGTGGCAGGATTTTCCTCAATCAGTGAAGAACTAAGTGCGAGTGACCTTGCTCGTTTGCTCAACGAATATTTATCCGCAATGACAAAAATCCTAAAATCCAATTCAGGAACTTTGGATAAATACATTGGAGATGCCATCGTCGGAATTTTTGGTGCACCCATCCAAAACAAAGAACATCCAAGGCTTGCTTGTAAAACGGCTCTCGAGATGGTTAGCGAGTTGGAAGTTCTAAGGGCCGGTTGGAAAGAAAAAATGGATTATACCGAAACTGCAAGAGAGATGGCGTTTCGGATTGGGCTCAATTGTGGACCAGCTAAGGTTGGTTTTATGGGAACTGATAGTTTGGCATCCTACACCATGATGGGAGACACAGTCAACTTGGCCGCAAGACTTGAAGCGGCAGCAAAGGATTATGGAGTTTCGATTCTTGTCTCCGAAAGTATTGAGACTGCATGTAAGGGCGAATTTCATTTTCGCTTTTTAGATTGGATCCGTGTTAAAGGTAAAGAAGCTCCTGTTAAAATATATAGTTTGGTATCTTTTGTTTCAGAACTAACTCCCATAATTTTAGAAGCAGAACAAAAATATGAAGAAGGTTTTCAGTTTTATCTGAATCGGGAATGGGAAAAGGCGATTAGCTCTTTCGAAAAGGTTTCTGAAATTTATGGAACACCTGATGTAACAAGTAAACTTCTAATCAAAAGGTGCCAGGCTCTATTTAAAAATCCGCCGGCTGTGGGATGGGATGGTGTGTTCACAAGAACTTCTAAATAATTTCGTATATATATAAAAATAAAAAAAATAGAACTCAGTTTGGACTAGGAAATATGCGTTATGGACGAAAAGGAAACAAATTCGATTTGTTGGAAGCTAACTTTAGGTTTGGAATTATTGACATCAATACTTGCGGTTCCCATTGCCGTATTGTTCATTGTTTCTGGTGGAAACTATAACTTAGAAAAGGCGATTTATGTAGTGATTGGGGCAACCATTGCTCTCACCATTTCCTATATTGTGCCAACGGTTCGTTTTTTTCGGTTACGAAATCTGATTTTGGAAACAAGTCCCGATTCGTTTTCAAAGAAAACACTCGAAGAAAAACAAAAAACTAAAATGAAACTGCTTAAATTTCCAAGAAACCATCTTGGATATTTTTTGGTTCAATGGTCGCTTGGTATTCCATTCGCTGCCTATATTACTTTTTTGTTTTTCAAACCAACAATCACAGAAATGTTTCCTTATGTAATGCTTCCTTTGATTATTTATCCGGTTCTTGGTGTGTCCCATTTTTTTCTCGCGGAACTTAGGTTAGCACCGATTTTAAAGTTACCTGCACTTAACGAATTAACTTTGCCCGTAGGTGAAATTCCCAAAATTGGGATTTTTCCTAGAGTCTTTTTTACGATGTTTGCTGTATTCAGTATGGGGATGACAACCCTTGGATATTTACTCGTAACAGAAGTTACCGGAATCATCAAACTGAACAATGCAGGCCTTACGATCGCATTACTGTCAGTTTTTATTGCCATTGCTATTTATGTTTTAACTTCACTTTTTGTTCGGGTTTTAAAATCAAATACCGACCAAATGGTAAAAAGGTATTTAGGACTTGCCAAAGGAGACTTACGGGAACAGGTTCCTATGGTTTCCACTGATGAATTGGGTCATGGTTCTTTGGCCCTCAATTCCTTTATCCAAAGTCTTCGTAAAATTTCTTCGGTGGTGATTACTGAGTCAGATCGAGTCAGTAATGATTCAAAAGTCATTGCATCTCACACAGAAGGACTTTCTCATGCAATGATGGAACAGGCATCCTCTACTGAACAAATGTCTTCAGGAATAGAAGAGATGACGGCTAGCATTCGTTCAACGGCAGAGGGCGCCAAAAAACAAAATGAAATTACCCAAGATGCTCTGACATCAATAATTGATATGGAATCAGCATTGGTTGATGTACATTCTTCTATGGAAAAAACCGAAATTGAAACAAAACGAATGGAAGAAGAAGTAAATTTGGGCCAATCGGCTTTACAGTCCACCTTGGTTGCTATGGAAGAAATAGAAACCAGTGTGGAACATACATCCGATGTCATCCAGGTTATCGGTGATATCTCTGACAAAATTGGACTTTTGTCTTTGAATGCCTCCATTGAAGCGGCAAGAGCAGGTGATGCAGGCCGAGGATTCGCTGTTGTCGCAAGCGAGATATCTAAGTTAGGTGAACAGACTCTTGAGAATACAAAACGGATTTTGGAAGCAGTTGAGAAGGCTTATGAAGCCTCCAAATCTGGTAGGTTGGCCGTATCCAATACGGAAAAAACATTCCATCAAATCGGACACTCAGTTGATACAACCATCAATCTAATCAAATCCTCTTCCGAGCTGACAAAAAAACAGATGAGTATATCCAAAACGGTAAAAGATAGTTTTGTGAATTTAACAAGGTCTGCTCTTGAGATTGAACAAAACACAGATGAACAAGCTCGCACATCAGTGGAACTCGCTCAAAGTATTGCAACCATATCAGAAGGAACTGAATATTTAAATCAATTTGTTGGTGAAATTGATAAACTTTGTTCTGCACTTTCTGACCAAGCAGGTACTCTCAAACGCGACATTAGTTTCTTTCAAATTTGATCTATTTGTTTTTATGTGCGCCTCGCCAATGATTTTGTTTAATGCAACTTAATCATTGTACGGCGACCGCGCTTTCCGCTTCTATCTTTCCCTCTGGGAAAGGATATCCGCTGCAATCGCTGGCATAAAGTTCGAGAACTTTCGAACGATTGCATTGGATTTAATCTTTTGGTTTTGCCACTTCCCCTCGTAAATACAGAACCGCAGATCCCCCGATGGAGACACGGTCTCCCAAACATTGGATATAAAAATCAGCACCGCGTTTGGACTTTTGACGACTTCTATATGTTTTTTTTCCGAGCCTTACATCCACAAAGGGAGCGATCGAACAATGAGCCGATCCTGTTGCTGGATCTTCCGGAATCCCAAGTCCGGGTCCGAAAAATCGGAACTCGTAATCGGGCGCTCCATTTCCTGATTCGTTGATGGAGAGAGCAATATATCCCCTGTTTGTTGGTAGTTTATTTAGTTTCTGAAAGTCTGGGTTTAAAACATCCAAATCAGAAGGAGAGGAATAGAGAAAGATCGTATCTTTTCCTTCCCAAATTTCTAAAGGTGATTTTCCAAGTATAGATTCCAGTAGGTTGGAATTTATGGTTTGGCTTTCTTTAAATTCTGGATAGGTGGGAAAGTTTAGATAAATTAAATTCTCTTCGATAGAGACAGGTAAAATTCCCGACTTGGAAACAAAATCAAACTGCTCTCTGGTTTCACCGTAATGATTTTTTAAGACATAGGTCGCAGCAAGGGTCGCATGACCACAAAGATCTACCTCTACAAACGGAGTGAACCAACGGATTCTGTATTGGTTTTTTTCCTGAACCACAAAAGCAGTTTCGGAAAGATTGTTTTCTTTTGCGATATTTTGCATCCATTCTTCACTCGGCCATTGGGGGAGGACAAGAACTGCTGCTGGATTTCCCGAAAACAGAGTATGAGTAAAGGCATCTACAATATATATGGTTTGAAACATAAAATGAGTGTATCAGAAGGAAAAGAAACAGTATGTATACAGTTTGAAAAATTGAAAGTATACAGTTTAGAAAATATGAATCTGTCTGGATTGCTAGTTAAATCCAGTTTTTTAGTTTGATTGTAAATCTATTGGATATTTTATTTAGAGAAACTAATGGCTGTTCTATTGACAATCTCACAAACCAATAGATCTAAATCTTTGGCAGATTCTTTTAGATAGGAATGAATTTCATTCGTTTTCTCTTCGGACATTCCTGATTCTAATAGTTCCAATAAACCTAAAATGTTGGCAAGAGGCCTTCGTATTTCGTGAGATTGGATTCTTGCAATCTCTTTTAATTCATGGATTTGTTCTTTGATTTTGTTTTCAATCTGGATTTTTTCCGTGATATCTACGATGATTGCGGAAACATAGTTGGTTTGGTTGACTTCGAATCCATTTAGGCTTATTTCCACAAGGATTTCGGTTCCGTCTTTTTTTACTGCCGATGCCACTTGGTTTTTTCCAATCCTCATGGGTTTGGGTGCTTGTAAATAACCATTCACTAAGCGGTCATGACCTGTTCTATGACGCATCGGAACAAGTTGTTCTACAGACTTATCAATGAGTTCCTCTTTTTTAAATCCAAATGTGTTTTCCGTTTCTAAGTTGCAGTGGACTATTTTTCCTTCTGTATCCACAATGAGGATAGCGTTTGGTGCCGATTCAATGAGATTGCGAAATTTTTGTTCACTCTCTGATAGTGCAATTTCCATTTTTTTTCTGACATCAATGTTTTTCGCACGAAGACAAACTCCTAAAAGATTTTTTTCTTTATCGTAAGTAGGATTCATTCGGTATTCAAACCAAATGGATATACCTTTGTGGTCGGAATGCCTTTCGAGTAACGTCGATTCTCCTTGGATTGCTTTTTCAACGAGTCCATGGAACACTTCTTTGTCTTGGTCTGTCACAAAACTTCTATAATCATCACCTATTTGGATCATTCTTCCGGAGTAGGCTTTGAGTGTGTCTAACAAACTTTGATTGAAAGCAAGAACGGAATAATCTAAACCCATAAGTACAATGGCATCGGTGGAATTATCCAAAACCATTTGCGCATAATCTAAGGGTCTTTCGGGAGACATTGAGTAGATGGTTTCACTTTCCATTCCTTAGTAAATCAGAAAATGAAGAGGTTTTTCTATTGCCATAGTAGTTCCACTCATGGAAGCTTTAGTTAGGTGGTAAGTACCAGAACCGTCATGAATTCTTAGTTCATTTCCTAGTATTAATCTTCTCGATGTACCGACAAAATTCCAAAACCTTCTTTTTCATTCCCAAGTGATTCCTTTTTGGATTTCTATCCATTTCCCTATGTATTTGTTTTTCTAAGAAGGAAAATCAAATACAATACCGACCAATGCGGGGTATGGGTATTTTAAATTTAGAACATCTCTTTTTGATGGGCGACTATCCATCCAGGCCAAACTCTTTCAAAATCCAGAGAAATGTTTTAGCGATCGTGACTGTTATCCGCAAGGCCATTGGGAAGAGGTTGGTTCTCTGGACAACATCCAGCAAAGTTTCCCCATCCAACTGGATACTGGTTCTTATGATGCGATCTCCAAAGTTAGTTATCTAGAAGTCTCTTTTTTCAATTGTAAGTTCAGTGAATTAAAAATTTACCATGGGTTTCAGTTCAAGGAACCCTTTGATCCTTTCCAACCACTTGAATTTTATCATAAAGACCAATGTGATTGGATTTCAGGGAAATCTGTAGTTTGTCCGAAAATCGACATAACAAAAAAAGGGATTCTTGAAATTGATTTCCGTAAAGGTTCCACTCGGAACAATCACGTCTCATTTTGGCATTTACTACAAGGGCCATCTTACATTGGACCAACATTAGGTCTTATCTATTGTGGCCCTGTTATGAAAACAGTAGATTTTATGGATTTGAAAGTGAATCGGTATGATTGAATTGATAACGAAGTTGTTCTGATCAATTAGATTCATAGTCGAAAGCATTCCGCGAGAGGGATACGGCGGGCTTGGTCTGGCGAATGCCAGACGGAAGCGAATGCGCACCCCGAAGTAGCCCGGTCCCGAAGTAGAAATAAAAATTTGTCGCCAAACTATCGTAATGTTTATAGTTTGTTGTTGTTTCGGGACTTGCCCTGAATTTGCGAGGATAAACCTTATGAATTTTGGTAAACTGAACCTATTACTAAAATCACATAGGTTTTTTGTAATATGAAGAACCAAATTCTAATTTTGCTAGTATCATTCATTTTTTCATCGTTCTGCGGAAAACAATCAGACCCGATAGATCCGGATCGAAAAATTAAATTTTGCCAGTTGGTTGCAATCGATATAGAGAGAAATCCACAAAATAATAATTCATTAAGTTCATCAAAACAGATATCCGCTGCTGAATATTTAGCTTTATGTTACCAAACGTATAAGAAATGAGTTATTTACTAGTGAAGATTTTGCAAACACCGTCATTCCAATTCTTCTTCCAAACGTTCCACAACCGTTTCTAAAACCATTTTCCTTGCGAAGTATTTGTCATTGGCCGGAACTAAAATCCAAGGGGCTTTGGGTGTATTGGTTTTTTGAAACATTTGGTTGGCCGCTTCTTCGTAGAGTGGCCATTTGTCGCGGTTACGCCAATCTTCGTCTGTGAGTTTCCACCTTTTGAGGGGATCGTTTTTTCTAGATTCAAACCGAACCAGTTGTTCTTCTTTATCGATATGAAGCCAAAATTTAATGATGATGGTACCGAAACTTAACAATTGTTCTTCGAAGAGTAGTATCTCTTCGTAAGCCCTTGACCATTCCGATTCAGAAGCAAATCCTTCCACCCGTTCTACAAGGACACGACCGTAATGGGAACGATCAAAGATTCCAATTTGTCCTTTTTTGGGGATTCGGTTCCAGAATCGCCAAAGATAGTGGTGTTGGATCTCGTCTGAATTCGGAGCCGAAATATTATGAACTTCAAATAGTCTGGGATCAATTTCTTGTGTGAGCCGGCGAATGGCTCCACCTTTACCAGCAGCGTCCCATCCTTCAAAAATAAAAAGTAAAGGTCTTTCTTTGGTTTTGGATAAGAAGGTAAGTTCTCGGATTCGATTTTTTAAAACTTTCATTTTCGCCTGATATTCGTCAGGTGATAGTGTTTGAGTATTGTCTAATTGGTTTAAATGTAAGATACGAGTTGGCATTTGATTGGATTTCATGGGATAAGCTCCATTCCATGATTGATCGATTGTAGGGCTGTCCTCGAATCGTATTGTAAAATCCGTTCCAAACGTTCAATAATGGCTTCAAAAACCAAAAGTTTCGTATCTTCCTTTTTATCGCTTGTGATGATTTCCCAAGGAGAGTCGATGGTTCTCGAAGCACTCAGAATGGAATCAAAGATTTCAAAGTAACGGTTGTAATGTTCCCCTTGGTCTTTGTCAAAATGCGAAAGTTCCCATTCCTTTTTTTTCTTTTTTGCATCTTCCAAACGTTTTTTTTGGTCTTTTTTGGAAATATGCAAAAAGAATTTATGAACAATGATTTTGTCTTTGGAAAGAATTCGTTCTGTATTTAAAATAGATAACAACCTTTGGTCATATTCAGAAAGTCCGATTTTTTTTTCGGAACGAAGGTAGGCGAGGCGGCTATAGTAAGTATTCAAATAAAATAAAAATTCCCCATAACGAGGAACCACTCTCCAAAAGTTCCTAAGAAAGGGATAACCTTTGTCTTCCGATTGGTCCACGTAAGGAGAATGGACTTTGAACTTTCTTGGATCCAAACGAATCGTTAATGATTGTAATATGGAACCTTTTCCTGTAGAGGCAAACCCTTCTAACAAAAAAATATGCGCAATCTTTTGTTTGAAGCTTTCTCTTTGTAACAAGAAAAATCGTTCCTGTAGGTCGGTCAGATCACTTGACGAATACTTGGGAATTTGACTGTTTGGATGTCTTTCTAAAATCACAAGGAATCAGCATAGGTAAGTTTTTTAAAAAACCTACCTTTTTTTATTCCGGATTTTCATTACAATTACATAGGTTTTGGAAACCCGGGCCCTGTGGCTTTTGCAATATGATCGAGTCCCTTGTCCTGGTTTTCATAACGAGGAATCAAATGGACGTGTAAATGAGGAACTCTTTCGGCAATAGCCACAATGTACATCTTTTCAGGATTATATTCTTTTAAAATTTCCGTAGCTTGGTGGATGGCTCGTCCGTAATTTTCGAACACAGAGATCCCAAGTCCAAACCAGGACTCCACATGACGGCGAAGTTCTAAATACAAATACCCATCTAGGTTTTGTTCTGCTTTTCTGAGAATCCAATCGTCATTTTGGAATAGGATTTCTGTTTCATTTTTATGGGCATCACAGATGCTACAGTTCATCATTCTTCCCAGTTTGGCCGATAGGTAAAGAGATGCGAATCTATTTTTTAATCATCCTTTTGTTATCTCTTGTAGGGCCAAATCAGGTGTTTTCACAGACACAGGGTGATTCAAAGGATCCATTGACCGAACTCATTTATTCTCTGTCTGAAGTTGTATTTGCAAATCCCTTTCGCAAAGAAGAAACAGAAATTCGCAAACGAATCCTGGAATCCAATGCCGCCGAAATCCGGGACACACGCATCCAACTCAAAAACATTCTACGTACTTTAAGTCTTACAAAATTAGACGCCAAAACCAAAAATCAAAAACTCCATTCGTTTGCGGAATCACTTGAAGGACTCCCGAGCCTCGGTGGTTTCCTTTGGAAAGAAGAAACCGAAACAGTATACCAATGGGGTGATTGGTCGGATTTTTATGAAGATGGGTATAGCAAAGAAAAAATAAGACTCGAAGGCCAAATCCCGTCTTTCACTTACGAAGGAGGAACCCTTTATTTTTTTCTAAAAAATCCTCCGGGTTCTTTTCCCGCTGAATTTAGTTTTCTCGGTTGGGAGTCCCATTTTTATGCCTTTGGTGATGAAGGTTCTTTACGTTACACAAATGATTTCCATTTGGATCCATCGGAAAGGTTAGGTGACTTTCGTAAGGCTTTTGATTCCATCCGTAAAAAATTTCCCGGTTCCCATATCGTTTTAGCAAGTGATCTCACCATCTTCATTGTTCCTGGTGAACCTAAACCCATTTATTATATCTTCCTCTTCTTACGATTTTTCCTCATCACCTGGACCATACTCCTTGCCCTTTACATCGTTCGTATGGGCTTCTCCTTTCCAAAAAATCATTTGCCCGAAGAAAGGCCCCCCCTATCCTGACAATACATCTGTCACCATGCCCTGGTAGTTCAACGGATAGAACATCGGTCTTCGGAACCGACAGTGGGGGTTCGATTCCCTCCTGGGGCACCAATTTTTTTATCACTCGAAATTCAAATATAGCTAACTGAACTTAACTGGGAATCGAACAGTTTAGTGAGCCAAAGGACTGCGACCCATAGGGAGCAGTGCTTTGGACAAGCCGACCCGGATGGGAGGCGACGAACAAAACCGTGCCTCAAAGCGTTGGTGAGCCATGATGGCGAACCAGCGGCGAGGTCGATTCCCTCCTGGGGCACCAAATTTTTTATCACTCGAAATTCGAACCTCATCTTACAGAACATAAGAGAGGGGGCGAATCCCTCGTCTCTTTCATACTACCAATTGATCCATTCTTTATTGGAGTTTTTTCTTTTCCAGGGACCGGGCTACTTTGGGGTGCGCGTTCGCTCCCGTCTGCCTTTGGCAGACCAAGCCCGTCGTATCCCTTTCGCATTTTATGAATGGAAAATAGATGTCTTCATTTCCTTTCACCCTTCGTCCATGATTAGTTTTCTATCCATTCAAATGGTAAAAAATTCCCTCATCAGATCGATTTAATTCATTTAATTTCCTTGACAATAGTTTCCTAGGAAACTATATTTTCTTTATGACAAAACCGGGTGTTGTAGAACCAAGTCATTTAAAATCTCATCTGGGATACCATTTGCGGGTTGTTTCTAATGCCGTTTCTCATTCCTTTGCGAGGAAACTTGAAGTTTTGGATGTGACCGTTGCGGAATGGGTGATCCTCAGGGAAATGTATTCTTATGACACTAATACTTCACCGAGTGTTGTGGCAGAGATCACCGGACTCAGTCGGGGAGCCGTATCCAAACTCATCGACAGATTACTCAACAAAGGCCTTGTGAGTCGTGAAGAAGCAAGTGAAGATCGGCGTTACCAAGAAATCAAACTTACAAAAGAAGGAGCAAAACTGGTTCCTAAACTTTCATTAATCGCAGATGAAAACGATTCCGTTTTTTTTTCTTTGCTTTCCAAATCGGAAAAAGACCAACTCCGAAAGACTCTCATCAAACTAGCCCAAACGCATAAATTAAATTTAAACCCAATTGAATGAGGAGATAACAATGACCAATCTAACCACAAAACTCACGGAAGCACAAAAATTGGCGATGTCCATTCGACCCAAAGTAGGCGGTTTCCCAACCTTAGCGGAAGTCTTAAGGGAAGCTGGAGTCAGTATGAACCGTTGGGTTCTACCTTCTTGCCAAGCCATCTATCATATGAAAGACGGTTCTGTAGTCCAACAAGGTAACCCAATTGTAACGGGAGTCCATGAGATTCCTATCTTTAATCGTGAAGGTTTAATCAAAGCTCTACGCACAGACCAAGAAGGGAAAAGTAGTTTCCTTGAATTTCTCAAATCAGCTTGGGAAGCAGGTGTTGTCGGATATGATGTTGATTTGATTGGAAGAAAAGTTATTTATTACGGAGCCAAAGGAGAAAGTTATTTAGAAGAGTATCCTGCTGTGACTCTTCCAAAGTAATTTTAGTTTTTGCGATTTTTGGGATGGCGGTATCAACCGGCAGTTTGTATACGCCACTTTTTATTCGAATAAATCTTTTAAATATCCTTCTAGGTTAATTCGAATTGGCATCAAATACAAATTCAATTCGTTTTGGGAACAATATTGAATCACTTTTTTTGCATAACCAATATTCCAGTCCATTGTCGGTTTGAAATCTTTGGGAAAATAAGCTCGATTTCTCGATTCCCAATAACTTTGGGATTTATCTGTGATGACTGGACTGATCCCAATATATACATCCATTCCTTTCAGTTTTTCGGAAAAGATATCTATAAGTCTTAAGTCAAAGAAAGGCTGAGTTAAAAATCCATCAGCACCTGCATCTTTTTTCATTTCTATATAATCAAATTCATCTTTGATACCAACTCGATATTGATCAACAGCAGCATAAACCTTCAGAGAACTAATTTCTTTTTTTAACTTTTTTATCATTTTGATCGAAGTTGTCGGATAGACTTTTTTCGACATATCGGTCGGTGGATCACCTTTGATTACTACAACAGAGGAAATCTGATTTTCAGAGAGAGATTGTATGATTTGGTCGCAATTATCAATATCAAAGTCAATGGCTCGTATATGAGGAATTACGTTTGGAAAAATAGACTTAACTTTTGCAGCTGCATTCCAACTTCGTGTTTCAAATCGCAATAAATCAGGTATATTGATTCCTGAAATTTGGCTACAGTTGTCTTTGACATAGTTTGCTTCATTTAAGATTGTCTCAAGGTCTCTTGGAACAAGTTCCAGTAATATTTTATTCATTTGGATAGGGTTTTTGTTTGATTTGAAAGGTATACGTTCTGTCCTCAGAATGAACAAGCACTTGAGAATAAAATCCTAAATCTAAAGAACGAAACTTGGAACGAAAAATAGAGGCTTCTTCATCAAAAATTTCTTTCCGACATTCAGTGATTAAGGACTTCCATTTTTCTTTGGAAACCGAATGGTATAAAAATCCGTTAGCATTTGGTGGAATATTTCTACTTTCCCAAACAATCTCTTCCTGGAAACACAAAATGCCTTGTTTTGTTTTGATTCGAAATTCCGATTTCCACTTAGGGTTTGGAACTTGAAGTGGATTTTTTGTATTATTTTCTATAAATAAAAAATAACCTTGGAACTTTTCATCTTCCTCTCTGGACAAACTTAAATAAGTAGGGTATCCGTCTACGATCTGTTTGTCGGACTGAGTTCTGTTTTGGAAACTTCCTGGATTTAAAGCTCGAAATCCAATGTAAAAAATAAGAATCACAAGAACTAAATCAATGAGGATGACAATTTGTCTCCATCTTGTTTTTTTGTTTTTATCCCCAATCTGTTTTAGGTAGTCGCGAAATTCTTCCGGCGAACGAGAGTGATATCCTTTACTCATCACACTAACTCCACAAGAGACTTTAGGATTTGGTGAGCAGAAGGATAGGGTTCTTCCAATTGTTTGGAATGGTCAAGTAATGATAAAGCTAACTGCACAGATTCTGGGATTGTTAAATCCAAACTTAAGTAACGTGCTAGGATTCCTGATAACAAATCTCCAGTTCCCATAGTCGCAAGTTTAGGATTGGGTGATTCCCAAACATAAGAAAAACCATCAGGACAAACAAGTAAACTCACAAAGGATTTGAGTAACACATAAACATTGTTTTGTGGGCAAAATTCGATTAATGTATCGTAGGCGGCCTGCACAGAGTTATGGGTTTTTCCCGTCATTCGATTCAGTTCACCGACATGGGGAGTGAGTAGAATTTGGTTTCCTCGTGGGAGTTTATTCCCGAAACTTGGGATGGCGCCTGCATCCAAAATCAGGTTTTTACCTTCGGGCAGAGTCCATCCTTCCAAATCTTTGGGGTATTTTGTGAGTCCAGGACCGACTACCAAAGTTTTTGTTTTAGCAAAAAATGGATCATTCGAAATTTCAGAGATGGACGATGTTTGGGCCATTTTAGAAAGATCTTCTTTTAAAACGAGGGAGGAAATTTTTGTAGAAGGGGAGAAAATTTTGTTAATCCCTCCACCGAGTCTAGAGAAAGCTTGTTCCGAAAGGAGGATGGCTCCTTCCATTCCTGTTTCTCCACCATAGAAAATAGCAGAACCGGCACTGTATTTATGGTCTTTGTTTTTTCTTTTGAGGGTTTGGATGGCAGATTCCGGATCTGCTTCTAAATAATACCGATTCGAAAAAGTAACATTACTTAGGTGAGTTCTGATCGGAAATCCAATGGATTCGTAGTATCTAGGAATGATGGCATCTTTTTCATAAATAAATCCTACGTTTTCCCATTTCCTTGTTCCTAGTTCTTCAATGGAATCGGCATAAACAAAAACATTTGGTTCTTCTGATTTCCCGAGTGCATAAGGATTCCAACCACTGGGACTGTCGAGTGACAACCGGTAAAAAAAGACATCGGAATCATTGATGGTTTCAATCAGCTCTGTGAGTTCTTCCGAAAGTTCGTTTTGGAATCCGGTTCCGAGAATCGCATCTACAAGTAAAACCGAGTCTTCTTTTGCCTCTTCCCATTCCTTGTAAAAATCATCAATACTTCCAATAGCACCCAGGGTTTTAGAAACCAAGGTTTCATAGAACTTTCCCGCCTCTGATTTGTTTGGTGCAGTGGAAAACGAACGAACTTTGTATCCTTCTTGGTAAAGAGTATGGGCGAGGGCATAACCATCGCCTCCGTTTCCTCCCGTTCCTGAAAGGATCCAAATCGATTCTGCGGTTTTCCATAAATCTTCATTGGCATGAAATACAGAAAGAGCCGCCATTCCCATAAGGGTTTCTTCCCTAAACCCAAGTTCTTTTATAGCAAGAGAATCAAGTGCTTTGGATTCTTTATTTGTGAAAAGAGGACTTTGTTTCATTTAAATCCAACGATAGACTTCCAAGGCCCCTGCGCGTATACGAACCGAATAAATATTATCAAAAGCATCGGTATAAGTTTCTCGCCATTGGCCACGGGGACTGGAAAAAGGAATCCTTTTGTTATTGATATGGTTTCCTTCTTTATCGTGGACTTGGAGCCTTGCTGCATTCCCACCGTCTTCTGTTTCCCAAATATAAAATTCCCCGTTGTTGCGAATGGAAAATAAAATTTCCGAAGGGTCTTGGATTTCTTTTAAAAATTCTGAACTTTTGGAATCAAAAACAAAACGAAAGATCCGTCTGAACTTAAACCTTTTGTCTTTTTTAGAATAATAACTAAACGATCCGAGAACATACTCACCTTCTGGATGGGGGAGGAGTTTGTCTAGAGTGATGTCATATTCTTTGGCATCATTACTCGCAAATACATCGAGGCCCGATTCTTTTAAGTTTCCTTTGAGTTCTCCTTCCTCAAAATAAGAAAGTCGCATTTCTTCTGCAATGCGGTGGTAGACAAATAATTTTTCGCCTTCGCCGGGTAAAATGAATTCAATGTAACGAAAGGGTTCTGAGTTTTTTCCAGAAGCCCCTAACATAAATTTCACGACACCTTTTTGTGAAATTTGTACAAGAAAAGAAGGAAGCACCGTCGTTCCTTGAGTCGAAAACGCACCACTGTACGTTTTGTATAGGTTTTCTTGGCCTTGGGGAAGTTCCATTCCCTTAGATGAAATCCTATTTTGTACAATTAGGTCTCCATCTTCGTTCATGGCCACGATTCCAATCCCACCAAATCGAAATGGGTAATGAGGAATTCCGGAAACCGATTTGAAATCAGGGTTCCCAAGAGTGGCATCAAGCCTTCCATTTCTGTCAAAAAGTTTGATTACGGCTTGTTTATTATCCGCCATTGCGCTAATATTGGAGGAGTTGGGGATGGTCAATGGAACGTTGGTGAGTACTTGGTTCACCACAACACCCTCAAAACTTTCATTTGTTTGTCCCAGTGGGATGCGGAATAGGATTTCTTCTTTTAAGTTTTCCACTCGGAAACGAAGGCAGGATACGGAAAAGATGAGGGTGAGGAAAAGATAAAGGGTTCGCATGGTGCAACATCCATTCCCTAATTTTTTATTTACAGGACAACTCGCTTTTCCTAGCTTGACAGTAGACATGTTAAATTTTAGCATGAGCTGGGTCTCTTATACGGATTCCTTTTGGAATCTTTTGGAAATGGTTTGGTATATACCGAGGAAAACATCAGAGAACTTATTTTACGTGTTCTCGCTCCACCTCTAGCGCTTTTTTCGCTCCAAGTACAGAATCGGAAAAACCACGCCCTCATTGAGATAGAACTGGATCATCTCGCAGACAAAACTGGCTCCGCTAGTTTAGAAGACTGTGAGACTGTGTCTAGGAGACTCAAAGAGGAGCTGGATTTATGGGGAGAGGAATTTGATTTCACTCTCCAAGTCTCCTCCGCGGGAGCAGAACGTGTTTTGCGTCTGCCGGAGGATTTAAGTCGTTTCCAAGGACTTTTAGTCAAACTAGAAGTGCCGCTGGAAGCAGGGAAATGGGACAAACGATTGTATCGTTTGGGACCGGTTTCGGGGGATTCAGTTGAGCTTACGCTTTACGATCGTAAAACTCGACACAAAAAGAACCAAAAATCGGTATCTATGCCCATCGCAGAAATACGAAAGGGAAATTTGTATTTAGAAATTTAAGACTATGGCGACAAAACAAGCAACGAAAGAAACTGGGCTATTCGAAGCCATCCAACAATTCTGTCAGGATAAATCTCTTGATAGAGAACTCGTACTCGGTGTCATCCGAGACTCACTTCTCGCCGCCTATCGCAAAAAAGTCGGTTTGGAAGCAGAGACAGATGACCGTTGCCAAGTAGACTTCGGTTCCGACAACAAAAACGAAATCATCATCTCTGTCCTTCGTGACGTGGTAGAAGATAAAACAACAAACCCTTTAGAGATATCTCTGGAAGAGGCAACCAAATTGGAACCTACTGCACAAGTAGGAACCCAAATGCGTGTGTTTGAAAAACCTCAAGACTTATCTCGGGTTCTTTCTAGCCAAGCCAAACAAATGGTTTTCCAACGTCTTCGTGATATGGAAAAAGAATTACTCTACCAAGAGTATAAATCCAAAGAAGGCGAGCTCACACACGGATATTTCCAACGTTGGAAAAAAGACATCATGTCCATCGACCTCGGTAAGGTAGAAGGGATCATGTTGAAAAAAGACCAAAACCCTGGGGAAAAATACCGCCAAGGGGATCGTCTCAAAGCAATCATTTCCAGAGTGGAACTAAGACCTCGCGAACCAATGCCTGTCATCACACTTTCACGTGCATCTGGTGACTTTGTCAAAAAACTCTTCGAGATGGAAATTCCCGAAGTGTACGATGGCATTGTGGAAATCCGAGATGTAGCTCGCATTCCATCTTACAGAACTAAGGTGGTAGTTACCACTAGTAAGTCTGATGTAGATCCTGTGGGAGCTTGTGTGGGGATGAAAGGGGTTCGAATCCAAGCCATCGTTCGCGAACTTGGAAACGAAAGAATCGACATCGTCCTTCACTCAGATGAACCAAGTGTATTCATTGCCAATGCGATCTCTCCTGCAAAACCAGTAGAAGTGCATGTGGATAGAAAAAGAGGAGATGCTCTTGTCATCGTTCCAGATGAATCTCTTTCTCTTGCCATCGGAATCAACGGATCCAATGTAAAATTGGTATCTCAACTTTCTGGTTTCAAAATCGATATCAAAACTGTATCCCAATACAACCAAGAACTGGCTTCTCCGGAAGCTCGTGAAAAACTGGATCGACTCTTCAATGCCCAACAAGAGGCAATGGAAGAATCGGAAGACCAATATGGTGAAAGTGCAGACGAGGATGAAGAGGATTCCGGATACACTCCGTTATCCGAAGTTCCAGGACTCACTCCAAGGATCGTTGGTCTTCTCGAAGCCGGCGGGATCAAAAATGTGGAAACCCTTCTCGAGTTCAGCCAAGAGGAACTTTCGAAAATTTCCGGAATCGGGAAAACAACAGCAGAACAAATTTTGCGTCTGCTACGTGAATCTATCGAATGGGTAGAAGAGGGTTAAGTTTTAAGGCATACTATGGAAGAGCAAAAATCGATTAAAGAAACCCTCCAGCAGGGAGCCAGTGGTGACAAAACCAAGAAAAAACTTGTCATCAAGAAAAAAGCGGCACCTGCAGATGAGAAAAAAGAATCCAGTGCGAGTCCACAAAGCGCAGAAGCGAAATCAACTTCTCCTGCTTCGGACAAAAAAAAGGATTTGAATGAACTCATTCGTGAGGAAGCCAAAAGACAGGGACTCGGTTCCGGTCCTCAAGCTCCTTCCCAAGCATCACCAATTGTGTCCCGGCCAGAAAGAAAACCGGAACCACAACCAGAACGAGAGAGACCTCCGATGGATCGTAAACCAGAATCCATCCTCTCTGGTGATACTTCTTCTCCTAACTACCGTTCTGGTGGTGGCCAAGGCGGCCAACAAGGGGGAGGAAACCAAGGTTATTTTAGAAAAGAAGATCGTAACCCGATCGTATCCCGCCCGACAAGTCCTCGTCCGCAAAGACCGGAAGGTCAAGGCGGCGGTGGATACCAAGGGAATCGTGGACCAGGCCAAGGTGGCGGTTACCAAGGGAATCGCGGACCAGGCCAAGGTGGCGGTGGATACCAAGGGAATCGCGGACCAGGCCAAGGTGGTGGCGGATACCAAGGGAATCGCGGACCAGGCCAAGGTGGTGGCGGATACCAAGGGAATCGTGGACCAGGCCAAGGTGGCGGTGGATACCAAGGGAATCGTGGACCAGGCCAAGGTGGTCCTGGTGGATATCAAGGAAACCGTGGTGCAAGACCCATTGGTCAAGGTGGCCCCGGTGCTGGAAGACCCCCTGGTGATGCTCCGTTTGGTGCTCCGGGTGGACTCCCTGGTGCGGGCGGACCTGGCGGTGCGAAAAAGAAAGTATTCGATAAAGAAAAAGGTGGAAGAGAAGAAAACGAGAACACTAAGTTCTTCAAACAATCTTTCCGCAAACAAAAAGCGCAGGCCGCAGCTCTTGCTGCTGTTCCTAAAGAAATCTCCATTTTGGAAAACATCCAAGTGGGAGAGATTGCTAAAAAACTGAATTTAAAACCTGGTGAAGTCATCAGTAAACTCATGAAAATGGGGATGATGGTTACCATTAACAATGTGATCGATGCCGAAACTGCATCCATCCTCGCTGATGATTACGGTTGTAAAGTGAAGATTGTTTCCCTTTACGATGAAACTGTGATCGAAGAAGAAAAGGATGCACCGGAAGACTATATCACTCGTCCTCCAGTTGTTACCATTATGGGTCACGTTGACCATGGTAAAACCAAACTTTTGGATACCATTCGTTCTTCACGAGTGGCAGAAGGAGAATCAGGTGGAATCACTCAGCACATTGGTGCCTACCAAGTAGAAACCAATCGTGGTAAAATTGCCTTCCTCGATACTCCTGGTCACGAAGCCTTTACTTCCATGAGAGCACGTGGTGCCTCGGTTACTGACATTGTTGTGCTTGTTGTTGCTGCTGACGATGGGGTCATGCCTCAAACGATTGAAGCCATCAACCACGCAAAAGAAGCAGAAGTACCGATCATCGTTGCAGTAAACAAAATTGATTTACCAGCAGCTAATCCAGAAAAGGTGAGACAAGAACTTTCTAACTACGGATTACAACCAGAAGAGTGGGGTGGAACTACCATCTTCTGTGAGATTTCTGCTAAAAATAATATTGGAATTGATAAACTTCTAGAGATGCTTCTCATCCAAGCAGAACTTCTGGATCACAAAGCCAATCCAAAACGAAAAGCAAAAGGAACCATTGTCGAAGCAAAACTCGATCCAGGTCGTGGTGCTGTGGCAACTGTTCTCATCCAAAACGGAACTCTTCGTGTAGGAGATGCTTTTGTTGCGGGAGTTCACGCAGGTCGTGTGCGAGCCATGTATGATGACCTTGGTCATTCCATCCGTGAAGCGGGTCCATCTTTCCCTGCCCTTGTGACAGGACTAGATGGAGTTCCAGATGCAGGAGCACCATTTGATGTGGTGATCGATGACAAAGAAGCACGTTCTATCTCTCATAGCCGTCAAGATTATGAAAGGCTTGGCCAATCGAAAAATGCGGCCACTCGTGTCACACTCGATAACATGAGTGAGATCATCAAACAAGGTGCTCTCAAAGAACTCAAAGTCATCATCAAAGCGGACGTTCGCGGATCTACAGAAGCGGTAAAAGAAGCATTAGAAAAACTTTCTACTGTGGATGTCCGTTTGAATGTAATCCATGCAGGAACGGGAGCCATCGTAGATTCCGATATCATTTTGGCATCGGCATCCAATGCAATCGTGATTGGTTTCCACACACGTGCGAATCCAAAAACGGTATCTCTCGCTGAGAAAGAAAAAGTAGAAATCAAATACTACAGCATCATCTACGATGTGGTTAACGAAGTGAAAGCTTCCATGGAAGGAATGCTTGAACCTGAAAAAGTAGAAAACGTAATCGGTAAGGTAGAAATCCGAGACGTATTCAAAATTTCTAAAGTTGGTAACATTGCAGGTTGTATGGTTAAATCTGGTAAGGTCACGAAACAAGCTTACGTTCGAGTGATCTCGAGCGAGTCTGGTGAAATCACTTGGGAAGGTAAGATCAAAAACCTCAAACGTATGAAAGACGATGTGGCAGATGTTCTCACTGGATTCGAGTGCGGTATCTTACTCGATGGTTTTAACGACTTTGTTGTGGGTGATGAAATCGAAGCATACGAGATTCGCGAGATTGCTCGTAAACTGTAAGGCGGCTTAAATGAATCCCATTCGAATGAAAAAACTCGAATCGGAGATCATTCGCCTTATCTCCACTGCGATTTTGGAAGGTAAGGTAAAGGACCCCAGAGTCTTTTTACCGAGTTTCCATCGGATTGAGATCAGTGAAGACCTTCAATATGCGAAGGTCTATTTCACGGCTCTTTGTAATAACAATGAAAGAAAAAAACTCACACAAGGACTTGTTTCTTGTGCTGGTTTTCTTTCTTCTCTTGTAGGAAAAAATCTCCACCTTCATACCAACCCAAGATTTACATTTGTCTGGGACAATAACTACATCAAAAGTTTGGAAGTGAATCGTCTGATTGATGAATCCAAACCAAAAACTTTATTCGAAGAACTCCATCCTGAAGAATCCGAAACCGAAGAAGATAGTGACGATACGGATTCAGATTCTCCATCCTAAATGAAAACAGATGGTGGTGGTTGGGAAAAAGAGTAAAAAATAGACGAAGGTAAATTTGCCTTCGAGTGATTTTACACTGACTACAATTTGCTTTGATTAGGTGATTCTATCCTATGTCTAAACCCTACCATTCTGGATATTTATTTGTCTACAAACCACCGGGAATCACAAGTTCCGATTTGGTTCTAAAAACCAAACGGATCTTAGGTCAAAAGTCAGTGGGACATACCGGAACTCTTGACCGGTTTGCGGAAGGCCTACTCATTTTGCCTTGTGGGGATTATACTGCTTTTTCCCAAGTGTTTCTCGGAAAAGATAAGTCTTACTTTGCGGAAGTGGTGGTCGGATTCAAAACCGATTCTGGGGATCCGGAAGGAGTGGTGGAAGTAGACGATAGGGAAAACTTCCTTCCCCGTTTTGTCTCCGAATTTCCAAGAGAACGATTGCTCGCGGAACTTACGCAACTCACAACACTGACTTCCCAAAAAGCACCGAAAATTTCGGCTCTGAAAGTCGGAGGGAAACGCCAGTCGGATCTAGTCCGAGAGGGACTCGTCGTAGAGGAAAAGGAAAGACCCATTTCGATCTACAAAGTAGAAGATGTTTTGCAGACAGAGTTTGGATTTTCGTTTCGGATCCATGTGAGTTCCGGAACATACATTCGCAAAATCATTTTAGACCTTTCTGAAAAATGGGGGATTCCTCTTTCTCTGGGACGGCTTGTGCGGGAATCCATTGGCGAATTCCATCTGAACGGAGTGAAAACCCTAGACCAAATTTCCCCCAAAGACTTGCGAAATTGGAAAGAAGTGTTCCCGCTTCCTGTCCGGATCGTAGACGCCCAAGAAAAAAAGGCCGTCATCCACGGGGGATACATTTGGGACAAACTCCCGACACCTGTAGAAAACGGGTTTTATATCGTGGACGCGGACGAAACCACCGTTCTTGCCTGGTGTGATTACGAAGGGAAACCGGAGCACATTCCCTACCGGTACAGAAAAGTATTTTTTGACCCTTCTGCAAAAATTATGTTTTCTAAATGAGTCCTTCTTAAAATCTGGACACTAGTATGATCACAAAAGAACAAAAACAGCAGATCATTGCTACATTCGGTAGCAAACCAAACGACACAGGTTCTGCAGAAGTACAAATCGCTCTTCTCGACTCTCGAATCAAAGACCTTACTGAGCACTTCAAAGCGAACAAGAAGGACTTTCACTCTCGCCGCGGTCTAATCGCAATGGTGAACCAGAGAAAGAGTTTGTTGGAATACCTTAAAAAGTCCAACGTAGAAAGTTATAAAAAGCTGATTGAAAAACTCGGCCTTAGGAAGTAATTCCTATGGCTACAGAGTTCACTGGTTCTTGGGGTAGAGACTCTATCACCATTGAGACCGGCAAGTGGGCAAAACAAGCGCACGGGTCGGTTGTATACAAAACCGGAAATTTGGTTCTCCTCGCCACAGTTTGTGCGGCTGACGAACCAAAAGAAGGACAAGATTTTTTCCCACTTACTTGCGAATACACAGAGAAAGCCTACTCGGTAGGTCGTTTTCCTGGTGGTTACTTCAAACGCGAAGCAAAACCAGCAGAACACGAAGTGTTACTTTCCAGAATTCTGGATCGTCCGATTCGCCCTATGTTCCCAGAAGGATACTTCTCTGAAGTACAACTTCTCGTTCAAGTTTTATCAGCAGACAAACAAGTATCTGTCCAAGGCCATGCGATTAACGCAGCTTCGGCGGCTCTTTCTGTTTCTTCCATTCCTTTCGCTGGCCCTATTGCTGGTGCTCGTATCGGTCGTATTGGTGGAGAATTTGTTCTGAACCCTACGAACGAAGAGATTACCAAATCTGATTTAGATTTGGTAGTTGCGGGAACCAAAGATGCTATCGTCATGATCGAAGGGGAAGCAAACGAAATCTCCAAAGAAGATATGATGGCGGCTTTACGTTTTGCACAAGAACAACTTAAAGTTGCTGTTGCAATGCAAGAAGAATTAGCTAAGAAAAACGGAACAGTAAAAAAGGAAGTAGTTTTAAAAGCTCCTGACAAAGAACTTCATGCAAAAATTCGTGAGTTCGCTTTTGACCGTTTGACTGCTGCTAACAAAAATGCAGACAAAGCAAAACGTAATGATGACATCAAAGCCATCAACAAAGAAACAGTAGAACATTTTAAAACTCTACTCGCTCCAGAAGACAAATCAAAAGATATCAAACATTTCCTACATGAATTAGAATATGAAGTGGTCCGCGAACTAGTGCTCGGCGAAGGAATTCGTTTTGACGGTCGTAAAACCAATGAAATTCGTCAAATTTCTTGCGAAGTGGATGTTCTTCCTGGACCTCATGGATCGGCAGTTTTCACTCGTGGACAAACCCAATCACTTGGTGTTGTGACTCTAGGAACTACTTCCGACAACCAAAGATACGAAACTTTGGAAGGTTCGAAAGAAAAGAACTTTATGTTGCACTACAATTTCCCTGCATTCTCTGTTGGGGAAGTGCGTCGTAACTCCGGCCCTGGAAGACGTGAAATTGGTCACGGAAACTTGGCGGAACGTGCGATTAAAAAGGTTCTTCCATCACAAACTGACTTTCCTTACGTGATTCGAATTGTATCTGAAATTTTAGAATCCAATGGATCTTCCTCTATGGCTTCCGTTTGTTCGGGAACCTTGGCTCTTATGGCCGGTGGAGTTCCGATTTCTGGTCCCGTTTCAGGAATTGCTATGGGTCTTTTCAGTGATGAAAAGGGTCGTTTTGCCGTTCTTTCTGACATTGCTGGAATCGAAGATCATTTTGGTGATATGGATTTCAAACTCGCAGGAACCAAAAAAGGGATCACTGCCTTCCAAATGGATCTTAAAGTCAACGGACTTGGTTTGGAAGTTTTACAAAAAGCCATTGAACAAGCAGAAGTGGGTCGTGACCACATCCTTGGCGAAATGAACAAATCCATTTCTGCTGTAAAAGGAAATTTGAGTAACAATGCACCACGCATCACTCTCAAACAAATTCCAAAAGATCGAATTGGGGAACTCATTGGTCCTGGTGGTAAAATGATCCGTGCGATCATCGAACAATCCGGTTCTGAAATTTCCGTAGATGATACTGGTAAGGTTACAATTGCTTCTCCAAGTGAAGAAGCGAAAGACAAAGCCATTGCTATGATCGATGGAATTTTTGAAGAAATCGAAGTAGGAAAAATCTACGACGGTGTGATCAAACGAATTGCTGACTTTGGTGCCTTTGTTGAAATTCTTCCAGGAAAAGAGGGCCTTTGCCACATCTCTAAACTAGATGTGAAACGAGTGCAATCGGTTCGTGATATTGTTTCTGAAGGGGACAAAATCCAAGTGAAGGTGATTTCCGTTGATAAAATGGGAAAAATCGACCTTTCCAGAAAGGATGTTCTTTTAGACAACTAAACAGTCCCCAAACGACTGTTTGGGGGGAGTGAAACCAATGGCATCCGTCATCGAATGCAAACGAACCGTTTTACCCAATGGGTTAACGGTTCTCTTCCAACCTATGAAACACGCATCCTCTATGGGGGTGGGTGTTTTTCTGAAACAGGGCAGTCTTGCCGAAACTAATTCGGAACACGGATACTTTCACTTTTTAGAGCATATGCTCTTTAAAGATACGGTAACACGAACCAGTAAAGAAATCGCTGAATCTATTGAACGAGTGGGTGGGATTTTGAATGGTTCCACTGGTCGTGAATACACTCAGTATTATGTAGTGGCGATCAAAGACCAAGCCGAACTTGCTTTTGATATTCTTTCCGATATGTTATTTCGTCCTCTTTTTCGTAAAGAAGACATCTCAATTGAAAAGGGTGTCATTATGGAAGAGATGCGTTCTTATGAAGATGCACCCGATGATTTTGTTTATGACTATTATTTTCGTAATATATTTGGTAAGTCACCTTATGGCCGTGATATCATTGGAACAAAAAAGTCTGTTACAGGTGTAACGGAAAAATCCATCAGAACTTTTTTTGAAAAACATTATTTCCCTAAAAATATGGTGATTTCTGTTTCTGGAAATTTCACTTGGGAAAAAATTTTAGATCTAACCAATAAATATTTTTCTTTTGAAAATCCTAAGGGCAAAAATCCCACGGAACTCATCATTCCTGCACCTAAAAAAAGTTATTCGAAGCATTTGGAACGCCGTAAGATTGAACAGTTCCATATTATGCTTGGTGTGAATGGAAACAAAAGGGATTACAGAACGGTGACTGTGACCCAACTTATCTCGACAATTCTTGGCGGCGGAATGGCTTCGCGGCTTTTCCAAAACATCCGAGAGAAAGAAGGGTTATGTTATAGCATTTATAGTTTTCCTTCTTATTACAAAACCACAGGGCTTTTTTCCATTTCCTCTGCCACTTCCAAAGAAAAGGCAGCACGATGTGTGGAACTCATCCTAAAAGAATTGGAAAGTATTTCGAAAAATGGTTTTTCTAAAACAGAACTAGCTGATGCAAAATCCAACCAAATGGGTTCCATTGCCATTGGGTATGAACTTCCTGAAAACCGAATGAATAATATCGGCCTCCAAGAAATCTATTACGGTAAGTACTTTTCTTTGGAAGATCGAATGAAATCCATCAAATCAGTGACCTTGGATGAAATTAACGAAACAGCTAAACAACTGTTTGATTTAAAGAAAGTCCATTTGTCTTGTGTGGGAGATATGTCAGAAAGTCAATTCTCCAAAATCCCCGTCCAGTTTGGTGTTTGATAGACCAAAAGCCGCATAGAATCTGTTTTTAAGGACTAAAATGAACCAACCGAATTTACACGTTCAAATTTTAAGAGAGGGAGCCGTTCTCCCCGAATACAAAACCTCTGGTTCGGCGGGGATGGATTTGTCTGTTTGCCTCACAGAAAACCTCATCCTGCCGAATGGCAAAGTCGTGTTTGTTCCCACAGGTCTTGCGATGGCAATTCCCGAAGGGTATGAGGGTCAAATTCGACCAAGAAGCGGATTTTCCACGAAGAATTCCATCATCATGCCAAATACCCCAGGCACCATCGACTCGGATTACCGGGGAGAGATTCTCATCCCACTCCTAAACTTAAGTGGGGCGGACTTTGTTTTGGAGCCAGGAACAAGGGTGGCCCAAATTGTTTTCCAAGCGGTAGCGAAACTTCCTGTCCGGGTTCTAGCAGAACTTTCGAGCACCGAAAGGGGATCCGGCGGATTTGGGAGCACTGGAAAATAAGACATAATTAGAAAAAAAGACACTTAGCTTTTTTCGGGCTTTACCGATAGAAAGCTGTAGAGGTGCCTTTTTATGATGCGATCCCTTTGGACCGGTGCTACCGGGATGATTGCCCAACAATTCCATATTGATACGGTTGCCAATAACCTTGCGAACGTAAACACCACTGGTTTCAAAAAGAACCGTGTGGACTTTGAAGATTTAGTTTACCAACACCAAGTGCTTGCGGGAACTCCAGCCACCTCAGTTTCCGAAATTCCTACCGGTGTGAATGTGGGTCATGGTGTGAAAGTGGCCGCCACACAGAAGTTATTTGAAATTGGTTCTTTTCAAGCCACAGGAAACAAACTAGATCTGGCCCTCACAGGTGAGATGGCATTTTTCAAAATCCAGATGCCAGACGGAACTTTCTCCTACTCAAGAGACGGATCCTATAAAATTGATTCCAACCAACAAGTGGTTACCTCTAACGGATACTTACTCGAACCACCCATCATCTTACCCGAAAATGCCATCCTCAATACTTTAATGGTTTCCGAAGAGGGAGAAGTGACGGTAAAAATCGGAAACGATATCCGTCCTACAACCATCGGCCAATTGGAGCTTTACCGATTTGTGAACCCGGCCGGTCTCCAAGCCGTTGGTAAAAACTTATTTCGAGAAACAGTCGCATCCGGTCCTGAAATTCCAGGCATGCCTTCACAAGAAGGATACGGAAGTGTCCTACAAGGGTTTTTAGAAATGAGTAACGTTAAAATCGTAGAAGAGATGGTGAATATGATTGTGGCACAAAGGGCTTACGAATCAAATTCGAAAACCATCCAAACATCGGATAACATGCTTTCTACGGCGATCGGTTTAAAACGTTAATGAAAGTTTGGTTCCTATTCTTTTTTAGTTTGGTTCTTTCTTTGCCTGTTTTGGCAAAGGAAAAAGATTTTCGGCTCTACCTAAAACCCAAAACCATTGTGGGCGCAGGGGAAGTTCGTCTATCTGATTTTACCAACTGGAAAGGAAATTGGAACCCTATTGTTTTTCAGAATTTACAATCACCAAAAATTCTAACACCGGAATCCTTAGTGGATGTTTTGAATTCGATTCATACAAAAGAAACGGGCGAGTCTGTATCATTTGAAGTGATGGGTAACCTTGGGATTTTACTCCCTAAAACCACTTCTGTTCCTAAAAAAGATCTAGAACGTTCTCTTTGGCAAAACTTGAAAGAATCCGTAGAACAAACAATCGGTGAAGATGGAGAATCCTTCCGATTGAGTTCTGAAAAAGATTCTCTACAAGTTATCTCTGGAACCAAACTTGTTTGGAGAAATACGGGTCGCACCCTTCATGGAGGAAAAAGGCTTTTTCCTTTGGATTATTATTATGAAGGAAAAATGGTTCATTCGGAATCGGTTCCCTTTCTGATTGAAGAAAAGAAAAAAGCCTATTTTACGAAAAGAGAAATTCCCGCAAAAACAGTGTTAACTGAGGAAGACGTAGAAATCCGCACTTTTTTCACAGCAGACCATAACCGTGAGTATGTGGAAGAAAGTCCTGTCGGAAAAACGGCACTTGGGGCGCTCGCGAGCGATATGACAATTGAAAAAAAACAAGTCCGAACCCTTCACACCATTGAAAGGGGACAAGAAGTACAACTTGTTTACACCACGGGTAATCTCTTATTAAAAATTAAAACAAGAGCTCTGGCATCGGGAAATCGTGGAGATGAGATATCTGTCCTCAACTTAGCTTCTCAAAAAATCATCAAGGCCCGTGTTCAAGACGAAGGGATCTGCCTTCTCGAAGAGATTTGAAATATTTATGAAACCAAATAGGCATTTAGATTCAAAATTAATTCCGCATTCGAATTTAGATCGGAAGGCAGAATTCAAAACAAATTTTCAGGTTCGATCTTCTATCGGAAGAAGTATCCTGATATTTTTATTCGAATTTCTTTTCATCGGCATTTTAACTTTCACAGGGCTAACCGTATTTGCAGCGGATTCTCTTTGGAAAGACAAAGACCCTTACTCTTATCCTAAAACCATCCAACCAGGAACTGTGGTAAAGGTCGTTTTAAAAAATGGACTTCGTGTGGAGTATGAGTCCGAATACAAAGCTACTTTTGATAATGATATCAAAACCGTTCCTGATAAAAAGTTAGTCCCTGATCTTCCAACTTATAACTCGAATTCCACATATATGAGATCCAAAGTAGGAAAATCCAAATCCCAAGGAAAAGTTGTGGGAGTGATGGCAGTCCTTGTCACTGGCATTGATCCAGGAACCGGGAATTTGGAGCTGGAAGGAAGTAAGGTATTTAATTTATCGGAAGAAAGAATTAACCTTCGTTTGTCGGGAACCATTTCTCCGGAAGATTTAGACAAAAATCGTTTTATTTCAAGTGATCTGATTGCAAACCTAAGAGTGGAATACCAAGGAACTCTAAATCCAAAAGAACTCACAAATCCCAATATTCAAATGAAACGGATCACAAACCCCGACGGAACGGTAACCGAAAAAGCGGAACTGTCGGAACCAGAAAAACAAGAAATCATTTTAAAGAATATCAAACGACTCTTAGGTGAAAGTGAGTAAGTGGCAATGACTGTTTTGAATCGAAATGTATCTAACCTAGAGTTCGCCAAAAAAGATTTTCAATTTTTTGGAAATCCATTTGTTGCTGTTATTGTTTTCCTTTTTGCGACTCTCCCTAGTTTTGCGGTTGAAACAAGACTAAAAGATTTGGTGCGGATTGACGCCGTTCGTGAAAACCAACTCACAGGATTTGGTCTTGTGGTAGGTCTTAACGGAACAGGAGATACAAAAAATCCACTCACCGAAGAAGCCTTACAGAATTATTTGGCCGGTCTTGGTGTGAATACTAAAAAGAACTTAAGAGATGCTAAAAATACTGCGTCTGTTCTCATCACTGCCAATGTTCCGGTAAATCTTAAAGAAGGGGATAAAATAGATGTCTTAGTTTCTTCCCTCGGTGATGCACGTTCTCTTGAAGGAGGAGTTCTTTTACAATCTCCTTTAAAAGCCGGGAATGGGGAAATCATTGCCGTTGCTTCCGGCGTACTCGCGTTTGGTGGAAAAGAGAAAAAACGAGGAGGGGCTGATAAAAAATCAGGATCCAATACGGCTCTTGTTCCTATGGGTGCGATTTTAGAAAAATCGGTTCCTAATGCTCCTGTGACTAAATCAGTCAAACTCACACTTCTAGAAAAAGATTATACAACGATGGGTGCGATTGTGGATGCCATTACTGCCGAACTTGCGGTGGTTCCAGAAGTGGTTTCTCCGACCGAAGTCCTTGTTCCCCTGCCATTAAAAACCTCAGGTCAAAATCCCAGTGGGGAAATGGCAGCCGGAGAGCCCAAACTCGATTTGGCCTTCCTTGCGAAATTAGAAAACCTAACTGTGAATTCTTCACCCGTGGCTCGTGTGGTGATCAACGAAAGGACGGGGACCATTGTGATGGGTGCTAATATTGCCATCGATGAAGTGGCCATTTCCCAACAAGGACTCACCATCCAAATTGCGAACCGAGACAAGTCTCGATATTTTTTCCCCATCCAAGATGAGGGAAAGGGTGAATCCGTTTTTGTTTTAAAAGAAACCACGCAAGTTTCGGATGTGGTGGGTGCTTTGAATAAAGTCGGAGCTTCGACTCGGGATATTATCTCGATTTTAGAGGCCTTAAAAAAACAAGGGGCCTTAAAAGCAGAACTTGTGATTCAGTAATTTGGGAATCTGCCGATAGGTTTAGTAGACATAATATGGACATTCACAAAATCCAAGACTATTCGAATCGTCTTAGCCGTTCCCAGGACGAATCCATCCTGAACCGGATGAAATCCTATTCGGATGAAACAAAAACTGCCAAAAAAGAAGGTATGTCCGATTTTCAGAACCTACTCGAAACACATGAAGAAATCATGGGGAAGGTGAGTTCTTCTTCTCTCCGAGTTCCGCAAAACATTCGTGAGGAGATCAAAGAAGATCCTTATAGAAAAAAACTCTATGATGCCTCCGTGGAATTTGAATCTGTTTTTGTGAAGATGATGCTCAAAGAAATGAAAAACACCATTCACAAAGAGAAAATGATCGATGGTGGTTATGCAGAAGAAATTTTTGAAGATATGCTTTATGATGAGTATGCTAAAAATATCTCCCAGAACGAATCGATGGGACTTGCAGAAGAGATTTACAAACAGATGTCAGCTTCTCTTCCGCCAGTAAAAAAGAATCCTTATTTTTAGATTAGTGTTGTTTCTCCACTAAATCTAAAATAAAATCACGCGTTTTGTGTCTTCTAAATCAAATCTTTAAAAGAAATCTTTTTTAGTTCTTCTTTTAATTTTCCTTCCAGTTGTCCCAAGCTTTCATTGAGTTTAGGGGATACACTGGTGAGTTCTTTGGGAGCTCCCAATTTAAAACTAGATGTATTTTCGTAGAGAGATACGAGATCAATTTGTTCTTTGAGTTTTACGGGAGCAATTCGTTTGTCTTCTGTAATCTCAATGAACTTTGTATTGTTTAATTTTTCTAAAATCTCCGTTAAATCTTTTTCTGGCATCAGAAGTGTCTTCCTTAGAACCGAAAGTTTAATCAGTTCCCCATTTTTTGATTGGTGGTCGTAAGTCAGAGCCAGAACTTGAATGGTTTTATAAAACTCATAGGAAAGATTACTGTCTATATCATCAAACGGATGTTTGGGAAGTAGATATCGATCAGGGAACTGCAAAGTTGCGGTCACTTCAGCACCATAAAGAATGATGAGAGAAATCGAGTAAATAGCAAGTAGAGCAATCGGGATAGCGGCAAGTGCCTTATACACTAACATTGTTTTTTCGGTAAAGGATGTTAGGTAAATATTAATAAATCCCCAAAAGAAAATGATGAGAATGATCCCGGTAATGGCAGCTCCGATAGAGGAGGCTTTGAGCGGAACTTTGGTATTCGGAATGATATTAAAAATTAACAAAAAGAACAACCAAAGTGCAAGCAGGGGAAGTAGAATTTGAAAGATGGAATAAAGAGAGAAAAATCGTTTTCCTCCTTGGTATTTTTTCCAAATGGTTTGGCCTTTGGAATCATCTTCCACACGAATGATTTTATTGAATTCTCCAACCCCAACAATACCAAGCATACTTTCGTTTAATGATTCTGCTTCGACTTGTGTTTCAATTTCGATACTGTCTTCTGTAGGTAAAATAGTTCCATCTGTTAAAACTTCTGGTTCGTTCGTTTTTTTTGAGATAAGGATCATGTCGAGAATCATTCCCGCTTTTCCTTTGTAAGCTGTAGACCAGTTTTCTCCTTCATCTTCTGACAAAAGAATATCACCTAACGAAGTTAAAATAAAGATATCGAAGTCCTGTTTTTTCGGAGAAGCAAACATCCAAACTCGTTCGTATGAATATTTTCTGTGGCTTAGGTCAGACCATGTATAACCACCATCAGTGGTTTTGAAAATAGCACCATTGTCGCCCACGAGGAAACCTACGTTTCTGTTGAGAAACGCAATGTCATTCAGTGGTTTTTGCGAAATCTCTTGGGGAAAGAAGGTGGTTCCTCCATCACTTGTTTTCCAAAGCCGGCCTTCTCGGTCTAAAATAAATCCATCTTTTTCAGAAAAGAAACGAACGCGGATGGGAGTGATGGCAGGATCAGTGAACCTTTTGATTTCTTTTAATGTTTTTCCGATTTCATATCGGAGGGTGCGAGTGTCTTGTGTGAGGATGAATAAAGTATCATAATCAATCGCGCCAAAGTCAGAGACTGCAATTCCTTTGAGAGAATGGAGTTTCCAAGTTTTCCCAAGATCATTCGAATACAAAAAAGATCCTTCTTCGGAAATGGTAAAAAGATCGTTTCCCACACTGCGAATTCGGAAAAAATTTTCTTTTGAGATATCAGGTTTTTTGCATGTACCTGTTTCTACTGTTTCAAAATCAATACAGAGCATGTTTTCGAAATCGATACTCGAACTTGGAATGAAGGATACGGATTTATTTAATTCTTTAATGGTTCCAATATTTCCTTTTTCCCCAGCAACCCACAATTCCCCATGTTTTGTCGAAACGATTGATTTTAAATGCGGTGGCCGAACAGAATCAGAAATTTTGTCGGTAATGTTTTTACCGACGACAAAGAGAAGGGGACCAAAAGAGATCAGAAAGAAATAAAATACAAATTTGTTAATAAAGTTTCTATGAAGGTCAATTTTCCAAATGATATGGAAGGCTTTTTCTAAAGAACGTAAAACAGCGGTTGCTGAAAAAATAAATACAACAAAACCAACCGCTCCAATTTGGGAAGCTGTGGAAATAATATCGGTGAGAGTATCCAAATACGGAGAGATATCAAATTGAATATTATTACGAAGAAGATAGGAATTGATTTCATCTACCATTTCCCCTTGTCGCGTTTGGATTCCAGAAGCCACTGTAATTAGGGCGAGGGCTACTGTCAGAGTAGGGATGAGGGTGACAATCGTTGTATACGCAAGACTGGAACCAATGATAAGGCAATCGTCTTTCATAAACCTATGTACAGATACTAGTAAAACTCGAATGCTTAAGATGAGTTTTCTTTTCCAACCCTTCTTTTCTGGAATGGCAGTGAGTCGGACAAGTAAGGGAGTTTTGATTGTATCATTCATTCGGGTTACCTATTTTTTAAAAGCGTACAAAACGTAACTTGAAGTGAGGGGGAATCCATTTTTTTTCCATTTTGACTGAAAATGGTAATACGAAATGCGTAACCACTGGAGGTAGTCTTTCCAATTTTTGAAAGATCCTCTTGATTTTTGTAGTTTCGCAAGTAATGGAAAATCCACTCCGAAGTAAGATACAAAACGACTAAAATCAAGGTTCGTCAATATATTTTTTAGGATTCTGTCTGTGTAATAAAACACATGGCCAGGCATATAATAATGATAATTTGGACCTTCTTTTTTGGCTTGCCAGCCATCGAAATTGGCTGTCTGAAGTAGGAGGAGGCCGCCTGGTTTTAATATCCGTGTCAGTTCTTTGAAAAAGAGATTTGGATTTTCTATATGTTCAATCACTTCCACCATAGTTATCACACTGAAGTGGTTATTTGGAAATTTTGCTTCAGCTAAACTTCCGTTAAAGGTAGGGATTCCGTTTTCATTTGCATAATGAGAAGCGTACTCCGAAATTTCTACCCCTTGAACCGAAAATCCACCGTCCCTTGCCGATTCCAAAAAACCTCCAAAAGAAGATCCTATATCTAAAAAGTTCCCAGTCTTTACAAATTTTTTTATATTACGAACTCTTGCTTTCCAAACATACTGAAAGAATTTTTTATTTTCTCTTTCATCTATGTAAGTATACTCTGCTTTACCTTGATAATAGTCCTGTCCATATAATTCTTTTTGATTGGGTCTGGGGAAGAGTGCCTGGAGTTTACAATGAGTACATTCAACAATCGATAACCCTGAATATTTTCCTGTTGTTGTGTATAAGGGGCGCCAATCGTTTGTTTGGTCGAGAGGGCAGTTTTCACTCAAGGAAGGGTTAGGATTCATTATTTTTCAGCAAGGAAAAACCAGTGGCAAATTCGTTCTTCTAACTTTCCAAGTGGTGTACGTTCTGAATACCCAATGGATAGATTGGAAAAAACCGAAAGGAATTCCTTTAAATCACCGAGAGAGTAGGTCTCCGCATAACCACCGCTTAAGTCAGATAAATTCATTTTTCCTTTCGAAAGACCTAAGTGGGTATCTCCATCAGCTCGGATCGAACCCAAAAGATAACCACCTGTATCCAAAGAATCATACAAGGATAACAGGAGTTTTTTCGCATCTTCTCGTCTATTGTAATGAAACACCCCCCAACTTAAGATGAGGCCAAATTCTTTGGGAGAAAACGGTAGGTTGGTATCTGGAGTGTGCAGAAAACGAATGGGTGAGGATTCTCCATTTAACAGATCAATGGTGGTTTTTGCGGTGTCACATCCGGTAACTTTGTAACCTTCATTTTGTAATAGGTAACAATGCCTGCCGGATCCACAACCAAAGTCTAGAGCATTCCGATTTTTGGGTTGGATTCGTGATAAAAGGCGGACTAAATTTTCATCCGGAAAGGCCAATTTTGATTTTGGTCTTTCATAGTGTTCATCCCAGACATTTTTCATGAATTAAGTCGTTGGAAAATAGAATCTAACCAATCTTTGGTGGAGATGGACAGTTTGGATGTAATTCCAAAAACTTGAGTTCTTTTGTGATTTCCTTCTAATTTATCCAGTGATGTCCCGGTGGGAACCAATTGTTTTTGAAAAAATAAGGTTTCACCGAAATTTGTTGTAAAGGTAATGGGTTCTCCCATTTTCTTTTGGCGATCTGTGGGGAGAGTGAAAACTAACGCTGATTTAGTGATTCCATCTTTCGATTTTTTTAAAAACCCGGGTCTTGTTTTTTCACCAATAGTAACGGAGAGTAGATCATTAAAATATTTGTAACCATAATGTTCCGGAATGAGAACATCTGCCAAAAATTCTCCTCCTACTTCAGGAGCTGATTCAATGAGAAGGCATTCGTTATTTTTTGTAATTTTAAATTCAGCCACAAAGGGACCGGTTTTTAATTTGGTCGCCGTCACAATGCTTTGACAGATCATTTTTAATTCCCCAGCCATAGGGATATGTTTTGAAGGAGCGACATGTGCCACTTCAATAAAGTTTGGTTTCCCTGTGGTGATTTTGTCGGTTAGGGAAATCAAATAAAAACGTCTGGCAATGACAAAACCAAGAACAGTCACTTCGTCCCCTGGAATGAAAGGTTCCAAAAGAAAACTTTCGCTCGTTTTCAAACGGCTGAATTTTTTGAACTCTGCCTCAGTTTCGAGAACCGTAATTCCTTTTTTACCAGAACCCTCTTTCGGTTTGGCGATGAGGGGAAATGTAAGTTCTAGTTTTTTCTCTTTGGTTCTAGATTGTAAGTTGGACTGTAAAGAACTGGGAACAGGGATTCCATACTTTTGTACGGAGTTTTTAAACTTTTCTTTGTCGAGAAAGAGATTGATTGTATCGCGAGGGTTCCCACGAAGTTTTAATTTTTCTGCTAAATAAGATACGGTATAAACTGCTTTGCCGTACGATCTGGATCCCACTCCCATCAGTTTGAAGGGAAGGGGGACCCGACTCATGGCATGTAGAATTTTTCTATATTCATGAGTAGATTCTAATATTTTAATATCTGACTCTACAAGACCCGGGGCTTCCGGATTTGTGTCCACGGAGATGACTTTGAGTCCCCTAGCTTTTGCAGCCCGAATGAGAGGGATTTGGTTCTCTCCGGCTCCAATGGAGAGGTAACTGCCGGTCAGTTGTTTCATCTATGACCCGCGAGAACCGCCTCTCCTTTGGACTCCTGTATTGCCACCGCCACTTGTTTGGTTTCTGCCAAAGGTTGGTTTGGAAACAGCAGGGCTTCCTTTCTTTTTGGCGGCTTCATTTTGTGATTTCGTAAGTTCTTCCTGATTGACTAGGACAATTGCCTTTCCTTCGATTTCTTTCCCATTGAGAGCAGAAATCGCCTTGGCTGCATCAGCATCTGCCATATCTGCCGTTCCATATCCCAAGGATACCTTGGTGATTTTGTCCCGTTTGATTTGGAGGTGTTCCACTTTTCCATGAGCAGAAAGAAGTTTTTCGAGGGCTTCTTCGGTAAGCGACTGGGGGAGGTTTCCGATGGATAACTTCATGTCTTTCTTTTCTATGAATTTTTACGAAAACTTCAACTCTTTTTTGACTATGTCGCATTTTCTCTTAGGGAATCTCGAAATCTGACCGAAAGAAATGATAGGTAGGAAAGGTATGTTACGAGGACTGTATACAGGCGCCAATGGGATGATTTCCCAACAAGTGAGAATGGATGTGATCGCAAACAATTTGGCCAATGTGGATAAAACCGCATTCAAAAAAGATACAACTGTTTTCAAAACCTTTCCTGAAATGTTACTACATCGTTATTCCGAAGATGGAATTGGTAAAACACCAATGGGCTCCTTTGATACGTCTCCTGTGGTCGGGAAACTAGGGTTTGGTGCCGAAGTGAATGAGGTCTACACTCGCTTCGAACAAGGTGCTGTGAAAAAAACAGATAATATATTTGATTTGATGATCCAAGACCAACCTGGTATGGAAAAACCTGCTTTCTTTTCTGTTCTTACCAATCGAGGGGAGCGCCTCACACGGAGTGGAAGTTTTGTTTTAGATAAAAATGGTTTTGTTGTGACACCGCAAGGATTTCCTCTGCTTGGCGAGAAGGGACCCATCCAAGTGAACCAAGGAAATTTCCTTGTGAAAGAAAATGGAGAGATCTATATCAATTCCAAACTCGGAACCGCTCCGAAAGATGGAACCAACTTCAGTGAAAACCGATTTGAAGATCCTGTCCTTCTGGACACGATCAAAATCCGAACTGTAGAAAATCCCCGACACCTCGACAAAGAAGGGGACTCGTTTTATTCTGATACTCCTGAATCGGGAGAACCAACCAAGTTTCCAACCCTTCTCGCTCCCCAAGTTCTGCAAGGTTATTTGGAAGCTTCCAATGTTTCTGTTGTGACAGAGATGGTGGATATGATAGAGGTGAACCGCGCTTACGAAGCCAATTCCAAAACCATGCAAACCCAAGATAGTTTACTTGGTCGACTATTTGAGATTATGCGGTAGGAATTTTTTTAAACCTTTTGAAATATTTCTTCATTCCAATCGATACCTACTTTGGTTGAAGAACAGATCATCTTTTTGAATTGAAATGATTGGTTTGGGAGAAAGATTCTAGTTTTGTCCCAATGGGACTGTCAGTTGTTTCTGGGTGAATCCCCGAAAGGATTTTCTATCATTTCAAATCATAGGTTTCTAAAAACCGCAAGATCCGAACTTTCGGGGCCGGGCTGCTACGGGGTGCGCTCACGCTCCCGTCTGACATCTGTCAGACCAAGCCCTCCACATCCCTTTCACTAGGATTTGATTTCTAACACATTAGTTAATAGAGTGTCAATCCCTCCACCTCTAACTCCTTGTCCCCCCATCCACACGATACACCGATCCTGTAATGAAACTCGATTCCTCTGATGCTAAAAATCCAATTAGGTTTGCCACCTCTGCTGGTTTGCCAAGCCTTCCCATCGGGATATTTTTTTCCATCGCCTCTTTCCCCCGTTCTCCTGCTACATCGAGGATTGCCGTTTCTGTCCAACCAGGACAAACCGCATTGATCCGAACACCAAATCGTGCAACTTCCAAGGCTCCTGTGGTTGTCAGTTCAATCACACCCGCTTTGGCTACACAATAAGGACCAAGCGAAGGAGAGGCTCCAAGCCCTGCGATCGAAGCAACATTGATAATGGATCCGCCTAAACGATCACCAAGCATCAGTTTTGTGGCATATTTCTGGCACCAGAAGACACTTGTTAAATCCATTAAAATCAAACGGTTCCAGACTTCTGTTGTCACTTTATGCATAAATGTGGGTTTGTTTGCAATCCCTGCATTGTTTACCATAATGTCCAAACGTTGGTTCCTTGATTTGAATGTTTCGACAAGTGTGATGATTTCTTCTTCAACGGTGACATCACATTTGATAAATTCAGCTGATCCGCCGAAAGATTCAATTTCCGCGACAACTTTGTTTCCTTCTGTTAGATTGATATCAGATACAATGACATGAGCGCACTTTTTAGCGAGTAGTAGGGATGTTTCTCTTCCAATTCCGAGAGCACCTCCGGTAACAATTGCATTTTTGTTTTTTAAAATTTGGTCCATGGCCAAGAGTAGCCTTTGGATTCAAAACAGGGCAAGTCAATTCCCTGGTTTTTATTGTTTGTTCAATTTCAAAATGATCCGATTGGTCTACTATTTTGATTTATAAAGAATGTGAACCAGTTGGGCTATTTTTTAAATAATTTTTTCAGTAAAACTATTAGTATATTATTATATTTCAATGAATTGTTTTTGTATTCTTTATTAGAAATACTCCTTTTTCAGTTATAGCAAAAAACATGACAATTGATCACATCCATCTGAAATAATCGGATACTTTTTAGTGATAGTACGTAAAACAGGAAGCAGAAATTGGAATCTATCTAATTTGCTGGTATCCAAAGAATCCCTAAATGAATGATAGGATCTAGTTGGTGTAGGAAACGTACAAATGGGGATCGAATTTTTAAAACATTTTTTTATCTTAGATGCAAGCCAATTGTACTTTGTAGAGGGAACTTATAACTATTGGTTAGTATCACTTTCCATTTTTATCTCCATTTTTGCTTCTTGGATTTCTTTATACATGCTCAGTCGTTTTTCAAACGTTGAGAACAAGTATTCTCGTTTAGCAATTTTATTTACCTCTAGTTTGTCGATGGGTGGTGCCGTTTGGTCCATGCACTTTATCGGCATGATGTCTTTTGAATTATGTACAAAAGTAACTTATAATAAATTAGTTACCATTCTTTCGATCCTACCTAGTTTTTTTGCATCGTTTTTCGCATTACAAACCTTATCTAAAAAGAGAATTACAAGAACGGAATTAATTTCTGTTGGAATCCTTGTCGGTGCAGGGATTGGTTTTATGCATTATATGGGTATGGCTGCCATGGAAATGCGGCCACGATTGATGTACGATCCATATTTATTTTTGGTTTCTCTTGTAGTGGCGATTTCTTTTGCCATTTTATCCATTTTCATTCAGTTTCGATTAAAAAATTCAAATTTAAAAATTCGAAGTTTTTATCTAACTTTGTTTAGCGGTATTGTGATGGGTAGTGCCATATCCGGAATGCATTATACGGGGATGGCAGCGGCTCGTTTTGTGATCGAGCCAAATCAAGTTTTAGATAACTCGTTTTCAGACCAATTGTTTATGGTCGCTTTGGTTGGTTTTGGAAGTATTTTTGTCATTGGTTCAGCTGTAGTTACCATCGCCTTCATTAGTTATAAAGATCTTTTTCAAAACCTCTTAAAAAGTGAATCAAGATTACGTGCGATTATTGAAACCGCCGCCGATGCGATTGTAATGATCAATACCAAAGGAATCATTCAAGAGTTTAATATCACTGCTGAAAAGATGTTTGGTTGGAAGGCAAAGGAAATTGTCGGAAAAAACGTAAGTATTTTAATGCCGAGTCCATTTCAAGATGAACATGATCAGTATCTTTCCAATTATCTAAAAACTGGAGAAGCAAAAATCATTGGGGCAGGAAGGGAAGCTCTCGGTATCAGAAAAGATGGAACTACCTTTCCTATTCGGTTGGCAATTGGTCATACAAAACTTCCCCAAGATGATATCTTCGTTGGACTTATTAGTGATATTTCCGAAAGGATCATGATAGAAAATGCACTTAAAGAAAATGAAGAACAATTGAAGTCTTTTATTCAAAACATTCCAGGAGTGGTTTACCGTTGTTTGGTGGACGAGGATTGGACTACTGTTTTTATGAGTGACTCGATACTCAATCTTTCAGGATACCCTTCTCGAGATTTTCTGGAACCCGATCGTAAACATACATTCACAGAAATCATTCATCCCGATGATAGGGCCCATGTTTCGAATATCATCCAAAATGCCATCGCTTTATCCGATACCTTTGTACTAAATTATCGAATCATTCAGAAAACAGGGGATATTCGTTGGGTTTTGGAATATGGCGGTCTTGTATTAGATGAAGATAAAAACGTAAAATTTTTAGATGGAGTGATTTTAGATAATACGGATCGACGGATGATAGAAGAAGCCCTTATCGATTCGAAAGAAAAGGCAGAGATGGCAGCCATTACAAAAACTACATTTTTGGCAAATATGAGTCATGAAATCAGAACTCCTATGAATGCCATTATTGGTTTTACTGAGGTTTTGTTGACGGGGGAGTTGATTGGACAACAAAAAAACCACTTGGAGACTATTAAAAACTCCGCCAAATCATTGTTACGTTTACTCAATGATGTCTTAAATTCAGCAAAACTAGATCGTGGTGCCGTAGAATTGGAAATTATCGACTTTTCATTGATCTCACTGGTTGACCAAGTTTGTTCTACGATGGGTATGGAAGCTAAAAGGAAGGGGTTACAATTTCAATATTCTATCGCTGAAAACCTAGAGGACTATTACAAAGGGGATAGCCTTCGTATTCGACAAATTTTAACGAACTTACTTGGCAATGCTATTAAGTTTACTAAGGAAGGTTTTATCCAACTGAACATCACGGCAGAAGATGAAAAAATTCAGTTCCATATCCAAGATAGTGGGATTGGAATCGCTCCTGATCGAATTGAAAAAATATTTGATCCTTTCACTCAGGCCGATGTTTCTATGAGTCGAAAATTCGGGGGGACTGGTCTTGGTACTACTATTTCTAAGCAGTTAGTCGAATTGATGAGAGGTAAAATTTGGGTAGAAAGTGAGTTAGGAGTCGGTTCCAATTTTTATGTATCCCTTCCATTGGAGAAGGGAGTTCCTATTATAGAAGTCAATGAAAGAATTCAGTTTGATTTACCAAGTTTAGAGATACTGATCGTTGATGATGTCAAACAAAACGTAGAGTTAATACAACTTCTAATGACATCTAATGGGCACAAGGTGGATATTGCGAAAAACGGAAAAGAGGCATTGGATATTTTTAAATCAAAATCTTTTGATTTGGTCCTAATGGATATCCAAATGCCAGAGATGGATGGATTGGAAGCCACACGACAAATACGTTTGTACGAAAAAGATACTTCGACTCATATACCAATTATCGCATTGTCGGCAAGTGTATTTGAAGAAGATAAACAATCTGCAAAAGATGCAGGAATGGATGGGTTCATTTCCAAACCAATTGACATTCAAGACTTGTTTTTTGAAATTAAAAAACTTTTAGGTGGTCATTCGAATCAACCGTTAGTACCTAATCGGTCTCCACGTAATGGAGATACCTTCCAAACTCAAAGAGGAATTTCCCTTTTTGGGTCTTTAGAGAAGTATGTATCAATGTTAGATGGATTCTTCAAGGATTTTAAATCCGAAATCGAAGAAAGTCCAATACATATCGGAAAGTTGGAAGAGGAACGGACATTTTTGCATAAAATGAGAGGTGTTTCTTCTAACCTCGGTATCGTTCCTATCGCTGAAATTGCTCTGCGTTTAGAATCTAAATTACAAAAATCCAAATTAGATAAATCCGATTTTGAAAGTTTACAAGATACTTTTAGTCTTTCTTACCTTCAGTTTTTGGAGGAGTTTGGAAATGGAACTTTAAAAACTAAAAAAAAGCAAATACAAACAAAGAAATTTTTAGAGACTGAAAAAGACATTGTCTTTGGTTTAATTTCCGGTTTATCTGAATCTTTTTCTAAAGGTGCTGTCGATCAAAAGGAATGGAAAGAGTTGTATGGTTTTTTGTATGAAACGGAATATACGGAAATCGTTTCGGAAATTGAGTCTTCCATTCTTCAATTTGATTTTGAAAAAACAATTAAACAGTTAAATCAACTTAAACTTCAAATTGCAGGAGAACCTGGTGCAAATTAACTCAAAACCTACCATTTTAATTGTTGATGATGAACCAACTAACTTACAAATATTAAATGAAATTTTGCAAAATGAATATACACTTTTGTTTGCAAAAGACGGACAGAAAGGTATTGAACTTGCTCAATCGCAAGAACCGGAACTCATTTTGTTAGATGTTATGATGCCCGAAATGACGGGTCATGAAGTTTGTAAAATCCTAAAGTCGAATGAAAAAACAAAATATATTCCCGTAATTTTTGTAACTGCTCTAACGGATGTTGTTGATGAAGAAAAAGGATTCCGACTCGGGGCTGTTGATTATATTACCAAACCAGTAAGTCCTCCAATTGTAAAAGCCCGTATAAAAAATCATTTGTCTTTGGTAAATGTAAATGAAGTGAAGGCCACTCGATTACAGATTGTCCAACGTTTGGGAATGGCTTCTGAATACAAAGATAACGAAACAGGAATGCATGTAATTCGAATGAGTCATTATTCGCAAAGCCTTGCTTTGGCGATTGGTTATTCAACCGAGGCCGCTGAAGAAATTTTAAATGCTGCCCCCATGCATGATGTTGGCAAAATTGGGATCCCTGATCATATCATTCAAAAACCGGGAAAACTCACACCAGAAGAATGGGAGATTATGAAACGTCATCCCCAGATCGGTGCCGAAATCATTGGAGACCACAACTCTAGTTTACTGAAATTAGCCAAGTCCATTGCCATCACTCACCATGAAAAATATGATGGAACAGGATACCCCTTTCAGTTGAAAGGGGAGGCAATTCCTCTCGAAGGAAGAATCATCGCCATCGCCGATGTTTTTGATGCTTTGACGACTGTAAGGCCATACAAAAAAGCATGGGAAGTGGATGTTGCCATCGAGTTTTTGAAAAAGGAATCGGGAACACATTTTGATCCGACATTAGTAGAAAAATTCATTTCTGTTTTACCAAAAATTCTTGAGATTAAAAACCAATGGCCGGAAGAATCTGAATCAAGCTCTGGTTTTAAAAATTAGTTTGGCTCCATTCCACTAAATGTATGGACTATTACGATCATATCAAACTTGCCGTAGACTTTATTGAAAAACATCTAAGAGATGATATCAATGTAGAAGATGTATCTAAAAATGCATTCCAATCCAGATGGCATTTTCAACGGATATTTCGATACGTAACAGGATATTCTGTTTATACTTATTTAAAGAAACGTAGACTCACGGAAGCTGGAAATGATCTCATCCTTGGTAAAGATAAAATTATTGATATTGCTCTAAATTACCATTATACTACTCCAGAATCTTTTCTGCGTGCGTTTCGTACGGAATACGGTATAAATCCTTCTGAATATAGAAAAGTACTAGAACACAGAAATTTTCCCAAATTAGAAATTGATATTTTACGTGATGGAATTCGCATAGATGGTTCTAGGATCAAAACAGAAATTGTAACAAAAAACGAATTCATTCTTATGGGGAAACCATATCGAACCACAATGCAAAAATGCCAAAACGAAATTGACATTCCGAAATTTTGGGGAGAGTTTATGGCCGGCGGTTCTATTGGGTCCATACCCAATCGTTTAGGAGATTCTCTTATGGGGATCTATACAAACTGGGATTATGCGGAAAATTTCGATGTCATCATTGGCGCACAGGTGAGTTCTGATACAAAGATTCCGGATGGGTTTGTCACTCATCGAATGAAACCCGCAAAATATATGGTTTTTACGGTTCCAGGAAATCAAAATCAGGATATCTTAAATGGTTGGAAATACATTTACGGGACGTGGATGCCGAACACAGGTTATGAAAGAGAATTTAGCGATGATTTTGATTTGTTTGATGATCGTTTTCAATCAACCTCTAATCCTGAATCCGAAATCTATATCCCGATTCAATAGCTGAAACGAATAAAAGCACAAATTGTCAAGAAACCAATTTCCATTTGGGGTAGGATCACCTTATGGAAAACAGAAAAGATCAGAAAATTCATTTAAAACCATTTACACTTGTGGGAATCAAAGCCCGAACCTCCAATCGGGAGGAAGTGTCAGGTAATGGAAAAATTGCAGCCCTTTGGGAAAGGTTCTGGGGAGAAGGAATTCTTTCTCAGATTCCGAATCAAACCAATCCCACTGAATTGATTGTAACCTATACGGAATTTGAGTCGGATGAAAATGGTGAATACACCATACTCATTGGTGCGGCAGTTGAGTCCGTGGGGGAATTGAAGGAGCACCTTACTTCGATTAAAATACCAGCTTCAGATTATATCCAAGTTCCCACAACCTGGGGGCCAATTGCCGAAATAGGACTGACAACTTGGAAATCCATTTGGTCAGATGAAAAATTAAGGAAGAACCGCTCTTATATTGCAGATTTAGAAATCTACGGAGTGAATGCAAAGGATCCAAACCACTCTCAGTTTGATATTTATTTAGGTATCAAATGAGAGATTTTGTTTGGATCGGAGGAAATTAATAAGCTTTAAATCCAGTCGGTCTTTGCCCTAACGCATAGGCTGCACTGGCTTTTTTTTCGTCTTTTAGAAGCCTATTTTTGGCAATGAAACGAACCCACCAAGGAATCCTTCTAATTGGACTTCCTGTGGAATGAGCTAAAAGATAAGCCTTGGAACATTTTTCAATCAACTCACAGTTGTAAATGGCTTTTTCACGAGTGACACTTGTGACAACCACTCCTTCCTCATGGAGGAAAGCATTAGCCCCTGAAATAACAATGGGGTCAGATTCTACGGAACCATCAATTTTTTTGGGAATGGTATTTACTGGTGCTCCGAGTTGGCGACATTGTTCGTCAAAAACGAGAGGAAGTGGATGATCGAGTGTTCTGAGTAAAGAACTCCAAACAGGTTGAAAACAAACAATCGCACCAATGTCCTGCCTTAAAGAATAGAGACTTGCATGAAAGCGAATCACTGCTAGTCTTTCATCTGTTTTTGAACTGATTTTGATGGAACTTGTAGGATTTTCGATTTTGAATTCTTCTGTTTCTAATTTTGAATGTTTTCCCTCTGCTCGGGAAAGCAAAAGGAAACTTCCCTTTCCAGGAAGCCGAAAGGAAAGGTTCGCTTGGTGTTTCTGTAATAAACCTTTGGACTCTAAACGATCCCATAAATGATTGAGTTCCACTATGTCTGTTCGTGTTTCGATTTTTGGATTTCGTTTTTTTAAGGTTGTTGTTTTCATTATGATTCTTACTTTCCTGTCGGTGTTGGTTGTGTCATAAACAGTGGACTTTTATTGATTGGGAATTCCAATCACAGCGCAGAGAGAAGTTGGTCTTTCACTGCATTGGGCATATAAGACAGGTTTGGATTCTTTTCGATTCTGTTCCTTAAAAAACGAGCCGCTTCCTTCTCCACTAACTTTACATTGGCGATTGTTTGATCGAGCGTAAAAGCTCCGCAGATAAGTCCATGATTTCTTAATAGGTAACCATTTGTCTCTTTGATGATTCTACTTCGGAAAGCTCTGACAAGAAAGGGAGTTCCGGAAGGTGCATAGGAAACAATTCGCACAAAGGGCCCTATGTTTTTTTTCCCTTCCTCAGAAGCAATGTCCATATCCAAACCGAGTAGGGAAACTGCACTTGCCAGTGGCTGGTGGGTGTGTAAACTCACTTCAATCTCAGGTCTCAAACTAAAAAATGAAGCATGTAGTCCACTTTCAGTGGTTGGTTGTTTGGTTCCTTCTACCATTTTTAGTCCATTGATTTCTAAAATACAAAGGTCCTCAGGTTTCATGGTATAATAATCAGTAGCAGAGGGAGTTACTGCCATTAACTTAGAATCGATTCGTACTGCTAAGTTTCCGCCGACTCCAGCTAAAAATCCTAGATCGGCTAACTTGATGCAGGCGGTAAGCATATCCTTTCTGATTCTTTCTATTTTTGAATCTTTCATCGATTCTCTCCTTCCCCAACAAATTGATTAAAAGCCAAAACCCGACATATGTCGACTATAAATTAAGCATGTGCCGGCAATTGTTGATTATTTTTTTGAAATTTGTCCTATTTTCGCTTGAAATAGGCATATTTATCGGCTTTTGTCGAGTTTGGATGCCGGAAATCAAACAAGTTTCATCACAAACTAAGGACCATCATCGTCGTGCGATCCTCATCCAGTCGTTACGAGATCTCCTTCGTGAGGAAGAAGATCCGTCCTCTGTTACCTTTGCCAAAGTTTGTTCACGAGCCAAAATTCCCAGAGCCTCTGCTTATCATTTTTTTCCCCATATGGGGGCTATGTATCTTGGACTTCGGTTAGTGCATTCCGATTTGGTTTCTTTACGATTAGAAAAAGTAGAAACTGTTTCCTTTGCCACTTGGCAGGACTATGTATTCTTTCTTGCTCGGGAAGCAGCGTCCGTTGTCAGAGAAGACCTGGCTCTTATGCGAGTTGTGTATGGGATTCGCAATGAAGAGACTAGGCATGTGGGAAAGGAATTAGATTCCACTATTGCAAGAATTGCCCTCTCTCAGGTAGAGGCTCGGTTCATTTTACCAGATATTCCAGGTATCGCTCGTAAGGTGGGAATTGCAGTTTCTCTCATTGATTCTGTTTTCCGGTTTTCTTTTCGGGAAGAGGGCGAAATCACAGAAGAAATGGTAACGGAGGCAGGTAGGGCTGCTGTCGCTTATTTACGTTCTTACCTTCCCGAATTCCTAAAACACAGACAATAGAACTTTCGTAAACAAACGATAGCGATTCGAATCCAATTGATCGTTGGGTTGGACATCAACTCAAGATCCTCCTTTTCCCATTCGAATTCACAAAGAATATGGAAATTTTTAGGGAAGGGACCAGAAACCGATCCATTAGGGAGACCAAAAGAGAAAGTCGAGATGGTACTAAGGATTTGGGAGAGTTGGACCAGCCCGAGATAGGAAAGATACTTTCAAACCCTGATTTTTCTATGAATCCTACGGGGTTGAATGAATTCGTATCTTAAGGGTTAGGTGAATTGTTCTTTCGGTTTTATGGGTTATGATTCGATCTTTGGTAAACAAATATCGTTAAAATAGAATGATTTTCCAAGAAATTAGTCATGTTCTATCATACAAAACAAAAATGAATTTACTTTTAATAATCCTAGCCTTGTTATCGTACCCAGAAGGAAGATTTGATACTATCTTCATAAGGTTACATGTATGGAAGAAAACGAAACAATAGAAATTCCACAGATTCAAGAAGAACCTGCTCCGGAAGTAGCAGTAGTGGTTAAAAAAGCAGCTCCTAAGAAGAAAAAGGCCGCAAAAAAGAAAGCAGCGAAGAAAAAAGCTAAAAAAGCAGCTCCTAAAAAGAAGAAGGCTGCAAAGAAAAAAGTAGCTAAGAAAAAGAAAGCAGCGAAGAAAAAAGTTAAAAAAGCTGTTTCTAAAAAGAGACCTGCGAAAAAGAAAACTGCTAAGAAAAAAGCAGCAAAGAAGAAAGTCGCAAGAAAGAAAAAAAGACGTTAAAGACGTTTGGGGTAATGGATTAGTTCGGCTCGGAATTGGATTCCGAAAACTGGATTGAATCTATTATCCCAAGATTCCCTCTCTTTGTACTAAAGAATCCAATCAATCAAAGACCTTGTTACATTTCTGATCCAACATCTAACACAGGTGCTAAAATGGAAAGACCTAGCATTTTTTTCCATTTGATTCTTCAAAATTTTCACTTGTTTTCTGATTCTATTGACTAAGATGTTGGGATGAAAAAAAACATCCCTCTATTCCTGTTGTGGGCATTCGTCTCTTGTGCGAGTTTGCCCTACACAATTGAAGATCGTAAATTCGACAAAGCCAAACAAATGATCGAAGAAGGTGCTGATGTGAATCAAACATCTGACTGTTTTCATGCACTTACCATCGCCGCCATGGAAGGTGATGAAGGACTCGTAAAACTTTTATTGGATAAAGGGGCAAAGGTTGAAAATCGATCTAAAGAATGTGATTATACGGATCGAATTGGACCATTCAAAATGAAATTTCGTTGGGGTGCTCGAACAGCTCTTGACCGAGTGGCCAATGCAAAAATTGCAAAATTACTTTTGGCAAAAGGTGCTAACCCAAACATCGCGGGGTACCGTGAATATAGTTTTGGTCCAGATTATGATGCCGCCCTATGGAATGCCGCCCTATGGAATGCCGTCCGTATCGCTGATTTCGAATTGGTAAAGGTACTCGTTGAAGCGGGTGCCAATGTGAACGTATATAATAAATCTGGCAAAAATGCCATTTGGGAAATGGCTGAAGCTAGAAAATCCCAAGGAAAACCAGAATTCCTTTCTTACCTACAATCAAAGGGAATGAAGAAACTCGAAATTACCGATGTTAAAGCCAAATCAACGGATGGAAAAATTTTAACCAAATACAAACACATTGCTACAGGAGCAGTAACAGAAATGTCTGCGGATATTGCAAAAGGTGTGTATGAAAATCCTAAAAATTATTCAGCACTGACCCTAAATGCGGCTGATGGAGCTTACTACCATTATGCGGAATTTGTTTGGGCAGAAACAGGACAAAACCTATATGAATGGTATTTGCTCCGCCAAAAGAAAACGGGAACTTTGAAGTAAAAAGGTTACTAAAAAGTTTCTGAAAGTTTGATTTCTACTTTTGGTTTTTGTTCTGGCCTTAAGAAGGTTTGGCATTGTATCATTAGTAGAAATCGAATCAGATCTTTTGGTATTTCTTTGCTTGTTTTTTGTTTTCTGGATCGAGTTCAATGGCTTCGGGATGGAAAACGATATTCCAATACCGAACAATATAAGCCACAACTCCTGCCGTGAGTACAAAGAGTAAAACATAGGCAGAAATTACCGGATGGAGTAAAAAAGAATAAGGAGCACCGAACTCTAAAAAGTAAGGCAACGACATATACCAAATCACAGAGACCGCAACGATTCCCACTCCAAATTTACCCCACCAGTTGGGACGGCCTTGTAATCCCCGTTTTAAATACAGATACCCACCAAGCCAGACTCCAAGAATTTCTCGGATAAAATAGGTAATGAGGATCCAACTTGGAAAATCAAAATGAATGGTAACAACAAAGAGACCTCCGAGTGTCACAAGTTTATCGCAAACTGGATCTAAATATCTTCCGAGAGTTGTTTCTTGGTGGAGGAGGCGAGCGAAGAGTCCATCTAGATAATCACTGAAGACAGCTGCCAGTGCATAGAATATGGACGCAAATAATTCTTTTATGTTGGCCGGATCATTTGCATAAGTATAAGTGCTTTGAAAGAAAAAAGGTAATAACAATACCCGAGAGATAGAAAGGAAATTGGAAAGGGTAAAGATACGATCCTGGAAAAGGTCTTTGGCTTTTTTTTCTTCGATTTGCATAGAACCAATACCAGATTCTAAAAATTCTAACGAAAGGCAAGAAAACAAATGAAAACAGTGTTGACTCTCGGAGTCGATTCTATAGTTTGGTCTTTATTCCGATGGAGTTGTAGCTCAGTTGGTTAGAGTGCCTGCCTGTCACGCAGGATGTCGCGGGTTCGAGCCCCGTCAACTCCGCCATCGGTTTTTCCCCTCATTCAATATACTCTTCTTTTTCTTTCTTAAACAGAATCTGATTTTCTTCTTCTAATACTCTTGCCACTTGTACAATTTTACTTCTTGCTTCGTTAATCTCTCGTAAGGTGACTCGCGGTTTCATATCCAAGGCATCTAAAATATCTTCTGATCTATTTTGGCTCATGTTGTTTAGGAATTTTTTCCTGATTTCATCCCCGGCACCACGGATGGCAAGAGAGATGGCCGTATCATCAGCCAAACGATTGATGAGGATTCGCATTTCTTTGTTATCGAGAGAAAGGATGTCTTCAAAGGTATAGAGTTTTTCTCGGACTTGGTCGGCAACATCCGGGGAAGATTCTTCCAGTTCCGAAAGAATGGTTTCCTCAGCGCCTTTTTCCATAAAGTTCAAAATGTTCGCAAGAACGTGTGCTCCACCTGCTTCCGAATATTCTTGTTTGTCTCTTTCTTCGTATCGTTTTTTCAAAATCCGTGCAATGTTTTGGATCACATCGGGATGGGTTTTGGATGTGGTGGCGAGTCTTACGGCAATCTTTGCTTGTTCCGGTTTGGGAAAAAGTTTCAAAACATCGGCAGCCTTCTTGGGATCCAGGTGGGAGAGGGTCACCGCTATGATTTGTGGGGATTCGGTTCCAAGCATACCTTGCAGAACTCCTGGTTCCACTTGGTTTAGAAATTCAAAATCGTTTTTTGTTTCTTCTTTGTGGATTTTCTTTAGGATCACATTGGCTTTTTCAGCACCGACTGTATGTTCCAAAAGGGATTTGGCAGTCGAGAGGCCACCGGATGTGGTTTCGTTCAAATCTTCAATGGTATTATGAAATTCTTTGAGAATGACTTCCCTTTCTTCTTTGGAAATGGACCGAATTTTTGACATTTCCAGAATCACTGCTTCGAGCATGGAGTCGTCTAGGTGTTTCAGAACATCGGCAGCTCTTTCTTTGCCAAGGGATAAAAGGAGGAGGGCGGCTTTCCGTACGCCAGGAGTGGCGGATGTACTGTTCTCAGGCTTCATGTGACATAATTCTCCCGGTTTCCTGATACTGTCAAAAAAAACTTACCTAATGAGACAAAATTTTCTAAAGGTCTCATAAATTCGTACGATACCCTTTGTAAGTTACAAAGAGAAAGGAAAGCAAAACCAGATGGACAAAGCACACAAATTCAAAAACACACTCGAAAGATACATCCACTACCGTGGAATCGACATCGTTCTTCACCTCAAAGACGGACAAAGCATTGAACTCGATAAAAATCGCCAAATGATGGACGATGTAGTGATCGGGAACTTAGCCAATGGTGTGGTCCGCATTCCCATCGCCGACATCCAAAGTGCCGATTTTTTCGCCGCTTAAATCTAAGATCTCATAGATTCAAACAACACCCGCAATAAGACTCGGTCTTTCGAGAAGAGTCTTCAGGGTTTTTAAGAACTCGGCCCCTACGGCTCCATCAATCACTCGGTGGTCGCAAGAAAGGGTCAGAGACAAAACTCTTCCCGCAACCACAGTACCATTTTCCACAACCGGTTTTTCTTCTACGGAACCGACGGCAAGGATGGCGCTCTCCGGTTCATTGATGATGGCGGTGAATCGACTGATCCCATACATTCCTAAATTCGAAATCGTAAAAGTTCCATTAGAAAATTCTTCTGGTTTTAGCTTTCGTTCGCGGGCTCGTTTGGCAAGTTCCTTCACTTCTTTTGAAATCTCTAAAATAGATTTTGAATCTGCATTCCGTATAACTGGCGTTAAAAGACCTCCGTCCAGAGAAACAGCAATCCCAACATCCACTCGGCCAAATTCTAAAATAGAATCTCCTTGAAAACTAGCATTCACTTTGGGGTGGAGGCGGAGAGCCGCAGCAGTTGCTTTCACAATGATATCGTTTAAACTCACTTTCACTTGTAATTCGGGATCCAAGTGTTTTTGGAATTCCAAAAGATCGGCTCGGAAAGATTCCAAAACTTTCGCATTTACATCCACATTCAAATAAAAATGAGGTAGGTTCTGTTTCGATTCCGTCAGGCGTTTGGCAATGGTTTTACGCATTCCATTGAGAGTCACCACTGCATCGGAACGGGAAGGACCAACCGACGAGGAGCGGGATAGATTTCCTTTGTTTAATGTATCGAGTACATCGTTTTTCGTGATCCGACCTTCGGGTCCTGTTCCTATGACAGTGTGTAAGTCGATTCCATTTTCAATGGCAATGGACTTTGCCAAAGGGGAGGCAAGGACACGCAAACCACCTCGGTTTGACGAAACTCCTGTGACTGTTCCATTTTCTTTTGGAATTGGTGTCTGTGTGTGCGTTGTGACAGGAGTAATTTCTTTTCCCGAGTTTGTGGCAACGGGATCTAACTTTTGAGGTGGTGGACTTGGATTGTCTTTCGGAGGTGTTACTTCGGCAGTTGGGTTTTGTGTCGGAGTAGATTTTTGTGGAATTCCAGCCAAAAGAGAAGATACATCTTCACCCGGTTTCCCGATCACTGCTAATGCTTCGCCTACTTTTAGTTTGGCGCCTTCATTGTGTATGATTTTTAATATCACACCAGTTTCAAAGGCTTCCATTTCCATCACAGCTTTATCTGTTTCTACTTCTGCAATGATATCACCAGGAGAAACGGAATCTCCTTCCTTTTTTAACCATTTAACAATAGTTCCTTCTTCCATCGTAGGAGAAAGTTGAGTCATTTCTTGAATTTTTGCCATTTGCGGTTCTCCTACTGTAACATCTCTCGGATGGTATCGGCAACTCTTAAGGCATTGGGCAAACTCATTCGTTCTAAGTTTGCTGCGTAAGACATTGGTACGTCCATTTGTGTCACTCGTTCGACAGGATGATCAAGATAAGCGAAGGCATTTTTCTGGATGAGGTAAGCAATTTGTGCTCCAAATCCAGCCACAGGCCAACCTTCTTCTACAACCAAAGCACGGTTTGTTTTTTTGACTGACTCGTAAATTAGATTTTCATCTAACGGGCGTAAACTACGTAAGTCCACAATTTCCACAGAGATTCCTTCTTTTTCAAGGATAGTTGCCGCTTCTTCAGCAAAACTGAGAGCCCTGGACCATGTCACAAGTGTGATGTCTGTACCTTTGCGTTTGATTTCACCAAGTCCTAATGGAATGGTGTATTCTTGTTCCGGAACTTCTCCCTTGGAGCCGTATAACACTTCTGATTCGATAAATATCGTTGGGTTATTGTCTCTGATGGATGATTTGAGTAGGCCGTAAGCATCTTTCGGTGTGGCAGGACAAACCACTTTGAGTCCCGGACAATGGGCGTACCAAGATTCAAAGGCTTGCGAATGTTGGGCGCCGAGTCTTCCTCCCGCACCTCCAGCACCTCGAAAGACAATCGGCATTGGGAACTGACCCCCACTCATATAATTCATTTTAGCAGCAGAGTTAATGATTTGGTCGATTGCTACTAGGGAAAAATTCCAAGTCATAAATTCTATGATGGGTCGAAGGCCCACCATGGCCGAACCCACTCCAATCCCTGCAAATCCATTTTCAGATATGGGTGTGTCAATCACTCGTTCTTCTCCGAATTTATCGAGCATCCCTTGGGAAACTTTATACGCTCCTTGGTAATGTCCGACTTCTTCTCCCATCAGGTAGATCAATGGATCTTTTTCCATCTCTTCCACCATGGCTCGGTTGAGTGCCTCTCTATAAGTAAGGATTGCCATTTATTTATCCTCCGCATACACATACTTGTGTAGTTGAGAGAGTGGAGGTTCCGGTGAGGTCTCTGCATATTGATAAGCTTCATCAATTTGGGTTTGGATTTCTAAATCCATTTTATCTAATTCTTCTGTTGTAATTCCACCTAATTCTAGTTCGTGTCTCGCACGCATGAGAGGATCTTTCTTTTTGTAAGCTTCCAATTCTTCCTTGGTTCTGTATTTGGCAGGGTCAGACATGGAATGACCTCGAAACCGGTAGGTAGACACTTCAATCAGAGTAGGACCTTCTCCCCGACGTGCTCGTTCGACAGCTACTTGCACGTGGTCTCGAACCTTTCTCACTTCATCTCCTTCGATATGATCACGAGCGATATCATAAGCGTATGCTCGAACAGAAACATCTTTGACTGCAAGAGCTCGGTATTCCGGTGTTCCCATCGCATAATGGTTGTTCTCACAAATGAAAACGACTGGGAGTTTCCAAATGGCAGCTAGGTTTAAACCTTCGTGAAAGGAGCCGATATTGGCCGCACCTTCGCCAAAAAAACAAATGGTAACAGAATCTTCTTTTTTAAATTTAGAAGCAAAGGCAATCCCTGCAGCAAGAGAAATATGGCCTCCGACAATTCCATGCCCACCCATAAAGTGAGCATTACGATCAAAGAAGTGCATCGAACCGCCGTTACCTTTTGAGATACCTGTACCCTTACCAAATAACTCTGCCATAAGGGGTTTAGGGTTTAGGCCCCTTGCCAGTGCATGACCGTGGTCTCTATAAGTAGAAACAATATAGTCTTTAGGAGTCAGGGACGCGATTGAACCGACACCCACAGCCTCCTGACCGATGTACAAATGTAAAAACCCACCAATCTTTCCTACGCTATAGGCTTTGGCTGCGGCTTCCTCAAACTTTCGTATAAGTACCATTTGTCTGTAGAACTCTTTCAACTCGCTCACAGATTGTGAGTCTTTTGGGACAGAAGAAACCAACTAGAACCTCCAAAACGACTAAAAAACTACACTATTTAGACGCAGAAGGAAAGCAAAAATCTTGCTCTCAGAGGGTCTAGTATGAGACACTTTCCTTAGGATACTTATGAAAATTACGAATGCCGGTATCGAATTCTTAGAATTCAATGAATTTAGAAATTTTGCTGTTGATTATGATTTGTTAGGCTCTGTATCTCTCAGTGAACCCGTTGTTGGTAAGAACGGTAATATCCTTATCAAAGAAAAAGTTGCCATTAAGGAAAATATTTTAAAGAAGTTGGAAGGGATGGAAGGGAACTATATTCCATCTTTTAAACTAGCTATGTCCAAGGACTTGATGCGGATGCTTCGAATGGTTCTTTCAAAAGCAATCTTAAGTCGAATTGAAGATCGGTCCAATGAATTCATTTACCATTTATATGAACAAAATGCAGAGAGAATGGCGAGTCTCAAAGGCATCATTCAAAATTCTTTTTATTCGAAATCACTCGCATTGTCTTTTTTTAGAATTTTACTGAGTCATAAAGAATTTTTTAATCACTTAGCTGACTTTGGCCTTTTAAGTTTGGGATCGGTCATCCAAAAACAATACGGTTTTAAAATGGTGAATCGTTTTAGTTTCCTTGCTGGTCTTTGTGCTGATATTTCTGTATCCAAAGAAGGTTTTTACAAACAAAGTTTTTTCGGAGCTTCCTTAGCTTCGGCTGTTGGTCTTTCACTTGAAATCGCAAGAAAATTAAATCTTCCGGAAGAAGTCATTAGTGCAATCAACAATCATGGTTCTAATGGGTTCGAAATTCCGGGTGTTTCACCTGCAAATGTCAATGTAGATGATCTTCGGAAACACCAACTCAACCAAGATCTATTGACTGGTAGTGGGATGGAAGATGATGCCAGTGACGATGAAGAAGAAGCAGGTGAGTATGCTGATGATACAGCAGAAGTAACACTTGATTCTTTAAAAATTGCACGTTACATTATGGAAAACTTAAAAACAAGTACGGACAAAGAACATGTTTCCGAAAAACTCCTTGTTATGTTTACTTACAATGCAGAAAAGGGGCTCTTTCGTAAAGACCTTGCTGATCCTATGATCAGCAGATTCAAAGAATTTGATCAGGCCATCAAACGCATTCGAACCATTGCAGAAATAGAAAATAAATGTAAGTTTCAAACTTCAGCCTGGGCTTACCCCAAACCAAAATCGGCACAGATTCTTTGCCGTGATAAAAATTACCAATGCCCTTGGATTGTGAATGGTTGGGATTTGCGGATCATCTCTCCACAAGATCCTTTTGGTCATATTGGAATTTCTTTGGATGTAGGAACTTATCCCAAATGTGCTTTAGAAGAAGAACTACATGCAAAAATTAAATACACTGAATCTTAATTGGAGGAAAATTCCAAAGGAGAGACGGGTAGAAAAACAAAAACCAACCGAAACTCGGTTGGTTTTCTTTTTACAGTAAAAAGATGATTAGAAACCTGCTGGTTTTTTAATGTCTTTAGTTGCGTCTTTGATCGCGCCTGTTGCTGCTTTTTTAGCTTCTGCTTCAGCAGTTTTAACAGCTGCATCAACTTTTTTCTCTACTTCTGTAGTTACTTTTTTTGCTGCATCGTCAACAGATTCGATTTTTTCTTCAACAACTGGCTCTTCTTTTTTACAGAAAGCAAGTCCAGAAGCCATAGTTACACCAAGAATTAAAACGAGTAGTTTTTTATTCATTGAAAGTTTTCTCCTAAAATCTTTTAATTCTGCCAAAACTACTCGATTATGATTTCCATTGAAAGAAATTTCTGTATTTGTTTAGAAAATTATCCTTTGGGAATGAATGTAAGGAATTCTTCTACTTCCTTCTTACTACCAATAATGAGCGTTGTTCGTTCATGAAGGTCTTTCGGATTTAGATCGAGAATTCTTTCTCCCTTTACTGTTACCGCCATTCCTCCTGCTTGTTCCGCAATGTAAGCCATTGGGGCCGCCTCGTATAACAAGCGAAGTTTTCCGTTCGGGTATTTAGAAGATTTGGTATCGTTGGGATAGAGGAAGATCCCCCCTTTGAGTAGATTTCTATGGAAATCCGCAACAAGGGACCCAATGTAACGGGCCGTTTTTGGTTTTTTCCCACCTTCAATGGATTTGATCTTTTGTAAGTAAGCTTGCACTTCAGGAGACCAATAAGAAGCATTTCCTTCGTTCGCGGAATATATATCTCCTGAATCCGGCATTTTCATATCGGGATGAGACAATAAAAACTCTCCCACACTTGGATCTAAGGTAAAACCGGAAACACCCTTTCCTGTAGAAAGGACAAGCATGGTGGAAGACCCGTAAATGATATAACCGGCACAGCGTTGCAAATGACCTTGTTGGAGGAGGTCTCGTTCATCTCCCGGCTCTTTGGAGTTTGGTTCTAATCTTTGGTGGATGGAAAAAATGGTTCCAATGGATACGTTCGTATCAATATTCGAAGACCCGTCGAGTGGATCAATCGCCATAGTGTATTTCCCGATATTGTAGCCACCTGGAATGGGAATGATGTCTTCGTGTTCTTCACTGGCAAGGACACAGAGGTGACCGCAAATCTTAAGGGACTGGTTGAAAGCATTGTCTGCATATTGGTCCAGTTTCATTTGAGTTTCGCCTTGGACGTTGGTATCTTCTGTAGCACCAAGGATATCGTCCAGGAGTCCCGCTTTTCGTACTTCGCGACCTACGATTTTGGCCGCATAGACTAGGTGGCTGAGGAGGGCTGTAAATTCTCCGGAGGCGTGAGGGATTTTGAGTTGCTCTTCTAGGATGAATTGCGATAGAGAGATGAGTTTTTTTTGTTTCGGTGTTGCGTTCACAGGTTCCCCGAGTCGTTTTTACACCATTTTGGGGGCATAACGTCAGGAGCAATCCTTTCTCCTTTTGATTGCCTGATCCACTACCGATACTAAAACTAGAATCAGATGATAGATCCAACTCATGTAAGCACATCCCCCTCTATGCAAATGACAGATTACCATTCGAGGCGTCTCGGACTTGGATTTGCCAGTGTCGGTGCCCATCTGGGATGGGTGTATCTAGCCGGTGAAATTGTTTATGAATTTGGCCAAACCGAAAGAGAGGAATGGCTCCGTGGTCTTGTTGCAGATCAGATTGCTGAGTTAACCCGCAGTTTGGAATTTATGGAACCCAAATCTCTTGGCACTTTCTCCGAAAGGGGAATGGAATTAAAAATCAATATCATGCGCCTTCCGGAGGGAGAAGTTCCTGTTTTTGTTCTCGTGGTCCAAGAAGTAGAACCAGAACTTTCCGAACGAAATTGGGAGGATTTATCCAACCAAGTTTTGACATTTTGTGCCACAGGGATCTCCTTACGAGAAAAGAACCTTTTGGACTTTCAAACCATTACCGATCCCATCCGAAAGAAAATGGAAAGGTCTTTTTCGGGGGATATCCAATCGGGAGTCATTGCCTTTTTCCATCTCCAAGATCTGTCTCCTTTTTTCAAACCACTGGGTGTGGTCAAAAGCCAAGAAATCCTAAGGGAAGTGACAGCAACCTTACACAAAGAGACTCGGGATCACGAATTCAATTTCCAGTTAAACCCACGTTCTTACTTTCTGTTCTGTCCCGGAGAAACACTCGACGGAGCCAACCAACGATTTGGATCCCTTTACTTTCCGTCCAAACACTTGATTTTGGATTACAAACTGAAGATTTTCCCTATCGACAGAGAAATCCTGGCCGATGATTCTCTATTTTCCTCCATTTTCATTGAAAATTTCTGATTTGGTTTTCGGCTGAATTGACAAATCAGGGCGGTTTCCGATACCGTCAAAACTAGACCATTTTTACAAAAGGACAGTTGTTTGTCTATGACCCCACAAGTAGGGATTTATTTAAAAGAAGGGGAATCTATCGAGGCGGCGCTTCGTAGATTCAAAAGAGATTGTGCGAATGCTGGTATCATGAGCGAAATCAAACGTAGAGAATACTTTGAAAAACCAAGCGTTGTGAAAAAGAAAGCTGTAGAGGCTGCTCGACGCAAAAGAGACAAAAAGAAAAGACTATTCGCTAAAAAAGATAAACTTTAATCTTTAAGTCGGTTTCGAATGACCCTTCAAGAGACGATCAATACCGATCTAAAGACGGCGTTAAAGGCCAAGGATGAAACCGTCCTGGGTACTTTGCGTCTTTTGAAAGCGGAAATTCAATATGAATTAACCAAAACCGGCGCTTCCGAGCTGACGGATACTGCTGTGATGCAGATCCTCAAATCCAATTTTAAACGCAGAAAGGACACGGCTGTCGAATATGATAAAGCCAATCGTCCCGATCTATCTAGCAAAGAAATTCAGGAAGCCGAAGTCATCTCACGTTATATTCCAGAAGAAGTCTCCGATGAAGAAATCTCTCGAGCGGTGAATGAAGCCATCGGAGAATTGAATGCTAACGGAGCCCAGGATATGGGAAAGGTGATGGGTAAAGTTATGGCAAAATTTAAAGGACAAAATATAGACGGCTCCAAGGTATCCTCCCTCGCAAAACAAGCACTTAGCGCCCGTTAATACTAAATACTGTGAATCCTTACCAAAGTTTTAAAGAAAGAGTTCGCAGAGAAGTCTCCATTGACTCATATATCAATCGATTTGTTCCCTTACGTCGTATGGGTAGAAACCTTGTCGGCATTTGTCCTTTTCATAACGAAAAAACGCCATCATTCAATGTAAATGCGGAAGGTGGATTCTACCATTGTTTTGGTTGTAAGGCCTCTGGTGATTTGTTCCGGTTTGTGATGGACTACCAAAAGGTAGATTTTCTCAAATCTTTAGAAATCCTTTCTGACTATTCAGGCATTCCTCTTGTAGAAAGAACCAAAGAAGAGGAAGAGTCTGAACGTAAAAAAGAGGCTCTCTACCAAGTTTCTCAAAAAGCTTTGGAATACTTTCAAAGAAATTTAAATACCAGTGCTGGGGAAGTGGCTTTAAAGTATTTAGAATCACGTGGGATGTATGCAGAGGATTTAAAGGTATTTAAAATAGGATTTGGCCTTCCTGGATTTGGGAATTTACGTTCGGATTTGTTTAAAACAGAAGCTGAAGTTAAGTTAGGTGAACAGTTAGGTCTTCTTAAACGCCAAGACCAAAATAGAGATCCTTATGACTTTTTTAGAAGTCGCATTATGTTTCCGGTGATTGATACCAAGGGCCGAGTGATTGCTTTTTCTGGAAGGATTCTTGGTGAATCAGAAGAAGCCAAATACATCAATAGCCCGAACTCACTGATCTACGATAAAAGTCGTACGTTTTATAATTTAAATTTGGCCCAAGACAGCATTCGTAAAACAAGAGAGGCCGTTATCGTTGAAGGTGTGTTTGATGCTATTGGCCTTTTTCGTAAAGGGATAGAATTTGTCGTCGCTCCTCTTGGCACAGGGTTTACGGAAGGGCATGTTCGTATTTTAAAAAACATGGCGGACAAAGTGTACTTAATGATGGATTCTGATAAAGCAGGAACCAAAGGTGCCTTTCGTGCTGTGAATTTACTTTCAAAAGAAGGGGTTGCGGTAAAGGTCTGTCATATTCCAGAAGGAAAAGATCCTTTTGATTATTCTCTCCACCACAACAAACAGGAAATCCGCGACTTACTTGAAGCGGCAGCTCCTGCTTCCCAATTTATGATTCGTGAAATCCTAGGGGGGGCAGGTCCTTCTTCCTTGGCGGAGGAAAAACAGGCTGGTGTTAAAAAACTTTTTGAATTCCTAAAACCCATGGAAAAAGAAACAGACAAACAGGTCTATTTAGAAGAGGGGGCACGCCAGCTCGGGCTTTCATTTTCTTCCCTTTTTCAGGATTTTCGTGGCAAACCAGGTGTAACTTCGACCCCCTCTGCGGTCGATACTAAGAAGGAAAGAACACAGGCCAAACCCGGGAAAATCTCTCCTGTTTTGGTTTGTGAACGAAAGATGATCGCAATGCTCATTCAGAATTTGGAACTTTTTAGTTTCGCTGATGATTTGTTAGGCTTAGAATTTAGGGATGAGGTATCCGCCTTTCTTTGGGATTATTTATATACGAAGTATTTGCAGAATGAGAACCTCACAGCTGCAGAAATTCTTTCGAGGGAAGAAATTCCTTCGGAATACCTGGGAATGATTGCCGAACATTTTACGGCCGATGATTCGACAAGCCCAGGAACGTTTAAAGGGATGTTTCTTTACCATGCGGATTTGTTGGATGACGCAAGGATGGAAGAACTTGTCAAAGAAATGGCCAAACCTGACTTAACGATTGAAGAAAAGAACAATCTTTTGTCAGAACTTTCACTCTTAAAAAGTGAAAAAAATAAGAGATCCGTGTATCTCCGAACGATCCAAACGTTAGAAGTATAAAGAGGATAAAGGTAGAATGGAAAATCTAGCAAGCCTACCAGAAGTACAAAAGATCATCTCGATCGGTAAAGCAAATCGAGAGGTATCTTATGATGAAATCAATGAAATACTTCCGGATAAAATCTTAAATTCCGAAAAAATTGATGATGTCTTTACTTTGTTACACGAGATGGGGATCGAAATTGTAGAAGAGTATTCCAAAAAATCATTGGAAGAATCTAGTTCCCTCACAACCACAAAAGAAGAGTCTACAAAAGAAACTAAAGAGAAACCTGCACGTAAAAAAAGAGAGTCCAGTGTTTCCTCAAGTTCAGAAGACCCAATTCGCCTTTATTTAAAAGAAATTGGTAAAGTTTCTCTGATCTCAGGTGAAACAGAAGTTTTTCTTGCAAAACGAATAGAGAAGGGTGAAAAGATCATTGAAGAAACAATACTAAGTTCTTCAATTTTACGCCAAAACTTTGCAAAACTAATTCCGAAAATTAAGTCTAAAAAAATCAAAGTTTATGACTTGGTAAAAGTGGACAAAATGTACGCTCTCAATCAAGAGCAAGCGGACAAATTAGAAAAAGTATTTTTTGAAAATATGGAGCTCATCCAACAGGATGAAAAAGTTCTAAACGAATCCACTAACCGTATTCGTAAATATTCTGAAAATTCTAAGAAGTTCAAAGAACTCAAAGAAAAAATTGATTTATCCACTGGTAAAATTGACGAAGCCATTCGTAAAATTGGAGTTTCCCAAAAAGAAATCCAAAAGATCTCTCAAAAGATCAAGTCTATGGTATTTCGTGTTAAGGAAATCGAAAAACATTTCCTTAAAATCAAAGCCAAATATGGACATGATGTTCGTGAAATCAAAGCCCTCAACCGGTTCATCGAAAAGAATGAAAACTTAGATGAAATCGAAAAAATGATGGGTTGTGATATTGATGAAGTTAGAGAAGTCATCAAAGACATTCGCAACAACGAAAGAAAACTCCGTCGTATGGAACAGGAAGCGGGATCTCCTGTTGGTGAAATCAAAGACTGGGGTGAAAAAATCATCAAAGGCGAAAGAGAAATTGCACAAGCAAAACGAGAACTTGTGCGAGCAAACCTTCGTTTGGTGGTTTCCATTGCAAAACGATACGCTAACCGTGGAATGCATTTTTTCGACTTAATCCAAGAAGGAAATATTGGTCTCATTCGCGCGGTGGATAAGTTCGAATACAAAAAAGGTTATAAATTTTCTACTTACGCTACTTGGTGGATCAGACAAGCCATCACTCGTGCGATTTCTGACCAAGCAAGAACCATCCGCGTTCCTGTGCACATGATTGAACAGGTCAACAAAGTGATTCGGGAAACAAGATTGTTTGTCCAAGAGTTTGGTCGCGATCCTTCCAATGATGAAATTGCAGAAAGACTTGGTTGGCCGGTTCAGAAAGTAAAAGCGGTGAAAAACGTGGCTAGAGAACCGATTTCTCTCGAGATCCCAGTGGGCTCAGAAGAGGATTCGGAACTTGGTGATTTTATCGAAGATAAAGAAGTCATTTCACCACTGAACTCAGCTGCATCTTCTATCCTTTCTGAACAAATCCGTCAGGTTTTACAAACACTTCCGGCTCGTGAGCAAAAAGTCATTCGGATGCGATTCGGTTTGGATGACGGGTATGCTCAGACATTGGAAGAGGTGGGTTACCAGTTTAAGGTCACTCGGGAGCGGATTCGTCAAATTGAGGCAAAAGCGCTTCGTAGACTTCGCCACCCAAGCCGATCCAAAAAACTCAAAGATTATATCGATTAAGAGAATTTGTTTTTCGCTTGATCGTCCTTTCGTTCAGATTCATGGTTTGGGAATTCCATGGGTCTGAACCAATTCCATTCTACTTACCTTTTTCTTTCTCGCACCAAACGTTCTAGATATTTTTACCTTCTTATTTTCTCAATTGTTTTCAGTTTCCAATGTAAGGGATCAGAAAAACAATTCGACTACTTACGGACACAAAGTGTCGGACAAGTGAGTCCTGAAGAACCTTGGCGGTTCAGTCCCGAACTGGCTTTGGATAATAAAACCACCACTGCATTTTGTGCTAGTTCCAAAGAAGCCGGTTCTGGATTTACTTTGTATTTAAAATCGTATTCACAATTTTCCGCCTTGCAGATGTTTAACGGCTTTCATAAATCGAGTGTTGATTTAAAATCCAATGATGCGGTGAAAAAAATTCGAATCACTACATTTGATATGGAAACTGATGATTTAAAGTCAAAATTGAAAATGAATGAGACCGTTGATTTAGAATTAAACAAACCAAAGTTTGGAAAATCAGGGTTTCAAGTTTTGGATTTGGATTCTAAGTTTCAAGGTAATGTTGTCCGCTTGGAAATTTTAGAAACCTTCGGTTCTGGTTCCACTGGACGAGTTTGTATTTCAGAAGTTTCTTTTGGAGAACTAAAGGAAAAAAAATTTGTTTCTTATCCTTGGGTTTCATTTGATAAAATCAAACATACCATCGAACAATTTGGAAAAGCAGAAAAACATTTTTCTGGATTTCGGCAATTGATTCTAACAAATGAAAAGGGAACCATTTCTTTTTATGACCAAGGTACCATTCTTCCTGTGTTTTTTAAATCCGACCAAACTTTTAGTTTTTCGGAAATGTATGGAGAGGGCGATCCTATGGGATTTTTACCGTCCATTGTGGGAACATATACCATCCTCCAATCCTCAGAAGAAGGACTGGAACTCAATTTGAGTTATTACGACCAAGGTGGAATTGAACGAAATATATCTTGGGTATTCAAACGAGCCGAAGTAGGAGATGAAGACTATGAAAACTTCAAAACCAAACTAGGAACCCGATTTTCGGAAGTGTTTAATCCCAAAACACATTATTTGTTGGTCTTAAAAGAAAAAGAATCGGGAAGAACTTTTTATCATTATGAACTTCCGAAACCGAAATAATCACAAAGTATAGGTGGAGCAGTTCTCTTAATCCTGTATCTTTTTCTTTTAACCGATAACATCAAGTGATCGTTTTCTTTAAATCTTTGATATGACTAGTGAGTTCATTTAAGGAAGATTTTTTCTCCGTTTCCTTCCAACCGAGTTCTTTGGCGAGAGCATTTGCTACAGGAACTGCTAGAGCTTCAGCTAGTTTTAAATCTAAAAATACAACCCTTAGGCGCCTTGCGAGGACATCACTCACCGATAGAGCAAATTCTTTTTTCACAAAATGTTTGATCTCTTCTTGAAAGTAACCAGAACCTTTCTTTAATTCTTTTGGCTTTTTACCCAGAATGAAGGAAACTTCTCCACCATAGGCATCCACCAAACGAACGGCAGTTTCATAAGAGAGGTCATACATGGTTTGAATTTTGGCGACTAAATGTTTGGAATAGCCATCAGCACCGGGAAAAGCAAAACTCGCTGTGACCGATTTCATTTTAGATGGAAGGTTTCCTACAGAGATGAGTTTATCAGTTAAGTCTTCCGCCATCTTTCGAAAGGTTGACCATTTGCCACCTGACATGGTGACAAGACCAGAGTCGGAAACAAGAATGGCTTCCTCTCGGGATATAGACTTGGTATCTTTTTTGCCACTGGTTGAGATCAGAGGACGAAGGCCAGAAAAGACAGATTCAATATCTTCTTTCGTCAAGTGGGTGTCCAAATATTCGTTTCCTGTTTTCAGTAAAAACTCCACTTCGGATGCTAGTGGAAGAGGTTCTTCATCAATTTTTTGAATGGCTGTGTCGGTGGTTCCTAGAAGCACTTTTCCTTCCCAGGGGATCACAAAAACCACTCTTCCATCGGCAGTTTTCGGAATGATCATGGCTGTACGGCAAGGTAACTTTTGTTTGTCGAAGACCAGGTGGATTCCTTGACTTGGAGCAAGGACGGCTTCTGCTTTTGGATCGTCTAGTTTGCGAAGTGAGTCAATCCAAACTCCAGTGGTATTAGCAACCACTTTGGCTTTGACATTGATTTTCTTTTTTGTGATTAGATCTTTCGCAGTGACACCAATGATTTTACCATTTGTATCTTTTAAAAAAGAAATCACTTCCATTCGGGACAAAACATCGGCCCCATTTTCTTTCGCCGCACGGACAGCAGTGACATTCAAACGTGAGTCGTTGAACTGTGCGTCGTAGTAAGCAATGCCACCTTTTAAATTTTTCTTTTTCAGAGAGGCAAAATAATCCAATGCTGTATCTTTTGAGATTCTTTCGTGACCTGGAACGATCGATTTTCCAGCAAGGAGATCGTACATTGTGAGTCCAATTGAATAAAACGGTTTTTCCCACCAAACAAAAGTCGGTAAAACAAATTGGAGGGGTTTTACCAAATGGGGTGCATTTTGTAAAAGGCGTTTTCTTTCCGAGAGCGCTTCATAAATCAATTTGAAATGGAACTGGGCAAGGTAACGAACCCCCCCATGTATGAGTTTTGTGGAACGAGAGCTGGTTCCCGATGAAAAGTCTTGTTTTTCAAGGAGGGCGACTTTGTACCCACGTAAACTGGCATCCAGAGCAGTGCCGGAACCAGTGGCCCCACCGCCGAGGATTAAGACATCATAGTCCGTTGATTCTAATTGTTTTAGCGTTTGTTTTCTTTCATCTAAATGATTCATAAGGATTTTTACGTACTTTGGTGGTTGCCTATAGAGATTCTAAGGTTAGTGTTGTCAAAAGTCACCATTTCGACCATCGAAAATTTTTGCATTTGTTATGAAAACTGAAAGAGAATTGAACCAAGAATTAGATACCATCCGCCGCGGAACTGTCGAGATCATCAGCGAGGCAGAGCTTTTAGAAAAGATAAAATCCAAACCTTCCCTTACCATCAAAGCAGGTTTTGATCCTACAGCTCCTGATTTACATTTAGGGCATTTTGTTTTACTTCGAAAACTCAAACACTTTCAAGATTTAGGACATGAAGTTTGTTTTATGCTTGGTGATTTTACGGCGATGATTGGTGACCCCACAGGAAAATCGGAAACAAGAAAACGCCTTTCGAAAGAAGAGGTTTTGGAAAATTCCAAAACCTATCAAACCCAAGTTTTTAAAATCTTAGACCCTAAAAAAACAAAAATTCTTTATAACTCTCATTGGTGTTCTGAAATGAAGTTCGAAGATGTTTTGGTTTTAACATCTAAATACACAGTGTCTCGTATGTTAGAAAGAGATGACTTCACCAAACGTCATAAAGCTGGAACACCAATCTCCATGATTGAGTTTTTATATCCCTTAGTGCAGGGATATGATTCGGTTGCTATGAAAGCAGACGTAGAACTTGGAGGAACAGATCAAAAGTTTAACATGTTAGTTGGTCGCGACTTACAGAGAGAATACGGACAAAAACCACAATCAGTTGTGACCTTACCTCTGCTTGTAGGTCTTGATGGTGTTAAAAAAATGTCCAAGTCTCTTGGTAACTATGTCGGTGTGACTGAAAAACCAATTGATATGTACGGAAAAATCATGTCTATCTCTGACGATCTGATGTGGAATTATTTTGAACTTTTGACTGACCTTCCGTTATCGGAAGTGGAAAAACGAAAGGCAGGGATTACTTCTAAATCACTTCATCCCAAAGAAGTCAAAACGGAACTCGCTCTCCTCGTTATGGATCAACTCCATCCAGAGGAAGAAAACCGAAGGGCAGTCGAAGAGTGGACGTCCATTCACAATACCAAAAACAGAGCCTTACCCGATGAGATTCCGACGGAAACTCTCGACCCGACTTATTTTGCAGAAAAACCCCCACTTCTTGTCTATGTATTGTCCCAACTGAAATTCATTCCGAGTGTGTCGGAAGGGCGTCGGCTCATCCAGGCTGGTGGTTTGTATTTGGATGAAGAAAAAATCACTGATGCAAGCTTATCTTTGGAGCCAGGAAAAGAATACCTGATCCGCCAGGGAAAGAAGGGAAAATTTTTAAAGATAATGACTTAAAGAGGATCACCAGCCGTTTTAGAACGGTTGTGTCAGATCCGATAATCGAGAGTAAGGAAACCTATACCCACATGTCCCTCGACCCGACAAATGAAGAAAAGGAAATTCAAGATATTGTTCATGAACTTTCCCAGGACATCGAGAAGGACCGGTTATTTGCAAAAAAACTTCGTAAGTTCGCTCTGATTTCTGCTCTCTCTTTTGCCGGAATTACCGTTCTTGTCCTTTGCGGGTATTTGCTTTATTTGAGTCTTAGTGTCACTAAACTCGAAACAGAAGTAAAAGAAAAAGAAAAGAACCTTCGCGAACTCGAACAATCTCTTTTTTCTCTGATGTACCAAGAACAACTCCGTGAAGAAAAAGCACTCGAAGGAGATGCCGAACCCGATGCGGAACTTGCCAAACAAGTGGAAGAAAATGTTCAGTTCCTAAAAGAGGTGAGTCAAAATACAAAGGGTCGCAATGTCCTTCGAGGAAATGAATCCCAAAAAGAAATTGCACTTACCTTTGATTTGGCTACAGGCGAAGAACTTCCCGTTTTATATAATTATATCAAAGAACATAAAATCAAAGTTACCCTCTTTCTTTCGAATGAAAGGCCTTCCGATATCAATGGTTCTTTTTTTCTTCGTCAAAATTTAGATTATATTAAAAAAATGGCAAAAACGGGATCGGTAGAATTTGGAAACCATACCTGGTCCCATTTTAACTACCAAAGATCAGTCACTGAGACTTCTCTTAAAAAAAGAATGGTTCTCGATTACCTTTCTAAATCTGTTCTTGATTTACCGCGGATGGCGGAAGAACTAAAACGAGTAGAAGATACCTTTCATTCCCTCACCAAGCAAGAGTTAAAGAAGTATTACCGTTTGCCTTACGGTGCACTTAGCCAACTGATTTTAGATGCTCATGCTAGTTTGGGTTACTCGGATCATATTATGTGGTCGAATAATTCTAAGGGGTCACTCGACCTACCTGATTATATTAGCAAACAATTCCTTTATAAGAAAACATCCAAAGGGAAAAAGGAAGTGGTTCGTAATCCTCATTACAAAACTGGCGAAGAAACTCTGACTTTTTTGGATAACTGGGAGAAGGCCGATCCAAATGGAATGAACGGTGCCATCATCTTAATGCATTTGGGCGGACCTAGAAAATTTGATAAATTGATTTATATACTTCCTACATTCATCGAACGGATGAAGGAGAAAGGATATAAATTTGTTACTCTATCTGAAGTTTTAAATGATAAAAAAGATTAACTCCCGTTATCTTTTTTATCGGAAACCAGATTTATCTTTCAATAATCATAATCTCTATTCTTTTTACTCAAAACAACCGTAAAGTTTGATTCAATACGGTTGTTTTGGTTTCTGTTTCCCATTTTTAGACAAATTTTGTTTTTCTTTTTTGGTATTTCCCAACCATCCAATCTTTGAATAGATAGAGGTTGAGATAGAAAACAGGTACCATAATCAGAGTGATGAAAGTAGCAAAGGCAAGTCCCCAACCAAAAGCAAGTGCCATGGGAACAAGAAAAGGATCTTTTCCACCAATTCCATAGGCAGTGGGAAGCAGTCCAAGCACTGTTGTTACCGTTGTTAATATTACAGCTCTTAGGCGGATACTCCCTGCTTCAACCAAAAGATCAAAAGTCGATTTACTTGGATCTTCCAGGCGGAGTTGGTTCGCACAATCCACAAGGACAATGGAGTCGTTTACGACTACCCCCGCAAGTCCGATGATCCCAAGAAAAGCGAGAAATGAAAATGGTTGGCCATGGAGTAAAAATGCAAAAATCACTCCAATGACTGCAAAAGGAATGGCACTCATCACAATCAGAGGTTGTGCCAGAGAGCGGAATAGGGAAGCAAGAATCATATAGATGATGAGAAGGCCTACAAGGAAAGCTCGTCCAAGAGAAGCCATCGATTCTTCTGTATCCTTATTTTCTCCTGAGAACCGAACCGAATAACCTGGGTATTTAGCTATAATTCCTTCTGTTAGTTTTTTTGCTTCTAAATTCACCTGTCTCGAAGTAGAAACTGTTTCATCAATATTGGAAGTAACTGTAAGTAGTCTTTTCCCATCCAAGTGATTGATGGAAGCTCTTCCAGGATTTCTGTCATAACTTGTTAATCTAGAAACTGGGATTAAGTTTCCTGTAAGGTTGTTTACATAAACTTTATTTAAATGGGCGAGGGAAGATCTATATTCTTCTGGAAAACGGACTCGCACATCAACTTCTTCGTCAGCTCTTTTGATTTTAGTAGAAACGGTTCCTTGTAGGGCAGTGTTTATGGCAAGAGATACTGATTGGACACTGACTCCCGCTAAAGAAGCAAGAGTTTCATCTACAGAAACTCGAATTTCATCTTTCCCTTCATTAAAATCGTCACCGATATCGGTCACTCCATTGATTTTAGCAAGTGCTGCTTTGAACTCACCACCAATTTTGAGTAAGGTGGCAAAATCATCTCCTTTGATTTCTATCGCTACCGGTTTTCCCACAGGGGGCCCCCCAGCCAACTTTTCAAATTCGAGGTTTACCAACTTTCCTTTTAAAGGAAGAAATTCTTTGGGTGTATCAGTTATAGGATGAGTTAACTCTTCTTCATGGCCTTGGTTTTCTTTCGCAAGTTTTTCTTCCAAAAGAAGGAGGGCCTTTTCATTTAACATAAATTTGGTATTTTCACGAACCACTTCGATGATCTTCTCTGTAGACCTTTCTCGATTGTCATCGGGAGTTAGATAAACCATGACCTGAGCGTAATTTTTTCCCCTTTTGGTGAATGGGTCATTTGGATCTTTTTGGATGATACCAACGCGTGATATATAATTTTCTACTTCTCCTTCAGGCAGTTTGCCTACCGCATCTTCAATGGCTCGAATGAAACGATCCGTTTCTTCTAACTTAAGACCTGTTTCCGCTGTGACCCGTACTTGGAAGGTTTCGATGGCACCCGGAAACAGTTTGAACTTTCCAAATTTTATTTGGATGGCGAGGGAAAAAACAAAAAGACCCATAAGTAGGCCGACCATCTTCCAACGGTTCTTCAAGGCAAAACTAAGGAATGGAAGGTAAGTTTTTTCTTTGAATTTAATAAACCAATGGGATTCTTCTTTCACTTCACCCTTCATATCGGTGGCTTTACTCACATCATATAAGTGAGAAGGTAACATAAAGAAGGCTTCAAATAGAGAACTACATAAAGAAAGAATGACCACAAGAGGAATGGAATGAATGAATTTCCCAAAAATCCCTGTCATAAAAAGCATTGGACCAAAGGCAGCAATGGTTGTTGTGACCGTCGCTGAAACTGGTGCTAAAACTTCACTTGTTCCTCGCATTGCCGCTTCAAACGGTTCTTCCCCCATTTCCAAATGGCGGTAAACGTTTTCACAAATGATGATGGCATCATCGACTAAAATCCCAACCACAATGATAAGACCCATCATTGAAATTAAATTTAAGGTTAGCCCCATATAGTTCATCGCAACAAAGGTCATAGCGATGGAGATCGGAATTCCAAGGGCAGTCATGAGGGCCATCCGCCATCCGAGAAAAACAAAAAGAGAAGCTGTTACAAGAAAAAGTCCTGAAACTGCATTGGAAGTTAAAACCCCAAGGCGACGACGAATGTATTTGGAGAGGTCATTGACAAAGGCGTGTTTGACGGTCCCACCACTAGATTTGATGAATTCTTCAACTACCAGTTTGGAATCATCCACGACACTGATTGCGTCTGCTTTTTCTCGTTTGATGACTGTTAATGCAATGGCAATGTCCCCATTCGATTTGTCTAAATAATCAGAGTCTTCAAATCCTTCGGTAACATGAGCCACATCCCGAATTCGTACAGAACGTCCGGCATCATTGGAACGAACAAATACGTTGGCAATTTCCTCTGCCGTATCAAATTCACCTACAGTACGAACAATGATTTCCCTAGTTCTTTCATTGATATTTCCCCCAGGGAAATTGATGTTTCGTAGTCGTAGTGCATTGATAACTTGGGTTGAAGATAAAGAGAGGGCTCTCAGTTTATCCGGATCTAAATCCACCTTCATCTCTCGTTCACGCCATCCACGTTTGGTGATCCGTGCTACCGTCGGAAGGTCTTTTAGTTTTTCTTCCAAGATTTTTGCTTGGTCACGAAGTTCTTTTGCATTTAACAGAGGTTTGTTATCTTTAGTTGCCGAAGTTAAATGGATTTCGATTACAGGTTGTCTTGCTGTTGTGATTTCAGTGACAATGGGGTCTTCCACTTCTTCAGGTAAATCTTGGATCCGATCAATGGCTGATTTTAAGTCATCGACTACTTTTTGAGTGTTTTTAGTATTCGGATCGATTGTAATGATGATCCCTGATCTATTTTCAAGGGATGCAGAACGAAACTCTTTGATTCCATCCACTTCTTTGATTGCGTCTTCTAAAGGTTTGGTAACCAATTTTTCTACATCTGCAGGAGCTGCACCTGGATAGACAGAAGTCACACTCACAATATCAAAATTGATATTGGGAAAGGCTTCGCGGTTCATCGTTGCGGCAGTGAATCCACCCACAAGGAGAATGAGAAAGGTTAGAAGGTTTACGAATAAACTCTTCGATAGAAAGTATTGAACTATGGATGATCCCATATGGCTTCCTTAAGGAAAAAATATTTAATCTAACAACTTACCGGCAGTATCAATGTCTTCGTTATAACCGAATAACTTTGTACTTTTAAGACGATCCACATAAAGAACTCCGAACAGGTGATCGCACTCGTGTTGTAATACAATGGCTCGGTAACCTTCAATGATTTCTTCATGTTCTTCGAAATTTTCATCTCGCCATTTCATTCGGATTTTATCTGGTCTTTCCACATAACCACGCATACCAGGAACAGAAAGACAACCTTCCCAAAATCCATCCCCAGGCCCCGAAAGTGGTGTTATTTCTGGATTGAGGATGATTTGGTTCGGAACTTCTGGTGTTCCTGGATACCTTTCGTTCTCATCGTCCTGGCCAACAACAACCAATTTTTTTAAGACACCGATTTGGGGGGCAGCAAGGCCCACACCATCAGCATGACGCATGGTTTCGAACATATCTCGAATCAGTTTTTTGAAATCCTTGGTTTGGATTTCGGATTCAGTAACGTCTTCGCTGGTTTGACGTAGTAAGGGATTGCCAATCTTGAGGATTTTTCTAACAGCCATAATCTTATATGGAATAGATTGGAAAAGGTCACTGATTGATCAAGTGATCTCCTATCCAAATGAAAAAGAATTTGACAGGGGAGGGTTAGAACGCTGAAATCTCGGGAGGGATTTTGGAGACGAGGGGAATCGAACCCCCGACCTTTTGAATGCCATTCAAACGCTCTCCCAACTGAGCTACGTCCCCTTGTGCTAATCCAAGGTGAGTGACCGCGTTTGCTTGTCAACAGAATCCCAAAATGGCTAAGGAACCAGAGATTTTATGGGACAAGATACGGTAGAAGAACTGACTAAAAAACTGAAAATCCAATCGGATATCATCAAAGGCTATGAAAAGGTTCTTAGACTAAACGAACAAGAATTAGCAAACGCAGATGAGATCATTCGTATGTATGAACAGATTATTGATTACTCTCGAGTGGAACTCAGAGAAGCTAAAGAAACCGTTCAAGCAAGTTCGATGGTCTCTAATCTCAGTCGAGATGAACTCATGTCAGCTTTTGATAAAATTAAATCATTGGAAGATGCAAATCGTAAACTAAGAGAAGAATCACTAAAATTTAACAAAGATTAAACCATTGAAACCCAATTCCCTTCCGCCAATCATCCGAAAAAATGAAGAAGGTGGATTCTATCTTTCTTCTTCTTCTGAATTGGATGACTTGTACCATTTTATACTGGGTCAAGCAAAACGACTTGTTTCTGCTAAATCGGCGGCCTTCTACTTTCGCAACGAACGGGGAAACTTAAGTCGTTTTGGTTTGGTGAATGATAAATCCAGTGTGGGTTCAGTTGCCAAACATGTTTTTAAAACTCGCAAAAGTATTCTCATAAAAAAAGGAACTCACCTAAAGGATACAGACGGACCAGTTGGTGAATCTTATATTGCCTGTTATGTGGGTGATGAAATCGGCGATTTGGCACTTGGCGTTCTTGTTTTAGAAGGTATCAAACATTTTCAAAATTTTTCTGAACAAGATTTGGATCTAATCAATTACTTTAGTGCTAATTTGAATGCACTATTTAAAGATACTGTTCTTTCTGAAGCAGAACCACAATTTTTTAACTCCCTTACTACATCCATTTTACTACTCATAGACAACGCTAATATCCATAACAATAACAATAGGCTCCAATACTTTTTAGAAGAGATCATTCGTGTTGCTGTTCTCATCAACACAAGTGTAGACTTGGAACATGTTCTCGTTATGGTGATGGAATCGGCAAAATCAGTGTTTCGTACGGAAGCGAGTTCTTTATTATTGTTAGATGAAAGAAAAGAATACCTAATCTTTCATACAGTGACAGGTGAAAAACGCGAAGAAGTGGCAAAAATTAAGGTTCCTGTTGGGCAAGGAATTGCGGGAACGGTCGCTGTTACTAAACAACCGATGATCATCAACGATGCTCAAAACGACAACCGAGTCTTCCGGGATGTGGACAAAGCTTCCAATTTCATTACGAGGAATATTCTTGCAAGTCCACTGATTGTAGGTGATGAGGTGATCGGCGTAATCGAAGCCATCAATACCATCGATAGAAATAATTTTAGCCAAGATGATATAGATACTTTTTTGTCTTTTTCCAGTGCCTGTGCTGTTGCGATTCAAAAAACGAGGCTTCTCGAAAACTTAAATGAAACCAACTTAGAACTCAAACAAAAACTCAGCACTTTAGAATCTATCTTTGATTTGGGACAAGCAGTGCTTGAATCTCATGATGAACTTGGGCTCATGTCCAAAACTTTAAGTATTCTCACCAAAGAACTGTCATGTGAAGATGCAGGTATGGTGATCATTGAAGAAAAAAATAAAAACAGAATTCAGGTTTATGCAAGGCAACTGGGAATTGTGAGAGAGTCTTTTTTCCCAATGCAAGAGAGTCGGCTTTTTTTAAGTCTTATGGAGTCGGGAAATCCTCGTATGGCTGTGGTGTCCTCACAACTAGAGGAATCCTTTTTGGAATTAGAGTTTTATACTTTAAAGAAAAACTTTCTCATCCTTCCCATTGCTCCTCGGGGTGGAAATTTAAGAGCCGCATTATACGTAAGTGGAAAACAGTCGGCTCATTCCTTCAATGAAACTGACCTTCGTATGTTGAAGACCCTTTCTTCACCGCTGGCAAAGGCTTATGAAAACTTACGACTCAATCAAGAGATCATCACCAAAAAATCCATTGAAAAAGAAATCGAAATTACTCGAAAAATCCAAAATAATATTTTACCGAATTCTTTATTACAATCTCCACTTTTTGATTTGGGTGTGATGTCTGTTGCCGCCAAAGAAGTGTCAGGTGACTTTTATGATTTCCATTCTTTTGGAGATGACCAGTTTTCTTTTTTAGTGGCTGATGTTTCTGGGAAAAGTTTACCCGCAGCCATTTTTATGGCAATGTCTAGTTCCATCATTCGCACCCTTTCCCGGACAACGGATCTTTCACCTTCCGAACTTTTATTTCGTGCCAACCAATTGATTTATGAGGATTCCCAATCGGGAATGTTTGTGACTTTATTTCTCGTAAACTACCAAAGGCGGACTCGAACCTTAAAGTTTGCATCTGCCGGTCATAATGACCAAATTTGGATTCGTAAAGATGGAAGTTTTGAACTCCTCAAAGGGAAGGGGGCGCCACTCGGTGTTGTTCCACATACCAACTACCAGGGTGGTGAAATCCAAATTGAACCTGGAGATATCCTAGTTTTTTATACAGACGGAGCCATTGAGGAAAAAAACCCGGATGAAGAGGAGTATGGCCTCGACCGGTTTATCGAATTTATCATAGAAAGAAGAGAAGAATCCTCTCAAAAAATCGTGGAAGAGGTCTATGATGACATTCGAAAGTTTTCTAGGTCCGAAGAACAATACGATGACTTTACTGTTATGATCCTCAAATTTGCGGAAGTGGTTAGTTTTGAAATTTCTCGGATTTTCCCTGCAGTTCCAGACGAGATTCCAAAACTTCGCGATTTTATTTCTGAACATTTAGAAGGCAAAATCACAAAACCCTTTGCTTTCGATGATATTCTTATATCTTTGGATGAAGCAGCGACCAATATAGTCATGCATAGTTACAAAGATACGGAACTAAACCATCCTAGTTTCGAATGTAGATTGGAATTGTTAGGGGACAACCTTAAGGTTGTTCTCATCGATGAGGGGAAACCCTTTGACAGAAAAAAAGTTCCTAAACCTTCCGTAGAAGCCAATGTAAAAGGGGAACGGAAGGGCGGATTTGGCGTTTATCTAATGGAGACTCTGATGGACAAAGTGTCCTATGACTTCAACGGGAAACAAAACATAACCTATTTGGAGAAAACGATCGTATGAACGAAGACAAAATTGGAATCCATTCGGAAGCAATTGGTGACAAGTTGGTTGTACATGTCCAAGGCAATTTGGACGTTCACAATACACATAAAATAGAAAAGGACTTAATGGCCCTTGTCGGTGCGGCAGGAAAACCAGTCATTTTCAATTTAAGTGATGTTCCCTTTATCTCTTCTGCAGGACTTCGGTTGCTCGTCACAACACTACGCCTTTGCCAAGAGCAAAAAATAAGCATTTCTATCTGCGGTCTTCAACCTGCGGTAGAGAAAGTATTCGATATCATTGGAATGCAGCAGCTATTTACAATTTATCCTGATTTGAGCTCTGCTCTGAAGTAAAAATCACTTTTCTAAGTGATCCTAGACAAAACATTGGAAAAAAACTTATGGAAACCAAGCAGTATTCCCTAAACAACCCGTTTAAAGAAACCAAGGCTCCGGAAACTCAAACCGGAATTTATGATGATGCTCTCAAACTAGGAAAGGAACTCATTGAAAAACCTTTCCTAGGAGGCGGAGAAGATAGAATCCGCGTCCAACACTCCAAAAGCCGTATGACGGTTTGGGAGAGAATCAAAGTCCTTACCGACGAAGAACCTAACATTACTTACCAAAACTGGGGACCAAATTTCGATGGTGCCTCGATTGTAACAGGAATTTTAAATATCAAAGGTCGCGATGTTGCGGTCTACGGACACGACTTCACTCTTCGTGCTGGTTCCATGGATGCAACGAACGGTAGCAAACTGGCCCGTCTCATCCAAATGGCTGGAACTCACGGAATCCCTCTCATTGGGATGAACGATTCTGCAGGTGCCTATGTACCGGCGGGAGTGGGTGGACTCGACGGTTATTCGGAGGCCTTTACCGCACTTCGTAAGATCAGTGGTGTGGTTCCTTCCGTTATGCTCATGTTTGGTTTTAACGCAGGTGGTGGAGCTTATCTCCCTCGCCAAGGATCTTTTATGATCCAATGTGATGGAACCTTCTTTGGACTTACAGGTCCCGGTGTTGTGAAGTCTGTTCTTGGTGAAGATATCTCGGCTGAGGATTTGGGTGGACCAAAAGTTCACGGACAGTCCGGTGTAGTAGACCTTGTTACCAATGATGAACTTGGCTCACTCAGAACTGCCATTCGCCTTCTTTCCTATTTACCAGACAATAATCATAGTTTTGCGCCGTTTTATCCTACATCGGATCCAGTGGACAGGTTCATTTACGAAGAAGACATTCTTTTCCGTAAGACCTTTAATTCCCCAACAGGGATGAACACTCCATTTGATATTACTTTGTATTTACAACAAATCTGTGACCATGGTGAGTTCTTTGAATTACAACCACAAAGAGCAAGAAACATTGTAACAGCGTTTGGTCGAATTGGTGGACATGTAGTTGGTTTTCTTGCCAACAACTCTGCTGTTTCTTCCGGTCAGATTGATATCGGTGCTTCTCGTAAGGGAACTCGTTTTGTAAGATTCTGTAACTTATACAATATCCCTATGGTTTTTGTAGAAGATACTACAGGATTTTTACCAGGACGTGACCAAGAACATAATGGTATTGTTCTCGAAGGTAGAAAACTTCTAGATTCCATCATTGATCTTAGAACTCCAAGACTCACTCTCATCATTCGTAACGCCTTTGGTGGAGCTTATGCAACATTTAACTCTTATTTTACGGGAGCTTCGATGGTGTTTGCTCTCCCTACTGCAAGAATTGCAGTAATGGGTCCTGCAGGAAAAGAGTATGTTTACAAAGACGAAATCACAACCATCCAAAAAGAATTTTTGGCCAATGTGAAAAAAGGAATGAGTGAAAAAGAAGCAAGCGCCGTTCGTGATGGCAAACTTTTCGAAATCGGACAACGATACGAAAAGGAACTCATGAATCCAAAAGAAGCACTTTCTCTTGGTTCTGTTTCTTCCATCATTTTGCCAGGCTACACAAGAAATGTATTATCTAAAAACTTGAGTTTCCTGATGTCCAAATACAAACCGGCGGAAATGTCCGGTCCTCAAAGGGAGTTTGAGTAATTTCCATGTTAGATAAGAATTTAAAACGCATTCAATTCCAAGAATCCGAATCTGCATGGATTCGGTCTTTCAGTGTGGAATCGATCAAATGTCTCATCGTATGTCGTGGTCCTGTTCGTAAGGAGACTATGGATGTTTTTGATGCCATTGGTGTGAAGGAATATGGAATTCTACTTTCTGAAAAAGATTCCATCGTTTATCCGAAGGCTCTCGCTCCTGAACTTCGTAACTTTCGATTCCCCGAAAACATCCACCGCGTTCCTGATTATATGGGCGCTGGTAAAGAAGAGAAAGAACAAAGGATCCGCCAAATCATTGGGATCACCAAAGAAAATGGGTACACTCATATCTTTGCTGGTTACGGATTTATGGCAGAAGATGCCGAATTCATTGAAGCCATTGAAAAAGCTGGAATCACTTTTATGGGACCAAGTTCCCATGTGGCGAAAGGTGCTGGTGCCAAAGACGAAGCAAAAAAACTTGCAAGAAGTCTAAAAGTATCTGTAACTCCTGGGGTTGATAATATCACAGCTCTTGCTTTACTTCGTAAAACGGGCAATTCAAAAGACGGGCTCCTTAAAGTTGCTAAAGAAAATAACTTAAATTTTTCTTTTAATGATTCAAGATCACTTGAAGACAATGCAGAAGATTTACTCCAACTTTCTTATGAAAAAACCATAGACATCACTTCGATCCCAGACTTACAAAAAGAGTCTGCGATTCTTTGTGAAGACATTTGGAAACAATACCCTGGAAAACGAATCCGATTCAAATACATCGGTGGTGGTGGTGGAAAAGGGCAACGTGTCATCGGTGAAAAATCAGAAATTGATGCAGCCGTTATGGAAATCCTTGCAGAATCCAAAGTCACTGCTGTTGGTTCTAATAGAAACTTTCTAATTGAACTTAACATCGAAAACACCCGCCACAACGAAATCCAACTCATCGGTAACGGGGAGTGGTCTTTGTCTCTTGGTGGTCGTGATTGTTCTTTGCAAATGCACGAACAAAAACTTTTGGAAATTTCGCAGACTGTGGAATTACTCCAAAAAGAAGCAGATTCCGTTCGTTCCACAAATTCTAAAAAAGCAGCTATCTTGGATAAAGATGTACAAACTTTAAAAGATATGGAAAACCAAGCAGAGGTGTTTGGTAAAGCCATTCGTTTGAATTCTGTTTCAACTTTTGAATGTATTGTAGAAGGAAATAGTTTCTTCTTTATGGAAGTAAACACGCGGATTCAGGTAGAACATCGGGTTACTGAGATGGTATACAAAATGAAGTTTACCAATCCCAATGATCCGAATGATATTTTCTACATTGATTCCCTTGTGGAAGCGATGGCGGTTCTTTCTATTCATGGACCAAGAGTTCCAAAACCAGAACGTATTGTTCGCAATGTATCCGGCGCGGAAGTTCGAATCAATGCGACTAACCGTGCTCTCCAACCTCACGCAGGTGGGATCATCCAAAACTGGTCGAATGCCCTTCCTGAAGAGATTCGAGATGACCAAGGGATTTGTACTCGTAACCCAGACACGGGAGCTTTTGTTCACTACAACCTAGCGGGTGCCTACGATTCCAACGTGGCTCTCATCGTTTCTTATGGAACTAGCCGAACAGAGAACTTAGAAATTTTAGGAAATATCCTTCGCAAAACTGAGCTTAGAGGTCAAAACCTAGAAACAAACTTACTTGTTCATTACGGACTCATCCAGTGGATTTTGGGTAAGGATGCTATGTTCAAACCATCTACGGCATTTATGATTTCGTATTTGGCAGGTATCGGAGCTTTACAATCCATCATCAATGATTTGGATTTAGAATATCTTTGGTCTGAAAAAACAAAAGCGGCAGACGCAGATCTCAAAAAAGTCCTAAACAAAAAAATGACTCTTGTCATTCGACCTATGGAACGTCTTCTCGCGAACCCACATTTACTCGGTGGATTTCTCGGATACTTCGATGGGAAACTTTGGACTCGCACGGGAAACAATTTGGCTTTCAGTGAGAACCCAATCCAATTTTTAGATTCTTTATATTACTATTTGAATCTAGATACAACGGAAGAAAAAGCAAGTTCCGAAAAAATTTGGGATCACGATGCCAATTTACTTTTGGAAGCCAAAGCATTTTATTCCGAATTATCGAATCGAACGGGTCTTAGTTCTTGGAAAGAATTATCTGAGGCTCTCGCGAAAGGTAAAAATCCATCGAAGGCACTTTCTGAGGATCTTTGGAATGCATCTGTTGCAAGTCATAATGGCTTTCAAGCCGGTCTCGAAACGTTACTTTTGCTTCCTAAAATCGGTATCAAATCAAACTTCTTTGGTTTGGATGTGAATGCAGATTTGGATGGTGTGGTTCCTGATGAATTTAAAAGCAAAGATACAAGAGATGCTTTTATCAAAACACTCAACCCTCCGCCAAAAATGTCTGGGGACGAAATTGTGGCACCAATGGGTGGAATGTTCTATTCCAAGGAAGCTCCGAATTTACCAACTCTCATCAACGAAGGGGATCATTTCCAAGCAGGACAACCACTCTTTATCATTGAAGTTATGAAGATGTTTAACAAAATTCTAGCTCCAGTGAGTGGAACCATTGTGAAAAATTTAATGGTGGATTCTGATGGAAAGATTGTTTCGAAAGCACAACCTATCTTCAAAATCAAACCAGACGAAATTCTAAAGGAAGAATCTCCTGAAGAAATTCGATCTAGAAAAGTAAAGGTAACAAAAGAGTTGGGTTTAGGTTAATCAACCGTAACCCACAATTGTTTTGTAAATTTCAGAGAGAGGTAGGATGTGATCAACTCCTCCTCTCTTAATAGCTTCCTTCGGCATCCCAAACACAACAGAAGTTTCCTCGTTTTGAGCAATGGTTTCTGCCCCCGCTTCTTTCATTTCATGTAATCCGGATGCACCATCATCTCCCATCCCTGTCATAATGATTCCTTTGGCATTTTTACCGGCTTGTCTTGCTACGGAACGAAAGAGTACATCTACAGACGGTTTGTGGCGGTTTACAAGAGGACCATCCATCACTTCCACAAAATACTGTGCCCCGGATCGACGAACGGTCATATGGCGGTTTCCTGGTGCGATAAGGGCAAGGCCACGAACAATGCGGTCTCCATCTTTTGCCTCTCTCACACTAATATCACAAATGGAATCCAATCGATTGGCAAAGGTTTCCGTAAATTTTTCTGGCATATGTTGGACAATAACAATTCCAGGTGTTTTGTCTTTTGGCAATTTTGTCAGCACTTCTTCCAAAGCAATGGTTCCACCGGTGGATGTTCCAATCGCAACAATCTTCTCCGTTGCTTGTAGTTGAGAGATATCTTGTTTTTTTTCTGTTTTGATAGAAAATTGTTTTTTGTCAGATAAGGAGGGTAATGTTTTTAAAGAAACAGAAGCAGCGGCAATCACTGCATCTGTGAGCTCAATTGTCGATTCATGTAAAAAATCTTTTAATCCAATTTTTGGTTTGGTAATGATATCAATGGCACCTAGGCTCATGGCAAACATTGCTGTATCTGATCCTTCTGTAGTTAATGTGGAACAGATAACAACAGGTGTAGGTCTTTCCGACATGATTTTTTTTAAAAAAGACAATCCGTCCATTCTTGGCATTTCGATATCCAAAACAATGACGTCAGGCCAATCGTTATTCATTTTGTCTAATGCAAAAATAGGGTCGGAAGCACTTCCTAAAAACTCAAAACTAGAATCTTCTTTGAAAATTTCAGCTAATACCTGTCTTACGACGGCCGAATCATCAATTACAAATACTTTGATTTTTTTCATAAAATTATTTTTTCTCTACCCAAACTTCGCCATCCCAAACTGTAAAATAGATCTTTCTAGATAAAGTTCCACCAATGTCTTCGGATATAATTTTAAATTCATTTTCTTTTAGAATTTTTTTAGCAAACTCAATATTCCGTGATCCAACATGTGAAGTAGAACTATCTTTTAGAATTTCTCTTTCTTCGTGGAGGAACATATTGGATCCTCCGAAAATTTTAGCATAAAACTCATTTGGTTTTGATTTTTGTTTTTTAATTTCTGTTAAAAAAAACGTAACAGCATCTTGGCCATATTTATGCGTTTTTTCAGAGTGAATGTCAGCAGGAGTGGGTAAGAGGTAGTGGCACATCCCCCCGATATGGCGAGTGGGGTGCCACAAAACAATGGAAACACAGGATCCAAGTAAAGTACGAACTCTAAATTCGGCCCCGCCGAAAAATATTTCCCCGGGGTTCAAAAACCGGTCTGTAACTTCTTTGGGTGAGTCCATTTAAGTAACATTGGACGAAGTTTCTTGGATGGCTTGTAACTCAGATAGCTCCAAAATTTGATTCACCTTTAAAATAATCACAAATTTGTTATCTAATTTTCCGAGCCCTTGGATAAAATCCAATCGGATTTTAGAGCCGAAACTTGGAGGTTCTTCGATGGATTCAGGTGTAATGTCTACCACTTCGTTTACAGCATCTACAAGGAGTCCGACATCAATGGTTTCTGTTTCAAGTTTGATTTCGGTGATGATGATGCAGGTTTTACGAGTGGTTCCTGTTTTCTTTTTGTAGAATCTTGTATTGAGATCGATGACTGGCACCACGTTTCCCCTGAGGTTAATCACGCCAGGAATGTAATCTGGCATCATGGGCACGTGAGTCACCGATTCAAATTCGATGATCTCTTTGATGTACAAAATTCCCAAACCAAAAAGTTCTTCTGAAATGAGAAAGGTTAAGTATTGGAGTTCCTGCATATGGATATCCTATTTAATACTTTTGAAACTTATCTGTTTCATCCGACGGGTTTGCCTTCCTATTACCTGGTATTGGTTGTCTCCCCGATGATTTTGCAACAGGTTTTGATTGTCTTGTTTCTAAACTCGCTTGGAAGGCACTTTGTTTTCCCAATTTAAAGAAACTAATGGAGGAGAGTAGTTTCTCTGCTTGAGCCTGGAGTTCTTCGGCAATTGCTGCTAATTCTTCTGAAGCAGATGCTGATTGTTGAGAGACTTGGTCGAGTTGTCCCATGGCTTTATTGACCTCGTTCACACCCGAGGACTGCTCTTGACTTGCCGCAGTGATTTCTTGAACAAGATCTGCAGTTTTATTGATGGCTGGAACTATTTCCTCAATGAGTTTTCCTGCTGATTCTGCAATTTGCACAGAAGTTCCAGCTAGGCTTCCAATTTCATTTGCCGATTTTTGTGAACGTTCTGCTAGTTTTCTAACTTCAGAAGCGACAACAGCAAATCCTTTTCCATGTTCTCCGGCTCTTGCCGCCTCAATCGCTGCATTTAATGCAAGTAAGTTGGTTTGATAAGCAATATCTTCAATAATAGAAATTTTATCTGCAATTTCTTTCATTGCGGATACCGTATTCCTTACCGCTTCCCCACCTTGTTTTGCATCTTTTGCCGATTTGGTGGCAATGGTATCTGTTTGTTTTGCATTTTCTGCATTTTGATCGATGGAGGCACCCATTTCTTCTAAGGATGCAGAAGTTTCTTCTACAGATGCTGCTTGTTCACTTGCTCCTTGTGAAAGGGTACTTGCGGTTGATGCAACTTCGTCGGCAGCATTCACCAATGCATCGGTATTGGTTCTTACATCGTTTATGATATCCACCAGTTTTTTTGAAGTATTGTTAAAGGAGTCCCTTAGTTTTGCAAATCCTCCATCGTAATCATTAGTGATGAGTTGAGTTAGGTCTCCATTTTCTAATGCTGCCAGACCAATCACCAGGTCGTCTACAATGCGAGCTGTTTCGATTGCGATGTTTTTTTGGTCAGTGATGTCTGTTGCAAATTTGATTACTTTATAAGGTTTTCCATTGAGATCAAGGATAGGGTTATAGGTTGCTTGGAGCCAAACTCCTTTTCCTCCCTTGCCGATCCTTCTATATTCTGCCGTTTGATACTCCCCTCTGTTGAGTGTTGCCCAAAACTGACGGTAGTCTTCCGAATTGACCATGGAAGGTTCCACAAACATTCGATGGTGTTTCCCTGCAATTTCTTGTAAGCTATATCCCATTGTTTTTTGAAAGATATCATTGGCAGTAATGATCGTTCCATCCATATTGAATTCGATGGTTGCCTGTGCTTTATTGATGGCTTCAATTTGGCCGATAAATTCTCTCACTTGTTTTTTGTTTTCAGTGATGTCTGTGGCAAATTTAATCACTTTATAAGGTTTACCGTTGGCATCTAGGATCGGTGTGTAAGTTGCTTGGAGCCAAACTTCTTTTCCATTTTTACCAATTCGTTTGTATTCAGCCGTTTGAAATTCTCCTCGGCCGAGAGATGCCCAAAATTGCCGATATCCTTCCGAATTTGCTTCTTGGGATTCGACAAAAATTCGATGGTGTTGCCCTTTAACTTCAGTCAGGTTATAGCCCATTAAATTTAAGAAATTCTCATTCGCATGAGTAACTGTTCCATCCATATTGAATTCGACAGTTGCTTGTGACCTGTCAATGGCTCTTGAATTTGCGTTGGATTCCGTGACATCGGCCCACTCCACAACACTGCCTAATCTTTCTCCACTTGGAGTGATGATAGGATTGGCAATCAAACTGAACTCTCGGTTACCAATTTTAATACTGGTTTTGTGTTCGGAAGTAAAAGTACCTAGTAGTTTTCTTTGGTGGCTTGGATCTTTATGATAACCATCAATATTACTTCCCATTAAATCTTTTAGTGAAAAATTACGAATTTGAGTTTTGATGTCTGCTTCCGATTTGGCAAACATAGTATGAATGGCTTTATTCATATACACAACGTTCAAATCTAAATCGGAAATCATCACATTCGTTGATACACTATCAAGTGCAGTTTTGATTTGAATGGCATCCTTTAAAGGTTTTCCCATTTGTTTTCGTAAAAGTAATAATAAAACCGCTGTGATAAAAACAAAGATTCCACCGGAAATAACGATTGGTAAAAATTTTTCTTTTGGAGAGTTTGATTCGTTTGTATTTTCCGAAAGGTTATCCTTTGCGAGTTGTACATTCCAATGAGAAATGGAATTAGAATAAGATTTCCATAACTGTGGTAATGACGATTTAATGAGGTCTTTTTTGGAAAGATCTTCTGGTTCGTTCAAATACACCTGAATGTTTTTGACATAGTTGTCTTTTTCTGTAGTGAGAACCTTTAAAATGGAAGATTCCTCTTTAGAGGAGGGAAGGGCGGAAGTCCGTTCGAAGGAGGAGTTTAGTTTTTCTAAATCGTATTTTATTTTAGCAACTAAAGTTTTATCCAGTTCTTGGGATTGTAAGATAGTAAAAAGATCAGACTGAATGGATTGGCTTAAGTTCCAAACCGTTTCTAGTGTTTCCTGTTTTTGAATTTGATTTTTTTTGGTTTCTTCTGAGGGAAAAGAGTCTGTTAATGTTCCCCAAGAATAAAAGGAAGTCCAAATCACAAACAGTAAACCCGTAAGGAAAAAAACTATTAGTGTTGTGTTTATCTTATTATTTTTCATATCATCCTCATTTATATAATCTTTCGTTTTCAATCGCTATGGTTCTTTCAAAAAGAGAAGGAATGTCTATGATAAGAGCGACATTTCCATCTCCTAAAATACTTGATCCACTCACACCTTTTACATGTCGAAATACGGAACCCATTGGTTTGATTACCGTTTGGTATTCTCCGAGCAGTCGTTCTACAACGATCCCTGCTTTTTTTTCTCCATTTCTAACAATGACAATGTTCTCGCGTAATGTATTCCCGACGGAGTCTGTTGGATAATAGTCTCTTAATCGGAGAAAGGGAATCAAATTCCCTCTAAGGGCAAAAAATTGATTGGAATCAGTTTTGTTGTCATCTGTAAAGTGTAAACATTCCAAAACCATATCCATCGGAATGATGAATTGGTTTTGTCCAACCGCTACCAAAAATCCGTCGATAATGGCTAAAGTTAATGGCAACCTAAGGATGAAACGACTTCCTTGATTGGGCGTGGATTTGACTGTGATGGCACCACGTAGTGACTCTATGTTTTGAAGTACAACATCAAGGCCCACACCTCGACCAGAAACATTTGTAATTTGAGAGGCAGTGGACAGACCTGGATGGAATAGAAGTTTAAATATTTCTTCTTCCGAATCAGGTATGGAACCAGAAACGAGACCTTTATCGATGGCCTTTTGCCATACCTTTTCCTTTTGAATACCATTGCCATCATCCGTAATTTCAATAACTACACTTCCTGCTTCATGATAGGCATTCAGTTTGATTGTGCCTTGTTTCGGTTTCCCTTTTTTTTCTCGTTCTTCCGGGGTTTCCAATCCATGATCACAAGCGTTTCTCACTAAATGGGTTAGAGGATCACCTAACTTCTCTACTATGTTACGGTCTAGTTCGGTTTCATTACCTTCAGTGATGAGTTTGATATCCTTTCCAAGTTCTTTTCCTAGGTCCCTGACCGTTCTTGTATACTTTTGAAAACTATCTCCAATGGGAACCATTCGCAGTTTGAGAGAAATTTCACGAACTTCATTAAGGAGTCTCATAGCAAGAATGGAAGACTCTTGTAGGTTTGAATCTTCTGTAAATCCAATGAGTTGGTTCATATTGGCACAGGAAACAACAAGTTCACCCACTCGGTTGATTAGGTTGTCGATTCGTTTGGAATCGACCTTAATCGTTGCCGATTTATTTTGATCTTTGATTGGATTTGCTGAAAGTTTTGTTTCTGCTACTTCTTGTGCCTGAACTTCTAAAGAAGACAGTTTTGTGCCAAAGTTGACTGAAGAGGAAAAGCCTGTTTTCCGCGATTTTAATTCTTCAAAGTAATGGATTAGGCTAATGTCTGTTAGGATTCCGATCTCTTTCCAAATATTGCCAAGTAATATTTCTTCTTCTGGGAGTTGTCCCGAAAGGTCGGCAAGGTCTTCGATGGTTGATCCCTGCGGTAGAACATGTAAAAAAGAATCATTTTCAATAAAATTGAAAACTTTTCGAACTGTTTCTAAATCAGAATCAGAAACCAAATGGATTTCGAATCCCAAATAACAAGATTCAGGGTCAAACTCTTCCCAGTGAGTAACAATTTCAGAAATAGTTTTTAAAGAATGAATGGATCCTATCTTTTTTAAATATCCAATGAATGAAATAGGGTCCAAACCTTGGGAAAAGACATTTCGGTTGGGTCGAAAGGAAATTAAATATCCTGGAATTCTATAACTAGAATTTGGTTCCGAAATCGGACTTTTAGAAAAATCCTCTTTCTTTGTCATTCCACTTTCTTTTTCATCTTCGTTTCGAATTTGATTAGAATCTTTTTTTGCAAATACACTGATATCCCCCTTTTGAAAGGGTTTCATCATTTCCAAAATGGAATTTCCGTTTGCGATTTTTGAATCAGGGATTTTACCTTTGGTTTCCTCGGAAACTAAATAAGAGAGATGGTCTTTGGCATTGAGTAAAATTTCTGTCAGTTCAGATTGGAAGGGGATTTCGTGAGAACGTAACTGGTCTAAAAGATTTTCTACAACATGGGTGAACTTTACAGTAGACTCGAATCCAAACATTCCTGCCGTACCTTTGATGGTATGAACTGCTCGGAAAATTGCATTTAAATCATCATCGGAAGGACTAGAAACTTCAGTACGAAGAAGGATTGCTTCCATATCTCGAAGAAATTCTTCGGATTCAACTAGATAGGCATCTATAACCTCTGTTAAATCCATTATCCGACTTTCCTCGTTCCATATCTAAATTCTACTTCACCAGAATGTTCTTTTTTTACTTTAACTCGGTCTCCAAAAAAACTAACAAGTCCCAATATATCTAAAACCTTAAGCACAGCGAGCGAATGGTTTTTGAGTTGAAGGGACTGATGTTTTTTTTCACTTAAGACTTTTAAATACATTAGAAGTTGGATACCCGCCGAATCAATTCTTTGAATTGCACTTAGGTCCAATTGAATGATTTTACCTTGGGTGTCCGTCCAAATTTCAGAAAGTTTCCTCCATTCCTGAACGAAGGGTACAGTTAAATACCCTTGCCAAACGATTTCGAAACCTGAATTGGATTCTCGAAGGGTCTGGACTGGTTCCATAGTTAAGGTAGTAGTTTGGAAATCGTGTCTAACAACTCTTCGGGAGAGAAGGGTTTTGTGAGCCAAGCTTTTGCACCAGCATCCATTCCCTGTTGTTTCTTTTCAGGTTGGGATTCTGTGGTCAACATGATGATTGGTGTGAACTTATATTTAGGATTTTCTTTAACCTTTTTGATAAAACTAATTCCATCCATATTTGGCATATTCATATCAGAAACAATCAAATCCACTTCGTTCGTTTCTAATTGTTTTAAACCTTCTAATCCATCACCAGCTTCAATCAAATCAAAGTTAGCGTTTTTTAGGTGTACTGAGATAATCTTTCGAAATACTGCAGAATCATCAATAATCAGAATTTTTCTATTCATGGTTTGTTTCCTTTTCGTTTTTGATTGGTAAAAATATTTCGGCGATGATACAGTCTGCTTTAACTTCCGTAGTGTGATCAATGGCATTTCGAATGAAAAACATTCCATTATGCCTGTGAAGAATAAAATCAACCATAGTTAAACCAAGACCTAAACTAAATTTTTCTTTTGAATAAAAACTTTCCACAGGTGGATGGATTCGATAGAAAGGTTCCACTAGTTTTTTTTCAACTTGGGTTAATTGTTTTGCATATTCATCTTCGATGATATTGTTTTTGGCTGATAAACAGAAATAACCGTCAACAAAAGTGACAAAAACATCAAAGTGAGATTTCTTTTTGGAGTATTTGAGCCCATTGGTGAAAACTTCGTGAATTGCCACTTTCATCGCTTCAATATCAAGATCGAGGTATACAGATTGTTTAACTACCGGTAGATTTACTTTTAGTTCGCGTTCTGCAATTTCATCTTTGAACGTTTCTACAAGGGAAGGTAATAGTTCGAGTAGGTGTTCACTTTTTGATCTTACTAAGTTTGTAGGGTTTTGAATGATATCAACGGCAAGGTCTAGGCCAGACATCATCGCCATGTTATGTTCATGATTTTCATACAATAAATCCCAAAACTCTTTGTTGATCGAATAGTCGTTTCCCTTATCCACTTTTATTTGTTGGATGGAATCAATGATCGTAGACATAGCACCAAGTCCCGACCCTTGCATCAAAGTTGTTTTTAGATTTAAAATGGAATGTAACTCGGAATTGATTTCATTTGTTTTTCGATGTGATTCTTTATAATTCAACCATTCTAATTGGCTTTTGAGTTCTTTTGATTCCTCATCAATGAGAAGAAATTCCATTCTTTTTAAATAGACGTATTCTAATGCTTTTTCCAAACGATCTGATACAATTTCTACGTGAAGGGGTTTTAAAAGATAATCATAGACACCGAGTTTCATTACCTCGATGATTTCTTCCGTCTGGTCGATGGCGGTTTGTACAATAAATACAGCGGACGGTTCTAGTTTTTTTCTTTCTTGGATGAATGATTTTCCATCGAGAACTGGCATCATCAAATCCACCAAATAAAGGCTATATGGACGTTTTGCAGCCATCTCCAAGGCGATTTTTCCATCCTCGGCGATATCTGTCTCCATTCCGATTCGTTTGCAAATGGCATCTAAAAGGACTTGGTTTTCCTTTTTGTCCTCAATGATTAGGATAGGTTCCTTAGGGCGCCTTAGGTGTTCCTTCGTCCGAGTCGGAGTGGGTTTGTTTGAATTTACGTTCGATTCCACCATATAGATTATCGGAAATCCTAAGGGAGAATTCTACAGGGTTCAATTCCTTTATTTTATAATTTCAGGTAACTTGAGTTTAAAATTAGATCCTTGGCCCACTTGGGAAACAAGTTCCAAACTGCCACCAAGTCGGATGGCAAGTCCCTGTGAAATAGAAAGTCCAAGCCCTGTTCCTTCTATTTTTCCGTCATCGTTTAACCGAGTGAAGGTATGAAAAATACGATTTTGATCTTCTTCGGAGATCCCTGGGCCGAAATCACGTACAGAAATAGTCAATAAGTCATGAATCCATTCACAATCTACTTCGATATAGGGTTGATTTGCGTATTTGATCGCGTTAGAAAGTAAATTGAGCAGGATTTGTTGGATCTTTCCTGAATCCGATGTTAGGGGCTTCGATTGGATGGGGGGACGAAAACGAATGTCCATCCCCTTTGCATTCGCTTGTGGTTGGATTAATTCTAAAGTTTGGCGACATATATCTTCTGGTTTAAACGTTGTTATTTGGATCTTAATTTGTCCAGATTCGATTTTCATCAAATTTAGGATTTCGTTGATCATATTTAGAAGTCTGGTTCCACCCGTATAAATATAATTTAAATATTCTTTCCCTGTTTCGTCTGTGGCTGGTAAGTCGATGAGTTTCGAAAATCCAATAATCGAATTTAAGGGAGTGCGAAGTTCGTGGCTCATATGTGCTAAAAATTCAGTTTTGACTTTGTAGGCTCTTTCTAGTTCCTCTTTGGTTTTTGTGAGATCCAAGGTTCTTTCTAAGACCAAAGACTCTAAAGTAGATTTATAACGATTTAGTTCTGTAATATCCATATCTCTTTGTACAAAAAGGCCCATCCACCGACTTACTGATTGGTAAATCATAAGATTTTCAGGATGGATAGGGGAGTTTTGTTTGTATTTTAGAAATCCCATGACACCTAAAAACCGTTTTTCAAAACGTACTGGAATGAGAAGGAGGGTTTCTGCTTTTGTTTGGTCAAAGAACCATTTCTCTCTTGTTAGAGCTTTGTCTCGAGCGAGGTAAATACTTTTTTCTTTTTTTAATTTGTGAACCCAACGACCAAGTCCTAAATCATACCAATCAGCGTTGTGGAGTTCTTTTGGTAACGGAGGGTATTTTGTAGTTTTCCTTTCGTTGACCCAAACATGGAACTTGTCTATATTTTCAACGGGTTCGTATTTAAGAAAAAAAATGGAGTCCATTTCCGTGAAATATAACAGTTGATAAAGGGCATGTGGTAATCCATCTCGAATGGATGGCTGTTGGATGAGAATTTGAATGGATGAGGCAACCCCTAATTCAAATCGTAACCGCCAAGCAATTTCCTCTTCTTGTCGTTGTTTGGTGGTGATATCTTTGATGGAAAACTTTGTGTATTCCTTGTTTTCGTTTTGCCCAGGGAGATTGAATTTACCAAAAGAAGATTCTAATATAATTCCATCTTTTTTGTAAATGAGTTCCCTTGAAAAATTAGTATTGTCTATTTTATTCGTAAGGAAACCATCTAAATCAAATCCAGATTCTAAGGATTCAAAGAGTTGATTCTTTAGAATGAATTCAAATTTTTTTGTGATCTTATCAATGGATAGGATACTGGTTCCTGAGTCGTCTCCTTCGAGTGAGGCTTTGAGAAGTGACCAAGGATCCAAATCCATACTAGTATTGTTTGAGAAGTTCTTTGGGCAGTCTGAAACTCATAGTATCTTCTCTGCTTGCAGGAAAGAGGGATACTTTGGCATCGGGAAAGTGTTTCAAAATTTCCCCGACAATTTCGTCTACAAGGACTTGGGGGCTAGAGGCACCAGCCGTAATTCCAAGTATTTTAATTTTGGAATTTTTAATGTGATCGGGATTCACGTCTTCCTTCCGTGAAATTTGAAAGCTGTCAGGTCTTGTTTTTTTGGCCAATTGGCAAAGTCTTACAGAGTTGGATGAGTTTTCAGCTCCAATCACAAGCATAGCATCTACTGATTCCAACATAGATTGAACTGCTTCCTGTCTTTCTGTCGTCGCATAACAAATATCATCTTTTTGTGGGTGTTCTACATAAGGGAAAACTTCTTCGATTTTTTTTACGATACTCTTTGTATCCGCTACAGAAAGTGTGGTTTGCATAAGATAAGTAAGAGGTTTGTCTTTTGTAATTTTACCTTTTAGGTTTTCTACATCTTCCGGAGATTCCACTAAAAACATCTCCGCCTCTCCCATGGTCCCGATGGCTTCGTCATGACCCCTGTGGGCAATGTATATGATTTGGTGTGAGTCTTTGATATTTCGGGCTTTTTTATGTACCCTTGTCACTAGGGGGCAGGTGGCATCCCCAATTTTCATTTTCCTTTCTGTGGCTTCCTTTACCACTTCGGGGGAAACTCCGTGAGCGGAGAATACAACGGTAGCTCCATCGGGGACTTCTGAGAGTTCACTAATGAAGCGGATTCCTTTTTTCTTCATCTCTTCTACAACTCTTTGGTTATGGACAATTTCTTTGCGAACGTAAAGAGGGGTCTCAGGATTTTCCTGAAAAGCCGTTTCCACATAGGAGATGGCATATTTCACTCCGGCACAAAATCCTCGGGGGTTCGCTAAATAAATGGTCTCTAACACGTCAAAAGCCTGCCTTTTTCTGAAATCCAATTCCATAGAATTCCTAGGACATATTTTAGAAAAGGGGAAGTTCTATTTTTATTCAAATTTTATTTCTTTTTCCCTATTATCCTCCCTACCGGAATGACCGATCCTTATCTTGAAAGGGCCAAGGATGGCCTCTTCGAAAATTCATCAATTTTTCGGGCTTCTGGTGAAAACCTGAAGTGGCGAAGGAACGGATTCAAGGAGGAACCCGGATGATTATCAACCACAACGTAAGTGCGATCTTTGCACACAGAACTTTGAAGTCTAACGACGCGAACCTGAGCAAAGATATCGAAAAGTTGTCTTCTGGTATGCGTATTAACAAAGCCGGAGATGACGCATCTGGACTTGCAGTGTCTGAGAAAATGAGAACTCAGATTGCTGGTCTTCGACGTGCAGAACAGAATACTGAAGATGGTATGTCCCTCATTCAAACGGCGGAAGGATATCTTCAAGAAACACACGAAATCGTTCAACGTGTTCGTGTACTCGCGGTGCAAGCTGCGAACGGTATCTACTCGGAAGAAGATAGACAACAGATCCAAGTCGAGGTTTCACAGCTAGTGGACGAGATCGATCGTATTGCTTCTCAAGCAGAATTCAACAAAATGAAACTGCTTACAGGAGCTTTTGCTCGTCTCAACCCAACTGCTAGTATGTGGTTCCATATTGGAGCTAACATGCACCAAAGAGAGCGCGTGTACATTGAAACAATGAACACTGCGGCATTGGGATTAAGAAACCCTACGGTTCTTACTTTCATCTCTCTTTCGACTGCAGGTAAAGCAAACTCCGTAATCGGACTTTGTGATGATGCCCTAAGAGTGATCTCTAAACAAAGAGCTGACCTTGGTGCTTATTACAACCGTATGGAGCATGCTGCGAAAGGACTTATGAATGCTTATGAAAACACACAAGCTTCTGAGTCTCGTATCCGTGATACTGACATGGCTGAACAAATGACCAGCTTCACGAGATACCAAATCTTAACTCAGGCTGCAACATCAATGCTTGCGCAAGCAAACATGAAGTCTCAGTCAGTGATGAGATTGCTCCAGTAATAGGATAAGAGAAACCAACGGCCTGGGCAGGGTGGTTGGGGCCCGCCTTTGGTTTCTCGATTTTCTTTTTTCATCTCAACTTACTCTCAGATATTTCTTTTTCACCTTCATTCATTTTTGAAATAGATTCGGTTTTTCGCTGATTCCTCTACAAATAAGGTGACTTATTTTTGTTTTATTTTCAGGAACACTTCCGTTTTCATTTTTTTTAAATCAAAAGATAAATTCATTCTCCAAAATTGGAACTTACGTTTTATTAGAAATTGTGAGTATAATAAATGAATTTAGATATTGATTCCGCCTACAATGTGATCCAATCGATTGTTTTGAAAACTCCTCTTCAATTTCATACAAAACTATCAGAAAGTTTTGGTGCTCATATTTATATCAAAAGAGAGGACTTACAAGTAGTTCGTTCTTATAAAATTCGAGGAGCCTACAACTTAATTCAAAGTTTGAATTCAGAAGAAAGGAAACAAGGTGTGGTTTGTGCGAGTGCAGGCAATCATGCACAAGGGGTCGCTTTTTCTTGTAAACTGTTGAATCTCCATGGAGTGATTTATATGCCAGGTGTCACTCCTAAACAGAAAATCAATCAGGTAAAGATGTTTGGTGGGGACTGGATCGAAATTGTCCTTGTGGGCGATACCTTTGACGAATGTCAATTGGTTGCTCTTGAATTTGCTCGTGCTAATAAGAAGGTATTCATTCCTCCTTTTGACCATGTTAAAATTATGGAAGGTCAAGGTACTGTTGCCAAAGAAATTTTAGAAGAAGAATCTAATATTGATTATGTGTTTGTTCCAGTTGGAGGCGGGGGGCTCTGTGCCGGAGTTGGAAGTTATTTTAAAAGCCATTCTCCAAATACTAAGATTATTGGTGTGGAACCCTTGGGTGCTCCATCTATGTCGGAAGCCCTCAAACAAGGGAAACCTGTGACTTTGGAAAAAATTCAAAAGTTTGTGGATGGAGCCTCTGTTAAAAAGGTAGGAGATCTCACTTTCCCAATTTGTAAAGAAGTGTTGGCTGATATGTTGCTTGTTCCAGAAGGAAAGGTAAGTTCTACTCTTCTAAAACTATACAATGAAGATGCAATCGTAGCAGAACCTGCTGGAGCTCTTAGTATTTCGGCTCTTGAGCAATATGTAGATCAAATTCGCGGTAAAAAGGTCGTTTGTATCCTGAGTGGAGGAAACAACGACATTGATCGGATGCAGGAAGTTAAGGAACGTTCCCTTTTGTATGAAGGCCTAAAACATTATTTTATCGTAAGGTTTGCTCAAAGACCCGGAGCCCTTAAACAATTTGTAAACGAGATTCTTGGACCAACCGATGATATCGTCCGGTTTGAATTCATTCAAAAAAATAATAAAGAATCAGGCCCGGCATTGATTGGGATAGAATTAAAATCTAGGGATGATTTCCGAACTTTGTTGGAAAGGATGGATGCCTTCCATCTCAATTACACTTTGGTCAACCAAGATGAAAATCTTTTTGAATATTTAATCTAGATAAAGTGATTTAATGAAATAATATTCGTTAGTTGTTTTGACATTCCCCAGTTTCATTGAATTCTTAAATTGGTGTTTGTTTTTGATTTCGTTGTATAGAAACTCCACTGTTTTTATATAATTTTCAGGAAATCCCTAAAGGATTCTCGAAATCGTTCGATATCTTTAGTGATTGAATGATCGCCGTACAGCTAAAAAGCCCGGAGTGATTGCCGGGCTTTTTTGCATAAAGATGAACTTTTAAAAATAAAAAAAAGTGATTCCAAGAATTGATTTTATTTTTCTTTGATACTGTGGTAAACAGGCGTTATTGGGTGGCGGGTGGATAACCCCACCCAGTTCGATCAGGGCGGGGATAGTATACCGTTGTATCACCTCCACAAACAAACCAGCGACCTTCTCCTTTATTAAAACTCGTTGTATTCAAACCTTTCTCTGAAATGATTGGTTCGTTGGAGAAAGCCTTTAGTGCGAAACTACCGAATCCTTTCTACTCATTGCTTTCTTTTCTTAGGGATTTTCCTTTCGATTCTTTGTTGTGAACCCGATTGGAAAAGAAATGCGGGAGATCCCTATACGAATGAGTTTTGGATGACTCGATTTGTCGAGGAATGGATCGTAGCTCACCCGCGTCCATTCACAATTCGAGGAACGGTGACTGGACTTAACAATTCACCTTTGGTTGTTCGCTCTCCAACTGATGGAAGTTATACGACTGTTCCTACCAATGGCTCTTTTGCCTTATCTGTGTATGCCTCTCCTAAATACATCCAACTTGATTTTCCCACACAACCTGCAGACGTACATTGTATGGTTTGGGATCGTGGTATCTGGACGGGTGATGGTTTTATCAACGCTAAAATTACCTGTCCCTTTGTTCGAACCGTTGTGAATGGCAAAACTTTGCTTTGGGATAGATGTACTTATGGGTCTTCTTGGAATCCGGATGGGACAAGTATTGGTGTTGGTAAAGGCGATTGTTCTGTGGGTTCTCCACAATCCCTTAGTTTTTGTACTGTAGCAGAAGGTTACAATGCTTCCACAAATCCTAATGCTTGTAATAGTGGGAACAACTCTTTGTTAGTCAATGTAGGGCAGGTTTATACTTCTTGTTTGGCTCGTACAGTTTCTTCTTCTTATCTACGAACTTTCTGGCGTCTCCCATTTTACCAAGAGATGTTTTCTGTGATTCGCTGTAGTGCTACCAATACTGGTGTAATTACTGGTGAAGATGGCTGTGCCTCTGTTGGAGATATGACAAAATATGCAGGGGCAACTGCAGATCCCATTCTATTTCCAAATGCACAGGCGGCTAGATATTGGAGTTCACAAACATTTCAGGCGTTGGGCGATCAGCAAACTTATATGGTCGACTTCAATATCGGAAACCAATCGTATGAATTTAAAGATGCCACCGGTTTTGTTCGGTGTGTCTCTGAGTTATAATAATTATTTTTAGTATTAAAAATCGAATCGGTTCTCTCATCTAATTTGAATTCAAAAAACGAGATTTATTTTGGCTTTAGGCACGAATCACAAACAAAGCCAATGTTGCAAATAAGTTGGGAAATAGTTTGATTTGTCTAGTTTGATTGAAAAAAGCCCGGTGTAAAACTTTGATTCGTTCGAAGTCACAAAAATCCTCAAAGTCTTTTCCTGATAAGTAGTGTAAGTTCGGTGTATCATACCAATGAAAAGGCATAAGCTCTGTCACAGGTGTCTTTCCGCTGAGAAGGATAGAAGAACGAATTTGCCAATGAGAAAAATTTGGAAATACAATGATGACCTGTTTTCCAATTCGTAAACATTCTTTAATGATTTCACCTGGATTTAATGTTTGTTGTATGGTTTGGTTGAGGATTACAAAATCAAAGCTATGATCTAAATGGTGTTTCAAACCATCATCAATATCACCATGATGAACATATAAACTCTTTTTAACACATTGGATGATACATTTATCATCCTTTTCAATTCCTTGAACACGAACCCCTTTGTTTTTTAGGATTAACATAAGTTCGCCATACCCACAACCGAGATCCAAAACTCTTTCACCTGGTTTGACCAAATTGGCAATGTAAGATATATCTGGTCTGTTTTTTAGATCTAAACCGAGGGCTTCATTCGTATGAATATTCAAAGGAAAACTCCTTCGTCAGTAGAACTTAAAAAATCTCTAAGTATAGAATCCTGTTGTTCACTTGGTAATAAAAAACTATCATGTCCAGCAGGATTGTTAAGTTCTACAAAACTAACTGGTACCGCATTGACTTCTAGGGACTTTACAATTTCTTCCGATTGATACGGTGGATACAACCAGTCAGACGTATAAGCGACTACTAAAAATCGACACCTAACTTTCGATAGAACTTTGGTGAGTTCCTTACCTGTACCCAAACTAAAATGATCTAAAGCTTTTGTAACATAAATGTATGAGTTTGCATCGAAACGGTCCACAAAGGACTCTCCCTGGTAAATCAAATAACTTCCTACAGCAAAATCTGTAGATTGGATATTACCTTTGGGAGGTTTACGACCAAATTTTTCTCTCATCATTTCATCACTTAAGTATGTAATGTGTCCCATCATCCGGGCAAGGGCAAGTCCTTTGGACGGTCGATTATCTTGAGAGTATAAACCTTGGTTCCAATTAGGATCGGAGAGTATGGCCTGTCTTCCCACTTCATTAAAAGCAATTTGTTGTGCAGAGTGTTCGGAAGAAGATGCCATCACAATACAATTTTTCAAACGGTCAGGGTAAGCAACTGACCATTGTAAGGCTTGCATTCCCCCCATGGATCCACCTGCAACTGCAAATAGTTTGTTAATTCCGAAATGGCTAACTAATTTTTCTTGTGCATTGACCATGTCGCCAATGGAAACAAAAGGAAAAGTGGATTGGAATGGTTTCCCATTTTTCCCGTTAGTCGTGAGTGGCCCACTAGAACCCTTACAACCTCCGATCACATTGGAGGAAATGATAAAGTAACGATTGGTATCAAAGGCTTTTCCTGGACCGATATAAAAATCCCAATAACCGGGGCGTTTATCACCTTCATGAAAACCGGCAGCATGGGCGTCACCAGAAAGAGCATGGCAAACAAGAATTGCGTTGTCTTTTTTATCGTTTAATGTGCCGTAAGTTTCATAGGCAATTTCGAGAGGAGTGATGGTTTCACCCCCCTCTAAGGTCAAAGAATCAAATTGAATGATTTGAGTGCATACTACGCCTACGGATCCGTGGGAAAACTCATTCTGTTCGGAGGTAGGCATAGTCTTAATCAGATATTTTTTAATGCCTCTTCCAAGTCTACCAGAATGTCATCGATGTTTTCAAGTCCTACACTCAAACGAACAAATCCAGGAGTGACTCCCGCAGAAATTTGTTCGGCTCCTGTCAACTGCTGGTGAGTTGTGGACGCAGGGTGAATGGCGAGCGATTTCGCATCACCAATGTTAGCGAGAAGGCTAAAAAGTTCGAGTCCATCGATGAATTTTTTTGCCTTTTCCACTCCACCTTTGATTTCAAAACCTACGATCGCACCAAAGAGTCCACGTTCATGGTATTTTTTGGCTATCGCATGTGTTTTGTCTGTAGAAAGTCCTGGATAATTGACCCATTCCACCTTGGGGTGTTTTTGCAAAAACTCTGCCACTTTTAGGGCATTGCTGGAATGTCGTTCCATACGGAGTGGGAGAGTTTCCACACCTTGTAGAATTTGCCATGCGTTGAAAGGAGAAATTGCTGGGCCAAGATCCCTAAGGCCTTGCACTCTAGCTTTCAAAATAAAAGCAATATTCACTCCACCGAAAGGCTCAAATTTTCCAAACACATCCCAGAATTTTAAACCATGGTATGATGGATCTGGTTCCGTGAAGTTTTTAAATTTTCCATTTCCCCAGTTGAAGGTACCTGCATCGATGATGATCCCTCCTATTGAAGTTCCATGACCGCCTAAAAATTTAGTGAGAGAGTGGACAACGATGTCTGCTCCATGTTTGATTGGGTTCACTAAATAAGGAGAAGGCATTGTATTATCAATCACTAGAGGAACTCCCACTTCTTTTGCAACTTTACTGACAGCTGCAATATCGAGTGTATCAAGTTTAGGATTTCCTAAAGTTTCAGCATAAAAAGCTCTAGTCTTTTCATTGGATGCTTTGCGAAAATTTTCTGGATCCGATTGGTCTACAAAGTGTACTTTGATTCCCAATTTTGGAAATGTATAATGGAGTAGGTTGTAAGTTCCGCCATAAAGAGAGGATGAGGCCACAATTTCTTGTCCTGCTTCTACAATGTTTAGAAGTGCCAACGTCTCCGCACTTTGGCCAGAAGCTGTTGCTAGAGCTGCCACACCACCTTCCAAAGCGGCCACACGTTTTTCTAAAACGTCTGTGGTTGGGTTCATCAGTCTTGTATAGATATTTCCAAATTCTTGGAGGCCGAAAAGTCTTGCTGCATGGTCAGTATCTTTGAATACATAAGATGTGGTTTGGTACAAAGGCACAGCACGCGATGTTGTCGTCGGGTCTGGTTCTTGTCCTCCGTGGAGTGCGATGGTTTCTGGTTTAAAATTACGTGGCATGGTTTCCTCCGATGGTCTGGCCAAATTTGACATCTCTCTCTTGTTTGTCAACAAAATATCCAATAAAATAGAATATTGATCTGTTTTATTGGATGGCCTCGGTAGGAGATTATTTCTTATTTTCAGGGTAAAACCATACGATAATGATCGTATCGTGATGAAATACCGTCTGACCCAAGGCCTTGGACTTCTATTACTACTCCCACTTTTTGCCCTGGAAGCGCAGGTCTGGGTGCCTACGGGAACTGAATCAAGACGTGCCTCTGCTTTACAATTTGATGCTGGTGCATCCAGCTTCCAAAAAGATTATTATGGGTATTTAGCGCCTAATTTCACCTACAATCACGGCAGTAATTTCGGGTATTCCTTTTCCCTTCCTCTCAATGTACTCGCGGTGGATAAAGATCCGCTGCAATTGGATAGCAAAGCGGGAAAAATTCGAGAAATGGATTATAATAGTAAAAATGACTATTCTCGAGTTTTGAATTATATTTCTTACGGAACCTATAACCAACAAGTTCCAGGTAAAGTTACCTATTCAGCTTACACTGGTAAAATGGTAGATGGTTATGTCGGTCATGGGACCATTGTGAACAAATATCAAAGTTCTTCACGCTTTGATTCTTATAATCCTGGTGTGATGGCCGACTTAAATACGGATTACGTGGGAGTCCAATACTTCGCCAATTCAGTTGTGAACTTTGAAGTAAATGCTGCTCGGGTTTATATCAAACCTTTGGCAATTGGTAAATCGTTATTTTCTTTATTTGATAAATCTTCTGATTTAGTTTATTTGATGAATCTAAGAGGAAATGTTCTAGATGAATCAGGACGACTGAGTGTAGAGGAAGAAGCAGGTTCGGAAGAAACCAAAAATAAAAAAGTAGAAGAAGCTAGGAAAAAAGAACTCCGACCCATTAACAAAGATTCGCGGATGGAACTTGTAGACAATGATCCATGGTACAACCGTTTGACGATAGGTTACACGAGAGCTTGGGATAGAGCCGCTCCCGTACAAATGTCTTATAATACTAACGGTTCTCCTGTCACAGAAAAGAATTTAGATAATCCCAAAACCACACAGGTCACTCGCGCATCAGTGGAAGGTATGGACATTGAATACCGACTTCTTAATTTACCTTTTGTAGAATTGACTCCCTATTTAGATTTTAATAAAATCAAAGGCCTCGACGGAGCCCAAGGTACTCATTATGGAAGTATCTTCCGATTGGGAACCAAGGATTTAAATATCATTTTAAAACCAGAGTTCCGTCAGATGACGGCAAACTATGCACCAATGTATTTTGATAGTTTCTATGAAGTGGAAAGGTTTCAAAAGTTCCCAGTTTCTGCACCTCTCCGCCCCAAATATGATTATCTAGAAAATCAGTCCAATGCGAAAGTCACTGGATACTACCATACCGTTTATATCAATTTTTATCACTTGGGTTTTGAATTTGCGGTTGAGGATTACGGACTAAAAGGAAACAAACGAGTGTTTGCTGCTGCCTATATACCTCTCGGATCTTCTTTTTTAATGTCTTTTTATTATACAAAGAAAGGATATGAATCACAAGGCAAAGCTTTTGAAATGGATAATAATACGCAAGCAGCGGCAGAAATTTCTAAATCTTTTGGTCCCATTGTCCTTAGGTTACAGAACTATCGTAAATACTATTTAGATAGTAGTGAAAAGTCATTCGTGAGTATTGATGAAATCCGGTTTTTAGTTTCGGGTGGGATTAGTTTCTAATTAGAAACAATTGATGCAAAAGGGCCGAATAGGCAAATTCAGTTCTGAGGTTGATTTTACCCAAACTCAAAAGCGGAAATCCACTCTCTTTAAAAAATAAAATATCCTCAGGTTTCCATCCGGACTCTGGCCCAAACAGAAACAGAATTTCTTTTTCTTGAGCGAGCTGCTTTTCTACAGTATCCCTAAATTGGAAATTCTGACCTTCGCGATCTAAAACCATAACTTTTCCAGACCAAGACTTAAGAAATGATTTCCAAACCATTCTTCTCTCTAGATGGAGAGAGGGGAGTCGACTATTTCCTGTTTGGTTTAGTCCGGTCTCTAAATAAGAAAGAGTATCTTTGTTGTAAACCGGGGAAGTCCAATATTCTTTATTTTTTGTTTCCGTCGCATAAAAATAAAGTGAGTTGATTCCGTAAGCACCGCTCAAATGCAAAAGTTTTTTCCCTGTTTGTGGCCTAGGGAGGGAAAAGAAAATATTGATGTCTAAAGGTTTCAAAACACCAGGAACCAAACTTTCTTTGAGCAAAGTTGTTGAATTTTCAGAAGTTGATTGGATTTTAAATAAAAAATTTCCCAAATTAGGAATGACTACCTGAACTGTTTCCCCTGTATTTTTCTTCAGAATGGTTTGGATATGATTATGCCTCTCTCCTGTTAGATGGATAATCTTGTTAGTATCTAATTCTCTTTCATAGATAAGGATCCAATTCAATTCTTAGATCTCGTAACTTGGTTTTTTATCGGGTAGAGAATCTTCCGTTTTCGGTGTCGGCTCCGGTTCTGATTCTGGACTTGGTTGTTCTAAAATCGGATTTTGGATTTTATTTCCATTGGTTTCTACCGTTTGGGAACTGGTCAAAGACCATTTCCAAAAATACAAAAGCAGAATTGTGAAAAGTAAAATAGGAATCAAACGAAACTCTCGTTTCTTTGATCCACGTTTTGATTTTAAATAATCGATGGGCGCATAAAGTAAATCGAGGATTAGTTCTTTATAACTTTGGAAAGATGGTTGAAAGGTAAAGGATGGAATTGGTTCGGAATGTCGTAGAGAATCTTCCGCCGACTCCAAATCTGGTACAAAAGTAAATCGATGAGAACATACTGGACATTGCACCAAAATGGTTCCCTGGGTAGCAGGGAACCGTAACATCGTGGAACAATTCGGACATTGTTTAACGAGATTCAATTAAGAACCTTCGTTCTTAGTACTTTAAAGAACTCTTCAATGCTTCTACGTTTTTCTTATAATGTTTATTAGAATCTCTATCGTTATAATCGAAAAGTTTAGTAAACAGTTTGTCGAAGTAGTCCAAGTTTTTGAAATAGAATTGTTTTTTGAAATTGTTTCTAATTGGGTTTGATTTTGTGTTCTCTACGTTTGAGAGAATGTATTTACCAACACCTTTTTCAGAAGGAGTTTCTGGAGTTCCCCAAACAGGATAGTCATCATGTTGGTAGAACAATTCAATTTTATCATCATGTGGAGCTGCTCCATTTGGCGCAACGTCTGCAATTACAGAGATGATTTTATCTTCTAACAAAAAGTTATTTTGATAGATGTAAGTTCTAATCTTTGTTAGGTTTCGTGGTTGTTCTTTTCTTGGATCTGGATCTGCATTATTGGAACCTTCAAAAAAGAGTTCCATCTTTTTGAATTTGGCACCCAGGTTTCTTCCTGATCTTCCATCTTCACTTCCAACAAAGTCAAAAACTTCTAAATGCAAACAAGTGTTTTCTTGTGCTTCTTGTTTATCACTTGCTTCACATCTTTCGCCATCAGCACTAGGTTTTCCTTTGTAAAGGACTGTGCGATGTGGAAGAGTTTTCACTCTCATTTTAAATAGAACAGTGTGTAAACGAAGTCGTTTATTCACTTCAGAGATATTATCATCTAGTTCTTTTTCCGTCTCAGTGATGGACTTACCAGATTGAGTGGAATCAATTCCTGCAGAAGTTGAGCCTGTTTCTGAGCTACCAGTTTGAGCGAAAACCCCAAAGTTGAGCAAAAGGATGGGGAGAATTAATTTTATTTTCATGTCCGAATCTTCCTAAAAGGTTAATTTGAGGATACCAAAGAACGACCAATGGACGTAAACAAATATCCTGTAAAAATTATCGGTAAATCACCTAGAAGATTGAAGCCGAAACTCTTACTTTTTAGCGTTTCCATCCAAAATCCGGAAAGGATTCCAAATAAAAAGAAATGGTCGGTGCGTGCAATCCTTCCGGTTTTTCCCAATTTTTCGTAATCCAACGACGTTCTACATAGTCACAGTAGTCTTTTAAGTTTCTGCCAGAGGCTCCGTCTAAGACTTCTGCGAGTTTTTGGCGGTCATTCAGTTTGAGTTGTTTGGCATATCCTTCCAAAATTTTGGCACGTTCTTCCTGGTTTGGCAAAGGAAAATAGATCTTTCTGTCAAAACGTGATAAAAGTGCAGAATCAAGGTCTCGTTTGCGATTGGTAGCACCGATTGTGATGGTGCCACTTCGGTCGGCAAACCCGTCTAGTTTACGGAGAAGAACACTGAGAAGGTTTCGTGTCGCTTCAAAGAGTCCGTCTTCTCTGGAAGTGGCTAAGGAATCAATTTCATCCAAAAATAACATACATTGTGGGAATAGGGCCGCCGCATCGAAGACCATGGCCAGGTTTTGGGAAGATTCTCCATAATATTTACTTAAGATGGATTCAATGGGAACATAGACCATCGGAACCCCACAAAGATGGGAGACAATTTTTGCCATACTGGTTTTTCCAACACCAGGTTCCCCTTCAAAGAGAACTGCACGAGGAAGGTTCGGACTCGGTTTTTGGCGGGTGAGTTTGGTGATCTCCAAAAAGGGTTCAGGTTTCAAAAGAGGGAAAACCAAACTTTCTAAAATTTGTGCCTTCACTTGGTCGTAACCAAAAACAGAATCAAAACCTAAATCATTTCCTTTTGCTTTTTCTAATTGGGGGTCATAAACTTCCGCTCCCAATTGGTGCAGAAGAATGCGGGGATCTTTCGCGGCTTGTCCTTCTGCTTTCAAAAATTGGAAGAGGCTCAAGATGGTTTGGACTTCTTTGGTGGAAAAATCGCCTAGTTTGGAACATTCTACTTTTAAATCAGATTTGAAAGAAAAACGAATTCGAAATTTCCCGGTTAGGTTCTTCTGCGGCTCAAACAAATTTTCCCCTAAGGTTTGGATGCTCAAATAACCTTCCTCAAAATTGTAGATACGAAAATTTTCGATATAATTTCGCACAATTCCCAAACAGTCCAGAATTCGGTCCTTACTAGCACCTTCAGTCCGGAATCGAAATAAGGTTTCTTCCTTTTCGTGAACGAACTGGTAGTTGGCATCTTTCAGTTCGGTCGCAAAGAGCTCCTTGGCTTTAAAATAGTCTAGATGGGGAAGGGAATTGGACATAAGGAACAAAATGCGGAACTTTCCCTTTTTTTTCAAGGAAGGATTTTGATTTCCTCCGACGAATACATTGGAGAGGTTGTACGAACAATGGGTGAAGGTTCACTATCACAAGAAGATATAGATGCATTACTCGGCGGATTTAGCGGCGGAGGAAATGCTCCTGCGGGTGGTGGTTCCGGAGGCGGAGGCGGCCTGGATGATTTGGACGCTCTTGTCGGTGGAAGTGGCGGAGATGACAATGGTCCTTCTTTTGCAGACATTGCAGCAGCTTTAGGTCCTAGTGCAACACCAACTCCTGCCCGGTCAGGTGCTAAATCCCAGTCCAGTCCAGGAAGTAATACTGCAAACCTCAATTTACTTTTAGATGTCACTCTCCAACTCACCATTGAACTTGGTCGCACGACCATGTTTATCAAAGACGTCCTCCAGCTCACAGAAGGAACCGTTGTTGAACTGGATAAAAACATTGGCGAGGAACTCGATATCCTTGCGAACGGAAAATTAGTAGGACGGGGAAAACTGATTATTTTGGATGATTACTACGGTGTTCAAATCACTCAAATTGTAGACCCTATGGAAAGACTTGGTGGTCCTGCCTTTTTATAGATTTTGCCCTTTGCAAATCGATAGTTATCCTAATGGAATTTGAAGTTACTTATACATTAGAAAGAATCAAAAATCCTTCTGAAGATTTACAAACGGATCTTTGGAATCGGCTTCATGAATTCAGCGTATCCAAATTAGGTGATCCTGGTATGGAAAAAAAAGAGTTTTTTGCTCTTTTGGTAAAAGAGGGTGAGGAACTTGTAGCTGCATCCTTATGTTATTTATTTTTTAAAGGACTCAACCTCCAACTCCTTTGGGTGGCCGAAGAAAAACGAGGGATGGATTTAGGAACCAAGTTACTCAAACAAATTGAGGAAGAGGCTAAAACTCTCGGTGCCACTCTTGTGTTTGGATATTCTTTTGGATTCCAAGCTCCTAAGTTTTATATAAAACTGGGTTATGAGGAAGTGGGAAAAATTTCAAACTATCCAGAGGGTCAAAATTGTTACTTCCTTTGTAAAAAATTAGTTTCTGAACTCACTTGACAGCTTTCTGCTTTCTACCAAGTTTGACTCATATGTTAACTCTAGCCATTGTATAGACCGCCAAAACGGTGAACTTGTTTTGGATTCCCCGCCTAAATTCAATTAGGAGGCGGCTATCTTCGCACAGGCGGTCTTTTCCCTCTCATACACTGTTTTGGTCTCCTATTTTTGTTTTGCCGCAAAAACTGGATATGTCACGAGAATCCGATTTATCTAAATTCCAAAAGTTCTCTAAGAAAAAACGTTTTGATGACGAAGACGATGATATTTCTACCTCTAATTCTCAAACGAAGTCTTTTCGTTTTCGTTCCGATACAGGTGAATTCCGTTGTGTAGAATGTAAACAAATGGTTTTTCCTCCAGGATACGGAACCGGACAGAGAAACCATTGCCCCAATTGTCTTACCAGTTTGCATATAGACTCAGCACCAGGCGACAGAAAAGCAAACTGTGGAAGTAAAATGGAAGCCATTTCCATTTGGGTGCGTAACGGAGAATGGGTGATCTTACATCGATGTAAGGGATGCGGAGTGATCCATGCCAATCGCATTGGACCGGACGATAATGAATCTTTGTTATTGTCACTTGCGGCCCAAGCTATGGCCAAACCAAGTTTTCGGTTGTTCGAAGAAAATCCGGTGGAAGTTCCACCGGATTAATATTTGTTAGGTTATGTTTTTGGTTTCTTTGGTTCTGTTAAGTTTGCAATGAGGTTTGGTAAGTTCATTACATCTGCAGGCACAAGGATTTCCGTATTTTCTTTGGCAACGTGTAGGAAGTTTTGGATGAAAGCCTTCGTGATCTGAAGTTTGATCGCAGAAGCTCCCCCTTGGTCAGAGATGGCACCAGCGATGGCTTCAATCCCTTTTGCTGTCGCAACGGCAAGAGCTTCAATTTCTGTTGCTTTTCCTTCCGCAGAGTTGATCCTTCTTTGTTTTTCCCCTTCCGATTTGTTTACAGCTTCTTCTTTAAAACCAAGAGAACGATTGATTCTTGAATCTCTTTCCCCTTCAGAAAGAAGTACCTGGGAACGTTTGGCGATCTGGGCTTTTTTCTCTTTTTCCATGGCATCAAGAACTGATTTGGGTGGAACAATATTGAGAATCTCATACCGATTCACTTTGATTCCCCAAGGTTCAGATGCTTGGTCGATGGCTGCGACAATCGTAGAATTGATTAAGTCTTTTTCACCGATTGTTTTATCGAGTTCCATCGTTCCAATCACAGAACGCATAGTTGTTTGTGCGAGTTGGATGGCAGCAAATTGAAAGTCTTCAATTCCATAAGAAGCTCGAACCGGATCAATGATTTTGAGATAAATCACTCCATCTACTTTCACCTGCACATTGTCATGTGTGATACAGATCTGCGGTTGGACATCTATGGATTGTTCTTTGAGAGTGTGGTAATAAGCATCACGGTCAATGAACGGGATGAGGATATGAAATCCTGCACGTAAACTACGAGAGTATTTTCCGAGACGTTCCACGATAAGAACATCTTGTGCGGGGATGATCCGAATGCAGCGAAAGATATTGTAGATTAAATAAATGGCAACAATCGCCCAAAATGCTAAGTATACGAATTCCATACTATTCTCCTACCTGCGGGATTTTTGTTGTGATTTTAGAAAGTCCTTCAAAAACTCCACCGATATTGGCAAGGTTTTCTGGAACCACAGTGGTTTTCGAAGTTTTGAAAATTTGGCCTAGGGCATCCATATATTCTTGTGTGATTTGTAAACTCACAGCTTCCTTTCCGCCTTTTTTACTAATGGCTTCCGAAATCAATTGTAAACCTTTTGCAGTGGCATTCGAGATCACAGTGATCTCTAGAGCTCTTCCCTCCGCTTCATTGACCAACCGAATTTTTTCCCCTTCGGAAATGTTAATCGATTCTTGTCTTTCTCCTACGGAATGATTGACCCGAGCTTCCTTTTCTCCTTGGGAGATAGTGATTTCTGCTCGTCTTTCCCTTTCGGATTTCATTTGATTTTCCATCTCCAGTAGGATTTGTTTGGGAGGTGTGATATTTCGAATTTCGTATCTTGTGACTTTAATTCCCCAAGGATCTGTGGCACGGTCAATGTTAGAAACAACTCGACCATTGATTTCATCTCTTTCTGAAAGTAAATTATCAAAAATTAATTTTCCAATTTCGGAACGAAGAGTGGTTTGTGCAAGTTGTGTGGTTGCTAACATAAAGTTATCGATTCCGTAAGATGCCTTTTCTCCATCCACAACTTTTAGATACAATACACCATCCACTTCAACGGATACGTTATCCTTTGTAATACAAACTTGTGGATCGATATCAATGGTTTGTTCTTTTAAATTTTGTCGGTAACGAATTTGATCTACGAATGGAATCATAAAATAAAATCCCGATTTCAAAACACCATTCAATACACCTAATCTTTCTTTTACGTAAACACTTTGTTCTGGAACAATGATAATTGTTTTTTTGATGATATAAACAACGACCAAAAATACAACGATGACGGTTGCGCCCATAGTTTCCTCCTCTGTGACGTTTGACCATACTGGTGGATCAAAAAGAGAAAAGGGTTTTTTTAATTGGATTAAAAAAAAATGAAATCTTTTGGTTATGAATCCACTCGTTCCACGGTGAAGGTAAGATTATCTCGTGAAAGGATACGAACAAAGTTTCCTTTAGGAATTTTCGAATTAGTGGAGACCGCATCCCATAAAGTTCCTTGGAATTTTATTTTCCCACCATGTCTTTGGACAAGGATATCTGTTTCAACAGGAACAATTTGATTTAAAAAATCATCTTGGATGAAAGGATCCACAGAAGATTCAGATTTAAAAAATCTTTTGACGGCAGATCCACCCACGAGGATGGAAACAAGACTAGAAACCACCCAGACCACCACTTGGGTGTAGAATTCAATGGGCACCAAACGGGTAAAAATACCGGTAAAAATGGCCCCAATTCCTAAAAACATCACAAAAGTTCCGGGTAGGAGAAATTCTGAAAACAGTAAAATGAGTCCAAGGAAAATCCATAGATAGGCTGTGTTTGCAAAAATAAAATCCAATGTGTTCCTCTAAAGAAAAGGAATACTGGATTCTAGATAAGGCAAGAAAAATAATACTTTGATTTCGGAGGAAGGCTAAGAACCTGTCTTGTGTGAAACGAATTTTCCTCATTCTTTTGGGAGTTTTTCTCATCCTCCAGTTTTTCCCAGTTGCAAGAACCAATCCTCCCATCACTTCCGAAATTCAAACTAATGTAGAAGTGAAAGAAGTTCTGAAACGAAGTTGTTATGACTGCCATTCGAATGAAACCGTTTGGCCAGCTTATTCTTATATTTTCCCGGCTTCGTTATTGATTTCACACCATGTAGAGGAAGGGCGAGAAGAATTGAATTTTTCAGAATTTGGACTTCTTGCTGAAAGAAAACAAAACAAAAAAATATATGAAGTTTGGGAACAGGTGGAGGAAGCCGAGATGCCTCCGAAAGATTATCTGTTGCTACATCCTGGTGCTGAGTTATCTGAAAAAGATAAAGAGGTTTTGAAAGTTTGGACGGATACTTATAATAAGGAATCAGAATGAAAGAAAAAAAATTATGGGGTGGCCGTTTTGATGCACCGCCATCTTCGCTGATGATTCGAATTGGAGAATCCATTAGTTTCGATAAAGAACTTTATGCTCATGATATTGAAGGTTCTATTTCCCATTCGAGAATGTTAAAACGAATCGGAATTTTATCAGAATCAGAACAAAGAAAAATCGAAACTGGTCTTGTGCAGATCAAAAAAGAAATCGATTCTGGAAAGTTCGAATTTAAAATCGAAAATGAAGACATCCATATGTCTGTGGAGTCTCGCCTAACGGAACTTCTTGGGGATTTGGGAAAAAAACTCCACACGGGACGTAGTCGTAATGACCAGGTTTCGCAGGATGTTCGTTTGTATATCAAATCGGAAGTGGAAACAATTCTTGTTTTACTTGCTGATTTACTTGTTGCTTGGATAGGAAAGGCAGAGACACATACCAAAACCATTATCCCTGGATATACCCATCTTCAAATTGCTCAACCGATTCGCGCTTCCCATTATTTTCTTTCCCATTTTTGGGCCAACATACGTGACTTCGAGGATTTTCTCGACGCTTACGAGAGGGCGGATGAATTAGTGTTAGGTTCTGGTGCTTTGGCTGGTGTCAATTATGCAACTGATAGAGAGTTTCTTAAAAAAGATTTGTCTCTTTCTCGGATTTCCGAAAATTCTATAGATGCGGTAAGTCAAAGAGATCATATCTTTAAATTTTTATTTGCTTCGTCTCAGTTTATGATCCATGTCTCTCGGTTTTGTGAAGAGATCATTCTTTACACTTCCCAGGAATTCAGTTATTTTAAACTCCCCGATCATTTAACTACGGGATCGTCCATTATGCCTCAGAAAAAAAATCCCGATGTTGCTGAACTCATTCGAGGAAAAGCGGGCCGTGTGATTGGAAGTTTAACCCACCTACTTGTGATGGTAAAAGGTACACCTTTATCGTATAACAGAGATTTTCAGGAAGATAAACTTCCATTATTTGATACTGTCAAACAAATCAAACTGAGTATTGAAGGGGTCAGGGATATGGTTCAGGGAATCCAAGTGTTTCCTGAAAATGCAATCCGTAGCCTTCGTTCCGGATTTTCCACAGCCACCGACCTTGCCGATTGGTTAGTGAGTGCGAAGGGAATTCCATTTCGTTCGGCTCATGAAATTGTTGGGGAACTTGTCAAACATTGCTCATCGAAGGGTTATGATTTGTTCACCATCCCTAGCGGAGAGAGGGGACAAATCCATGCCGTCCTGACAGATCCCGGATATGAAGCAGCTATTTCCCTTGAAACATCTTGCGACAAAAAAGATGTGATGGGTGGAACTTCGCTTTTTCGTCAAAAAGAACAAATCAAACGGGCGAAAGCGAAGGTAAACGAATTGACCAAAAAACTAAAATCGATAGAATCCAAAGGTAAAAAATAAGTATGAAACCAACGTTTTTCCACAAAGTCCCTTTCTTCGCCTTTCTCTTTTTACTTGCTTCACAAACCATATTCTGTAGTGACCAAAGATTCAAAAAAATAACATATGAACCCGTTTCCTATTCTCCTTCCAAGGTAATTGTCAAACGTGCCGATCAAACCCTAGCCAAACTTCCTGAAAAACCCGCCATTTACGCAGTGTTCTCAACGACAGCAGGTGATTTGGTTTTGGAACTTTATGATGATGCAGCACCAAAGACTGTGCAGAACTTTATTGATCTCGCCCAAGGTGAAAAAGAATTTCGAACGGACAAAGGTTCCGAAAGACGACCGTTTTACGATGGTTTGAAATTTCACCGTGTCATTGAAAACTTTATGGCACAAGGTGGCTGTCCTAGAGGTGACGGAACCGGTGGGCCTGGATACCAAACAGAAGATGAAATCAATGGAAAGGCATTGGGACTCGACAAACTCAAAATCAAAGATGCACCCCAATACCAAGCCCAATTGCAACGAGCAGTTCTTGCTGAATTCAAAATCCAATCGAGAGCTGAGTTTGAAGAAAAACGAACCGAAGTAGAAAAAGCTTACCAAGAAGCTATGGAATTACCTGTTTTGGAAGTATTACACCGAGTGGGTTACCGTTACAATGAAGTCGTTCCTAGTAAAAAGGCTCTTCGTGGATCCTTGGCTATGGCCAATGCCGGCCCCAATACCAACGGATCACAATTTTTTATCAATCAGGTAGACACACCACATTTGGATGGTCTTCATACTGTCTTTGGATTTTTAGTTTCCGGGTATGATGTACTTGACCGAATCATTGAAAAGGGGAACCTTCAGACGACAATTCGAAAGGTTGTCATCATCGACAAACGCCAATGAACTACTTAGAAGGAATCGAAGTCATTCAAAAATACACGTCGGGTTCCTCCGTGGAACCGGTGTTAAAATTCATTATGACCGTACCTCATAATGAAGAAGCATTTGCGAATGCACTTGATGAAATCGGGGGAATCAATCGTTACCCTGATACCTTCGTCGGTCTCCTAAGTTTTATCAGTTTTATCCTCGGCCAAAAAACAAAAATGAGCCACCTGTATGAAACGGCCTTGGAACGGTACGAATCCTTAAACCAGGTCACTTCCAAACGCCGGCCAACAGAAGAAGAATCGAAAATCAAACGAACATTAACTGACTTTATTTTAAAAATAGAAAAGGTATTCGAAATTCAGGATTTGACAGACGAGAGTTTGGTGAAGGAACTAAATCGTTTTGTTTCTGAAGCCAATCTGTATGGGGTTACCGAAAACGAGATCAAAAACCTAAAAGTTTCCTCAAAAACAGTGGCCCTCGTCGAACCACATTTGGACAAACAAAGGGAAAATTACTACCAGTACAAAAAGTTAGTGGGAGTGACGACAAGGCTCATTCGGATTGCGGATTATATTTTGGAAGAGGCAAAAATGGGGGCCGGATGACCGGTTTTATGTCCTAAAAATTCTTTCGAAAATTGCAAGTCCTGCCGAAATCTTTAAGTGTATGCGGTCTCTCCGAACTTGTATCATTTTAGGAATTCTATTGGTAGATTCCCTATTTGCATTTCCTGATAGGGATGCTCGGGGAGAACGAATTGATAACTTTGTCTCATTACAGTCAAAAATTAGTTTGTCTTTAACGAAACGGAGTTACCAGTCAGGGGAACGAGTGCCACTGACTTTTACCGTCACTAATACCGGTAAGGAAGTGGTTCGAATCTTTCCTTCCTTCGACTACCGTTACTCTTTTCAAATCATTGTGAAAGATGAGAACGACCGGATCCTCACACCTATAGAAGATCCAGAATTTCCAGATCCCATCCTCAAACGTAGGACTACCATCGTCAATTTGGTAGGCGATGAAAATAAAGAAGTGAGCCTTCATCGCAATGAGTCGTTTTCCAAAACCATCTATCTGGACGAACATTATAGTTTTTTACCAGATCAAAAATTCTATGTGACCGGTTATTTTTATCCTAATTATACGGAAGATAAATCAGCTTTCCTTCGCTCTGGAAATACCGTAGGATTCTTATTTCAAAATTCCAAAGCAGAGAGAAAAGAAACCGTCACCCGCCAAATCACGGAAAACGGGGGGCTTTCCCCTGAGGAAACGATCTTCCTCTTTCTCGGTGCTGAGATGAAAAAACATTGGGAATACCATTTTAAGTGGATCGATTTTTCTGAGTATATTCTTGCATATGATCGTTACAGCAGTGCCTATACCGAAGCAGGTCTTGGGGAACGCGAAACAATCATTGAAGATTTCAAAGAGTATTTGACGGAGACACCCTCTGGTGTTTTAAAATACTTTAAAGTGATGAATGTGGACTATCCCTCCAAACGGGATGCGAGAGTCCAGGTTTATGTAGAAAGAATGATGGGTCGGTTCAAAACAAGGTACGAATATATATACACCTTGCGACAAGAAGAAGGAAGCCGAGTTGGATTTTGGCAGATTAAAAACTTACTCGTAAAGGTAAAAAAATGACGGAAATCCTTTCCCAAGACGAAATTGATGCCCTGTTAAATGCCATCTCCTCGGGCGAAGTATCCGAGGATGAATACTCATCGGTTGGGGAACAAAAGAAAGTCAAAATCTACGACTTCAAACGTCCGGATAAATTTTCAAAAGACCAAATTCGTACCTTGCAGATGATGCACGAGACTTTTGCCCGTTTGGCAACCACTGGTCTATCGGCTCAGTTACGAGCCCTGGTTGTGGTGCACGTGGCATCGGTGGACCAGTTAACCTACGAAGAATTCATTCGATCCATTCCGAATCCCACAACTCTTGCTGTGATCAATATGGATCCACTCCGTGGGTCTGCCATTTTAGAAATTGACCCATCCATTTCGTTCACCATCATCGATCGTCTGTTTGGTGGTAAGGGTGAGTCTTCCAAAGTCAACAGAGAACTTTCTGATATCGAGTTATCGGTAATGGAAGGTATCATTGTCAGGATTCTCGGAAACTTACGAGAGTCTTGGTCTACGGTAATTGATTTGCGTCCAAGACTAGGAAATATTGAAACGAACCCACAATTCGCACAGGTCGTTCCTCCAAATGACATGGTGGTATTAATTACTTTGGAAACCAAAGTGGGTGAAGTGGAAGGGATGACCAACCTTTGTATTCCCTACATCACCATTGAACCAATCATCAATAAACTTTCTGCACAGTATTGGTATTCCTCGATTCGTAAAGGGGAAGTGGACGAAAACCGTGCCGTCATCCAAGAACGACTCGACCAAGTCAAAATCCCTCTGATTTCAGAAGTGGGAAGTGTGGACATCTCTCTGAATGATCTCATGAACTTACACGTTGGGGATGTGATCAAACTGGAAAACACGCCGATCAAAACAGACCTTATGGTAAAGGTAGGGGATCGTAGTAAGTTTAAGGCCACACCGGGTCGTGTGGGGAACCGTCTTGCCATCCAAATTGGAGATAGCATTGAGGACATTCCAGACGAACTCCTTGGATCTACCAGATCGGAACAAGAATACTAAGTTTTTTCGCTAAACAGAGTTTATGCGAATGAAAAGGCCTAGCGAAGTATTTTTGTCCGCTTTTGCTAATTCGTCAGTTTGTGTAAGCAGGTGTTTCCATAACTGCCGGTACAAAACCTGTTTCAATAGTAGAGCGATTGAAGGCATTTCAAATTTGCAACAAATCAGGAAATTTCTATTTTTTGCTTTTGGATTCCTTTTGGTTCTGTTTGTTTTTCTGCCTTTAGAAGCCAAACCCAATAAACCTTCAGAAAAACGTGCGAGTCAATCCTCAAAGATTCGCCAAACCATTGTTCTTTCTATCGATGGATTTCCTGCTTACTACTTATTGGATACTAAATACCATTCTTATTTCCCACACCTAAACGAAATTTTCCAAAAGTATGGTGTTTCTGAAATTGTAACAGTCAATCCATCGGTAACGTATCCGGCACATACTTCGATGGTGACAGGAAAAGATCCGGCAGAACATGGAATCCTCAACAATACTTTATCCGATCCTTTTGAAAAAAACGATGGGGGATGGATGTGGTATGCGGAAGACATCTTTAGTCCTACACTTTGGGATTTGGCAAAAGAGAATCGGAAATCCACTGCGAATGTATTTTGGCCTGTCACTGTGGGGGCCGGTATCGATTGGAATCTCCCCCAATATTGGAGAAAAAAAATCCCAGAGGATGACAAACTCCTTCGAGTGCTTTCCACAAAGGATCTTCATAAAGAAGCGGAACTTGCCGTAGGAGCACCGTTAAACGACGTCTCAAAAGATGAAGTGAAATTAAAAACAGCCACTTGGCTCTTTCAAAATAAAAAACCGGATCTGATGTTGGTTTACACAACGGATTTGGACACCAACCACCATGGGTTTGGCCCTGGATCAGAAAAAGCCCTTTCCCGACTTTTGGAATTGGACAAAGCCATTTTTGAATTTTTACAGTCCGTGGGAGCATTTTCACCCAAAGGTCCGGGACTTGTGATCGTTTCTGATCACGGGTTTCATTCTGCCGATGTGGTTTGTGCACCGAATGTGGTTTTAAAACAAAAAGGGTACATTCGGGATGAGGACGGAACTTTCCAACTCACCTTTAAAAGTTCTGGTGGAACCGCCGTCCTTTTGCCTGGTGGGAATGCAAAACTAGCGGATGCGGAAATCCAATCCCTTGTTTCTGAAATTCTAGCGGCCTGTCCAGGAGCCGAATGGATTCCTGCTAATAGCAATATGTTAGGTGAAGGAATCAACCAAACCTCAGAAGGCGAGGAGAATCGTAATCTGCAAAAGAAAATTCATCCCAATGCTTTAGGACTTTTACGGACTTCGCAATCTATGTTTTTTAGTGGAACCAGAAAAGGGGAAGTGTTTACCAAGTCCCAAACAAAGATTCACGGACATGGGTATTGGAATACAAACCCTGAGATGAAAACCATTGGATTTGTGTATGACCCAACGGGAAAAAAACACCAATTCCAATCGGTAAAAGATGTATTTAGAATCGTGAAAGATATGTTAGGTCTTAAAGAGAAAAAAAACAAAGGGCCTCGTGTTTCCACAAAACCCTAATCTAGAATCAAACCGATTCGGATGAAACGGTGATTCTTATTTTTTTAATAAACTAAGAATGGCCTCTCCAACAGCTTTTGCCGACTGCGGATTTTGTCCTGTCACAAGCCTTTCGTCCACTTCCACATGAGAGTTCCAAGGTGCTGATTTGGAATACGTACCACCGGCAGCGATCAGTTTGTCTTCCAATAGGAAAGGAACCACTCCTTCTAGTTTCACAATCTCTTCTTCTTCGTTGGAAAATCCATTCACTCGTTTTCCCTCAATCAGTTTGGACCCATTGGACAAAGTGACATTGACAAGTGCCGAGGGACCGTGACAAACAGCTCCCACAATCCCACCTGATTCATAGATGGATCTTGTGAGGCCTTGGAGTTCCGCGTTGTCTGGAAAATCCCACATGGTTCCGTGCCCACCGGCAAAATAAATGGCAGAGTAGTCACTTGCCTTAATTTCTTTTGGGGACTTGGTATGGATGCGTTTTTCCTGGTAAAGGGGATGGTTCCAAAATTCTTTGTTGGCCACATCTTCCAAATCAAATCCATCCACAGGAGGTTCACCCCCTTTCGGACTGACCAAATCCATTTCCACACCGGCATCGTGTAAGACCTTCCATGGGTGAGCTACTTCTCCCAAATGGTAACCCGTGGAACCGGCGTTTCCTTTTTCTCCGTGGCTTGTTAATACAAATAATACTTTTTTCATTGGATCCTCGCTTTGTTTGCAGGTTCTAAATACCTGCCTTAGGAAAATTTTTTCCTATCTGATTTTTTAGACAAGGGAAACTAGTTATTAGAATAATGATGGTGTTTATAATCTGGTATTAAAAATATAATATCAGAATGAATCCGATCGAATTGTACCAGAGTTTTTATTGTATCTATCGGGAGAGGAATTTGACCAAAGCAGGAAAAATCCTTGGTTTGTCCCAACCGGCACTTAGTTTGCATTTACAATCCTTGGAAAGGCATAGAAAAGAAGTTTTATTTCGGCGTACATCTCGAGACTTAATTCCCACTGACGCCGCCAAACGTTTGTATGTTCAGATTGCAGGCCCAATCGAAGAATTGGAAAAAATGGAAGGGCAATGGAAACCGAAAGAAAATATCCGCAAGTTTAGGATTGGTTCAGCCAAGGAGATTTTTTTAGAAAAAATTTTGCCAAAACTTTCTGCATCAGGAGAAAGATTTCATGTGCAGTATGGTCATCCTCCTGAACTTTTGGATTCTTTGGAAAAAAAGGAAATCGATCTAGTTATCACCAATCAAAAGTTAAACGTTCCTGGGATTTTATTAGAAGAATTATACAGAGAAAAATTTGTATTTGTAACCTCAAAATCCATCAGTTTGGAGGCGAATTTTCCATTTCGTGGACAAACCAAACCCAAAATCGAAATGATCAAAACTTGGATGGAAAACCAACATTGGTTTGTGTATAGTGAGGATTTTGCCATAGTTCGCAGGTTCTGGAAGGTGAACTTTGATTCCAGGCCGAAATTAAAGGAGTATTCTGTTTTGCCGAACCTTCATGATATCAGAACGGCATTGGAACTCGGGAGCGGTGTTTCTGTTTTGCCTACGTATTTACTTGGGAAAAAATCTCCATTATACACGAATGATAAAGATTGTTATGGTTTTGAAAACCAATTGTATCTTGTTAGCCGAGAAGAGGATGTCGATTTTTTAGAAGAAAAATTCCCTACACTGTATGATTGGATGAATGTTTAAAGGTTTAAATTAATGTTTTTTCCAGTGGATACATTCCCCTGGGCATTCATCCATTTCCTTTTGCACCTTCTTTTCATCTTCGTCTGGGATCATCGCATCGTTGATCGACTCACCGCCGATATGAGTTTGGGAAACATCATCCTCATCCATCATAAAATACTTAGGCATATTATCTGCACATTGATTACAAGAAGTACAATTGTCTTTGTCTACATAAGCCTTTCTCATGATTTATCCTCTGTTTTGAGTTTATAATATAAAATGATAGCTACGAAGAAAATGGTCACAGTATTAGCAAGGATGATTGGAAAATCAGACCGCAATACTCCGTAAACTAACCACAAAAGTACACCAAAAAAAAACATAATGTACATATTGCGGCTGATATCGCGAGTTTGTTTGGTCATTACGACACGTAATACCTGGGGAAGAAAGGAAACCGTAGTTAAAAATGCAGCAACGTAGCCAATTAGGTTTTCCATTTAAGCTTTATACTCTCGCCTAACTATTGTCTTCACCCCGCCCCGAACATTGTAATCACCTACCACTTTCACAAAGAGAGGATTTACGGCAGCCACGAAGTCTTCGAGGATTTTGTTCACAACGTTTTCATGGAAAATTCCCACATTCCGGTAGGACATCATGTATTCTTTTAGCGATTTTAGTTCTACGCAGCGTTCCCTAGGGATGTATTCGATAAAAATAGAACCAAAGTCGGGAAGGCCTGTTTTTGGACAAACAGCGGTAAATTCCGGGATTGTGAATTCGATATTATATTCTTTTCCGGCATAAACATTGGCAAACCACTCGATTTCCGGGGTTTTCCAGGACGGGATATGGTCTTGTTTGTCCTCGTAAGAAGATTCTGATTTTTTTTCCGACATTTGTTTACCCCGACAATTGCAAAATTATTTTGGAATCATCCCATGAAAAGTGATAAAAAAATTGCAGTCGTCGATTTCGGCGGTCAATACGCTCACCTCATCGCATCCCGAATTCGTAGGCTTGGTGCCTATACGGAAATTCTCTCCAACGAAGAACCTTTGTCTGTTTACGCATCCTATGCTGGAATCATTCTATCGGGTGGCCCCAGTAGTGTGTACGAAAAGGGTGCTCCACTTCTACCAGATGGTTTTTTTAACACTTCTGTTCCCATTCTCGGAATCTGTTATGGCCACCAACTTTTAATGAAGGCCCTTGGTGGTGAGGTTGTTTCTTCCAATTCAAAAGAATATGGCCCTGCTATTTTAGAAATTCAAAATCCTGATTCCTTACTTTCTAAATCCCTTTCTCCTAAAACGAAAGTCTGGATGAGTCACGGTGATGAAGTGGTTCGAATGCCGGATGGTTTTCAAATTGTTGCTTCTTCGGATAATTGCCGTTATGCGTTTGTTTCTAATGAGTCTAAAAAACAATTTGGAATCCAATTTCATCCAGAAGTCACTCATTCTGAAGAAGGGGAAGTTTTACTTCGTAACTTTGTGAATCTTTGTAATGCGGGATCCAGTTGGAGTATTTCGCAGTTTTTGGAAGAACAAATCTCCGAGTTACAAAAAAAAGTCCCACTAGGTAAAAATGTGTTTTTACTCGTGTCCGGTGGTGTGGATTCTTCTGTCGCCTACTTACTACTTGCCAAAGCACTTGGGAAAGATCGTGTCAAAGGACTCCTTGTCGACACTGGTTTTATGCGTAAAAATGAAGTGAAGGATCTTATAGACAACCTCCACCACGTTGGTTTTGATCTCACCATTTGGGATGAAAGTCAGATCTTTTACAAACACTTAGAATCAGAATTTGAACCAGAAAAAAAACGTCGGATTGTTGGAGATCTATTCTTAGAAGCACAAAGTAAAGCCACAGATTCCCTTGGTTTGGATTCTGAACATTGGCTTCTTGGTCAAGGAACCATTTACCCAGACACCATCGAATCTGGGGGAACCAAACATTCTCATAAAATCAAAACCCATCACAACCGCGTCCCTCAAATTGAAAAACTCATCCAAGAAGGGAAAATCATCGAACCCATTGCCGATTTGTACAAAGATGAAGTGAGAGAACTCGGAAGGCTTCTCGGCCTACCAGAACGTTGGATCGAAAGGCATCCTTTCCCGGGCCCAGGCCTTGTGGTAAGAATGATTGCGAGCCCTGAGACAAAACCTCCTGTCCTTGATTTTTCTGATTTGTCCCTTTCTGGAAAAAAAGCTACGGTGAAAATTTTACCGATTCTTTCTGTCGGGGTACAAGGGGACCAAAGAAGTTATGCGCACTGTGCCGTGTTAAATGATTTCACTACCAACTGGAAGGAATTGGACGAATGTGCCGTTGAGATCACCAATTTCAAAAAGGAAATCAATCGTGTGGTTTTTGCACCGGGGATTCAAACTTTCTCGGGAGCTTTTCATTATACCAAACTGACCTTAGACAAAGAACACTCTGATATTTTACGAGAGGCGGATGCGATTGTGAATCGAATCCTCTATGAGGAATCCATTCATACGTCTATCTGGCAAATGCCAGTGGTCCTTGTTCCTGTGGGACTTCGTGAAAATTCTTATGGGGTAGTGTTACGCCCAGTGGAATCAACCGAAGCAATGACTGCTAATTTTTATGAGATGGATAGAAAAATTTTGGAACGGATCACCAAAGAATTATTAGTTTTACCGCAAATTTCTTTGGTGTTGTATGATCTTACCCACAAACCACCGGGAACGATTGAGTGGGAATAAGTTAGGATCTTTCTAAAAACAAATTTAGAAAAAAGATTAAGGCAGTAAAAACCAAAGGAGAACCATTCCACCCATTGCGAGTTCGGGGAGTTTTCTTTTGAAAAAACTTTGGTTTTCTGGATTTTCTTTTGGTTCTTCCTGTGCTGCGGATTCTGTTTTTGTTTCTTCCTTGGTATCTTTGGAAGCGATTAAGGATCCAAAAAATCCAGGTTTTTCTTCCTCTTTCGGAGCTTCCCATTCTACAGGAAGAGATACGACGTCTACGGCTGTTTTCTTAAACGCTTGTTTGGTGCCATCTTTTGATTCGACCAAAACATAATTGGCAGTTGGAGAAGAAGTTTTGACATTCTCCAGTACCTCTTTGGTTGCTTTCACTTTCACCGTGTCCGCATAAGAATTTAGAGAAACAATCGATAGTATGGATACGATGAGAAAGGTCTTTAGGTTCATATTTACAGCCCAATCTTTTGCAAAGGTTCCGCAATTTGATTTTTGAGAGAAATGTTACAATCCGATGAAAAGTGAATTCAGTTTCCATTTGACACCAGGCCTTCCTATTTTAGCCTATCCAAAGTCACGATTGGCGTCGTGGCCAAGTGGTAAGGCATGGCTCTGCAAAAGCTTGACCGCCGGTTCGAATCCGGCCGACGCCTTCTCACGATTGATTCGCCTGGATGGTGGAATTGGTAGACACACAGGACTTAAAATCCTGTGGGAGTAATCCCGTGCGGGTTCGATTCCCGCTCCAGGTATAAATCGAACGATTGCGAGTCAAAAAAAACGTAGCAACCCATAGGGAGCGTAAAGCGTTTTTTCCGAAGGCAGGAAGCCTGAGGTGACGAGCAAGACGGGCTGAAAACGAAAGGCCAGGAAGGCCGAAGTTTGAAGCGATTCCCGCGGACTTTCTCAATCAAACAAAACTAGAATCAACATCTCTTAACTATGCAGATCTAATTACAGTTCCCTGAGATCTCAATTCTGGGAAGAACCGGATTTTCTCCTTTCCAAGTATATTTAAATCCAAAATCAACAAACTCTAACCCAACGCCCAAATGATCTTTAGGATAGATTTGGATCTTTTGGGCCTGATTTGTATTTCGAAAACTTTCAGTTTTTACAATTCGTTCCGACTGGACTTTGTATTCTTTGTCTTGGTCGAAGCTTTCTCTTTTCCGAATTTCTAATGTAAGAGTTTCCGGTAGATTCCCATTTTGTTTTTCTTCCCAATGAATTTGGAAGAGAATCGGTGCCTCTCTGATAACGGAAGTTTTGTTAAAGTTAGAATCATGATCCAAACATCCCGCAAGTTTAAAATAAAGTTCTTTGGTTCCTTCTGGCAAAACGATTGGCACTTTCCCATTGATGGATGACTGTGCTTGTAAGGAAGGAAAATTCTGTTCAGTGCGAGTTCGGTGTAAAAAGAGGTCCTGATCAGGTGTTTTTGTTAAATAAAAAGCCCCCAAACAAGAAAGTAGAATCCAAAAAAGGACCAATCCAAAAATTTTCTTTTGATGGTTTTTACTCGTTAAATGATTTTGAATGATTCTTTTTTCTTTGTAGGAAGGAAGTAAACATAAAATTCCAAGGAAAGGAAACAAGACTTCATCATCTAACAGAAAACATTGGAAACTGCCTGCAAATACAACAGCAAAAAATCCTAAAAAGAAAATAGTATGTTTCCCCGTATTTAAAATGAGTTTTGTTTCTAAATATAAAAAATAGAGGAAAAAAAACACTGAGAGGAACCCTCCCAAAATCCAAAAATGTAGGAAGTCAAAATGAGCATGTGATTTCGGAGTGATAAACAAGTCATAATACAATTCGGGAAGATTGTTTACTAATTCATTCGCTTGTGTGATAAACTCATTTGTATAATTTCCTGATCCAATTCCGAAGAAATAAGAATCTTTTAGAATTTGAAAATTCATTTTATGAATCCAAATTCTTTGATTCTCTAACGAGCGTTTAGCGAATAAATCATCGATTGCCCTTTGGAAAAGCCAATTGTTTTGGTAGAGCAAATAGAGAATACCTACAAATGCCAACACACCAATTCCCAGAGCAGGTAGGTATTTTTTAATCGAAATTCTTTTGTGTAGGGAAATCAGAAAGAATCCAAATAAAAGTCCAAACCAAATGGAACGACTTTGGTTCAGAAAAAGTAAAACGAGTCCAAACAAAGATAAAATGAAAAATCCAATGAGAAGAAAACGAAACTTTGCTGTTCGTTTGACTATTTTAAAAATGCGGAAGCTGTGATCTAAAAGAGAGGGGAGATAGAGAGCAAGTAATCCTCCATATGTTAGGTGAGTACTTTGGAAACCAATGGGCAAATAAAGAGGAAACTTTCCCATAAAAATTGCCAAAAGGTGAGGTAAACGTCTCCCCTCGGTATATTGGAATCCATCCATCACAAACGGAGCAAGTCTGTAAGGGAAAACCAGTGATACCAGCCCTGCTACAATGAGAAATAGAGCTCCAATCTGAACTGCTTTTTTTAATTTTGTTTTTTCGAAAGTTGATAAGTTTGAATGGTGTAATAACAACAATGCCATCCATACATCACCAAACTCAGATTTTAAGATAGTGACTTTCCAATTGGTTTGATTCCAATGTAGAATCGGAGTGATGAGAAAACTTACATAAAGAAGGATCCAAAAAAGGATTTGAGATTCGAAATGCTGAAATTTTCGTTTTAAAATTACATTCAAAAACAAAAAGAATAGAGAGGCCCCGGCAAAGATTTGGCAAAGACTAATCGAAAAGGGGGAGAGTGCAAAAAAAAGGTATAGAAAAACGACAGAAATCTTATGAAATGTTTCTTTCCCAATCATATTTGGTTCTCAGAATAGGTTTTAACTCCTATGGAAGGCAAGAGAAAAAGAAAATTGTCGGTGGCCATCATCACCTTCAATGAAGAAAAAAATATCGGGGATTGTATCCGGTCCGTTCTGGCAGTTGCTGATGAAATCATTGTTTTGGATTCATTGAGTACTGACCGTACCAAAGAAATTGCGACTTCCTTTTCCAAAGTAAAATTCTATGAGTCTCCGTTTCCAGGTCATGTGGAACAAAAGAACAAAGCCATTGGTTTTTGTTCCAATGATTGGATTTTATCACTTGATGCGGATGAACGTGCGAACCAAACTCTAATTCAGTCTATTGAATTGTTTTTAGAATCAGAGTCAGTTTATGCCGATGGGTTTAAAATTGCGAGACTCACTTATCATTTGGGTCGGTGGATTCGGTATAGCGGTTGGTATCCACTTCGTAGATTTCGTCTTTTCCAAAAAAATGCGGCCACTTGGGTTGGCGAAAACCCACATGATTATATCGAATTAAAACCTGGTTCTCATGGGAAAGTAATGAAAGGAGATATCCTTCATTATAGTTTTACTGACTTTAGTCACCAAATTACAACTATCAATCAGTTTTCTAGTATTGTTGCTTATACTCGTTATGCGAAAGGGGAGAGGTTTTCTCTTACAAAAACCATATTCAAACCATTCGGAAAATTTATCGAAATTTATATTTTTAAGTTTGGGTTTTTGGATGGGATCCCAGGGCTTTGGATCGCCATTGCATCTTCCTTTTCTACCTTTCTTAAATTTGCAAAATTGTATGAACTAGATCGTAAACAAATTGAGCGACCGTCCAATATAAGAAAAGATTATGGCAAAAACGAATAAAAAATCCCAAGGGAATTGGTTTACACGTGTTCTATCCTTGTTTGGCTCTAAAAGGAATTCTAAAGAAGAGGATCCGGGAAAACGAAAAAAAGAACCAAAATCCTTTGCTATGGAGTGGGCACAAGCCGTAGAAAATTGGAAAAAGAAACTTCGTACCAAACAGGTAACATCAGGGATCGTTTTCGAAACTCCTAAGTTTCGCTTAACAAAAACAAATGACAAATTGTTTCGTGCTGAAGGCTCAAATTATTCCGTTATTTTAGCCACAGGGAATCACATTTATAAAAATAAAGATGAGAAATGGGCTGGCGTTTTATTTGTGGATGAGGGTGAATTAAACAAAAATTTATCCAAAGATCTGTCTAGTTTGGATGGGTTACTTGGAGCGTTTTCCATTCCTAAATCGGATTTATTTTTAGATGCGGATGCTCCTAAAGAAGATTGGAGAGTTGTTCTCACTTGGGAACGATTTTGGAAAGAACAGTTGGTTTTACAAATGAAACCAAATTCCATGGCCCTTGTTCTACTTGCCATTGGTGAGGAATGTCGGGTTTTTTTTGAATCTGTAGCAACAGAAAGACAGAAGCGGCTGGTTCGAGACGAACTATTTTATTTGAATTTGGGAAATACAGACCAAAACAATCCCTATTCGAAAGCCAAAAACTTATTCGGATTTGGAACAGCACTTATCGAATTTGGAAATACCATTAACATGATAAAAGAAAAACGGGAAAAGGAAGAAAACCATGGATCATAAATCACTTATCCAATCACATATTGAAGATTCGATTGCCGTAAAACAGCAGTTATTACCAATCCTTTTGCCATCTATTGAATCGGCGGGAAAGTTACTTGTAGAATCCTTAAAACAAAATGGGTTATTGTATTTTTGTGGTAACGGTGGATCTAGTTGTGATGCTTCCCATATCGCAGCTGAACTTGTGGTTCGTTATAAATCTGGGAATGAAAGGAAAGCCATTCCTGCCCTTGCACTCAATAGTGACCAAGCGGTTCTTACCGCATGTTCTAATGATTATGGTTATGAATATGTTTTTCAAAGACAAGTCCAAGCTTTTGGGAAACAAGCAGATGTTTTTGTGGGTCTTACCACTTCGGGAAATTCGCAAAACATTATTTTGGCGGTGGAAGAGGCTAGAAAAATAGGAATGAAGGTAGTCCTTTTTTTAGGTGGTGATGGGGGGAAACTAAAGGGTAAGGGAGATGTGGAAATCATTGTCCCTTCGAAAATCACGGCAAGGATTCAAGAATGCCATATTCTCATCGGTCATATTCTTTGTAGCATCATAGAAAAGGAACTCTTTGGCCTCGATTGATTTGAATGTAGTTCAAATCAAAAATGCCACCATTGAAACAAGGGATGGGCAAAAGATTTGGAAGGGAATTTCTTTAGAAATTCCGAAAGGATTCATTTACGGGATCATTGGAGAATCGGGATCAGGAAAGTCCACACTTGGATTTTCTCTTTTTGGAATGGTCCCAACAGGTTGTCGTTTATCCTATACAACCTTTACTGTGCTAGGTGAAGATGTTCTTTCTAAAAGTTTAGGTTCCAAACTATTTATGGTGCCACAAAATCCCAATGGAGCATTTCATCCTTTCCGTACTATAGAGGCGCAAACCAAAGATTTTTTTAAACTATCAGGACTGAATACAGGATCATACGAATCTCTATTTTTAATTTGGGATCAGTTGTCTATTCCCCGAAATCATTGGAAAAAATATGCAAGAACGCTTTCAGGAGGAGAGAAACAAAGAATTCTTCTTTCTTTGGCATTTTTACGAAATCCGGAGATTTTGGTATTAGATGAACCAACGACAGGTCTCGACTCTTTTTCTGAAAAAATTGTCTTGGAAACCGTTCAAAACCTTGCAAAAATGGGGATGTCAGTTGTTTTTATTACACACGAGCTTCGGATCGTCGAAAGTCTGGCCTCCCAAGTTACGATAATGAAAGAAGGGGAAGTCATAGAAACCATTCCGGTTCTAAACCACAACCTGGAGCCAAAAACAGAATATGGAAAACAACTTAAGGAAGCTTCTCTCCTCTTTCAGTAAAGGAACTTTCCTTTTCCTTATTTTTGCACCTGTGGTTCTTTTTGCGGACCCTGGATTCAAACTTAGATCCATCGACATTCGTTCTTACCCAGAAGTCAAAATTCGATTCCATTCCAACACCCCGATTGATCCGACAGGATTTGTCCTATCCGAAGAATTGGATTCTGTAGCAAGACTTACAGAATCCTTTCGGTTCGAACCAATAGAATCCAAAAATCCCATTCACTTATATATTTCTATTCCCAGTTATACAAACGCAGAAGACCGACGTTGGATCATTCAGTTGGCAAACCAATTGGTAAAATCTTCTGAACAAAGTGGTGGGACTTCAAAATTACAAATCCAATCCGATGGAACCAAACATTCCTTCGAACGAATTCGTTCTCAGGTTTTGGATATTTCCTTTCCCTTTCCAAAAGAACCAGCTCCGATTTATCCCATTCGTAATTGGGAGAACTTCCTTGAGGGAATTGCTAAAAATCAATCCGAGGAAGATCATATTCTTGTTTTAGTTAGTTTTGCACCGGAATGGCAAGATCGATTCGAGATTCCGGAATTGGCAAAAAGAATTCGGGATAAAAATCTACAGTTGATCGTGTTAGCACCGAGTTCCTTGGAAGCTACAAAACTTGCCAGTTATGCCAATGGAAAACACTATCCCATAACCAAATCAGATAGTTATTCTGATTTATTTTCTTATCTTCGTGCCCTTGGCCAGGAAGATTATGAACTTGTTTATCAATCGCCATGGAAACTATCCCGATGGAAAACTAATTTTGTTTCAGGTAAACTCGTATCAGTAGACCAAGGCATTCGGTTTGTTTTCCGATATGAACTTTCCTTTTTTCGAACTTTGTATCTTCAATTATCTGATCCACTATTCTTTTTTCCTGTTAGTTTATTTCTGATATTTCTTTGTTTAGCTGCTTTATACTATTTACGGGGATATGAAGAAACAAACCAAAGTTTGGCGACCATAACAAATGTTGAATCTGAGTTTTCAGAAAGGAAAGAAGAACTCCAAGTTTATGATCGAATGTATGGAGAGACAATGGAAAAGGCTGCTCGCGATCGTGAAATCGCAGTAGCGATTGCAGAAAAAATTCCGCTTGCCGGGTCCTCCTATTCTTATGCCGTTCTGATATTAAGGGATGGCAATCATAACACGGATCAATTCCCATTGCAGTTCGATGAGGTTACCATTGGTAGTTGGGAATCGAACCACCTAGTTCTTCCTGATCCAACAGTTGCCGGCCTTCATGCGAAGGTAAAAAATAGAAAGGGAAAGTATATATTGTTTGATTGTGTGTCACAAACAGGGGTATACTTGAACGGTAAAAAATTACTTCGCCCCAAAGTGCTTCATAATTTGGACGAAATTCAAATCGGAAAGACGATTCTCTCGTTTCGAGGAAGGTAGGGTTATGGTTCGTATGTTAGATAAATTTTTTGTCTTAATCATCGTTTTACTTTCATTCACAGTTCACTGTTCCGGTGAGACCTCGGACAATGCGGCGACTTCATCTCTTCTACTTGCCAAAGAATCTGGTGCCGATGGTTGTACTGTGGCAGGCCTTGGAACCCAGATTAAGGCAGGTTATACAGGAATCACAACTACTTCCAAAGCAGTATCGTTTTCTCTCGCTGGTGATACCTATTACGCAGTCATGCAGATTGCCGGTGCTCAAATTGGAACTCGGGTCGTACTTTCCCGTTATGCGAAACTTGCAATTTATGTATCAACGAGTTGTCCTTTGGATCTTTCTTCTGCCGTAATCGCCAAAGAAGGAACTGAATATTCTAAGGTTGATTCACCGGCTACGGTGATTAGTTTCACAAAAGCAGGAAGTTATTTGATTTATCTTTATCAAAAGGAAAGTGCAGCCAACAATCCGTTGACCGTGCTTACAGATGGGACTCCCGTACAAACCATTTCCGATTCGGATCTTTCTGACCTTTTGAATGGAGGATCGATCAAAACCTTTAAATTTGCTTGTGCCGTCGGTGGCGGTGTCTGTCAAAATTATTATGGATATCTAACGAGTTGTCTATCGGGAACCAAACAGACGTCTAAATGTACAGAGACCAGTGTTGTGGGATCTTGCAAACTAACTCAATCGAGTGTTGGTTATATCATCAGTGTCTACACAGCACCGCTTACGGGGGGCGCGGGCACCGCTGCTGCGCACTGTTCAGGAATTTCAGGAACTTACGTAGACGGTTCTACTGTCCAAACTCCTTAGAACTTCTCTATTTTTCCAAATTCCCTGGACATACCACCCCGTGTCCGAGTTATGACTGGAAGTGGGGGAGTCTAGTTATGAAAACCATGTTTGAGAAGATTTGGAATGACCATTTGGTCCACGAGGATGATGGAACCTGCCTCATCTACATCGACAGACACCTTGTCCATGAGGTAACAAGCCCGCAAGCTTTTGAGAGTTTGAAATTAACCAATCGAAAGGTGCGTCGCCCGGATGCTACGTTCGCTACTATGGATCACAACGTGTCCACAAGAACCCGCGATTGGAAATCGGTGGACCCAATCTCTGTCCTTCAAATGCAAACCCTGATGGACAATTGCAAAGAAAACGGAATCACATTATTTGATATCAACCACCCGGACAATGGAATTGTTCACGTAGTGGCACCAGAGCTCGGTCTAACTCATCCTGGAATGACTATTGTTTGTGGGGATTCGCATACTGCGACTCACGGTGCTTTTGGTGCACTTGCTTTTGGAATTGGAACATCGGAAGTAGAACATGTTCTCGCAACTCAAACACTTGTCCAAAAGAAACCAAAAACATTAGAGATTCGAGTAGATGGAAAACTATCTCCTCTTGTTTCTGCAAAAGACATCGTACTTGCTATCATTGGTAAAATAGGAACTGATGGGGCCACAGGTTATGTGATCGAATTCACTGGAGAGGCAATTCGTTCTCTCAGTATGGAAGGTCGTATGACCATCTGTAATATGGCGATTGAAGCTGGTGCTCGAGCAGGACTCATTTCTCCTGATGATACTACTGTAAGTTATATCAAAGGAAAAGATTTTGCTCCTAAAGGTGAGGCCTTTGATATAGCGGCTGCTAAATGGAAGGCTTATGCCACGGATGCAGGAGCCAAGTTTGATAAAACGGTAACCTTAAATGCAAGTGAAATTGCACCGATGGTTTCTTGGGGAACATCCCCTGGCCAAGTGATTCCAGTGACTGCGACTGTACCTGCACCAACGGATTTCACAGACCCAGTTCAAAAAAAATCAGCTGAGTCAGCTCTTGCTTACATGGATTTAAAACCTGGCCAGAAACTTAGCGATGTAAAAGTGAATAAGGTGTTTATTGGATCTTGCACAAACTCTCGTATCGAAGATTTACGTGTTGTTGCAGACACCGTCAAAGGAAAAAAAGTTAGTAAAGAAGTCGAAGCGATCATTGTTCCTGGTTCTGGTCGTGTGAAACGACAAGCGGAATCTGAAGGACTAGATAAAATCTTTTTAGACGCAGGCTTTCAATGGAGAAACCCAGGTTGTTCCATGTGCCTTGCAATGAACGATGACGTTCTTTCTCCTGGAGATCGCTGTGCATCTACTTCCAATAGAAACTTTGAAGGAAGGCAAGGAAAGGGAGGACGTACCCACCTGGTAGGACCTGCCATGGCTGCGGCAGTCGCAGTAGAAGGGCATTTTGTAGACATTCGGGAGTGGAAATAAGATGAAAGCATTTACGAAATTAAAAGGAATCGCCGCTTTATTGGATAAGGCAAACGTTGATACAGACCAAATCATTCCGAAACAATTCCTTCGTAAAATTGAAAGGTCTGGATTTGGCCAACACCTATTCCACGACTGGAGATTTCTGGATGATGCGGGAAAGAAACCAAATCCAGAATTTGTTCTCAATGCACCAAGATACCAAGGTGCAAATATTCTTGTCACTCGTGACAACTTTGGTTGTGGATCGTCAAGAGAACATGCACCCTGGGCTTTAGAAGATTACGGGTTTCGATCTATCCTTTCTCCTTCTTACGCAGATATCTTTTATAATAACTGTTTTAAAAATGGGATGTTGCCCATTGTTTTACCTGAAGCGCAGATAGAGGAAATTTTCCAAACCATAGATAAAAAACCCGGTGCTAACTTGGAAATCGATTTAGAAAACCAAGTTGTGGTCACAGAAGACGGGAAAAAATATCCATTTGAAGTGGATGCTTTTCGCAAACATTGCCTTCTCAACGGTTTGGATGATATTGGACTCACTCTCCAAAAAGCTGATTTTATTCAAAAATTTGAGGAAAAGAACCAAAAAGAAGTTCCCTGGTTGTACGCAAAAACTGTATAATCGCTGTATGAAACTGTTTTCTCTTTTTGTCGGATTTTTATTCGTAACAACTGGACTTTTCGCTGAAGAACTTCTTATTCAAGACACCAAACAAGGGTTAGGTAGAGAAGCCATTCGTGGAACGACAGTAGTTGTTCATTACACAGGAAAGTTAACCAACGGAAAAGTCTTTGATTCTTCTGTGGATCGTGGGGAACCTTTTAGTTTCCAACTGGGCCAAGGTCAAGTGATCCAAGGTTGGGAACGAGGCATTGTAGGAATGAAAGAAGGTGGAAAAAGGAAACTGACCATCCCTCCGCAATATGGATATGGTGCTCGTGCCATTGGTCCAATTCCGGCGAATTCAACTCTTATCTTTGATGTGGAACTGATTAAAGTAAAATAATGATAGATCCAATTTCCAAAGGCATCGATGACCTTGGCAACAGTCTGTTGCAGGCTCTTAACAATGTACAAGGTATCTTTGGAAAGGAACTTTCCGTTGCCAAACCTATTCAGGATAATATCCTCCAACTCATTGGAAACACTCCCCTCATCCGTTTGAATCGAATTGGATCGGAATATACGGGAGTGCAGTTTTACCTTAAAGCTGAGTTTTTAAATCCGACTGGTTCTGCTAAGGATCGCACAGCACTCGCTATGTATTTGGATGCAGAAAGGAGAGGGAAACTGAAAAAAGGAATGTCTGTTGTCCTCGTGGGTGCTCGTTCTTCCTCAGTTAGTTTTACTTGGATTGGAAAAGTAAAAGGATATCCTGTTTTTTGTCTTGTTCCTCTTCATACGGCTCCCGAACGGATTCAACTATTACGAAGTTACGGGGCCGAAGTTACTGTTAGTAATGAATCTGATTTAGGACGACTTACAGAACTTGCAGAAGACAAAGCCAAAAAAATTGGCGGTTGGATTCCTGATGAAGCCTCCAATCCCGCAAATCCTAATTTCCATTTCAAAACCACGGGGCCTGAGATTTGGAGAGACTTACAAGGAAAAGTGGATGCTGTGATTTCTGCTCCTGGATCGGGTGGGGCCATTACTGGAATTGGGAGGTATTTGAAATCCCAAGACCGCAGAGTCAAAGTCATTATTGCTGGAAAACAAAACTCGCCATTTATGGAATATGGAAAAACTGACAATCCCAAAGAAAGGGAAAGGATCCAACTTCCGGCAGTTTATGATCCCAAATTGATTGATCATTATTTCCATGTCACTCAAGATGACGCCTTACACTTGCAAGCCGATCTTTATGAAAAGGAAGGAATTTTTGCAGGACTTACTACAGGAACAGTGATTACTGGCGCCCTCCGATTTTCAGAATCCATCCCAGAGTCGGAAAGAAACGAAAGAAACCCAATCAACATTGTTATCCTTTCGCCTGATAGAGATTAAGATTTTTCGCTAAACAATTGTTTGATTTCCTCTAGGGAACTTTTGACAACGGTTTCCCCTAGTTGGATGAATTCAGCACTCCGCCAAAATTCAAACCAATTGGAATTTGGCAGAATCGGATTTAAATATACATCCGCTTCTTGAGCACTGTACTTTCCAATTCGGTATTGGAGGGAATACAGGCTGTTCACAATGATATCCAAAACATTCAAATTCAAAAGTTTATTTGTTTTCATCTCATCTTTGGAGCTGGGCATAGAATTGACGGCAATGATTTTCCCAACTCCTTCATGGGTGAGAGCAGAAACCGGGAGAGGGTTTACAATTCCGCCGTCCACATAGGTTTTTCCATTCTCTTGGGGTTGGGGAACAAAAACTCCTGGAATCGAAATACTCGACATCACCGCATCCAATACCTTTCCTTCCGAAAGAACAATTTCTTGTCTCGTTGTGATATCACAACTAATGAGTCTCAGTTTGATCGGAAGGTCTTCAAAATACAAGTCTCCTAAATACTTTTCAAGAAGGGAACGTACATGTTTTCCATGTAAAAGTCCTTGGCCAGGGAATGATAAGTCCACAAGTTTGAACATTTTGAAGATACTGTCGATTTCCGCAAGGAGTGGTAATATTCCTTTGTAACCGAGTCCACTGGCCCAAAATGCTCCGATGACTGCGCCGATACTAGTGCCTGCGATCATATCAGGAACCAGTCCTTCTTCTTCCATGACTTTCATGATTCCCACTTGGGCAAGACCGAGGGCTGCTCCTCCACCAAGGGCCACCCCGATTTGAACTCCTGAAAGTTCTCTTGCCTTTCGTCTGATATGGATTTCCCATTTCCCATGTTCGATTAAATCTCTGATATTGGTTTCATGGTAGAGAATTTCATTTTCTTTGGATTCACTAGTAATCGAATCACAAAGGTTGATTTTTTTATCAGGAGAAAGGTAGTTTTCTATATGGTCGGATTCGTCAATTAACAGACGTTTGAGTTCTTCGTCAGTGTCAGGAAAAACTTCCAAAAAAATAAAGGAATGGCTTGCGTAGTGTTTGCCTAGAGTTTCTTTGATTCGGTCTGAGTCTTTGAACTTATATGACTTAAGATAAGGGCTTTCTGATTGTCCATTTTGTGCAAAGTGGAGGACAATGGATTTTTTTCCCGATTCCTCTTCTATGGAAGAAACTAGATCCTTTGCCAAATGGTCGCTTGCCACAGGGTCGGAATGTACAAGACAAACCACAGAATTACGAAAGTATTCTCTTCCACCAATGAGTTCTCCTCGGAGAGATTTGGTGAGCATCTTGGAAAAGGTAATTGAAAGATAAGGAATTTTTTGGATTAATTTTTGGAATCCAGATTGAGAGAGAACAAGAAATCTTGATTCAGTAACAGTAACGGCTGTATGGCTATGTTTTTCTCCTGTGAGCAGAGATTGAATTCCAAAATACTCACCTTTTTTGAGGTATTGTACTTCTTCTTCCCTTTTCCCTTCTCCTTTTTTGGGGAGAAACAATTTGATTCCGCCAGAAAGAATTAAAAATAAACTTCGATCAGAGTCTCCCGCAGTAAAGAGTGTTTCTTCTCTTTCTGATTCCACGATATGAACGGATTCGGCAACCCAAACCTTTTCTTTTCGGGATAAACTCCGAAATAAAGGAAGGCTGGAAACAAGGTGAATTTTTCCTTCTAAATCTTTCATAAGGACCTTTTCCACCAGGGTTTCAGAGGGGAAAGAGAGAGAAATTTCGTTTTTTCCTAAAAACTAAAAAATTTCATTGACTACTTGTTTGTTAAGTGGTAATTGTATGTTTAGCAAACAGGAGTCTATATGATTACACATTTGAAAATTAAAGATTTTGCACTCTTTGAATCCCTGGAACTTTCCCTTGCGGATGGTCTCTCTGTCTTTACTGGCGAGTCCGGTGCCGGAAAATCCTTAATTTTCGATGCCCTGGCTTCTTTGTTTGGAGGGCGATGTTCCACGGCCAACATTCGACAAGGAAAGGAGCGGTATTCTTTGCAAGCTGTTCTATCTTTAACCGGACAAAACTTAGCCAAAGACTATTTGATGGAACAAGGCTTTCGTTATACGGGTGATGAGATTATCATCACTAAGGAGCTAATGAAAGATGGAAAAGCGCGGGTGAAAATCGGAGAGAGTTTGGCTTCCACCACCCATCTTCGGGAGCTTGGAAAAACGATGGCGGAAATCCATTCCCAAAACGAACAACTATTCCTACTCGAAAAATCCAACCAGTTGGAATTTTTAGACCGCTATGGCAATTTGGAATCCTTAAAATTCAAATTTAAATCCGCATTACAACAATACCGTCATTGGAAACAAAAACTTTCCGATTTTGAAGAAACGAGACGTACGATGCTCAAACGAAAAGAAATCCTCGAGTATGAAATCGAAGAGATCGAATCCGTTTCACCCAAAGAAGGAGAAGATGAAAGTTTATCTTCAGAAGAATCTCTTTTGGCCAATGGCGAAAAACTAGCGGAGAACTACCGTTTGGTCTTAGAGGAATTGACAGAGAAAGAAAACTCAATTTTGAAAGTATTCCCAACTCTCATCCATGCCATTCAGAAAGTTTCTATTTTGATTCCTGAAAAGAAGGAAATGTTGGAAGAATGGGAAGAAGTTTATGACAGGTTAAAATCGCTGAAATCAATTATCAGAGAAGAAGAAGAGGAATTATTTTTTAGCCCAGAACGTTTGGATATGGTTCAGTCTAGACTCCAGGACATTAAAAAACTAAAGAAAAAATACAATGTCAGTTTAACCGAGATCAACCTTTTGCTCGAAGAGAAAAAATCGGAGCTCGAACGTTGGAACGAACAAGCAGGGGATGAGGATTTTTTACGAATCAAAAAAGACCAATGCTTAACGGAGATGAAAGAACTAGGATTCCAACTTTCGAAATTACGTCGTAATGTGATATCGCAGTTTGAAGAGGATGTTCAAAAAGAGATGGCGGATTTGGGACTTGAGGGAGGAAAACTCCAAGTGGTTCTTCGTTGGGAAGAAAATCCTGAAGGTGAAGTGGAAGAAGGATCGAAGTCTTATTTTCTTTCGGAATCGGGACTCGACCAAATTGAGTTCTATTTTAGCGCCAATCCAGGAGAAAAACCACGTCCACTTCGCAAAGTGGCCTCTGGTGGTGAATTGTCCCGGGTGATGCTTGCACTGAGGAGTGTTCTCGGAAAACAGGCCCCTTCGCCTCAAATGTTGGTTTTGGATGAGGTGGATACAGGTCTTGGTGGGGAGGCTGCGGAGGCGATGGCAACTAAGCTTAAAAAACTAGCAAGAAACTCACAAATTCTCCTAATCACACACACACAACAGGTGGCGGCCGCTGGGGATCATCAAATCAAGATCGAAAAACGCCAGGAAGGTGGTAGGACTGTGTCCTATGCTGCGATTCTTGACTTTGAGGAAAGGAAAAGGGAGCTTGCCCGAATGATTGGTGGTAAACAGTTGACTTCTGCGGTCTTAAAAGCAGCGACAGATCTACTAATGAAAAAAGCAGGTTAGTGTCTTAAAAATAGTATTTGGCGAAAAAGGGAAGACTGAAAACTCTATTCGTAATCCTTCAATGGGGTCCCATTCATGTCTTTTCCTTTCGCTAAATCAGATTCAATCATTTCCTCGGTTCCTCCGCAAACCATTCCCATTTTAATCATCTTTGTATCCATCGTTGGTTTTACCATCATTGTGGAACGACTTGTTTATTACTGGAGATTAAAAGCTATCCCACAAGATCATTTCCGAAGAGTTCGGGAATTGGCTCGTGAACAAAAATGGGATGAGGCAAAAGATATACTCGGCCAAGATGTTCAGTCACCTGCAGCCGTTCTTTTACGTATGGCGTTTGATCTCAAACGTCGTGGAGTCCAGTTTTGGGAAGACGACATCCGCCAAGAAGGTTTTCGCCAAATTTATCTTATGGAACGTTATCTAACTGGTCTTGGAACCATTGCCACAATAGGCCCATTACTTGGTGTTCTTGGAACTGTAATCGGAATTGTTCGTTCCTTTGCAGAGGGTGCGGGAACTCAAGGTGCAGAAGTTGGGATTTCAGAAGCGCTGATTACCACTGCCATGGGGCTTGGAATTGCCATTCCTGCGTATATTTTTTATAATCTTTTTACTCGAATGAAAGAGGAAAGAATTATAGAAATGGAAAACGTGACTGATCTTGTTTTACCTCACTTAAACAAACGATAGATCTAAATGAAATTTCGCAAAACGCAAAAATCATTTAATAATATCGAACTAGCGCCTCTAATCGATGTTATTTCCTTTATAGTGATTTACTTTTTGATGAACGCAACTTTGGAGAAAAACACTGCGTTGAAGGTGGAGTTGCCACGTTCCTCCAGTGTTGCTAAAGAAAAACAAAAAGATGAACTAGTGATCACTGTAGACAAACAAGGAAAAATATATTTAGATCAAAATTCGGAGCCAGTGGCTCTCGAGGGGCTCACTGAAAAAATCAATGGATTCCTTGGCCCAGAAAAAGAAAGAGATCCGAAAAAAAATAAAGTCATTATTCGTGGAGATGGTGGTGCGTCCTACCAAGTTGTGGTTAAGGTAATCGATGCAGTCAATGCTGCCGGTGTTAGTCGCTTTAACCTAGCAATGGTAAAAGGCACATCTAAGTGATTTTTTGAATATTCGAAAAAAAATAAAGTTTTTAAGTCTTTTTGTTTTATCTCTCCTTTTACTGGTTTCGGCAGAGTGGGTTTCTCTTTGGTCGAATCGATCTGTATTCTTAGATAAAGTCATTACTAAAGTTGAATTTAAGGGAAATATAAATACATCTTCTGATGATATCTTAGATTTAATGGACATGCGCCCTGGCATGCAATTGTCTCAAGGTTTACTGAATGCAGACATGCGTGCTTTGTTTGTTTCTGGATTCTTCTATCATATTGATATCCAAGGCGAAGCAGACGGGGATGGTGTTAAAATCCTTGTGGTAGTCAAAGAAAGACCACGAGTGAAAGACATTGATTTTATTGGTGCCGACGAAGTATTCCCTTCTGACTTACGTGATAAAATTCCGCTAAAAGAAAATGAGGTAATCACTCCCAAAAAAGTTACTTTATCGAAGGAAGTGATTTTAAAGAAGTATCGCGACGAAGGTTTTTTCCTAGCTTACGTTCGTTTTGAAACAGAGCCCGTTAACCCGGACACAAACACTGTAAAAGTAAAATTCATTATTGATGAAGGGGAAGAGATCCCTGTCAGTAAAATCAATATCTTTGGGAATAGTGAAATTGATACCTATGATGTCCAAGGAATCATGGATTTAAAAGAAAGCGGAATCATTGAATCGGGAGTCTTTAAAGAATCGGCTTTTGAATCAGACAAACAAAAAATCGCTGCTTATTTAAAATCCAGAGGATATGTCGATGCAGAACTTAGCAACGAAGGAACCAATTGGGAAATTCGTTGGGAAAATCCTCAAAAAAAAGATAAACGAGTTGTTATTGTTAATTTTAAAATCATAGAAGGGGAACAGTATTTTTATAACGGGTATTCGACAAGTCATGATATGACCATTGCTCCCAATGGGATGCCTCAGTTTTTAAATAAGGAAAATAACCCAATCGGAACACCTAAAGAAGAATGGTCTCCCGTTTATCCTGTGAAATATTTAGAGGACCAATTTGAATTTGCTCCGGCTGATGTGGGTGAAGTTTTTGATGAAACCAAATTTCAGAAGGATAGAGCATCCATCAACGAAGCCTATTCTGCAAAAGGATATTTATTTGCGCAAGTGATACCTCGTAGAAAGGTAATCGAGTTGAGTGATGGTTCTCTGTCACGTTATGAGAATTGTGATAAACGAGGAAGTGCTGATGCTACTTCTGATTGTAATGAAGAATACAATCGCCTAAATGTAGCTAAGTTAAGAAAAATTTACGAAGATGAACCTAAACTAAGAGGAAAAAAATTCATTCACGTGGATTTTACCATTCGTGAAAACAACTTAGCTTTTATCGAAAATATTATTATTAAAGGAAATAAAAAAACACAAGACCGTGTGATTCGAAGGGAACTTCTTTTTAAACCGGGAGATCTTTTTAATTCCACTTTAGTAAACCGGTCTCGTGAACGTATCTTTAACTTAGGTTATTTTAAAGAAGTAAACTTTAATATGAGGCCTGGTTCTGACGAAACGAAAATGAACCTCATTATTGAGCTCGTAGAACAACCAACAGGTACTGTTTCTATGGGGGGTGGATACGGAACCATTACCGGGTTTTCCATTTTTACTCAATTAGGTGAAAATAACTTAAATGGATCCGGGCAACAAATCACAGGCCGTGTGGAATTTGGACCAATTCGCCGTTATTTGCAAATATCTTGGACAGAACCTTGGTTTATGGATAAACCTTGGTCACTCACTCTTTCTGCATTTTATTCTTCCCGAACTTTGTTTGTGGGAGCCACATCTATCACAGAAAACAACAACCAAGGGATTAAAGAAGTTGCTTCCTATGAAAGATCTGGGGTGGGTGTGAGTGCGGGTCTTGGTCATAGATTTCTGATCAACTGGACACATTTTCATCGTTACTCACCGTCTTTTTTCGCATCCACTCGTCCGACCTCACTTGTATCTGACCAAGTACTTGCGGAAGTTGATCGCGGTTGGCAATTTCGATCGCAACTTACAAATGGTATCGCTTACGATAGTAGGGATAACGTATTTAATTCGACTCAAGGTTTTAATTTGATTTTCTCTGTGGACAATGTCGGGCAGTTCCTTGGTGGAGAGTCGCATTTCGACCAATTCAGCCCTATTTTGGAATACTACCATACTTGGTTTGATTATACTTTTTTTGGACTCATTCGCAAAAATGCTCTTAGGCGATGGCGAGTGGTGCAACAATTTAGAACTTCATCTGTATTCACATTTGAGAGAACTCCGAAATATAAAAATCAAGATAAAGAACGAATTCCATACATTCAGGTGCAAGACCGTTTGTTTCTTGGAGGGTATGAATCTCTTCGTGGTTGGTTCTTTGATGATAAATATTATCCGGATGAATGGAAAAACGGTGCTTCCAGCCGGGTCTTGTTTACTTCTGAGTTAAGATTTCCGATTGAACCTTCATTACTTTGGTTTGTTGTTTTCTTCGATGCGGGCGCAATGTATGAAGAACTCAATCGAGCAGTCGGAGAAAGGAAAGAATATTTTAAAAACTATGATGCCCTGGTTCGAGCACAAAGATATTCGGAACCAGTGGAAACCTATCTTTATGAAAATTACAACTCGTATGGCCAAAAACTTCCAGAGTCACCTCTTGTTGTAAATGATCCTGGAAACTTAGTTCTTTCCAGTAAAAACTTATCTATGTCAAACTTTCGATTTTCATGGGGTTTTGGTCTCAGGATTCAAATTCCAGTATTACCACTTCGTTTGTATTTTGCACAAAGGATTCGTTATACGGGTGTAGAAGAAAGGCCTTTTGGACTTTATCCAGATAATAATAGTTTTCAGTTTGTTTTTGGTATTGGGGATATGCGATTCTAAGTGGAGTTAGTTGGACTCAATTCCGAACAAAAAAAGGCTGTTGAATCAGTAGACGGCCCTCTACTCATTTTGGCTGGTGCTGGTTCTGGTAAAACTCGAGTGATTACCTACCGCATTGCCAATCTAATCCTAAATCATAAAGTATATCCTAATCAAATTTTAGCAGTCACATTTACCAACAAAGCAGCGGAAGAAATGCGCATCCGATGCCGTAGTTTGTTGCCAGAAGGAAATGGTGAACCATTGGTTCGAACCTTTCACTCTCTTTGTTTGTATTTGTTGCGAAGAGAAGGAAAAGTTTTGGGGATTGGAAATAATTTTACTGTTTATGACAGTGATATGCAAGAGTCCCTCATCAAAGAAATTCTAAAATCCAAAGATATGGACACAAAAGAATTTCGGCCATCAAGTTTAGCCAATACCTTTTCTTCATCAAAAGATTCCTTTATGACAGCTGAAGAATATGCTAAAAAAAAGGCTGACGACTCCTATACAAAGACCATAGCTTCTGTTTTCTTAGAATATGAAAAACGTAAAGACTTACGTAATGCTCTGGATTTTGGTGATTTGATTTTAAAGACGGTTATTTTGTTTCGTGATTTTCCTGTGATTTTGGAAAAATACCAAAGACTTTGGAAATACATCATGGTGGACGAATACCAAGATACAAATAAAATTCAATATCATTTAGTACAGTCTTTGTCTTCTTTTCACAAAAATCTTTGTGTTGTAGGTGACGATGACCAGTCTATTTATTCCTGGCGCGGTGCTGATATTTCGAATATTCTAAACTTCAAAAAGGATTATCCGGAGGCTGTCGTTGTAAAATTGGAAGAGAACTATCGTTCCACGAAAACCATTATTGAAACTGCGGCTGCTCTTATTTCTAATAACAAACAAAGAACCAATAAAACCCTTCGCACTGAAAATCCGATGGGGGATAAAATCAAAGTTACTTCTTATCAAAATGAAATGGAAGAAGCAGAGGGAATTGTTCAAAAAATTCAATCCAGTGCGAGAAGGGGACAAAAGTATTCAAGTTTTGCAGTATTTTATAGAACCAATTCACAATCCCGGTATTTTGAAGAAGCCTTGCGAAAAAGAGCCATTCCTTATAAAATTTTTGGTGGGTTTCGTTTCTTTGATAGGAAAGAGGTTAAAGATTTAATCGCTTACCTTTCAGTTGTTGTGAATCCGGTAGATTCCACATCGCTTTTACGAATTATCAACTCACCACCGCGTGGAATTGGTGACACAACGGTCAGTCGTTTGTTATCTTATTCCGTAAATGAAGGTCTCTCCTTATTTGAATGTTTGGGAAAAGCAGTTCCGGATATTAAAAAAGGCACCTCGCAAAAGTTAGCTTCTTTGTATCGAATGTTTGATTCTGCCATGGAAGATCTTGGAAAAAAAACACCATCTGAAATTGCCTATGAGGTTTTAGAACATTCTGGTTATCGGGAATTTTTGGAAAACGAAGGCACAGAGGATTCTTTCTCAAGACTCTCCAATTTAAATGAATTTGTAAATGCTCTCAAAGAATTTGAAGAAAATAATCCAGAAGCCACTTTGGAAGAATACCTGGGAAATATATCTCTCATAACTAGCGAAGACAATACCAAAGATTTGCCGGACTATGTAATTTTGATGACTGTCCACAATGCGAAAGGATTGGAATTTCAACATGTATTTATGGCAGGAATGGAAGAAGGAACCTTTCCCCATTTTCTATCGATTGATTCACCCGATGGACTTGAAGAAGAACGTAGGCTCGCCTATGTTGCCATAACTCGTGCCCGTAAAAATTTAGAGATTAGTTTTTCTAGATTTACACGTAAGTTTGGTGATGTGGATGCAAGGCTTCCTTCTCAATTTTTGGAAGAACTCCCCAGCGAATTTGTCGAGGGAGAATTTACGGAAAACCGGTATGGAGTGCGTAGACCAGAATTTACTCCAAGGGCAGAAAGGTTCCAAAAATCAGAAGAAAAATTTGAATCGGTACAGGCAAAAGCCGGTGATGGGGATTTTCAGGTCGGAACAAAGGTGCGGCATAAAGTTTACGGAGAAGGACGGATCCTTACTATTTCAGGATCAGGGGATAATCGTAAGGTCGAAGTGCGTTTTGGCTCTCATTTGGATAAAAAATTCTTATTGGCATACACACCATTAGAGATAATTTCATAAACTAGAAGAGGAACGGCGATGAAACGAATTTGGACTTTATGTATTATTGTATTATTTCCGGTAACATTTGTTTACTCGGAGCAAAACTCTGGTTTGGCGGAAGAGTTTACAAAACTAGATGATTATCTTAGAAATCCAAAAATTACTGAAGAACAGAAAAAAAAGAATTTTGAAACCAATCTGGTAAGTTCAGTTCGTAGTACATTATCAAAACGACTCGCCAATCCCAAAAGAGATTTAAAAGACCTAAAATTTCAGGATTTACAAACAGAACGTCCGGAAGGTACCAATACCTTTTTTGTGAAGTATAAGAACTATTATTTTCAATACCAATTTCCTGTAGATCCAGAGACTTACGTGACTTCTCCCTCAGAAGAAATTGTTTTAGAGAAACCGGAAGGTTTAGACCTCGGGTCGAACGCACACAAAGAAGAAAAAAAGAATTAGATTTTCCAATAAGGACGGAATGGAAGAAAACGATTTTAGGGAAGTTTGGCGTTGGGTATTATCTGTTGGGGATTCGATCCTTTCCATTTATAAATCGGACTTTCAGATTCGTGACAAGGGTGGGAACGATCCTGTCACAGAAGCGGATTTGTTTGCCAGTGAGTTTCTTTTTGAAAAAATATCAAATAGATTTCCTTCTCATGGTTTTTTGTCTGAAGAAAAATTAGATACTAACACCCGTTTGGATAAAGAATGGGTTTGGATTTTAGATCCCATTGATGGTACTCGCGAATTTGTTAAAAAAAACGATCAGTTTGCGCTGAGTTTGGGTCTTGTGCGAAATGGGGAAGCCATTTGGGGGGTGATATTTAATCCTGCTACTGGTGAGTTTTTTTCCAAAAATCGAAATACTTTTTTTGCCAAAGTTCATCCTCCTTTTGCTACAGAAGAAAACTTTAGAATCCTACTTGTTGAAAGTGGATCCATATTACACCCGTTAGAGGAATCAAAACCTGTTGCAAAAAAACCCATCCTTCTTGTTTCATTATCTGAAATGAAAGAGGGACTTTTTTCTGATTCCTTTTGGCATGATGACTTTGAGATTCGTTCGATGGGTAGTATTGCCTATAAACTGGGACTTTTATCTGCAGGGTTTATCGACCTCATTGTTTCCTTAAAACCCAAAAATGAATGGGATATCTGTGGGGGTATTGCCCTATTGGATGAAGAAAACTTCACTTGTTTTCCTTTAAAAGACAAAGGGTATCAATTCAACCAAGCACAAACACTTTCCTTTGGTTTGGTAGCAGGTAAAAAAACTGCTGTGCAATATTTAGAATCCAAAATAGACTTCCACCAATTATCACTTAAGGTAAAGGAACGATGGTAAAAACCAAACGGATTGGACTCGATGCCAGACCTTTGTCTACAAGGGTTTCTGGAGTGGGAAGACTGATTGCTGAAACCTTAAAGGCATTTCCGCATAAGGAAGAATACGATTTCTTTTTATTTTCCCATTTACGTATCCATGATGATCATAAAGCTGTTTTAGATTTACCGAATGTCACTTGGGTTGGCGGAGGCGGATTATTTAAATGGAAAGGGGGATTGTATTACAATCTTTTTGTTCCATTTTATTTACTCAAACACCGATTGGATTTGTTTTGGGGATCCCAACAAGTATTACCTCCGTTTTTACCAAGAAGTTTACGAGCTGTTCTTACTTATTGTGATTTGGTTTTGTATTTGTATCCTGAAACCATGCGTTGGATTGCCAAAGTTCAACAGAGATTGTTTCAAAGTTACTCTGTTAGGCGATCGAGTTTTATCCTTTCTATATCCAAACAAACAAGCGACGATATGTGTCATAAATTTGGATATCCCGCGGACCAAACGGGAGTTTCTTATCCGGGTGTAAATTCCATTGAGATGAAAAATCTTTTGGATGCAAAACCTTCTAACCGAGTGAAAGACTTAGGCACTGATTATCTTTTATCTGTATCCACGATTGAACCAAGAAAGAACTATCCATTTTTACTCGAGGTATTTCGTGAGTATCGTAAACTGGATCCCCATCATTATAGACCTTGGGTGATTGTAGGAAAAATAGGTTGGGAATCACCAGAATTTATCGAAGAATTATTACAAGAACGTAGTTTATACAAAGACATCCATATATTGGATTCTGTTTCTGATTCTGAATTACAACATCTCTACAAAAGAGCCGGCCTGTTTGTTTTTGCGAGTAAATATGAAGGATTTGGAATTCCTATGGTTGAGGCTCTCTTTCATGATTTGAACTGTGTGGTTTCCGACATTCCCACCTTCCATGAAATTGGCAAACAAGGAGTGACTTATCTTCCGTATCAAACAAAAGAAGATGCAAAACTTTGGGCTGGGACAATCAAAAAGTTCTATGAGAATCCAACGCCACCTAATGTATCTATTGAAAATTTTACTTGGGAAAACGCAGCAAAAATTACTGAGGATGTATTTCGAAAAGTATTAGAGGAAGGAGAATAGCCCCTTTTTTTTCGTAACAACCCCAGAATATAGAATTTTGGATTTGTCCGACTTGGGAAGGACATGTAGGTGAAAACGATCGTTTGTCATGGCTTGGATTTCACACTCCCAATCTGCACTTTGGGCAACGAGTTTGATTCTGTCACAAAGCACTGGCCCTTCCAGAATCCAAACCAAAGAAAAATCCGATTTTCCCCGTTTGAAATGGGACTTGATTTCTTTTTGGTGCGCCTTCCATATAACAGTTGTTTCGTCTCCCGTTTCATAGGGTTGGACTGTGGAAGGAATCATAGAAATTCCTTTTCCGCTCCAGTTTCCCTTTACATAAGCATTCCATTCGTCTAAATTGGAGAAGTAATTATAAATCAATGAATTCAAATATGATGACCAAGGCTTTTTTCAGCCATACATCCAGATTTTATCTGATCTGTATCCTATCTCTCTTTTTTTGTAAACCGCAAGGGACTGTCAGTGATTTTTATTCGGAACCTCTCCCGAACCTAACTGGTGGAAAAGAAATATTGGAAGATTTTAAGGGAAAGGTGGTTGTCCTCGATTTTTGGGCTACATGGTGTGAACCTTGTGCAAAAGCCGTTCCTACCATTAACCAGTGGAAAGCCTCTGTTTCCGAAAAGGATTTTGTATTTCGTGGGATCAATACAGATACAACGGAACCCATGGAAAAAATCAAAAAAGATATGGAACGATTAAAAATGAACTATCCCACCTTACTGGATAAAGACTGGAAAATGACAGATTTTTATCAAGTAGAGGGAATTCCATGCCTGCTTGTATTTGATCGGTCTGGTAAGATCGTGTACCGTCAGTATGGACTTAGTGAGGCCGAACTTTCAGGTCTAATCATTCGCTCTCATGTATGGGCGGCGTCGGATCTGCCATAATTGTGCAATGCGAAACAACATTTTGATTTTCCCTTGATTTCAATGACAAGATTGAAAATGTCTTGACTCATGTTCGTTTAAAAAGTCCCTTAAAGATACCTTTTTACGTTTTCTTTTGAGAAAGGAGTCAGAATAATGCCAGCCAATTTGCCCGAACTCTTCCAGCAGAGTGCTGAAAAATTTGGGAACCGCCCCGCGTTCGTTAGTAAGGACGAATCTAAGTCCTATAAACCCGTAACTTTTCAAGAAGTATATGATCTTGGTATCAACTTAGCTGAAGCTCTCATTGATTTGGGTGTCTCTGCGAAAGAGAATGTTGCCTTGCTTGCAGATAACCGATTGGAGTGGATTGTTTCCGATTACGGAATTCTCATGTCTGGTGCTTGTGATGTTCCGAGAGGAACAGACATTACCGATTCAGAAATTGCTTATATTCTAAATCATTGCGAAGCAAAAGTTGTTTTCTTAGAAAATGACAAAATGTTAGAGAAGTTCCAAAAGAATCGCTCTCAATTAGAATATGCAAAGACCCTAATTGTTATGGATAAAAAATCCACAGCAACTGGTGTGCTAAAGTTGTATGATCTAATTGAAAAAGGTAAGGAACTTCGTTCAAAGGGTTCTAAAAAAGCAGAAGAGCGAATGAAAGCAATTGCTCCTGATGATCTTTTTACAATCATTTACACATCTGGAACAACTGGAATGCCTAAAGGTGTGATGTTGAAACACAGCAACATGATCCACCAAACCTCTGTCATTCTAAACAGTATGATCGAAATTAAAAAAGACGAAAGGATGTTGTCTATCCTTCCTGTTTGGCACGTATTTGAAAGAGTATTTGAATACTTAGCAATTGCTGCCGGTTGTGCAACTTACTATACCAATGTTCGTGACCTTCGTGATGACATGAAAAAGTCAAAACCGACTTTTATGGCCTCAGCACCTAGACTTTGGGAAAGTATTTATAACGGAATCTATACAAGAATCAATGATCCAAAACAAACTCCTGCGATCCGTCGTGGTTTGTTTAACATGGCTTATTTTTTCTCCAAACATTTTAATGCAGCCACAAGGTTTTTGAAAGGAAACCAAGTAGATTATGTAGGAAGAAACCCTATTGTTTCTCTTTTTAGAGGATTCTACTATCTGGTTGTTGCAATTGTTTTAGCCATTCCATACTTCTTACTCGATTTGGTTGTACTCTCTAAAATTAGAGAAGCGACTGGTGGGGAACTAAAAGCTTCTGTTTCCGGTGGTGGTGCTCTACAAAGACATGTGGATGCATTTTTCAATGATATCGGTATCAACGTATTGGAAGGTTATGGAATGACGGAAACATCTCCGGTCATTTCTGTTCGCACTTTCAAAAAGTTAGTCCAAGGTTCTGTGGGTATGATCACTCCGGAAACTTCCGTACAAATTCGGGATGATTTGGGAAAGGTTCTGACTCATGTAGATGCCAACCAAAAACTAATCTCTGGAAAATACGGAGCTCGTGGAGTCATTCATATTCGTGGACCCCAAGTGATGAAAGGATATTATAAAAATCCAGAAACCACTGCAAAAGTTCTGAAAGACGGTTGGATGGATACGGGAGATATTGGAATGTTCAATTTCAAAAAAACCCTTACCATCACTGGTCGTGCGAAAGATACTGTGGTTCTCCTTGGTGGTGAAAACGTTGAGCCGGTTCCGATCGAAGACAAACTAACGGAATCTCCTTTCATTGCGCAAGTTATGGTGATTGGCCAAGACCAAAAGAATTTGGGTGCCCTTGTTGTTCCAGATTTTGACAAATTGAGCGAGTGGGCGAAGGAAAACGGAGTTTCTGAGACAGACAAACAGAAACTGATCGATCATCCAAAAGTTCTCGATTTCTATAAAAAAGAAATTAAGGCCCTAAACAATACCAAAACTGGATTTAAGTCTTTTGAACAAGTGACTCCGTTCATCCTCATTACCAAACCATTTGAAGTGGGTGATGAATTGACAAACCTGTTCAAAATGAAACGCCACTTGATCACTGAAAAATACAAAGATAAAATCACAACTTTGTATGCTGCTGATTAAGGGAATTTAATTTTCTCTACCGCCTGCTAGTGTGGGCGGTTTTTACTCTTCCATTTTTCTCCTTCCGTCGATACTTTTATTGTGAATCGATCGGACGGATCTTTAGTTTCCTCATCTACAGGCGTTTTTTACCCCTACCAACACCAGGACTTTTATGCGATGGATTCCTTGTTTTTATCGCACCTGAAACAAGAAGAAGTCTGGGACTTCCAATCGGTTTCGCAGGTGCATTTAGGTTTTTTAGGATTTTTGACCTTAAGAGGTTTTTTACGGGAAAGTTTGTCTCTACCAAAACTCCAAGTGAAAGGACTTTCTAAACATTGGAAATCTTACCTTGCCAAGGTAAACTTTTTAGGCAAAGGGGTTTCTTGGGAATCTTTGGATTTTATTCCCAATCTGGTGACAGATACGACACCACCTATCACTGAGTTTGGTGGTAAAGGGCACTGGGCTACTGAATTCCATTGGGAAAAACAAGATAAGGAAACAACTTCTGTATTTTTTTCTGCCACAAATAAACAAAGTGATGGCGATGTAGCAATCAGTGATCTGATGAAAGATTTTTTGCATTATTCTCAGACCAATCATTATTTGGAAAGAGCATACATTCGAAAGGAAAATTCGAGTTATTTGTATTTGAATTCAAAAGAAACCAACCCAAGAGTATTTTTTCGTGAAACACCTACGGATTTACCTGAGTTTTTATTTTTAGTGGCTGAGTTAAAAGCAAAACCTTCTACTCACTCAAATTGAGACCGAGTAAGACTGTTTTCAAAAGGTCGGCTTTGGTTTCTAAATGAGTGGTTTCTAAAATTGTTTGTTTGGTTTTGAAGTCGAAATAAATCAGGGAAGCAATAAAATCAACGGGATAAGGGTGAACCAAAATTTGGTTCATTTTGAGAATTAGGTCTTCTTCTGCGCCTTCAGCAAGTAAGATTCGTTTGGTGAGAACCAGTAGTTCTTCAATTTTTTCTTTTAAATCCATGGAGACGTTTTTGTTTCGTTCGTGTTCTCTGCGAACGATCTGAGCAATATAAAAAGGTTCCGTGGAGTCCAAACTCACAATTTCTGCTGTTCCAATACCTTCTAAAATGATATTGGATCTGCCATCGGGTAAGGACTCTTTTTGAATGATATGCCCATAACCCACCACTTCCGGAATGGGGGGCAAACCAAGCCCGACCCAATTTTTAGGATAAGGTGCCATTCCGAGTTCTCCGCCGTTTTCCATACAAAAATCCAACATCATCCGATATCTTGGTTCAAAGATATGGAGGGGCAGAAACATTCCCGGAAACAGAAATACATCCGGTAGCGGAAAGAGAGGTAAGGGGAAGGTTGACACAGAGAAAGGTTTTAGATTCTCTGTTTAGTTGTAAACCAATTCAAGGATCTGGCTTTGTTGAAAATAAAGAAAACTTCACTTCATAAATCTTTCGAGGATTTAGGCAAAATCAAAGTGCTTGTGATCGGAGATTTGATTTTAGATGAATATCTGATTGGCTCGGTGGAAAGGATTTCTCCCGAAGCGCCCGTTCCTGTGGTTTGGGTTCGGAACGAAAAACAATCCTTAGGTGGATCGGGTAATGTGGTCCAGAATCTTTCTGCCATTGGTGTATCAGGAGTGGTATTTGGAAGGATCGGAAAAGACAAAGCAGGGGATTCTTTAGAAGGCCTTCTTCTAGGGAATTCTGTAACTCCTAAAGATTTGGTTTTATTAAAATCAGAAACCCTTCCTACCATTCTAAAAACAAGAATCATTGCCACTCATCAACAGATCTGTCGAGTGGATAGAGAAGAAGTGGTACCCCTCACAACGGAAGAGGAAAAATCCATACTCACCCAATTTGAAAATAAATTAAAAGAATGTTCGGCAGTGATCCTCTCCGATTACGACAAAGGGTATTTAACCCCTTCACTCATTCAATCAGTGATTGCGATTTGTAACCGAGAGAATAAAATTGTTACAGTCGATCCACAAGTAAGCCATTTTTTCTTATATAAAAATATTCATATTATGACCCCGAACCACCACGAAGCAGGAAAAGCTCTTGGTAGAAAACTGATGACCGATTCAGAAATTGAAACTGCTTGTCGTGAAATAACAACCACACTCACTCCAGATGCTATGATGATCACACGCGGGGAAAAAGGAATGTCCATTTATGAAAGGAAAACTGATTCCTTTTATCACATTCCGACCGTTGCCAAAGAGGTATTTGATGTGACGGGAGCGGGAGATACGGTCATTACTACTTATACTGCTTTTGTTGCTACGGGAATGGCCATTGCCGATGCAGCTCTTATTTCTAATGTCAGTGCAGGTATCGTTGTTGGAAAGTTAGGTGCTGCGACGGTAACAGTGACTGAAATTGAAGAAGCCCTGTTAACTTTAGGATATTTGGAAGGATAATATGAGTTTTTACTCCCATCTAAATGCAAAAATCATTACAGCAGAACAAATCGAAACACAAAGAAAACTTTTGGAAGGAAAACGGATTGTTTTTACCAATGGGTGTTTTGATATCCTACATCCAGGTCACGTGACTTATCTGGCCCAGGCTAGAGATTTAGGAGATTTACTATGGATTGGTGTGAATTCGGATGCAAGTGTTAGGCGATTAAAAGGGGAATCTAGGCCCATCAATAGTTGTGAGGACAGAATGCTTGTGCTTGCGGGCCTTTCCTCGGTTGATTTTGTATCTCCATTTACAGAAGACACTCCACTTGAAATTTTAAAAAAAGTGAAACCATCCGTTCATTCTAAGGGAGGGGACTACCAAGTCGAAACCCTGCCGGAATACCAGATTTTAAAAGAGATGGGAGCGGATATTCAAATTTTACCTTTTGTTGTAGGAAAATCCACAACGAAGATTTTAGAAAAAGCCAAATCTCCTTCCTAAACGTATTGATTTTGGACCCAAATCCCGCCAGTCTGTAAAAAACATTCTTTTTTGAGGTCCAGTTTGTCCAAGACTAGATATATTTTCATTACCGGTGGAGTTTCCTCTTCTTTAGGAAAAGGGGTCACCGTTGCGGCTCTAGGTTGTTTGTTAGAAGCCAGAGGTTATACCGTCTCTTTACAAAAAATGGATCCCTACATTAACATTGACCCAGGTACAATGAGTCCGTACCAACATGGGGAAGTGTATGTTACAGAAGACGGAGCAGAGACCGATCTTGATTTAGGATACTATGAGCGTTTTACAAAATCAAAATTCTCTAGAAAGAATTCTGTATCCACTGGCCAAATTTACCATGCAGTCATTGAAAGAGAAAGAAAGGGTGATTATTTAGGAAGAACCGTACAGGTTGTACCACATATCACCAATGAAATTCGGAATCGCATTTATAACCTGACTCGTGATCAAGAAACAGATTTTGTCATTGTAGAGATCGGTGGGACTGTCGGAGACATTGAGTCAGTTCCTTTCCTAGAAGCCATCCGCCAAATGCGGTACGAACATGGCGGAAACCAAGTTCTGTTTTTACATCTAACACTTGTTCCCACCATTACTGCTGCTGGGGAAGCAAAAACCAAACCAACACAACACTCCGTAAAAGAACTACTGGCACTCGGAATCCAACCGGACATTTTGATTTGTCGAATCAATAAACCTATGTCCAAAGAGATGAAAAATAAAATTTCTCTTTTTTGTAACGTAAAAGAACAAAATGTGATTTCTGCCGTTGATATCGATACTTCTATCTACGAAATTCCTTTAATGTATCGGGAAGATAAATTGGATGAAGTAGTTCTCAATGCATTGGGAATGGATCTTCGGAAACTGAATTTTTCCCAGTGGGAAAATATGGTCAAAAAAATTCGTAATACGAAAAAGACCGTAAAAGTAGCGTTAATTGGAAAATACATTTCTCTTCAAGATGCATATCGGTCTGTTTATGAATCTTTGGCTCATGGCGGGATCGCAAATGATGTGGAAGTCAATGTAATCAAAATCAATCCAGAAGATATTGATGCCAAAAATGTAAAAGAACACCTAAAAGGAGTTCATGGAGTTTTGGTTCCTGGTGGATTTGGAGAACGGGGGATTGAAGGAAAAATTGCAGCCATCCAATATGCAAGAACCAAACAAATTCCATTTTTTGGAATTTGCCTTGGAATGCAGTGTGCGGTGATTGAGTTTGCACGGAATGTTCTTGGATTCAAAGACGCAAATTCTACTGAATTTAAACCTAACGTCAATTATCCTGTGATTTCTATGATCGAAGAACAAAAAGAAATCGAACGTATGGGCGGAACGATGCGGCTCGGAGCTTACCCTTGTGTTGTTAAAAAAGGTAGCCTTGCTTATTCCGAATACAAATCCGAACGAATTTCAGAAAGACATAGGCATAGGTTTGAATTCACACTACGTTATAAAGATGATTTTGAAAAAAAAGGTATGAATCTTTCTGGATTTTCACCTGACGGAAGTTTAGCGGAAATAGTCGAAGTTCCGAACCATCCTTGGTTTGTCGGTGTTCAATTCCACCCGGAATTCCAATCTAAACCCACTGACCCACATCCACTTTTTGCGGGATTTATTAAAGCCGCATCTAAACTAGCTAAAAAAACGGAGGATTAAGATGTACGATTTAATTGAAGAAAGAGAATTTTTCGGTAAAAAAATCGGGGGTCGTAATCCCTTCTTTTTAATTTCCGGACCTTGTGTGATGGAAAACAAAGATTTACTCGATCGGGTCTGTGGAGAGATGAAAGCCATTTGTGATGACTTAGGGATTGTTTATATTTTTAAGTCTTCCTTTGATAAAGCAAATCGTTCTTCCATCAATTCTTATCGTGGACCAGGTCTAGAGGAAGGAAGGAAACTACTCGATTTTATTAAAAATAAATACAATGTTCCTGTACTCACAGACATTCATGAAACCATTCAAGTAGATCCTTTAAAAGACACTGTCGACATATTTCAAATTCCTGCCTTCCTTAGCCGCCAAACAGACCTTATTGCGAAGGCAGCAGAAACAGGTAAATGGGTGAATGTAAAAAAGGGTCAGTTTATGGCACCGGATGACACTCGTCATATCAAAACAAAAATCCAAGAATCGGGATCAGAAAAATACATGGTAACGGAACGCGGAGCTAGTTTTGGTTATGGAAATTTAGTTTTTGATCTTCGTGGCATTCCTATGATGCACAAACATGGAATTCCAATTGTGTTTGACGCAACTCATTCTGCACAACTTCCAGGAGCTGCCGGAAATATTACTGGTGGAGTTCGTGAATTCATTCCTCATATGGTGCGTGGCGCAGTATCCGTAGGTGTAGAGGGACTTTTTATGGAAGTTCATCCTGATCCTGAAAAGGCACTTTCGGATGCGACAACTCAATTTCCTTTAGCAAAAGCAAGGGGTTTGTTAACTCAACTTTTGGAATTAGATCGTTTGGTAAAAACCAAATTTTTAGAGGATTAAAAAATACCTTTTATGATGCGAAGGTTACTTAGTATTTTCTTTTTCTTAGCAATTGTTAGTTGCAAAGATAAGGAATACCTTCGCATCGAAGCAGAAAAAGAATCAGGTTCGATGGTTTCCATGAGAAATTTTTCCCGTTCATCTTATAAAGAATCTGGGGAACTAGAGTGGAAATTGAAAGGTGCGGAATCTTATATATTTCCCAAAGAAAACAAAACTATTGTTTACGGTTTTGAATTCAAACAACTGGAAAAAGGGAATGTAACTTCTGCTATGACGGGAGATCGAGGGGAAATCAACCATTCCACAAAGACAGTGGTTCTTAGCGGAAAAGTTAGATTAAAAACAAACGACGGCAAATACATCGAATCGGAATCATTAACATACAATTTAGATGAAAAAACCTTATCCTCAGAAGATGATGTTCTTGTATATTCGGATGGAACCACGATTCGAGGAAAAGGGCTTCGGGCCGATAAAAGTTTGAACAAATTCACTATCATCCAGCCAAAAGCAGTGACTGTGGGGGGAAGTAACCCGCTGAAGGAAAAACCATGAAAAAACAAATTCTTTTTTTTGTATTTGTTGTTTCCATCCTTCGTGCAAATCCATCGCCTATACCTGTGTTATATGGCTCGGAAGATTTTTTGAAAAAAGAAAATTCCGTTTTTTCTCCTGAGAAAAAAAAAGATAAACATGATAAAATCCCTGTACTTTGGGGAGGAAGTAGCTTAACCCAAGAAGAACGTATCATCAATGGAATTCCGATGAAGGTATATATTTTAGGTGGAGGGGCATATATCATGCATAAAACCATCAAACTCAGTGCCAGGGAAATTGAAATCATTGGTGAAGATGCCCTTGTTGGGAATTTGAAGGGTCAAGTCATCGTGGAAGACTTTCAAAATGGAGTTACTTTAACTGCCGCTAAAGGAATTTATAATAAAATGGCCGGAACTGTAAGTTTAGAAAACAATCCGGTACTTGTTCAAAAGAAGGATGGTAAGGTTGTTAAGATTCATTGCCAATCCATTGTTCGTTATCTGGAAGAGGCAAAAACAACATTGGCTGGAAAGGTTGTTGTCACTTCCGACGAATTTCAAGTGTTTGGCGAGGATGCTATTTTTTCAGAAAAAGAAGATCGGATTGATCTAGCAGGAGAACCATTTTTATTTTCCGAAAATCGTTTTTTAATTGGTAAAACACTTAGTTATTTTGTGAAGGAAGGTAGCATTCAGTTGGATGGAGATGCTACTATCTACCAAGTATCTTACGAAAATAAAAAAGACAAAGAAAAAGATACTACAACCAAAGAACGTGTGGTGACTTTGTTTACTGGAAAAACTTTGACTCACCAAAACAAAGGAAAGGAAACCGTTACTTCCATGAATGGAGATGCTTTTATGTACAGAAAAACTTCTGAATTTAAAGCAAATCTTTTGGAAAGTCGTCGTAATAATAAAGATATTAAAGCAACCGGTAACGTAAGTTATTTGGATCGCGAAAATGGGTATCGTATGGAGGGTGGACTTTTGTCTTATGATAAAGAAAAAGGTTATTCTTATCTGACAGAAAACCCCCGGATCGTTTTTTTAGATAAAAAGGAATTGAACGAACGAGGACAACTCACAGCAGTTTTTTTGGAGCGATTTGATGAACGTTTCGAAACTGTCGCTCGGGGTGATGTTCAAGTGGAAACCCAGACTGCCAACGCAACTGGTGAATTTGCAACTTATTATGAAAAGCGAGATGAATTGGTTTTAGAAGGGAATCCGACCCTTGTAAAAGATAACACCAAAGTATCAGCAGGGAAAATCATTCTTTTCCCTAAATCGGACAGAGCCTATCTGACAGATGGACTTAAGGTAATACCGAATGGCGAAAAAAAGTAAATCAGAGACTCAAACTGTCAAACGAGAAATCGATCCGAATGTGAAAACATTTCGGATGGAGAATTTAGTTAAAATCTATAACAAACGTAAGGTTGTTGATGGTGTTAGTTTTTATATTCAAAAAGGTGAAATTGTTGGCCTTTTAGGTCCCAACGGTGCTGGGAAAACAACTAGTTTTTATATGAGTGTCGGATTTGTGACACCTGACGAAGGTCATGTGTTTATCGATAATGAAGATATGACTAAAGCCCCCATGCACATTAGAGCTCGGATGGGAGTTGGGTATTTAGCCCAAGAAGCAAGTATCTTTCGTAAATTAACCGTTGCCGAGAACTTAGAAGCCATTTTAGAAACAATGAATCTTCCAGGTGACGAGATCATTCGGCGACGTGATGCCCTTTTAATGGAATTACAGATCATGCGTGTTGCCAACCAAAAAGGATATACACTTTCAGGGGGAGAGAGACGGCGCTGTGAAATTGCAAGAGCCCTTGTTACCAATCCCGACTTTATCCTTTTGGATGAACCGTTCGCCGGTGTCGATCCCATTGCGGTAAAGGACATTCAGAACGTAATCCAATCCTTAAAGGATAGAGGTCTTGGAATTTTGATTACCGACCACAATGTAAGAGAGACATTAAAAATTACTGATAGGGCCTATATTATGTATAGCGGTCGAATTCTTATTTCTGGAACCGCAGATGATTTGGTAAGCGATCCAGAAACAAGGCGAATTTATCTTGGTGAGGATTTTAAACTATAAATGAAACTCGGGGCTTCACTTTCACAACGCCAAACGCAGAAATTAGTGATGACCCAGGACTTACGTCAGTCCATCGAATTATTATCTTTATCTACTTTAGAACTTTCAGATAAAATCCAAAACGAACTTTTGGAAAACCCACTTTTAGATGAAGTAGGTGTGGATGAAAAAACAAAGATGCCGGAACTGTTCTCTATCGACGAAGTAAAACGATTAGAGAAATTGAATCATGAAAAAAGTACAGATGTTAATTGGCAAGATTCATATTCATTAGAAGGCCCAAGGTCTTACGATACCGAAGCTAGTGATAGAAACCAAAAATATATAGAATCATCGACTCGTGGCGAAACTTTAGAGGAACACCTATTAAACCAACTTAGACTGATCAAACTAACTAAGTTAGAGTTCGAAATTGGGGAAGTCCTTATCAGCATGATTGACGATAAAGGATTTATTACCGATGATTTGTCTGTCGTTTCAAAAGAAATGGGATATCCAGAATCGAAACTGAGACGGGTTTTGCAAGTGGTGAATGAGTTGGATCCTATTGGGATTGGCGCCAAGGATATGCAAGAGACCCTTCTGATTCAGGGTAAAATCCTTTTTCCTGACAATATACTTTTACATCAGTTGATCGGCGAATTTTTGTCGGATTTAGAAAAGGTAGATTATAAAAAAATCGCCAAAAATCTTAAGATCACTGAAGAGGAGATTTTAAGTTTAGCAAGGTTAATTAAAAAATTAGAACCTTATCCTGCGACAACTTACCAAGGAAGAAAAATTGATTATGTCGTAGCTGATGTCGTTGTTAAAGAAGTTGGGAACGAGTTTAATATTTTTATTAATGATGAGTGGTTACCTAAACTTTCGATCCAAGAAGAATATAGAGAACTTTTAAACCATAAACTTCCCCCGAAAGAGAAGGAATATTTTCAAACTAAATATAGCTCTGCACAGTGGCTCATTCGCTCCATCCAACAACGAAGACAAACCTTACAACGTGTGGTGAGTTGTATCATTGATTTTCAGGTAGATTTTTTTCGAGGAGGGATTGGGTTTATCAAACCTTTAACCCTAAAAGAAGTTGCAGAGAAATTAAATCTTCATGAATCTACAATTTCTCGCATAACTACAAATAAATACATTCAAACCACTTGGGGAATTTTTGAATTAAAGTGGTTTTTTTCTTCTGGGGTAAAATCCGCAGAAGGTGGAAAAGAAAGTTCCAAAAAAATTCATGAAATGATTCGAAATTTGGTAAAAGACGAAGATGAAAACAATCCTTTGTCTGACCAAGATATCGTTGAACTCATGGAGAAAAAAGGAATTGAAATTGCCCGTCGGACAGTTGCAAAGTATAGAAAGGTTTTAAGAATCCTTCCTTCCAACGAAAGGAAACGGATTAGTTCTCTAAAGGGGTAAACCAATGCCAGTTCCTGGAATCACAGTAGACACAATTTTAAGAGATCACGAAGATCTCCAATTGATTTTGGTCACCGGTGAAGCCGGACTTTCCAATCGTATTAACAATGCAGAGATCAATCGTCCAGGTCTTTCTCTTACTGGTTTTTTTGATTTTTTTGCCAATGACCGCATTCAAATTTTAGGTAAAGGTGAATGGGCATATCTCAATTCTCTTTCCGAAGAAAAGTTACACGAAATCACTGATAAATTTTTTGAGTTTCATTTGAATTGTATCATCTATACACATGGGAACGAACCACAAATTCCCTTTGTAGAAAGAGCTAAATCAAAAGGAATTCCACTTTTTAAAACAGAAATTGCAACACATAGATTTATCACTCTTATTTCCCAAATTTTAGATAGAGCTTTGGCTCCAAGAACTATGCGTCATGGGGTTCTTATTGAAGTTTTTGGAATAGGAACTTTACTTACAGGGAGATCTGGTGTTGGTAAAAGTGAAACAGCACTAGAGCTCATTGAAAGAGGTCATAGACTTGTTGCAGATGATATGGTAGAGATTCGCCGCCTGAGTGAAAGTTATTTGATTGGATCTTGTTCCGACTTACTCCGTCATCACATGGAAATTCGTGGGCTCGGAATTTTAAACATTAAAGATCTGTTTGGTGTTGGGTCAGTGAGAGACCATAAACTGATCGAACTCATTATCAATTTAAAAGAATGGGAAGAACAAACTTCCGGTGAATATGAAAGAACAGGAATTGAACAAAGTATGGAAGAAATTCTTGGAGTTTCGGTTCCCTATATTGAAATTCCTGTCAAACCAGGAAGGAATATTCCTATCATTGTGGAAACCGCTGCGATGAACCAAAGATTACGTAAAATGGGAAAAAATAGCGCAAAAGAATTTTCGAATAAACTAAATACCTATATCCAGCAGAGTTCCATTGAAACAAATCCAATTAAAGATTAGAGAAGACAGCAGTGGACTACATGCAAGGCCTGCCTCCTTATTTGTAAAGGTAGCGGCAAGTTTCCCTTGTGAAATTTTTGTTGTCAAAGATGACATCGAAGTGAATGGAAAATCAATTATGGGTCTTATGATGTTAGCACTTGGACCAGGATCAATATTTTTCGTCAAAGCCGATGGAAAACGAGAGGAGGAGGCGCTTCTCGCTTTAGAAGCTTTGGTTGGCCGTAATTTTGAAGCCAATGCCACTTAAATTTTTAAAAATCCTTCCTCGTTTATCTGATGAAAACAGATATTATTTGCGGGATATTTTTATCTTTTTTCTCACATTAGGTATCTCTATTGGCTTTTCCGAACTTGTCTTTTTTAGACAAGAGGAAGACATTTCTTTCTTTTCGAAACTGGACACTTATGTATTTATCCTCATTCCATTTTTTATCCTCTCTTTAATTTTAAGTTATGTATATCGCAACCGGCGTAACCGCGAAACAGGAAAAATTCGTAGTTCTATTCGTTATCGACTAACGCTTGCTTTTTTGTTTGTCGCATTAGTTCCTTCTTTGCCAATTTTTATTCTCTCTTCTAATCTTACAGGTAGACTCATCGAAGGTTTCTATCGAGTGGATATTTCTAATGCTCTTAGATCAGCAAATCTAATTATACAGAATGAAGAAAAAGAAATTGAATCAGAGTTTATCGAAAAAGTTAGTATTTTAAGATCTAGGTTAAATGGGTTGAAACCCGACGGATATACCGTATTTCAAAAAGGCGTTGAAAATGGTCTTTTTGAAAAAAATGAATATTATTTAGGATTTGTGGACTCGGGAAAACTAAGTTTTGAATCTAGAGGACTCTATCATACAATAGAACGAATCGATTTTTTAGAATCACACCATCCAGGTATTTTTCTGGGAAGATTATATCTTAATGATCGGTCGTACATCCTTTGTAAATTTTTTTTAGAGAAAAACACCGAAGTTTATGTGGGACAAAGAATACATCAGGGAATGGAAGCAGATGTTCAAAATATTGTGAACGCTACTTCTACGTATGAGAAAGTCAGTTTATGGAAAGAAAAAATTCCTTTTAGCGTAAGGATAACCATAGCCTCATTTTCCTTTGCTATGTTTCTCATTGCTATTTTGTTTTCCTTTTTATTTGCTCGTAGAATTTCAAGACCAATCATTAATTTAGCAAATGCAACTAAGAAAGTTTCTCTTGGTGAATCTGATATTCGATTGGAAAAAACAGAAGAGGGGGAGATGGGGATACTGATTGATAGTTTCAATCAAATGGTGAGTGATTTGGACGCTAAGTCAGAAGAACTGATGCATACACAAAGAATTGCTGCCTGGAAAGAAGTTGCACAGCGTATGGCACACGAAATTAAAAATCCCCTAACACCCATTCAGTTGTCTGCTCAGAGAATCCAACGTAAATTTCAAAATCCTAAATCGGAGAATTTGGAATCTGTTATTTTTGATGCTACAGAAACGATTATCGGACAGGTTCGCGTTCTGGAACATTTGGTAAAAGAGTTTAGTGAATTTGCTCGAATGCCGGTACCGGTTCTTATCAATCAAAAATTGAATCCAATTTTGGAAGAGGCAGTTGCCCTTTTTAAAGACACAACTGATATTGAATTTGAATTGAAGTTAGCTGAAGGTTTACCTGAAGTTTTTTTGGACAAACGTTTGTTTTTGGGTGTTGTTAATAATTTAATTAAAAATGCTGTGGAAGCCATTTTAACTGCTGAAAATCCCAAAGAAGAACTCGATATTTTGAGTCTCAAACGGAAAAAAATTCGAATTATGTCCAAATTGCAGAAGAAGGCATTACGTAAATCCATTGTTATCGAAATTGATGATTCTGGCCCTGGTTTGAAAGAAGAATGGAAAGAAAAAGTATTTGAACCATATTTTTCAACTAAGGAAAAACATGGATCAGGAATTGGACTAGCGATAGTTCAGAAAACTATCATCGATCACCACGGACATATTTCTGTGGAGAATTCGAAGTTAGGTGGTTGCAAATTTAGAATTGAACTTCCTTTGGATAATCATTAATGCAAAAGTTAATCTATATTTTAGATGATGAAACAGAAATTCGAAAATCTCTACGAGTGATTTTAGAGGATGAAGATTATTCTGTAGAAGATTTTGCAAACGGAAAGGCACTACTCAAAGCTCTCTCAAAAGAGAGACCGTCTCTTGTTTTATTGGACGTTTGGGTTGGTAAAGAAGACGGACTGACTATATTGGGGGAATGTAAAAAACTTTACCCAGGTTTGCCGATTGTGATGATTTCGGGGCACGGTACGATTGAACTTGCGGTCAATGCTACAAAAAAAGGAGCTGTTGACTTTTTAGAAAAACCACTTTCAATAGAGAAAGTCATTCAAACCATCGAATCCTCTCTAGAAAAATCTAAGGATACAGAAATTCCTGAATTTCAATTAGAGGTAGATGAAATTTTGGGTGAGTCTTCTTCCATTAAAAGACTTAAGTTTGCAATTTTTCAAGCGGCACAGACCAATGCTCGGGTGTTTTTATTCGGTGAAAATGGAACAGGTAAAGAATTAACGGCAAGGGCTATCCATCAAAATTCAAAAAGAAAAAAAGAACCATACATTGAGTTTAATTGTGCTGAATATCCGGAAGATATCTTAGAACAAGAGTTATTTGGGCTAGAAAACTTTGGAAACAATGAAGCTCATGAAACTAAAATTGGGAAATGGGAAGCGGCCCATAATGGAACCTTATTTTTAGATGAAGTCTGTGATTTAAGTCCCGGTTTACAATCCAAAGTATTAAAAGCCATTCTCGAGCAAAAATTAGACAGGGTAAATGGGAAAGAAAATATACCGGTTGATGTTCGAGTGATTGCGGCAACTAATTCCAATGTGGACGAAGCCATCAGGGAAGGTCGGTTTCGGGAAGATTTATATTATGCGTTGAGTGTCATTCCCCTGGAGCTCCCTCCACTTCGGGAAAGAAACCAAGACATTCCTTTACTCGCTGAATATTATTTAAAAAAATCCATTGCTGAGAACAACCTTACACCCAAAACAATTGATCGGGAAGGTTTGGATGCACTCACCACTCATTTTTGGCCAGGGAATGTTAGGGAACTCGGAAATATTTTGGAACGCCTCAGTATTCTAGTTCCAGGAGATACCATCCGAGCCAAGGATGTAAAGGAAGCCTTACATGGATTCAAAAAAGCCAATGAAATGGTCGCTCGTGGGGATTTGAAACATGCTAAAGAAGAGTTTGAACGCCAATACATCATCAAAACTTTACAGATTTGCGAAGGCAACGTGACACGAACCTCTAAAGCGTTGGGGATCGAACGTACACATTTATATAGAAAACTAAGGTCTTTGAATATTTCTATGGAACAATTGAACGAAGGTTAGTATGGATCAAAAAACGATATTAGGACGGTTTCATGACATTCTAACAGAAGCAAAGTTTTTAATTCAAAACAAGTCTGTTTCTGTTTATAGATTTCAAGAAGAAAAAGATCCTAATGATCATGGATTTCCTTGGAAGTCAAAAGTTCCTGAATCATTAGAAATCCAGAAAAAACAACAAAAAGAAAACCAAAGAAAAAATAAAGATTTAGTCAATTTTTCTTGTACTTTATGCCAGGGAAAACTAAGTGGGGTTCGTCAATTTTTGCATAAAGGAAGGAAACCGGTTCTAGTTTTACACTATACGGGAGCTACAAACCCAAAGGAAAAACCATTTACCAAAACCAAACCGAATCAAATTTTTAAAGATAAACTAACGGAAACAAGTTGGGGTGAAATCATACAAAAGGTTTTTGGTTTTTCATTTGAAGAATTTTTTTACCAAGAATACCCAGCTTGTACATTCTCACATATGGATTCCAAAGAATTGGATTGGGCCACTCGTGTAGAAAACTGTAAATTCCATGTAAAGGAAACTGTTGAGGAATATGGTATTAAAATGATCGTAATTTTAGGATCATCCGCTAAGTTATTGTTTGGTGCCGATAAAGCAAAGGAGTTTCTTGGCAAACAAACTCAGTGGGATCTGTCGGGACTTTCCATTCCTATTGTCACTACTAGATCTCCTGAAGCTCTGGTGTTTCTTGGAGAAAAAGCCAAAAAATCCGATTCCGAAACCAATCTCTTTCAATATGGAAAGGAAAAACAGGAACTGGAAGAGAGTTTTATTTCCCATTTATCCCTTTTAAAACCCTACCTCTAATATGATCCAATTTGCGGAAGTGGCCCTCAATCTATCTTGGGAAAGTCGAACTCTCACTTACGAAATTCCACAAGAAATAAAAAGTTTGCCAAGGGGAGTCCGCGTCCTTGTTCCTTTAAATGGAAAAGAATGGGAAGGGGTGGTAATCGAGATTCACTCGAATGAACCGAACTATGAAACGCTTTCCATTTTAAAACAAATTGATTTAGAACCGGTTCTTACCGAAGAACAATTGGAACTAGCACACTGGATGGCGGATACCTACTTATCCTCACTTGGGGAAGCCTTGTTTTTAATGGTTCCCAAAGGGAAAAAACGAAAACAGGAAAAATCGACTCCCGTTCAAATTCAATCGGATCTATTACATCCGTTAAATGGTTCGCAGAAAAAAGCCTTGGATGAAATTAATGCGAACGGAAATTTCAACACTCATTTGTTATACGGAATTACGGGAAGTGGGAAAACGGAAGTGTATCTGCATCTGATGGCAGAGATATTACGTAAACCCAAAGGATCCGTGATTTTTCTTGTCCCTGAAATTTCACTGACCTATCCCACCATCACAAGGATTGAAAGAATTTTTCCTGGCCAAGTGGCGGTACTACATTCGCATTTAAGAACTTCAGAAAAGTTCCAAAACTATTTGGATTTAAAAGAAGGAAAAAAACGAATTTGTATTGGGACTCGTTCCGCTGTATTTGCACCTTTGTCTGACATAAGTTTAATCATTTTAGATGAAGAACATGATGGTTCTTACAAAGAACATGGCTCTCCGAGATACCATGCTCGGCAAGTTGCCTTACAAAGAATCTTAAAAAACAACGGCAAGTTGTTGTTAGGTTCTGCAACTCCAAGCCTTGAAATTTATTATTTAGCAAAAGCGGGTCAAATTGGATATTCCGAACTAAAGGAAAGAGCCAATCCTCATGCCACTTTGCCTACTGTGGAAATTACAGAGAAAAAAGAAGATAGTGAACTTCTTTCGGGGGACTTACAATTTAAAGTGGCAGATCGGTTGAAAAAAGAAGAACAAACGATCATTCTTCTCAATCGTAGGGGTTATAACCCATTTATTTATTCTACTGCCACAAAAGAATTCATCCATTGTCCGAAATGTACGGCAACGCTTTGTTACCATTCTGACAAAACGGTTCGGTGCCATCTTTGTGGGTATAAATCTACCTTACAAAATTTAAAACAAATTCACGGAGATGATTTGGATTTGTTTGGAGCTGGGACTCAAAAATTGGAAGAGTATTTACTTTCTCATTTTCCGAAAGCAAGGATCGAACGATTAGACCAAGACAGTTCCAAAAATAAAGAAGTCACTCGTGACGTACTTGAAAAGTTAGGGGAAGGGAATTTAGACATCCTTACTGGAACCCAAATGATTGCAAAGGGACTTGATTATGCGAATGTCACTCTTGTTGGAATTTTAAATGCTAACCATGGTTTGGGTGTTCCTGATTTTCGCAGTAGCGAAAGAACTTATTCTCTCATTTCGCAAGTTGCGGGAAGGGCAGGACGGGGTGAGAAAAAAGGGGAGGTGCTCATCCAATCCAATGATCCCGAACATCCTGTTCTCAAGATGGCCATGGAACAAAATTATCTTGCTTTTTTTGAATGGGAACTTGTTTTTAGAAGGGATTTGTTCTATCCACCTTTTTCTCGTTTGGCGAGGCTTGTTTTTCGGTCAAAGTATGAAGAAATTGCAAACAAACAATCTGTTGTTTATTCTGAACTTTTAAAGGAAAATATGGATGCATCCATCACACTTCTTGGACCAAGCCAATGTCCTTTTTATAAGATTGATAATAACTTTAGATACCATATTCTCTTAAAATCAAAATCCATCACCACACTTCGCAATCTTTTACGCGAAACCAAAACCAAATTTAAAGCAGATTCCAAATGTTATATTGAATATGATTTGGATCCTCTGGAACTTGTTTAATAGGAAAAAAATATGAAACTTTCAATTGGATACTTTGGATCTCCAGAACACTCCAAGGAATTACTTTCTATCTTAATCGATGCTGGGTTTACCGTCGACTTTGTTGTGACCAATATCGACAAACCAGTGGGAAGAAAACAAATCATCACACCAACTCCCGTAAAGGAACTGGCCATAACAAAGGGAATCCCTGTCATCCAATCTCCGAAACTCCGAACCGATGAAGAAGCTCAAAAACAAATTTTATCTTACGGTTCTCCTGTTCATATTGTGTATGCCTATGGATCGATTGTTCCAGAAATTGTGTTCCAAGATCCCAAATTTGGAAGCATCAACCTACATGGAAGTTTGCTCCCGAAATACCGTGGTGCTTCCCCGGTTCAAAGTTTTCTTTTGAGTGGCGAGGAGAATTCCGGATTTACGATTCAATTTTTAGCAAAGGAAGTAGACTCAGGGGATATCATTTCTCAAAAGTCGTGGAAGGTGGAAAGTGCAGAAACCACCGCATCTCTTTTGCAGTCGATTACCAAGGAAGGGGGAGCCGAACTCATTCAGCTTTTGCGAGAATTAGAATCCAAAGAATCCCCTTGGGTGGCAAAACCACAAAAGGCAGCCGAAGCGACCCATTGCAAAAAAATCACTGCAAGCGACCGTCCCGTAAACTGGTCGGAACCGGCAAAAAACATCCACAACCGAATCCGAGCCCTGTATCCCGATCCTTTGGCCGTGACCGAATTTCGGGGAAAAAAACTAATCCTCATCACCTCCTTTCTTTTAAAAGAAGGCGAGGAACCGGTTCCGATTCCGCCGGATCTCCCTCCTGGTTCCTTTTTCCTCTACCAGAAAAAAAGGCTTTTCTGCCTCTGTGGAGACGGAAACCTGCTTGGTATAGATACCTTACAACCCGAAGGGAAAAAACCCATGAAAGGATTTGAGTTTTTCAATGGGGCGCGGGTTTTAGCCGGAGAATCATTTACGTGAAAGAAAAGTTTCTAAAAATCCTACCTTACAGTGGTTATGTTCTATTTGTTGGTTTAGGACTCCTTGTTTTTTTTGTGGCTGCTTTTATGGTCGTAGTCGTACGAACCAAAGAAGAACAAAAGGTGATGATGCCTTATGTGATTGGTAAAAACTACATTGAGGTTCATAACGAATTACAAAGACTCCAACTTAAAGTCCGTTTAGAAACCCAAAGAATTCCCGAAAAAACCGATGGGATCATTCTTGCACAATCCATTGATCCGGGTAAGGAAGTGGAAGCCGGATCCAAACTCTATCTCACTGTTAATATTGGATTTGATCGAGTCACTATCCCCGACGTCAAAGGCCAGGATCTCAAACGAGCCAAGGCCATTTTAGAAAAAGTACTTTCTGGCGAGGTGTATGTACCTCTACAAATTGGTGGGATCACTTATGTGCCAGCTGTGGGTGATGAACCGGCTGATACCATCGTTGACCAAATTCCCGGTCCTGGTAAAGAAACACATTCTGGTGAAAAAATCTATTTACTCGTAACTGAGCCAAATACAGAAAAAAAGTCCAACCAATCCTCAAATGATTCATTAGATTCCACAAAGTTCGTGGGAACTCCGGTTCCTTTTGTAGTGGATTATTTATTACGCAAAAAAATTCCTTATCGTTTGAAAGAAGCCACCAAGCCGGAGTTTCGTGACTTACATGGTCTCGTTTCTTCCTTTGAATTAAAACCGACTGGGGCGGAAGTTGGTGCTTTCTTTTTAAATCCATCCGAGACATTTGTTCAAGATTACGAATTTCTTGAGTATGAAGTTGACGACGATGATTTATATTCAGCTAAAATCAGTTATACGAAGCCCGGCGATGATACGGAAGTCGAAAAAGAAATTTTTATCAGTCAAAAACTAAAAGAAGATGAACCGGTCCGTTTTCTCATCCATAGAGCGGGGAATGTAAAGGTTACTTTGACTGGTAAAGAAACCGGTGTAGCCAAGGTTTGGAAATTAAAGGGAACTTATTAATATGAAAATTTCTGCATCAATCCTCGCAGCAAAACTTACGGGACTTTCACAAGAGCTTCCCACATACAAAAAAGAAAATATCGACCTCATCCATATTGATGTGATGGACGGAAACTTTGTTCCTCAAATTTCTTTTGGTGAAGCTTTTACCAAGGAAGTTAAATCCCATACTAATATTCCTTTAGATGTTCATCTTATGGTAAGTAATCCGGAACTCCATGTTCCCAAATACTTTGACCTCAATCCTTATTGTATTACTTTCCATATTGAAACTACGAATTTTTCAGTAAGACTTGCGGAAGAGATCCGAAAGGCCGGAATCAAAGTGGGAGTATCGCTCAACCCACAAACTTCACCGGAATCCATCTCGCAAATCCTCCCTTATTTGGATCTTGTATTACTCATGACAGTGGATCCTGGATTTTATGGGCAATCTTTCGTAAAATCAGGATTTGAAAAAATTGCTGCCGTTCGGAAACTCACCAAACCTTACAATATTGAATTGGAAGTGGATGGGGGAGTGAACGAATCCAATATGGAGGAGCTTGCAAAACTCGGTGTGGACATTACGGTTGTGGGTTCAGGGCTTTATAAAACAGGGGACCCAAATGCACAGGGCAAAAAATTAAAGGATCTCGCTGCAAGTGCTAGAACTCGCTCTTGACATATCGTCCCTATTCAAAAAACTCGCTATAAAAGGGGTATTTTTCCTTGGTTAAATTAAGATTACAAAGAACGGGAACAAAAGCAGACCCGCACTATCGCATCGTAGCAGCTGATATCCGTGCTCCGCGTGACGGAAAGTTCATTGAAGCGATTGGGCACTTTCACCCAACTACTTCTTCTGTGAAAAAAGCAACTTTCAATGAAGAAAAAACACTTTCTTGGCTTAAAAAAGGTGCACAACCTACTGATACAGTTCTTGCTCTTTTGAAAAAAGACGACGTTTGGTCAAAGTTCAAAGGTTAATTGATACATGGAATCCTTAGTTCGTTATATCGTTACATCTCTCGTTGACCAACCAGAACAAGTGGCTGTCAATCAAGTCCCCGGAGAGGAAGAAACAGTGATCGAACTTCGGGTAGCAGCGAAAGACCTAGGTAAGGTGATCGGAAAAAACGGAAGGATTGCAAAATCTTTGCGAACTGTTTTACAAGCAGCCGGAACCAAACAAGGCAAAAACTATACTTTAGAAATTGTCGACTAAACCAAGTTTAGTGAAAGTGGGGGTCATCGGATCCTCACATGGAATCAAAGGGTTCATCAAACTTTTTACAGAAGGTGACACCCTAAGTTCTGCAAAACCACCGCTTACCTGCACTGTTGAAGATCCTCGTGGGAACCAGTCCACGATCCAAATCGAAGAAATCAAACCCAACGGAAACCATTTCCTTTTAAAACTAAAAGGTTTTGAAACGCCAGAAACTGTGATCAAATACCGTGGGTTTTCTTTGATGTGGAAAAGGGATGAATTGCCGAAACCTACAGCAGGGGAAATTTATACCGAAGATTTGGTGGGTCTCCTTGCCATCTCCAAAGAAACAAATGGTTCTCTAAATTATGTAGTGACCCAAGTCATTGACAATCCCGCTCATCCCATTTTGGAACTAAAACCAAAAAATGGCGAAGGCGAAACTGTCCTCATTCCTTTTCTACATCAGTTTGTGGGAGATTGGAACTTAGAATCCAAAACCTTAGAAATCATAGGCTGGGAGCAGTGGTTTGAAGTTTAATTTCATCACTCTTTTCCCAGAAAAAATTACCTCCTATTTTGATACTGGAATCCCAGGGAAAGCGGTGAAACAAGGGGTGGTGGAAATCAACACCGTCCATCTCCGGGACTTTGCAGACAACAAACACCAAAAGGTGGACGATACCATTTACGGAGGTGGGCCGGGGATGCTTTTACAAGTGGGCCCGATTTTCCGGGCTCTAGAATCCCTTGGCGAAGATAAAGGGAAAGTCATCCTTCTCAGTCCCTCGGGAGAATTGTTCAACCAAACGCTTGCTCGCGAAATTTATGAGTCTTCCGCAACCATCACCTTGATTTCAGGCTATTACGAAGGGGTCGACCATCGTGTCGCGGAGCATTTAATTGACAGGGAAGTGGCCATTGGAAACTATGTTATTTCATCGGGGGATTTAGCTGCTCTCGTTGTTGCTGATTGCCTTTCTCGGTTTGTTCCGGGATTTTTAGGAAAAGAAGAAAGTCTTCTAGAAGAGTCGCACAACGAAACGGAAGAATTAGAATACCCCCAATATACAAAACCCTATGATTTTATGGGTTGGACTGTTCCGGATGTGCTCCTCGGTGGACATCATGAAGAGATCCGGAAATGGCGGCAAAAAAACCGCAAAACAAGAAATCATTCTTAGAGGAAGCCATGAATCAGATTCTAGAAACAGCACTCGCAGGCGAAGCAAAGAACGAACTTAATTTCGAAATTGGTGATACTGTAAAAGTTCACTACAAAATCGTTGAATCTGGTAAAGAGCGGGTTCAGGTTTACGAAGGTATTGTGATCTCTATTGCAAACAAATCACAAAGCAAAACCTTTACTGTAAGACGAGTTTCTTATGATATCGGAGTGGAAAGAATTTTCCCACTTCATAGCCCAAGAATTGCAAAGATTGAACTCGTTCGTAAAGGATCTGTTCGTCGTGCAAAACTTTTCTATCTCCGTGATAAAAAAGGAAAAGCGGGACGTATCAAAGAAAGAAAAGGCGGTCAAGCGATCGTTGCGAAAGATAAAAAGAGACAGGATGAGGCTTCTAAAGCCGCTCTTGCACAAGCAAAAGCTGCAGAAGCACCTAGCGCATAATCTCTCTTGAAACGGTCGTTACACGACCGTTCTTTCCTGAATTTCAAATCCCTCACCTGACCTGTTTTTCACTCGATGAAGCAGGTCGTGGTACGCTTGCCGGCCCCGTTTCTGTGGGTTGTGTTTCCTTTGATCTCCAGACCTTGGAAAAAATCAAAAACGGTGAAATCCTAAAAGGACTTCGTGATTCCAAAAAGATTCCTGAACCCAAACGAATCGAACTCCGTACAGAAATCCTAAAATATGTTTCTTATTATCGTGTGACTTTTGTGAGTGCAAAGTTCATTGACCGGTTCAATATCAATCAGGCCATTTTTTATGGTATGAACCGGTGTTTGCCGATTCATCTCCCACTATTGGCATCCAAGAATAAGGAGAATGAAAATTCGAATGCGACCACTCCTTCCGGCAAAGAAAAGATAAGTCAGAGCGAAGACCAATTATTAGATACGAAACCATTTCTTCTCGCCGATGGAAATTATAAACTAAAGATCACAAAACCCATCGAAGGTTATTTTTCTCTTCCGAAGGGGGACGATTTGATTCCTTCCATTTCGGCTGCCTCCATTCTTGCCAAAACCTATCGAGATGAATATATGGAAAAAATGGATTTAAAACACCCAGGTTATGGGTTTGCCAAACACAAAGGGTATGGAACCGAAGAACATCGGGAAGCTCTGGGAAAACTCGGAATTTCTCCCATTCATAGGTTGAGTTTTTGTAAATTCCTCCGAAAGGAAGGGAGTGAGCCCACTCTTTTCTAATCTTAGCCCTCTGCCTTTGTTTGTTTCTATGGGCAAGTTGACCCAGCAGAAAAAGGATCACTTTTTCTTATCAGAAAGCAGTACATCACAACAAGGCTTATCTACTATAGGTAGTGGTCGTCCGCAGACGAAGGTTCGCATCCAAAACGATCTTCTTGATTCTAAACATATGATGGCAAAAGGGTTTGATAAGGAAGTGCAAACCAATTCAGGAAAGATACAGAATCGAATGCGTTGGACCCAATGGATGGCCACACAAGCAGATTCGAAAACAATTGAAGTTTCTGATTTAAAACCACTTTGGAATTATTTACTGGGAGAAACTGGATTTACGGATCTACTTTCTTATATTCATCCTGATGCGAAAGAATCATTACAAATGATTGTGGAACCAAAAAACAAAGGTTTGGTTCTCTATGTGTTTTGGGAATCGAAAGAAACCGGAGCAATGGGAATCCAGTTTCATTATGATCCCGAAAAAGAAAAACCGATCCTCGTACAACTCACCACAGAAAGGTCCTTTCAAGGAGAGAGTTTTACCAAATCATTTGTGGATTTAATTCGGGACTTTCCCCAAATTCGTTCGGTGCAAATGGAAACTTGGAAGGAAGATTCCTTTAACGGTGATTATAGATGAAACAAAAAATGGCTGCCCTTGCTTATGATCCAGCCCTCCATATGGCACCAAAACTCGTTGCGAAAGCTGAAGGAAGATTTGCTGAGAATTTGATTCGTATCGCGCGTGAGTCAGGTGTTCTTATCATTCAAGATGAAGTGATGGTACAAACCTTAGATCATCTCCCTAATGGGAAAGAAATTCCAAGGGATTTGTATGATGCAGTAGCAGCAGTGTTTCGAATCCTTGTTTTAGAGAGACAAAAGAAAAACAATTGAAGTTTCTACGCTTCTTACTAGGATTTACGCAATTATGCGGAAAATCTCTATACGTGACTTAGAACCTGGATCCAAGTATACTAAGTCAATTTATCTAGATAAGGATACAGTTTTTGTCGGTGCCGACCAACCTATCACACAACAAGACTTAGACCGCTTGGTCCAATTTGGAATTACCTTTGTGTTAACTGATGGAGAAAAGGTGATGGCTGATGGAGGGGATAAAACCGCTCCAGGACAAGGACCCGGATATTTTGATACCAACCTTCCTTTTTATCAGGATGATGAAAACTCGACAAGGTTCAAATATCTATTAGAGAAAGCCAATACCACTAAAGTTGAGTTTAATGCCGTTTTTAAAGATTGTTTTGATTTGGTCCAAAAAACGTATAGGTCAGCATCTGAGGGCCGTTATACGGAGATAAGGGAATTTCGGGAAATTGCCGAACGGATTGCAGACCATACCAAGGCCAATGCACAGATCCCCATTTTACTTTTATCTCATTCCCATTCTGGTTATTATTTATACACTCATATTTGTTATGCGACTTTTTTTTCCGTCATGCTCGGAAACTTTTTAGAGTTTTCTCGGCCTAAACTGATTGATTTGGCCCTCGCATCTCTTTTTGCCGACATTGGAATGGTGACGGTTCCCGAAGAAGTTTCCGAAAAAAAAGGGACCCTCTCCGAACTGGATCTCAAAACCATCAAACGCCATCCGGTGACCGGTTACCAAATTCTTACCCAAAGATTGAAGTTAAAAAACTCTCTCGCCATTGTGGCTTTACAACATCATGAAGCAGTCGATGGTTCCGGTTATCCACAGAGAATTTTAGCCAACCAAATTGAAGAACTCACAAAAGTATTTATGATCGCGGATCAATTCGCTGCAATGATCCATCCAAGACCATATAGACAGGCCATCCTTCCTTATGAAGCTATGAAGATTATGATTAGCGAAAACGTGAACCGTTTTGATTTAAAAATGGTAAGGTTGTTTTTAAATAAACTTTCTATGTTCCCTGTAGGGTCCGGAGTCATTCTTTCTGACCTAAGAATGGGTATGGTCATTGAATCCAATAAAGACAAACCCCTTCGCCCGGTAGTACGGGTGACAAAAGATACAGAAGGCAAACGCCTCAAACATTTAGAATTTGTGGATCTTATGAAAGACCTGAATCTCTATATCCAACAAGCCATTCCTTTTTCACAGATATATTAAAACTCCCGATTCAAACCATTTTTGGAACCTCCCAGAATGCGAGAAAAAACAAAGTGGGGAAAGGTCGGCGAGGACATCGCAGCCGAATACTTGGAGTCAATTGGGCATTTGATTCTTTTTCGGAATTACCGGAAGTCTTTTGGTGAATTAGACATAATTAGTATTTGGCACGATTCTTTACATTGTTCTGAGGTAAAGGCCTGGAACGAAAGTAGCGGATTTCATCCCTTAGAATGCTTTCATGAGACAAAACGCCGTAGAATGCGGAAGGTATATTACTATTTACTAACGGAGATTCCTGCTTTTTGTCACCTAACACCTTCGTTTAATTTGATCCATATCTCTGAAAAAAAGGAAGTTCGTTTTTATTCGTCAATCTTCTAAATACTTCATCAAGGGATTTTTGAACCGGGCCGATTGGTCATGTATCCCTTAAGGGAAAACGCTCTCAAGGATGAGAGTTTGATTGTTACAAGGAAGTAACCGCATGAGACAATTTAGTATTTTTGGAAATTTAGCAGAAACCGACGAATTTGGTCCAGATCCGGTATTACTCCGGAAAAGGGGAATGGCATCTACCATTCAGAAAAAATTCGAAAATTACAAGAAGAAGATTGATGATCCAGCTTATATGGATTATGCGATCAATAAAATTGCGATGGAAATATCGCATTTTATTTCAAAGTAATTACCCTAAACTATAAATCCACTGGTAACCGATACAGTATTGAACTGCCTCCCAGATGTGTACTTCCTTTGTTCGGGAGGAGAGATTCCAATCAGCAATGGTCCTTGTTAAAGAAATGATTTGTTTTTTCTTTCGTAAGGATAGTTGTTTGGTTTGGTGTTCTGTATCTAAGATTTTTTGAATTTTATTTTCCTCTCCCTCGGGGATCACTCTTGATTTCCGAAACAAAAAACGCTCTAATAGAAGTTCTTTCATTTTTATTTCTTCTAGTTTGATACATCGATCATTTGTTGTTTCGAATAATGTTTGAAAGATGGTGATTCGATCGAGAAAGGCACCACTGATTTTTTGTAAATACAGACGAATCTTCTGTAGGGAACAATGGCAAGTCTGCTTACTGTGATAGTTCCCACAAGGGCAGGGGTTTGCTGATAACATCAGAGTAAAATCGGTTTTAAGTTTTGTTTTTTCATTCATCCGGACTATCTCCAAATAGGAGTCTTCCATGGGCATCCGTAGACTATCTAAAATACGGTCTTTGAATTCCAGTGCTTCATCCAAATAAAGAACTCCTCCGTAGGCCTTGGAGATCTCACCTGGTTGGAAAGGAAGTCCACCGCCAACAAGTCCCACTTCTGTTGCTGAGTGGTGAGGGGATCGGAAAGGTCTTTTGTTTGTGGGGATTTCAAATTCACCACGAGAGGTCCAAATGCCTTGGTCACTCTGGTCTCTCGCATCTTTTGGTGGGAGTAAGGGTTCCACCAGTCTGTGGAGCATTGTCTTTCCTGATCCTGGACTTCCTAAAACCAAACTATGGTGGCTTCCCAGGATAGAATAAAGCAGTCCTTGAAAGACTTTCATTTGGTAAGGATCCAAGTGGACCGTATCCCAAACTAAAGAGCAGGTGGGTTCCACTGAATCTCTTGTGTTCGGTCTTGCCTCAGGTAGGTTTTTTAAGTCTTCCAAGTGTTCTATAAATTGATACCTTCCACGAGGGAGAGATTCTTTTTCTAAGGATGCAGGAAGGCAAAAAGAATGATCCATTGACTCAGGACTTTGCCATAAGTAGGGAAGTAGTTCTTTTCCTCCGAGGATCCTTCCGTCCAAACCCAAACCACCGAGATAACGAACAGGATATGGTGGATTTGGAATTTGTTCTGTGGCAAGAAGGATGCCAGCAGCCATGGCCAAATCCAAAGAAACCACCCGTTTGGGAATATGGGCAGGCTTTAAATTGATAATGATGGTTTCGAGTGGGAATTGGTATCCAGAAGCCTCTAAAGCCAAACGAATACGGTCTCTCGACTCTTTGGTGGATAAAGTTGCGGAACCTAAAATTTGGAAATTAGGAAGTCCTCTGCGGATACCCACTTCCACTTGGATTTCTTTCGTTCCATTCCATTCGTATAACAGACTTCCGACTTCTGCTCGTTTGGGGATCATACTGTTATGGGTGCTGAAGTCTCTCTTTTGGGCCAAAAAATAAAAAAGACTTTTCATAATTAAGGCATCATGGTGACTTTTCCTAAGAGTTTGCTTTGGATTGTAGTATCATTCGTGTAATTCCCCTCGTTCTTCTCCTTGCGTTCAGTCACTGTTCTCAACGGTTGATCAAAAAAGAAAGATTAAGGGAAATCAATGAATTCTATGATGGAAAGACATATGCCTTACAAGAGGAAATCAAATTCTCTCAGACAGAAGTTTGGAAGAAAGGAACCTTAGTTAAGATCTATATCGAGTCCACTCCTTCTCTGTTAAAGTTGAAGGTTTATCCCATTGCTGATTCGAGAGAGTCTTCTGTGGGAAAATTGGCAGCCTACATCATCAATGATGATGTGAAGAAAAAGCAATATGATTTGGAAGATATCGAAGAGTGGGTTGGTAAAAAATTCACTCTAGTCGAAGCCAATGTCAAAAAAAAGAAATAATGATTAGGGAAGTCGTATTGTCTCCAGTGGTTCGTTTTGATTCTTTCTTTGTTTCTTGTTCAAGATTCTTGCCCCCAAGTCCCGATATTCTACTTGTGAAGGTCCTTCGGTTGGTAACAGTTTCCCTTTTGGTTCTATCGGGAACCCAAATTATAGCCAATCCATTTCAAAAAATCCATTCAGAGATTAATGAAACATTACCTGGCGGTGAATCGGGAATGTTTCGTCTTTTCGGCTCTCAATCACAAGAAGCTGAAGTCCACAAACTCTTTTCCGTAGGTGTCAATACTTCTTCCGAAGAAGAAGAAGTGGAACTAGCCTCACTCGACCTTCCCAAATACATCGATGTTTCTCCTGTAGTCAGCAATACAGTGGTCCACGAGTCCGGTATCATTATCAAAAAATATGCAGTCCAAAAGAAGGACAATCTCTCAAAGATTGCTCGTTCCTTTTCCATTGAGTTAGCGAAACTAAAAAAACACAATGGGCTAAACTCTGACCAACTAAAAATTGGTCAGGTTTTGGAAGTCCCAGTGCAAGTGAAGAATGCTTCCTCTTCTCGAGTGGTTCTCAAAAAAATCTTCATTCTGCCAGTTCCGCAAAGCCGAGTGACTTCTCGGTATGGAAGGCGAGTTGATCCTTTCAATAAATACAACCGTGTTTATCATACGGGTCTTGACCTAGCAGCCAAAGTGGGAGCTCCCGTCCTTTCTTCGGCCGACGGAGAAGTGGTTTTTACAGGCCGCAATGGTGGGTACGGAAATTCGGTTACCATCCAACACAAAAACGGTTATAAAACAGTTTACGCCCACTGTTCCCAGATTTTAGTTGAGGTTGGGGAAACGGTGAAGATGGGTCGTGTTGTGGCTCTTGTCGGAAGGACAGGAACGGCAACAGGTGCACATTTGCATTTTGAAGTGTTTCGAAACGGGAAGATTATGAATCCTGAATCGGCTCTTAGCATCACGGAAAAACAAGTCACCAAACTCCCTAAATCTGAAGTAGCCGGAATGTAGTCGGAGCCTTTCTCCGATTTGTGGGGAGCATGAATTTAATCCTTCAAAGAATCCAATCGAGTCAATTTTTGACATTGATTCCGGCAGTTTTACTTTTCTCTTTTTCTCTTGCCTATCTGTTAAAACTTGTCCTTTTACTTTTGTTTTCTACAGAAACGGGGATTAGTGCCGCAGGCAATGTCCGACCTAAACAAATGCGCCAAGAAGTCATTTTGGCTGTCAGCACCTATGAAGATATCGTTACCGGAAATTTAATCCGAGGCCAAGTGTATGATCCTAATGATGCCACCAAACGAGGGGCAGATGGGGCTCCACTAGATCCGGAAATTGCTCAAGACAACGGGGATGATGACCAAATGTTGATTACCGGAACTCTTTCGGGTCACTGGTCTTTTGCTCGAGTGACCATCCGGGAAAAACAAAACAACGATTCTGAAGAGTATGGAACTGGTGAAATGGTGGGCGGTTATAAAATCCAAACGATCGAACAACATTACGTGGTATTAAAAAAGGGTGGTCTAAGCCTTCGGGTGAATATCGGCGAAACTCCAGCGCAAGCGAAGGAACGAATCCGGCCGAAAGATGCAGCTGCCGTTTCCAATTTAGGACCTTCCAGCCAAACGGTTCAAAAAGTTCTTTCCCGTGAGGACGTAAATCGCAAATTGAAAGACCCGAATACTATCTATAAAAATGCAAGGTTTGGCCCGCATTTGGTAGACGGAAAGATCGAGGGTTACAAGATCTATCAGGTGGCAAAAGACCATGTGTTTTATTCCCTAGGCGCTCGCGGTGGGGATATTATCAAACGAGTCAATGGAATGCCACTGAACGAAACAGAGAAAATGTTGGAAATTTGGGGTTCGATCAAACAAGCTCCGAAAATTACAGTGGATTTAGAAAGACAAGGCAAAATAATCACATATGAATTTATCATTCGGAATTAAAATGAGAAATCGTCTTCCCATCGTTGTACTCAGTATTTGCCTTTATTTAATAGTCACTCCTAGTTTTTCCCAAGAGAAAGGAAAACCAAAGGCCAAGTCTTCTCCGGAACCGGCAAGTTTTACCGCTGATTGGAGAGATACGGAACTCAAAGACTTCCTTATGGGAATGAGCGCCATCATCAAACGGAACATTCTCATTGATGATGCTGTGAAAGGAAAGAAGATCACCATCATTTCACAAAAAAGAGTGAAAATAGAAGATGCATACGGATTTATGAAATCCGTTTTGGAGACACAAGGTTTTGGTCTTATCGAAGAAAACGATCTCATTAAAGTAGTCAAAATCAAAGATGCACTTGCCAAGTCTCCTATCGTTCGTATCGGTAAGGATCCGGTTTCTGAATCAGAAGTATCCTTAAACAAAACCATTACACAGATTGTTCCCTTAGAGTTTTCGAATGCAGTGGAACTTGAACCAATATTAAAGCGAGTTACGTCTCCTGATACAGACATCATCATTCCTAAAAATCAAAACACTTTGATTTTTTCTGGATCTACATCAGATATTAACAAATTACTTAAGTTAGTTGATAATTTAGATGTTCGAGCGGATGGTCCAGGTTCCATCTCTTCCGCCGGAGATATTCATATTTATACATTAGAATACAATGAAGCAGAAAAATTGGCAGCCATTTTAGTCAAGTTGGATATGCCTGATGCTCCGACGACTCCGGCTCAGGGTCCTCCCGGTGAACCGGGCCCAGATGGGAAACCAACACCACCTCCGCAACCTGTGGCACAACAAGCAAAAGTTCCAGGCAAACAAGATAAAATCAAAGCTGTTGCCCACAAAGAATCCAACTCACTGATTGTGACTGCGACTCCTCAGGAATGGGAAGAAATCAAAAAAATTATTAAAATTTTGGACACACCCAGAAAACAGGTGTTACTTGAGGTTCTGATTGTAGAGTTAAGTTCTACTGATTTAAATGATTTTGGTATCGACTGGCGTTACCAGGAATTGGCATATGGACAGTTTAACACTGGTCTTGCGGCTCAAGGGGGTGTGATTGATAAAAACGGACGACCCACGAACGTAAACACACTTTCTGGTTTTTCACTTGGTTTCATCCGTCGTGGGGGCCAACAAATCATTGGTATTTTAAACGCTAACTCAACAAATGAAAACTTCAATGTATTATCAGCACCTCAGATTTTGACTTTGGACAACCAGGAAGCTGAGATCAATGTGGGGCAAGATGTACCTGTCCGAACCCAGAACCGTAACGCCGGTCTTGGTGGAGACAATGCTGTGACTGTGGCAAACTTTGAATATCGCCCAACAGGGATTAAGTTGAAATTCACTCCACACATTAATAAAAACAATCGTATCACCTTAGATCTTTACCAAGAGATTAAAAACGTTGCAGGAATTTCTTCAGAAGCAACGGGCGGAAACCCAACTTTTAACAAACGAGATATCAAAACAACAATCGTTGTGGACAATATCCAAACGATTGTAATTGGGGGACTACTTTCCAATGACAAACAAAAGAAAGTTCAAAAGATCCCGATTTTAGGGGAGATTCCGCTCCTTGGAACACTTTTTCGTAGAACCACAAACCAAAATCGTAAAACCAATTTGATGGTGTTTTTAACACCGCATATTCTGGACGACCGAGACAAATCGGATCGTATCACCATCCAAAAGAAAAATGAACAAGAAAGGATGGTCGACGAACGAGAAAAGAAACTGCGATGAGAAAGAGTTTAGGTCAAATTTTATTAGAAGATGGGATCCTGACTTTAAAGGATCTCGAAGATATTTCCAAACAACAGGAAAAAACGAATCTTCCGATCACTCATATCATACAGAAAAAAGGCCTCGCTTCTGAAACTGATATTCTAAAGGCACTATCGAAACTCCACCGAATTGAGTTTATCGACAAACTTGAGTTTGTTGCCAATGAAGATGTTTTTGGGAAAATTCCTCTAAAACTCGTCCAACGTTCTAAAATTGTTCCAGTCTCAGTTAAAGGCAAAAAAGTAGTCGTTGCCACTTCTGACCCAACGGATCTCCATCCTATGGATGATATGCGTTCCTTTCTAAAAGGATTTGAGATCCAGTTTGTTCTCGCTACAGAAAACGAGATCATGAGGATCATCCACTCCCAGTTCGATAAAACCACTGCCGAAGCCAAAGAAATGATGGATGAGATGGATGGGAGTTTTGGTGATCTATCCGATGCCTTTGAATCCGATGCACTCGATCTTTCCAACGAAGCTCCCATCATTAAGATGGTGAATGTGATTTTATCGCAAGCCGTCTCCGAAAGAGCTTCGGATATCCACGTAGAACCATTTGAAAAATCCGTGGTGGTTCGCTATCGTGTGGATGGTGTTTTACAGAAAGTATTAAGTCCACCTAAGTCATACTTAGCGGGAATCTCAACTCGTATCAAAATCATGTCCAATTTGAATATTGCGGAGAACCGTTTGCCACAAGATGGTAGGATCAAACTTCGGTTAGCTGGAAAAGATGTGGACGTTCGGGTTTCTATCATCCCTTGTCAATTCGGAGAACGGATTGTAATGCGGATTTTAAATAAAACGGATCAAAAGTATTCAATCGAGACGATGGGTTTCAATAAAGAAATTCTCAACGATTTTAAAGAACTCATTTATAGACCCTATGGGATTATTCTGGTAACAGGTCCTACTGGATCTGGTAAATCGACAACTCTCTATTCCGCACTTTCAGAAATCAATACGGAAGAACGTAATATCATCACTTGTGAAGATCCCGTGGAATACCAAATGGATGGGATTTCCCAAATGCAGATGAATGATAAAATTGGTCTCACTTTCGCTGCAGGCCTTCGTTCTATTCTTCGTCAAGATCCGGATGTGGTTATGGTGGGGGAGATTCGAGATGAAGAAACGGCAAGGATTGCGATTCAAGCCTCTCTCACTGGTCACTTGGTTTTTTCCACTCTACATACTAACGACGCCTCCGCTGCTGTCACAAGGCTTGTGGATATGGGAATTGAACCATATTTGATCACAAGTTCCGTACTTGGGTTTATGGCGCAAAGGCTTGTCCGGGTAATTTGTAAAGATTGTAAAACATCATACAAACCTACTGACAAGGATTTGGCAGGTCTTGGAATCCAGAGAAAAGAATTAAAAAATGGAGTCCTCTACCGCGGGAAAGGTTGTTCTTCCTGTCTAAACTCTGGATACAAAGGCAGAACTGGTTTGTATGAACTTCTCACCATGAATGATGAAATCAAACGTGCCATTTTACAAGGTGCCGATGCCAACAGGATCAAAGAACTTGCTGTGAAAAACGGACTTTCCACTCTCCAAGAATACGGCAAATTCAAGGTGATCGAAGGTGTTACCACTCCAGAAGAAGTCCTTCGGGTATCCTAAATTTTATGCCACTCTTTACTTACGTTGCATTCAATCGAAAGGGCAAAGAAGAAAAGAATATCATAGATGCGCCTAATTTGCAGGCGGCACGGAACAAGCTAAAGGCGAAGGGTCTTTATGTTCGCTCCATTCAAGAAGACCGTGAAAAAGAAGAAAGAGAACTATTTCCATTTTTATCTAAGTTATTATACCGAATCCCAAGAAAGGAAGTCGGATTATTTTGTAAACAGTTAGGAACTCTGATTGGTGCAGGGATTCCTCTTGATAAATGTTTACTTTCTATCATTGACCAAGTGGAAAATATCTATTTCAAAAAAGTTTTGATAGAGATGCGAGCGGACATTACGGAAGGAATGAGTCTTTCTGAGTCCATGAAAAAACACAAAACAGTTTTCCCTGACCAGTATCCCAGTTTGATTTCTGTGGGTGAGTCAACGGGTAATTATGAAAACACCTTGCACCGGTTAGCGGAGTTGGAAGAGAAATCTTCAGAATTAAAATCCAAAGTCCAAGTGGCGATGATTTATCCCATGATTATGGGTTTACTTTCTCTCGGTGTTTCTATATTCCTTCTCGTTGTGGTGATCCCACAAATTGAACAACTATTTGCTTCATTTGATGCAAAATTACCTCTACTCACAAGAAGTGTAATTTTTTTATCCTATGTGTTAACCAACTATTGGTTTTTTATTTTAGGGGCTTTGGCCGGTGGCCTTCTTGGATTTATGAAATGGAAAAGTTCGGGGGAAGGTAAAAAAGTTTGGGACAAATTTTTACTTGGCCTTCCGGTGATTGGAACTTTGTTACGTAAGATCCTTGTTTCCAATTTTGCTCGGAATTTATCCATTCTTCTCATGAACCGGGTACCTCTCATCGTGTCTTTGAACATTGTTTCTGATGTTGTGGGCCATACGGTTTTTAAAGAAGAAATTGATAGTGCTATCATTAAAATTAAAGAGGGGGGGAAACTCTCCGACTCCCTACAAGGATCGCAGGTCCTTCCTCAAATGGTACTCGGGATGCTCAGTGCTGGAGAAGCATCCGATAAAGTTCCCGAAATGATGAATAAACTTTCGGAAATCTATGAATCCGAGGTAGACACGGCAATAAAATCTTTGACCCAATCATTAGAACCAATGATGATCATTGTAATGGGTGGAATTATTTTTACAATCATGGCGGCAATTATGACGCCAATGTACAAACTAACTCAAGAAATCCAGGGGATGTAGAGTTTATGAAAACTAAAGGGAAACACAGAAAGATACGTGAGGGACTTACCCTAATCGAGATTACCGTGGTAATGCTCATTTTAGGGTCTCTTATGGCAATTCTTTACTCCAGTATCGGAAACCGGGGTGAAGGCGAAAAAAAATTGAAACTGAAAAATGATAGCGCCGTTCTCAAAACAGCTCTGGAACGTTACTTAGAAGTGTATGACAAATACCCTTCCGAAGAACAGGGTTTACAAGCTCTCATTGAAAAACCAGACGATGATAAAATCGGTGATGATTACGAACCTATCATCCGTGAAAAGGCAGTTCTAAAAGATCCGTGGAAAACACCATACGTGTTAAAGTTTGAAGGTTCTGTTCCTCAGATTTTAACCTTAGGTGAAGATAAAAAAGAAGGTGGAGAAGGAAAAGGTAAAGACTTTAATATCCTTTCACCGGATGATTACCCGGCAGCTTTCCGATAAAATACCGGTTCTGAAAACCAAACGAAAATTACGCGATGGTCTCACCTTAATTGAGATCGTCGTTGTGATCTCCATCCTTGGTCTTATCATGGTGATTGTTGGGGGAACTCTTCGTAACCTCATTGTTCCTTCTACGGAAGATATCGCTGTTAAATTACAGGAATCTTTTAAGTTCGGATACAACAAAGCTCAACTCACGAATCAAGCTGTTTTATTTCAATATGACTTCGAAAAAAGAGAATATCAGTTTTTCCTTTTAAAAAGAGAAGAGGGTGGACTCGAAGAAGAACCCATTCTAAAAAAAAATACTCTTCCGTTTTATTCGAAAATTGTCAGCGTACGTGACTTAGGTGGAAAACCAAGGTCGGAAGGAAAAATCCGTATCGTTTTTACTCCGCAAGGTACAACAACAGACTTATTTTTATACGTGGGTTCCGATACCGAAATTAAGAGGACCATTCAAATCTACCGTTATGGTGGAAAAATCAAAATTCATAAAACTGAATACTTTCCAGAACCAGAACCGGCATCTATACAAAAGGTTTCTTATGGACTGGACGAACGGGATGAACAGGTGGACTCCAATGCGAAAACCCAACCTAAGTAAAAATATCCGTTCGGCATTTACTCTCTTTGAAGTCACCATTGCTATGGCTATGGCAGCGATGGTAATGACATATACTTATTCTCTTATAGCAGAGGGAATTTCTTATCAGAAAAAGGCTGTTTTACTTGCCAATGCAGTTCATTTGGCCAAAATCAAAATGGCACAAGTGGATTCTTCCACTACCATGCAAACTGATACCTCTCGGGGTTCGATCGAAGCTTTTCCTGGTTATACCTTTGAAACAGAAATCAAAGAAGAAGAAATGGACTTACTCAAACTAGCTGGTGGTCCGAATGCAGAAGCACTACGTAATAAAGCACCAAAAGATATGTTAGGTGATAAGGATGTAGGTTTTAGTGATTTAATGAAAAAAAGAGGCCAGAAAAAAAGTTTTGAAACAGGTGGAGTATTAAAAGTTTTCCGGGTGAAAGTTTCTATTTTTTATTTGGATGGGAACAAAAAAGAAACATATAGTGTGGAAACATTCCGGAGTACAAAATACTAATGTTTGCGAAGGTGAGATACAGACGTGGTTTTACTCTGGTGGAGATCTCCATCGTTGTGATGATTATGGCTGTAATCTTTACTGGAATTTTTTCTGTATTTTATACAGCGAATAAAATTTCGAAAAAAGGCGCCTCGAACAAAGGTGCAAATCGAAAAGATATTCTTTATGCGATGGAAAACATACGAGGGACTCTTGCTCGTACTTATTTTATAGATAACCAAAAAAGAATTTTGTTTGTTGGTAAACAAGAAGGTGTGACTGGGGCAAGAAACGACCGCGTTGTTTTTGCTACTGCCAATCCAAATTCTGAAGAGGAAGGACAAGCTTCCGTAAGAGAAGTTTCTTTTTTTTTGAGAAAGATGCCAAACCCTAAAATGGATGGTTTGTCCTATCTGATTCGTCGGGAAGATGAAATGATTGACACCTTCCCAACTCAAGGTGGCGTCGAACATGTATTACTCGAAAACGTAAAAAGTTTCCAAATGAAATTTTCGGAACGCGGAGACAAATGGGTTGATGATTGGAATTCCCGTACCACCAAAAAAATTCCAAGACTGATTCGGTTTGAAATTATATCACTAGTGGGGAATGCCTTTGTTAAATATGAATCGCTTGCGCATCCGGTTATCCTCTACAAATAAAAATGTAAAAAAGGGGTTTATGGTCTATCTCCTGGTGATGGCGATAGGAACTGCCTCTATGTTTACGGCATCTAAATTTTTTGAAGATGCCGCCACTGAATACCGAGTGGCTCGTTCGCAGGCAGACGGATTTCGGGCCCATATGCTTGCAAAGGCCGGGTTTATGGGTGCAGTGGGAGCTTTGAAAAAAATTCCCGAAGAAGTATTGTACCAGTCGGGTCTTGCCATGGATCCACCTCCGATTCCACTCGGGGGAGGAGTCATTTATTACACCATGAGTCCAGAAGATGGAAAAATCAATATCAACTCTCTTGTGAAAATTTATGACGACCAACCCAATCAAAGAACGATTGAAATGGTAACTCGTCTCTTCTATCAATTTGGATTAAAAAGAGAAATGATTTTCCCGATTTTAGATTGGGTTGATGAGAACCATCAGGAGACCGGCGGTGGTGCGGAGCAGTATTACTACAACCGGCTCACTCCCCCAAGAAAGATCAAAAATGCACCATTTTATTCCCTTTCGGAACTCCTAAGTGTCAAAGGATTTGATCGGTCCGTGGTTTATGAAAGTTTAAAACCGAGAGACTATGACAAAAATAACTCTAAGGACTTTATGACAGAGGAGGAAAGGGCCCTTCGTTCCGATAAAGATTATGTGCTCTCGAATAATATTACTGCCTATTTACCTGCGGGTGATTCTTATGATGACCGGATCAATATCAATACGGCACCTTATTTTGTCCTCATTTCTCTTTCCGACTTTATGACCAAACAAGCCGCCATGAAAATTTTGAAACTCAAGTTGCAGAAAGGAGGCTATATTAAAGAATTGAAAGATCTGGAGACGGAGCCAGAATTTCAAGTCAAAACCACAGGGGATCTCACTCTGTATAAGGAACTGGCGGGAGAGGGGACGGATGTCTCTGGTGGGCGAATTAAAACCAAAGGCGAAGTTTATAAAATCACAGGGGTTGGGATTATAAAGGATAAAGTGGTTCGTAAGGTATCTGGTCTATTTGACCTTACCAACAACCAAATGTTATACTATACTGAAGATTAATTATGTTATCATTTGACCAATACCTAGCTATCGATTATGGTTCGACATTTCTAAAAGGAGTCCTTTTTAAAAAGGTACTCGGCAAAGTCGTAATCCTACGGACGGAAAGCCTTCCGGTTGTCGAACTCGACGAATCTGAAGGAGATCCCTTCGAATACAATATCATCCGTTTCATTCAAAGTTTTTTTCCAGAAGAAAATCGGTTCCTTCTCAATTTAGGAATCCACAATCTTTTTGTTCGAGATTTAACAGTTCCTTTGGTTTCTGAAAAAGCCATCCAAGAAGTATTACCTTTTGAGGTAGAAAATTTAGTTCCCTATCCCATGGAGGAACTTGAAGTCATTGGTAAAACTTGGAGATCCAATAAAGAAAATTCGGAAGTCATCTCTTTCAATGTCCACCATTCGGAATTACTTCGGGCCTTAAAACCATTTGCAAAAGGAGATCTTTCCTTATCTTGTTTGTCTTTGGATTCTTTTGCCCTTTCTTCTTTAGTGACCAAAAACTATCCACTCCTAATCACAGAACAGACCATCTTACAACTAGATTTAGGTGGTAAGTATACAATTCTAAATGTTCTCTTTGAAGGAAAACTCCGACATACACGCCAAATTTATATTGGTGGAGAAGATGTTAGTTTGGAGATTGCAAACTTACTCAAAATTGAATTAGAAGATGCACGAGTTCTTAAGGAATCTCTCCCCGTTGGTTTCCTTTTTGATACTATGGAAAAATCAGAAGAAACGAATTTTCTTTCAAAATTCCATATCACTGCGACTCAGTGGAAAACTCTTCGTAAATTCATTTTGGCAAAACTGGACCAACTCATTCACGAAGTAGAAAATAGTATTTTCTCTCTTCCTGAAACAGAAAGACCAAACCTCATCCTTTTGTCCGGCGGGGCTAGTTTATATCCAGGCCTCACATCCTATTTGGAAGAAAAGTTAGGGATCAAAACAGGGAGATATGAATTTTTAGGAATTAATGATCCTAGTTTTGTTACGGCAGTAGCTACTGGTACTCATTTTGAATCTCGTAATCGAGTTAATTTTCTAGAAACTGGATTTGCAAAAAGAATTCACACGAATCGTTTTAAGTTATCTGCTTTTAAGCCTCATCTAATCCTTGTCAGTATATCATTGGTGCTCCTCTTTGGAGTATTTTTAATAGGTATTATTTTAGATAAACGTAAAATTGCTGCTAACAAACAAGTGTTACTTGAGAAATATAAAAATGGAATTGGCGGGGAGCTCGGGGAAGAAGAAGATCCACTTGCAGAAGCTAATAAAAAGTTAAAAGCAGAACGAAAAAAAACGGAAATCTATCGCCTTTTTCTTTCACAAGAAAGTGTTTTAGACGTTTTGAATGAAGCCACTGAACAATTTCCTTCCCCTGAAGTTTTGCCTTTTATTTTGGATCAGTTTAATTTCGAAGAAAAGGAAATCCAAATTTATGGTCGAGTGAATGAATTTGGAGAAATTGGAACTATTCAGTCAGCTTTAGAAAAATCTGAAAAATTTACCAATATACAAATTCAAAACAAAAGACTAATCACTGGCGTAAACAAATTCAAAGTCAGTTTTAAAATCAAAATGGATGTTGTGACTCCTAAGGATGAACCATAATGTTTGATCGCTTAAATGATAGAGAACGAGTTTTAGTCACTGGGCTCATTAGTTTTGTAGCCCTACTTGGAATTTATACCATCATCACTTTATTTTCTGATTTAAGAAATAGTCTTACAGAAGAAATTTTTGAAACCAGATCGCAAGCTACGGAACTTGACCGAGTGATCCGGGAATACAATTATCTACGTGGATTACAATCTGGTGGAAGTGAAGAAGATGTGAGTGTGATGTATTCGAAACTGGATCAAATTTTGGTTCGTTACAATCTCAAAGACAAAGTCCAAACCATGAAGGATACAAGTAATGTCATTCAAAAGGACTATAATAAAATTACCATTGATGTATCCTTTCGGTCTGTACTTTTACAAGATATCATCAAACTTGTTTATGATATAGAAAAGAACAAACAAATTCAAGCCAAAGTAGATTTACTTAGTTTTCGTAAGCCGTTTGCTGAAAAAGAAATTTATGATGTAAATTTAAAAGTTTCATCTTATAGTCGTTTGTCCAAAGGGAAATAATATGCCAAAAGAAAATGAATTGGAAGAAGATTTCCTAACCGATGAAGACCAAGAAATCCAAGAAAGTCTTTTGGAGGACGATGGTGATTTATTTGATGAGGATGGGGATGAAGAACATTCCAAAGTAAATCGTAAACAGATTGTTACATTAGTAACCATTGCGGTTGTTTCTTTTTTAGTATTTACTCTTTTTATTTTCCCATTGAATGAGATTGTTCGTTCTATCCTGATCAAAACCGGAAAAGAAACCGGTATCTTTATGGATGCCAAAGAAATCCATTTCCCTATGTTTGGAAGAAAGTCTTTTGATAGTTTTATTGCCAGTTTTCCTTCTGGAACTTCGATCAAAGCAGAAGAAGTTAGTTTGGGAATTTCGCTTCTCGGCTTAATGCAGTCGAGATTGGACGGTGATGCGAATATTGGGTATTTTAATTTTGAAGGGAGTGAATGGGCAATGAGTGTGCAAACATTAGACATCCCTCTCCGTCTTTCTCCACTTGATGATAAAATTACCAAATGGAACGGAGAAGGGGAAATCGACTTATCCGGTGGAAAAATTAAAGAATCTGCAGAGATCCCTTTTTTAGGAAGTTTGAAAGGAACTGATATCCGTAAGGCGAATGTACTGTTTAAAATTCGTTCCGGTAAATTGCTAATCGAACGAGGAAGTTTGGAATCTTCGCTTGCTAAATTTCAGTTTCAAGGTGTAGTCCGTTTATCGGATAATTTCTCATATTCACAATTGGATCTTAAGGTTTGTTTTACTCTTACGGAAAAATTTGCTCAGGAACGCCAGGACCTAGTTGGAATGGTAGCACTTCTTCCTCAAGAAGGTGGAAAAACCTGTATCCCGATTCGTGGTACTTTTTCTGCACCCAAGGTCGACCTGCCCAACTTAAATCAGTTAGGTGGCGGTGCTCCCAAAGCAGAAGATACTTCTATCGAACCGGCCCCAGTTCCTTAAGTATAACTTCGTTGGATCAAAATGATTATATTTGGCAAAACTGTCTTTGTGATACTTTCACAACTAAGGGATTAGTTTCTTTTCTTTAAATCTTTCTAGATTTTTCCTGACATCTCCACGGTTGCATTTAGCTAAAAATCGCGCGAGATGATTCAAAATTTATCTCTCTTACCACCGGGTTAGATTCCTCAGGTATCTTTCATTCAATGTTAGCTGTAGTTGATAGAAGAGATAAAAAAAAGATCTCAAGGAAGATTCCAAGAGATCTTTTTTTCGTAAACACTGAACCCTGATTGTACAATCAGAGTTTAGAAATGTTGGTTCGTTTTTTTAAGAACAACCAGTTGTGGACCCACAAGAGATACACTTGAGACAAGCCCCATTTCGAACCATCTGAAAGGAACCGCATTCTGTACAGGAATCCCCTGTATATCCTTTGGTTCTTGCTTCTGCAATGATTTTCAGAGTTGCTGCCGCCGATTGTGCTGCAGTTGGCGGTGTCCCAGAAGCGATTGCAACTGCTTCTGGTTTTTCTTCCAATACAGACTTCATTGAAATGGGAGCCACTTGTAGCGGAACACGTAGTCCGCTACTTTCCTGCTTTCCCACTAGATCCTTCGCCGGTTCTGCCTTTCTGCCTACTTCATCAGTTCTTAGATCTTCGGGAGATACTTGTGCCAAGTCGTATCTTCCCAGGTAGGTGATGGCAAGTTCTCTAAAGATGTAATCGATCACAGAAGTTGACATCTTAATGTGAGGGTTGCCAGAAACCATACCGTTTGGTTCAAATTTGAAGAAAGTGAATGCTTCTACAAATTCTTCTAATGGAACTCCATGTTGTAAACCAAGAGAAACTGCGATCGCAAAAGCGTTCATAAGAGAACGGAAAGCGGCTCCTTCTTTATGCATATCGATAAAGATTTCACCTAGTTGGCCGTCTTCGTATTCTCCAGTACGAAGGTATACTTTGTGACCACCAACCATTGCTTTTTGTGTATAACCTGCACGGCGGTGTGGAAGTTTTCTTCTTTCCGCAATGTATTTATAAACAAGTTTTTCCGCTACTTCTGTTACCGTTTTAGGAGCAGAAGAAGTTTGTAGTTCTTCCTCTTCTTCACCCACAGCGCTTAACAACTGGAATACGGAGTTAAGTGGTTGTGAAAGTTTAGAGCCATCACGGTAAAGAGCGTTTGCTTTGATCATTACTTTCCAAGACATGAGGTATGCATTTTTAACATCCTCGATGGTTGCCTCCTCGGGAAGGTTGATCGTTTTAGAGATCGCACCCGAAATGAATGGTTGTGCCGCAGCCATAATTCGGATATGTGATTGATAAGATAAGAAACGTTTTCCGTATTTTCCACATTTGTTTGCACAATCAAAAACGGCGAGATCCTTCTCTTTGATAAAAGGAGCGTTTTCGATTGTCATCGTTCCACAAACATAATCGTTCGATTGTGAAATTTCATCCGCAGAAAACCCCAATGTTTCTAAAAGGTTAAAACCCATTGAGTTGTAAACTGCCGGATCAATTCCCAATGTTTTAGAAAGGAAATCTTCACCTAATGTGAATTTGTTAAATGCAAATTGGATATCAAAAACAAATGGAAGTTGTTTTTCGAGTTTTTCCAATACATCTTCTGTAAAACCTTTTTCTTTCAAACGAGCAGTGTTTACACCTGGTGCTCCGTTAAAAGTAGCATGGCCTTTACAGTAGTTTACAATGGCATCTTGTTCTGCTTGGCTATAACCAAGTTTTTTAAGTGCTACTGGTACTGATTGGTTGATGATTTTGAAATATCCACCACCAGCTAATTTTTTGTATTTCACTAGAGCAAAGTCTGGTTCAATTCCTGTTGTATCGCAGTCCATCACTAGACCAATGGTTCCTGTTGGTGCAATCACAGTCACCTGTGCGTTACGGTACCCATACAATTCACCAAGTTCTAATGCTCTATCAGAATCTTCTTTTGCTGCTTCCAAAAGGTAGGAAGGAAGAAAAGACGGATTGATTCCTACTGGAGTGATAGTAAGACCTTCGTATTCTTCTTTCGGTGCGTTATAAGCTGCACGTCTATGGTTACGAATGACACGAAGCATATGGTCTTTGTTTTTTTCGTATCCGGCAAATGGTCCGAGTTCTTTTGCCATCTCTGCTGAGGTCGCATAAGAAGTCATATGCATGATGGAAGAAATCGCGCCAGTCACAGCCATTGCTTCTTGTGAATCATAAGGAATTCCCATGACCATAAGAAGAGAACCAAGGTTTGCGTATCCGAGTCCGAGAGTTCTAAACTTGTAAGATAGTTCTGCAATTTCTTTGGAAGGGAACTGTGCCATAAGGACAGATACTTCTAAAATGATGGTCCAAACTTTATTTAAGTAGCGGTATCCTTCTACATCAAAAGTTCCGTCTTCTTTTAAGAATTTAACAAGGTTTGCGGAAGCCAAGTTACACGCAGTATTGTCGAGGAACATATACTCTGAACATGGGTTCGATGCATTGATGGCACCGTCTTCTGGACAAGTATGCCATTCGTTAATGGTGCTATGGTATTGTGTTCCTGGGTCTGCAGAGTTCCATGCTGCATTCGCAATTCTTTCCCAAAGATCACGAGCCCGAAGTGTTTTTGCAGGTTTTGCTTCCCTGTTTTGTGCCTTTGCTTTTTCTCTTTCGGTTCTATTGTAAAGATGGAAAGGGAGATCTTTTTCCACAGCTTCCATAAACTCGTTTGTGATTCGAACGGAGTTATTGGAATTTTGTCCTGAAACTGTGTTGTAAGCTTCTGATTGCCAGTCGGTGGTTAACTCTTCAAAGAGTAGGTCTTTGTAACCTTGTTTGGAAAGGTCAATGACTCGTTTGATGTAGTTGTCTGGAACAAATGCTTTTCTTGCTTTTTGGATCGCTTTTTTAAGATCTAAATTGGCAGCCGGGTCGTATGCTTCTTCACCAAGTGTTTGTTTGGCGGAGGCGCAAGCACTCATAATATCATTGAGAAGGCGGTTGTTGAGAATGGATCCTGTAACAAGGGAAGCCACTTTTTTCTCTTCTTGCACTTTCCAATCAATGAACTCTTCGATGTCTGGATGATCCATATCAAGACAAACCATCTTCGCTGCACGACGAGTGGTTCCTCCTGATTTGATAGCTCCTGCGGCTCTATCTCCAATTTTAAGGAAGGACATGAGCCCAGAACTTTTTCCACCACCAGAAAGAGATTCATTGGCAGCACGTAGGTTAGAAAAGTTTGTTCCTGTTCCTGAACCGTATTTGAAAAGACGAGCTTCACGAACCCAAAGGTCCATGATCCCCCCTTCATTGACTAAGTCATCATCCACAGATTGGATGAAACAAGCATGGGGTTGTGGGTGTTCGTAAGAAGAGGCTGATCTTACAAGTTTCCCAGACTTAGGATCTACATAGTAATGTCCCTGTGATTTTCCATCAATTCCATAGGCCCAGTGGAGTCCTGTATTGAACCACTGTGGGGAATTGGGTGCAGCCATTTGGCTTGCGAGCATAAAAATAACTTCTTCATAGAAAACACGGGCACTGTCTTCATCAGTAAAATATCCGTATTTATAACCCCAATAGGTCCAACATCCCGCAAGGCGTTGGAATACTTGTTTGGAATCTGATTCTCCCACAAATCTGTCTTCAGGATTGAGAGCGGAAAGTTTTTCATCATCAGGAACCGAACGTTGTAACCATTCAGGAATTCCTTTTTCCGCCACTTTCTTTAAATATTTGGGAACTCCCTTTCGGCGAAAGTATTTCTGCGCGAGGATATCCGTTGCTACCTGTGACCAAAAATCCGGAACTTCCACTCCGTTAGCCTCAAATACAACTGACCCGTCAGTATTCGTAATTTTAGAATCCTTACGGACCCAAGTTAAATTCGGGTAAAGACCCTTATTCCCTTTGGTAAAATGCCTCTCAATTTTCATGCAGACCCCATCTACAACAACATATACAATTTCTATTTTTTTCCCCTACCAGGAGCGGAGAGGATTATGTCACAATGAAGGTGTCTTTAGTTGGAAACATCCATTTTTTCAGCCTAGGTCCCCTGAATTTTTAGAATTTTTTCAAAATTTCTGTTGGCTCTTAATATTTTTTTTCGTTGACCTAGAGACCTTCCTACGTAGCATGGTCACAGATTCGAGATTCCCCTTTAGCTCAGTCGGTAGAGCAAATGACTGTTAATCATTGGGTCGCTGGTTCGAGCCCAGCAGGGGGAGCAGGTCGAATTGTCCCAGAGTTTTGAAATCCATCGACTCTCCGAAATCCCTAACAAACTCCTTCCATTCTCTAGGTTTCTCCCTAAAATCCAAGCAATTTCTGCGCCAAAAAACCAATTCTGCCATTGTTCTTTTTTGCTTTTTCTCATTTTTGGGCTCAGAGTCCCTTAGCAGTGAAGAAAATCCATCACTAGAATCTCCTCTTCAGAATGCAGAACAGATCCTTTTTGTTACCGCGAGAGCCAGCCAAACCACTGGAAGTTTAGATTTTTATACTCTAAATAACGGGGAATGGCTCGCAGTGCTCGAAAAAATACCCGTACGTCTGGGCCGAAATGGACTTCTGTTAAGTTTTGAGAAACGAGAAGGGGATGGACACACTCCTACAGGTATTTTTCCTATTCAACGGGTTCTTGGCAAAGGTAAAAAGGAAATTAGAAATTTAGAATACACTGAAATTCGAAAAAACTATCATTGGAATGACAATCCTAAGTCCAGAAGTTACAACCAACTGACCAAACATCAAGAGAAAGGGGCTATACCTCTTTGGGATTCCTATATTTATGAATTATTTGTTGTGATCGAACACAATACTAAACCAGCTTTTCCTGGACTTGGAAGTATGATCTTTCTTCATGTTTGGAATGAAGACAAACCAACCTCCGGTTGTGTAGGTGTTTCCAAAGAAGTTTTAGAAACTTTAGTTTCCGTTTTAGATGGTAGTAAAAAACCAAATATTTTAATCCAAATTTTGGATTGAAGATACGTTCCTATGCCACCGATCGGAGTGGAAATCCTTTGCGTGAGCAAAGATTGGAACGAAGAGCGGGATCGCGTATCGTTTCAAATTGTCATTTTGATTGCATTTGCGAGGCGTACAAAATTAAAAATATTATTTTCGATAATTCGAATATTCTGAAAAATTAAAAAACCGGTATTTGTAATAAATACCGGCAAAAATTGTTGTATTTGGTTTTAAATTTCAGTTAGAAAGTTGTTAGTGCGAAGTCCTTGTAATCAGGAGTTTTCATTTCTTTTTCCCAGCGACTCCAGGTATAAGGCCACATCGCAGGATCACCATCTGGATCCAAATACCAACTTTGGCAACCACCGAGCCAAACCGTATTTCCCATACCGGCTTTCAAATAAGCCGCAAATTTTTTGAGGGCATCTTCTGTGGTTTCAATTTCATCAAATTTCTTTCGCCTCCAATCCTGGATGATTTTCAAAACATACTTAGTTTGGACCTCACTCATTGCAATGACCGAAAAATTTCCGATAGGAGTATTTGGGCCAAGCATAAGAATAAAGTTGGGAAGGTGGGGAATGAATAATGATCGATAGGCTTGTACTTTCTTTTTCCAAACAGTTTCAATAGATACACCATTTTTTCCTGTTAGGTTCATTGGTCTCATAAAGTTGAATGGATGAAATCCTGTAGCTAGGATGAGAACATCCAACTCATGAAGTTTTCCATCTTTTGTAAGAACACCTTTTTCTGTGATTTTTTCAATTCCTTCTGTCACTAAATCGGCATTGGGTTTTTGAATGGCTTTGTAAAAGGTAGAGTTAACTATCACTCGTTTACAGCCAACGCGGTAGTTCGGTGTTAGTTTGTTTCGAAGGTTGATGTCTTTAATCGAATTTCGTAAGTTTCTTTTGCAGAGAAAACTCATGAGCATATGTGGGAGTTTTTTGCCGATTACCGCTTTCGAAAAAGTTTGTTCTACGGCAAAGGTATACCACTTGTGAAAACGTTTTAACACAGCTTTGTCCTTTCTCCAACGTATTTTTTCTTTTTCGGAATAATTGGTATCAGGAACCTGAACAATCCACTGCGGAGTTCTTTGGAATACAGAAACTTTTTTTCCTAGTTTGATCATCTCCGGGATAACTTGTGCGGCAGTCGAACCTGTTCCAATGATTCCAATTCGTTTTCCTTCTAAACCAACCGAATGATCCCATTCAGCTGTATGAAAACATTTTCCTTGAAAAGAATCGAGACCTTGGATATTGGGACGAGCCGGATGGTGCAAAATTCCTGTAGCTGAAATCAGAAAATCGGAAACATAGGTTTTCCCTTGGTTCGTTTTTGTTGTCCACTTTCCATCGTTATATGATGCATCTGTTACCGCTTCATTAAAATGAATTTTGGGAGTTACTTTGTAAGTATCACTAACACGTTTAAAGTAAGCTTGGATTTCATCTCCATGAGCAAATCTGTGACTCCATTCCGGGTTTGGCTCAAAACTATACGTGTACATATGAGCCGGAATGTCGCAGGCAACTCCAGGGTAGGTGTTTTCTCGCCATGTCCCCCCTAAGTCATTTTTTTTCTCGAGTATGGTAACGTCAGTGACCCCTGCTTTTTCTAATTCGATCGCAAGTAGGATACCAGTCATACCGGCACCGATCACCACAACGGAAGGATTTCTAGGAAGTGATGTTGTCATTTGTTTCCTCATTTTGTAATTTTGCATGAACCTTCTAATAAGAACATTGTTCCGCGGATTGCAACTGAGAGAGAATGACATCCGTTTGGGATTCATTTGCAATAAAAAAAACATATGTGTGATAAAAAAGAAATATGGAGATTCACATTAGAATCATATTGATTCTAATGTTCTGTTGATTGAACAAAACATAAATCAGTTCAGGTATATTGTGTTTATTTTGTGTTAGGTGGTTTTTTTGTGGATCGAAATTTCGTTTTTCGATTTTAAGGATTTCATTGAATTGATTTGTTCGCTTTTTCTATGTTATGTTGTGGTTTTTGTTTTTTAAATAAAACATCGTTTTGATTGGAAGAGGGATACCCACTCGGAGGGCGGTTATTTTCCTTTGTTTCATTTTGTAAAGATTCGGGTTCTGTTAGAAGTCGTAATCGAACCAAGGATTGATTTTAATGTACCAAATGGTATAAGGAAAACCATAGTTAGTTTTTTTGTGGAAACAACAAACAGTTGTTGGGTATAAAAGTAGTTGGTTGGTTTTAGTGTTTTTCTCTTGAACTGTGGGTTATGATTTTCAAAATTTGAAAGCAAAATGCGAATGAACGATCAATTGAAAAGGAAAAGATTATATGAAAAAGGGACTGATTTTACTTTTGGCTTGGTTTCAACTAAACCAATGTATCTTAGGTGTTGTATTTGATACCAAAGAAAATGCTTTTGAAAAACAACAACTTGCTACCTTCCTGGGTGCTGCATTCAGTTCCGGTGTCCCCGTAGGTGGTGGAACTGCTGGTTCTCAAGGTGCAAGAATTCAATCCCAGGATGAACTCTTTACCATTTTAATTCCGCAAGGGGCGATGGAGGAGTCCGTTGACTTCCAAATCACTCGATACAATGCAAACCAAACTCCGTTCCAATCAGGATACATCCCCACGAGTTATATATATGAAGTGACTCCATCTTATGTTTTTAAAAAAGACATCACAGTCACAATCACCTTGGATGCAAACAAAACCCAATCGATGAATTTAAGATTGCTCAAAAGTAAAGGTTTTCATCTAACTTCAGCCGGTAGTTCAGATGGTGGAAGTGTACTTGCTGGTTGGTCTGGCACAAACTCTTCGTTAGATGGCGAAAGGGTAGTCATCCAAACGAAAAGTTTTTCCAGTTTTGGTGTGGGAACTCCTCCTAATGGAAATTTACCTCCTGTAATTTATGGAGCCTATTATTATTTAAAACCCAATACCAAATCGGTTCCTTATCAACTCCGTGCTGAAGTTGTGGAACCAGATAACGATGCCATGACAGTCAACCTGCTCGTAGGCCCGGCTGGGGGAAGTCTCAATTACTATCCGATGGTAAGGGAGGGATCGACCAATTGGTATCAAGTGAATATTCCATATGAAGCAATGGTACAGGCGGGAATTCAAATTCAAGTTGTAGCCACTGATTCCTATGGGCAAAAAACTACAAGGCCCACTTCTTCAATGTTTTTATTCCCAACCGATTCCGGAAACCCTAGTTATATCAGTAATTATGATCCCGATAAAGATGGGGACGGATTCAATGATGTTTGGGAGCTCGATAATGGATACAATCCAAATAATCCGAACAATCCAACAATGGGAACTCCTTATCCACCGGGAACAGTTGCGACCATTGATTCCTTAGAAGTATTTCCTAATCAGGTTTATATGCAAGTGAATGAAACCATTCAATTTGCCGCCAGAGGAACATTAGGGGGAGTTCAGAAGTTTGTGAACACACCTTTTCATGTCACTGGAGTTGGTCTTGGTGTAAATCCAGTTGGTAATCTAAGTCAGTTTTCCTTTATTGCCACAGCACCAGGTATTGCTGGTGTATTTGCAACTTATCAAAATCTACAGACAGCGGCAACTGTGCACATTGCGGACACTTTGGCTCCCGCAAACATTACCGATTTGGAACCAACCGCTCTTTCGTCTTCAAGGATTCGTTTGTCTTGGACGGCTCCCGGTTCCGATGGTTCTGTTGGGCGTGCAGCGGCTTACGAAGTTCGTCGATCCAATACAGCTATTTTGAATAACACTCAATGTGATCTTGCTACAGGTATCTCTCACCAATTGATTCCGAAAGATGCAGGGACAAAAGAATACTTTGACATCGATGGCCACCAACCACAAACCACTTATCATTTTTGTGTTCGGGCTTTGGATAGTGCTGGAAATAGAAATCATTGGAATGCTCAAGCCTTTGCCACAACGTATTCAGTTTCGGATCTTGTTCCTCCTTCCGAAATCGTTTCTGCTACAGCGAATGTTTTATCCTACCAACAAGTGCGTTTGGATTGGACCTCGGTTGGCGATAACGGAAATCTAGGAATGGCATCTGCCTACGAAATCAGAAGAAGGTCGAGCCTTCCGATTCAAACGGATGATGATTGTACCGCTGCAGTTCTTGTGCCGAGTAATATTTCTCCGGTTGTTTCTGGATCCGCTATGAGTTTTACTGTAAATGGACTTTCTTCAGGAACCATTCATTATTTCTGTATCCGTGCTTTTGACTCGGCTGGAAACAGGAGCCAGTGGAGCGGAGTTTTACAAGCAACCACACCTTTTGCAAACCAATCTCCAATCCTTAGCCTAACATCATCACTTTCAGTCACTTTGGGTAATGTTGTTAATTTAGATGCGTCATCTTCGATTGATCCTGACAGCTCCTTCTGTGGTGCAAATCTAACCAACTTTCAATACAATTGGAAATTTCTATCAGTTCCACCTCTTTCTATATTGCAAAATTCTAATATAACCAATAAGGACAAAAAGAGTGCACAGTTTACTCCAGATGTATTAGGAGATTATGTTTTAGAATTTTCATTTAAAGATGATCCGGGTGTTTGTGCCGCAGGTCCGAAAACCACAGTGGGAAATCTTATTGTAACCATTCGGATTGATCCCCCATTTTTAAATTTGGTTTCAGGTGGCCAAACCTCTGCTTATATGGATTGGAATCGAGTCATTGGTGCCAGTGGATACAAAGTGTACTATCAAACCTCTCCTGGGGTTTCCAAAACATCTCCTTCTCAATCAGTTAGTGGAGAACTCTATGCACTCCTTTCAGGTCTTTCGCAAAATGCAACATATTACTTCCGTTTGGTGACAATTGGTTCGGGAGGAGAGAGTGCCCTTTCTACTTCTGAATACAAGTTCAAAACCAATGACGTAGCTCCGGGGCTCGCCACAGGCCAACATACAAATATTTCTGCGGCACAAGGCGATTATTCGGGAGGACTTGGAACTTTTGTTTATGATCCAATCAACGAAAAGATCATCATCGCAAATTTTTCAGGACTACCAAATTCAGCAAAACCCAATCTTTATATATGTAATGTGGATGGGACGGGTTGTATTTACCGAGATATTTCGTTAGGAGTCGGGAGAAATATGCAAGGTCATAGGCCACGGATTCTGCTCGATTCTTTGAATCAAAAGATCATAGTTCTTTCCCCTTTTGCACCAAACTACTCAGATAAATTGGGATATTTCCAGTGTGATCTTAGTGGACTCAATTGTGTGTTTAGAGATATTTCTGCAGCAACGGGAAGGGGAAATCGGTCAGCTGTGGATGCATCAGCTGTCATAGATTATGCGAACCAAAAACTACTCATCGTGACTCTGGATGACAGTACATCCCAAGGAAAAACCAGTCTCTTTCGTTGTAATTTAGATGGTTTGAATTGTACACAATCTGATATTTCCTCAGGTCTAGGCAATAACTCTGGTTATGAACCGGAAATCACTTTGGACCCGTATAACAATAAAATATTGGTTGTTGTTCGATTGGACAATATGCAAGATTCGGCAAATCGATATAAGATTCGGTTGATTCGTTGTGAGGTAGATGGGAGTGGTTGCCAAACTTCGGATATCTCTGCGGGCTCTTCTATCGTAAACTCATATAGGCAAATCCAAATAGATCGAATCAATAAAAAACTACTGATGACTGGTCCTGAAATCACGGCTGGATCCATGACACTGTTTCGTTCTGATTTGGATGGATCCAATCCAGAAAGTCTGAATATCAGTGGGGGAGTTTCAGGCGGAGGATATTATTCGACCTTAACTCTTGATTACCCCAACCAAAAACTTTTGGCAGTGGGTCGCGGGCCAAATATGAGGCCGTATCTTACGCGATGCAATCTAAATGCCACAGGTTGTGTTGCGACAGATATCTCTTTAACTTATGGAAACAATTCGGGTGATTATCCTTATGCGATCATTGAACCTACAAATGGTCGCCTTCTTGTCACTACTTTGAATCGAGCCACAAACCAAACGCTCAGTTTATTTCGTTTCTGATTTAATCCTAAAGGCTCGCAAGGGAAGGGGAATGCCCTATTTCTCTTGCGAGTTTTCTTGAAAAAGACAATTCCGAAAATGCCCTAAAAAACGATTCTTAACAGATTGATTTCGCTTTGATTGTTTATTTAAGAATTGACTTAATTAAGTAGTCGATTAATAATGTGTTCAATGAATGCTTTTGCTGCATTAGCAGATGATACCAGAAGGGACATTGTGCGACTAGTGGTTGAAAACGGCGAACTGACTTCCACAGAAATCAGCCAAAATTTCCAAATGAGTCCACCTGCCATTTCCCAACATCTAAAAGTCCTAAAAGACGCAAATGTGCTTTTGATGAAAAAAGATGCACAGAAGCGAATTTACAGTTTGAACCAAACCGGATTGAAGGAAATGGAAGATTGGATTTTGGATGTTAAGAATTTGTGGTCAAAACGTTTCGATAAATTGGATCAGTATGTAATGAAATTAAAAAAGGAAAGAACAAATGGTAGGAAATAACTTAGAAACAATCATTGAAAACAACAAAGTGACTTATAAAAGATACTTTGATGTCCCCGTGGATCTATTATTTGAAGTTTGGTCGTCTAATGAACATTTGGCGGAATGGTGGGGTCCGGATGGGTTCACATTAACTACAATCAGCCTAAATTTTTCAAATGGTGGTATTTGGGATTTTGTGATGCACGGTCCGGATGGGCATGATTATAAAAACAAAATCCAGTTTATTGACATTCAAAAACCGCATCTTATATCGTATAAACATATTGGTGACGGTGAAGGCGACGAAGACGTAGACTTTCAGTCCAAAATCATTTTTGAATCTGTGGGAGATGGAACCAATCTGACTATGGAACAAATTTTTTCAAGTAAGGCGGAACTGGAACGTGTGAACGAAAAGTATGGCGCCATCGAAGGTGGAAAACAACATGTGGGAAACCTGGCGAAGTATTTGGAGAGAATCAAATAAGACCGATTCTTTTGTATCGCGGGGTTTTCCATATCTATTCGGTCAACTGACTGTAAGGACCAAGGATAATGAAATTAGGAATTGTATATAGGCTTTGGTTCGTATTTCCGAGGAGATGATTTCGTGAGCCAATATGCTACTTCCCATAATTAGTATTATGTCGCATTAGATGTCGCGTTCGTTTGAGTTTCTATATGCAAAGCCCAGTGAAAACGGATTGGATTTCTATTTCACTGGTGCTTTTGACTTATCTTTGAAACATATTTTGGCTTTTTGATAGTGAGGAAAACTCTTTCAAAGTTACGATTTGATTTAAACCTTCTTCTACTGCAGATTGGATGCTATTGGCTATTTTGCTCTTTGATTCCGTATCTTCTTCGCTGAAAGGAAGGGTTTGGGAAGTGATTTGTTCTGAATGACCTAAAATTCGTTTTGGCTCTCCGGATCGACTTACCACCAAAAACTCAACGATAGAGGCAAAGGTTGCTTGGCGGAACTTTGTGGTTCCTTCCTCAAATTCCAAAGCCCGGTCCACTTGCACCTTTCGTAGGACAATGGCTCCAGGTTCGAGAGGGTCATTCGATTTTAATGGTGAGAGTGAGTTTATAGAAAAAAGCCGTGAGCTCGTATCCGAAAAGGATTGGAGGGCGAATTGTCCAATGGAGATTTCATGGGAGGGCCCAACTTTCAACACTTTCGTTTCCAATTCCTGTGAGTATTGGAGCCGTAGGAATTTTTCCGACGTTTCTATTTTCGGAATTTCTGCAGGAGAAGTTGCCAGACAGTTTACGGACAAAACAGCCAAAATCAATATTGATGCAAATCCAGATTTCATTGGTTAGACCTAGTTATCAATGCCACCAAACAACGAGTTTATTGCAGTTGAGATGAGTAAAAATACTAAAAATGACGGTGGATGGGATTTTCCGAAATTCCACTTCCCTGGAAAACGAGGTGACTTTTTCGTGATTTGGTTCATAATTCTGAAAATTAGGATGGTTCCAGAAATCACCTAGATTAGAAATAAACTCATCCGAAGGATAGTGGTATGAAAATTGCTTATACAATTGTTAGGATTTTGCTTGGTGCATTGTTCCTTTTTTCTTCTGTTGCCGTTCTCTTCAATCTGGTTCAACAGCCAGAAACAACAGGAGATCTAAAGATATTCAATGATGGAATCAAAGCTTCGGGTTATTTAATGACTCTCATTAAAGTAACAGAACTTGTTTGTGCGATTGCTTTTTTGTCTGGCCGATTTGTACCCCTGGCTTCCATAGTCATTGCGCCGATTGTTGTGAATATTTTTCTTGTTCACATCACCATTGCGCCTGAAGGAATTCCTGTAGGTATTTTCGTTGTGGTTGCTAATGCTTTTCTTGCCTATGTAAATTGGAAAGTATACAAACCATTGTTTGTCGCTGTGAACAAATAAATATTTTTGATTGAACCAAAGGTAATGTTAACCATTTAACATTACCTGGTTTATTAAAAAAAGGATAGGGGAGTTCATAGAATGAAACCTATTCGTAACTCCCCTATTCGTTTCTTACCATTAATTCAAAACCATTCATCCAGCAGTTTCAAAGAATTGAACTTCGCCTGAAGAAGTGTCATAAAACCCTGAGACAATTTTGATTTCCTTCGATGTTACCTTTTCGGAAAGGAAAGGGCTATTTGTTAGGATCTCCTCAATTGAGTTTTTCACGTTTGCTTTCACTACATGGTTGAAAATGTGTTCATTTTCTTTCTGGATGGGATGGATGATTTTTTCTGATTCATCAATTGCTTTTTGGATTTTCTTTGTGACACTGGCAATGTTTCCCTCCCGTAGTGCATAGATAGCACTGGAAACGGCACCACAGTTGGAATGACCCAGTACAACCACCAGTTTGGTTCCAATTTTTGCACAGGACAATTCTAAACTTCCGAGGATTTCTTCATTTACGATATTTCCCGCAATGCGAATCGAAATGATATCGCCAAGACCTGCATCAAAAATAATTTCAGGACTCGTCCTTGAATCAATACAAGACAATACTACGGCAATGGGATTTTGGCCAAAGGCGGTTGCATTCACCTGGTGTTTGAAGTATTTTTCCGACCATTTCCCTTTAACAAACCGTTCGTTCCCCCTTTTTAAAAAATCTAAGATTTCATCTGGAGTTAGTTTTTGTTGGGCTTCTTTGTCCAAAATATTTACAAACTGCACCTGGTCACTGAGCTCATAAGAATCTTTCAGACCGATCAAATTCAGCTGGATCTTCTTCTCGACAGAGACTACCGTTTTGAATTCTTCCAAAACCTCTAAAATATCATGGTCAATGAAATTACAATTAGAGGCATCCACAATCAGTTTGGAATTTTCGGGAAGTGACCAAAGTGTATCTTTGATGGAGGCTTTGTTTAAAAAGGAAACTTGGTTAGGCAATTCAATGCGAACTGTTTCTCCAATATTTAAGGTTTCCGTCTCCACAGAGAATGGGTTTTTATAATTATTTTTTAGAATAAAAATGAAACTGATGGAGAGTCCGATAAGAACCCCTGTTAGAAGATCAGTAAATATGATGGCTACAATGGTAGCAATGAATGGAAGAAATTGATAATTCCCTTTTTTATAAATGGATCGGTATAATTTTATGTTGGTGAGTTTAAAACCAGTAACAATCAAAATTACAGCTAATGATGACAATGGAATTAAGTTCAAAAGAGATCCAAAAAAAACAACACTGATCGATAATAATATCCCATGGAAGATGGTCGAAAATTTGGACTCTGCTCCCGCATAGATATTGACGGAACTTCGAACAATCACCGAGGTTATCGGAAGGCCTCCAATCAAACCAGAAAGAGAGTTCCCTATCCCTTGTGCCACAAGTTCTCTGTTTGGTGATGCAAGTCGTTTGTGAGGATCGATTCTTTCTACTGCGTCTAAATTCAGTAAGGTTTCCAGAGTTGCAAAGGCAGCAATGGTGATTGCATAATACCAAACCTTGGTTTGAGTGATCGCAGAGAAATTAGGAAAGAAAAATACTGATTCCCAGTTTTTAATATTGGGTATAGATACTAAATGTTTTTGGGAAAGATACCATTCCGGTATGTAATTTTGAAAGATACCGTTTAAAAAAACTCCCAAAAGAATGACTAACACCGGTGAAGGTAAAAACTTTAAAGGTTTCCATTTGGATTTATCGTAAGCAATGATCAGAGCCAAGGAGGAAACGGCTATGGTGACCGCACCCCAAGAAAAGTATTTTATGATATTGTAAAGCTCTGAGAATGTATTTTCTCCATCTTTTTGAAAGAAAATAAAGTCTTCTTCAGGGTCTACGTCAAACCCAACAGCGTGCGGAATTTGTTTTAAGATGAGGATGATCCCAATGGATGCAAGTAAACCTTGGATTACGTTTGACGGGATGTAAGTTGCAATGAACCCACCACGTAAAAAACCAATGATCATTTGGATAAATCCAGCGATAAAAACAGCGAGAAGAAAACTGCGATAGTCACCAATGCCTGCAATGGCAGCAAGGACTAAAGTTACAAGACCCGCCGCAGGTCCACTCACACTGGTATTGGAATGGCTCAGTATCCCGACAACGACCCCTCCAATCACTCCAGAGATGACACCGGATAATAAAGGGGCACCGCTTGCCAAAGCAACTCCTAAACAAAGAGGAAGTGCGACTAAAAATACGACAAGGCCTGACGGAATATCTTGTTTTAATTTAGAAAACATAATGGTCTTGGAATCCTAAAATTTTAGGGATGAGGTGTCAACCCGAATGGAATGATTCTAAATTGTTTTGAATGAGTGATTCAAGAAAAAATCGTCAGAAAAAAATTGCCAAAATTCATAACCAGACAGTCACGTCGTCTAAGTCCGCTTCGCTGATGACGTGACGCATTTGGTCTTCAGTCGTAAAAGAAATGGATTGGATCTGGATGGAAGACCAAAGGTTTGTATATACAAAGGGACCCACATGGCATTTGATAATAGTACTAGGTTGAATTTTTTTTTCGATCGAACAAATGAGCTCAGGTGTTTTTTTATCTTCGGGAATTAGGATTTGATTGGAGTTGTCCCTGGCAAAAAAAAGAATTTGGAATTTTGAGATGTTAACTTTTGTTAGGTTTTCCGTTTTAATAAACAACTGAAGTTCTTTTTTATCGGTTTTATGCCGAGGGTTGATTGTCACAAAGATGGGAAGACCGACCTCTCGTAAATATATCTTTCTTGTCTCAGAAAAACCTGTATTTTGTTTGGCGCAACCTGCCAAGGAAATCCAAAAAAGAACCATAAGGAGTGGGAAACAAATTACAAAATGAACCCAAACATTCCATGTAGATTTTCCAAGCAAGATTTGGTTACTTTCTCGGGCTTTGGGTGGTAACTCAACCCCTTTTCCACTGCCCTTATCAAGTTCAGTTTCTATTGAGAAACAAACTCAAATTCGTAAGTTTGCTACCAATTAGATTTATGAATTTACGGGAAGTGGAATCTGTCTAAAACTGGACGTAAGAGAAAAAATTTACACCTATACTCTAACAGGAGCTCTTCAATGACGTTGAGTTTAGACTTCTTTCGGTCCTCAATTGGAAAGAAGATCATAATGGCCATAACTGGATTTATCTGGTTTGGATTCGTGATCGTTCATATGGTCGGAAACCTACAGGTTTTCCAAGGACCAGAAAAATTAAACACCTATGCAAAGTTTCTTAAGGATTTAGGACCCCTATTGTGGGTAGCGCGGATTGGACTCATCGTGGCCTTTTTCGGACATGTATGTACTGCCATCCTCCTAAAAGTTGAAAACACAAAAGCAAGGCCTGTATCTTATGCTAAGGGTTCTACTATCCAAGCTTCTGTTGCTTCACGCACTATGGCTTATAGCGGACTTTTGCTCCTTACGTTTCTTGTGTACCATTTAGCACATTTTACATTAGGATTCACTAATCCGGATCATTACACTCATGAATACATTCTCAAAAATGGTGATGTCGTTCATGATGTTTATGCTATGGTTATCCTTGGATTTCAAGATCCAGTCATTGCAGGATCTTACATCCTTTTTATGGTTTTCCTAGCTCTGCATTTTTCTCATGCTTTGGGATCAATGTTCCAAACTCTAGGAATCCTTGCACCAAAACACAACCCAACCATTCAGAAACTATCTACAGGACTTGGTCTTATCATTTTCCTGGGAAATTGTTCCATGCCGATCTCGATTTTACTCGGGTATGTTCGTTAAGGGTTTTTAGGAGAAGTTATGAAATTAGATGCAAAAATACCGTCGGGTCCATTGGAACAAAAATGGGACAAACACAAACAAGACATCAAACTTGTAAACCCGGCAAACAAACGTAAGTATAAAGTCATCATTGTAGGAACGGGTTTAGCTGGAGCATCCGCTGCTGCTACTCTCTCAGAACTTGGATACCAAGTTTCTGTTTTCTGTTTCCAAGACAGTCCTAGACGCGCCCACTCCATTGCTGCCCAAGGTGGGATCAATGCGGCGAAGAACTACCAAAATGATGGTGACTCCGTTTACAGATTGTTCTACGACACCGTAAAAGGTGGGGATTTCCGTGCAAGAGAAGCAAACGTTTATCGTCTGGCTCATGAATCCACAAACATCATTGACCAGTGTGTAGCACAAGGTGTTCCTTTTGCTCGTGAGTATGGTGGAACCCTTTCCAACCGATCTTTCGGTGGAGCACAAGTATCCCGAACTTTTTATGCCAAAGGGCAAACCGGCCAACAGTTGTTACTTGGTGCTTACTCAGCATTAGAAAAACAAATCTCTCGTGGTGCCGTCAAAATGTATCCAAGAACAGAGATGTTAGAACTTGTTCTTGTGGATGGTCATGCCAAAGGGATCGTAGTTCGTGACCTAGTGACTGGTGAAATTTCTTCGCATGCGGGTGACGCTGTCATCCTTGCATCTGGTGGATACGGAAACGTGTTTTACCTTTCGACCAACGCAAAAGGATCTAACGTAACTGCTACTTACCGTGCCTACAAAAAAGGTGCTGGGTTTGCAAACCCTTGTTATACGCAAATTCACCCCACTTGTATCCCACAAGCAGGAGACTACCAATCAAAACTAACTCTTATGTCAGAATCTCTCCGTAACGACGGACGGGTTTGGGTTCCTAAGAAAAAAGATGATCTTCGTGCTCCTCATGAAATTCCAGAAGATGAAAGAGATTATTACCTCGAAAGAAAATACCCATCTTACGGAAACTTAGCACCTCGTGATATTTCCTCACGTTCTGCAAAAGAAGCTTGTGATAATGGGCTTGGAGTTGGTCCTAAAGTTGGTGACAAACGACTTGGTGTTTATCTAGATTTTTCTGATTCCATCAAACGTTTGGGTGAACCTGTGGTGGCTGACCGTTATGACAACCTCTTCCAAATGTATGAACGCATTACGGGAGAAAACCCATACAAAGTACCTATGCGTATTTACCCTGCGGTTCACTATACAATGGGTGGACTTTGGGTGGATTACAATTTAATGTCCAACATTCCTGGCCTTCACGTACTCGGTGAAGCAAACTTCTCTGATCACGGTGCAAACCGACTCGGAGCCTCTGCTCTTATGCAAGGTCTTGCTGATGGATACTTTGTGATTCCTTATACAATTGGTGACTATTTTGCCAAAGAAGGTCATAAAAACATTTCTACAGATAGACCGGAATTCAAAGAAGCAGAAGCCCGCGTTCGTGAGATGACAAACAAATTTCTTGCGATCAACGGTAAAAAAACTCCAGACGATTTCCATAGAGCCCTTGGTAAAATCATGTGGGATCAGTGTGGTATGGCTCGTAATGAAAAAGGCCTAAAAGACGCACTCCAAAGAATTCCTGAACTTCGTGAAGAGTTCTGGAAAAACGTAAAAGTAGCAGGTTCTGGATCCGAACTCAACCAGGAGTTAGAAAAAGCAGGTCGTGTTGCTGACTACTTAGAGTTTGGTGAGTTACTCTGTTTAGATGCACTCAAACGAGAAGAATCTTGTGGTGGTCACTTTCGTGAGGAACACCAAACAGAAGATGGCGAAGCAAAACGTAATGATGAAAAATTCTGTCACGTAACTGCTTGGGAATATAAGGGTGAAGGAAAAGCTCCGGAAGAACACCGCGAAAAACTCGAGTATGAAAACATCCACCTAGCCGTAAGGAGCTACAAATAATGGATACTATGAAGTTACACCTTAAAGTTTGGCGACAAAAAGATAAAAAAGATAAAGGTCGTATGGTGAGTTACGAAGCGAACAACATCAGCGAACACATGTCTTTCCTTGAGATGTTGGACGTTGTAAACGATGACCTAATCAAAAAAGGTGATGATCCTATCGCTTTTGACCATGACTGCCGTGAGGGTATTTGTGGGGCTTGTTCTATGGTGATCAACGGCGTTCCGCATGGTCCAGAAAAAGGAACCACTACTTGCCAGTTGCATATGCGTAAGTTCAAAGATGGGGATACCGTTTACATCGAACCTTGGAGAGCCAAAGCATTTCCTGTGGCAAAAGATTTAATCGTAGATCGTTCTGCTTTTGATCGTATCATCCAAGCTGGTGGGTATGTATCCATAAATACGGGTGGAGCACCAGATGGAAATGCACTTCCAATTCCAAAGGTAGATGCTGACCTTGCTATGGACGCGGCTACTTGTATCGGATGTGGAGCTTGTGTGGCTGCTTGTAAAAATGCATCGGCAATGCTCTTTGTATCTGCAAAAGTATCTCACTTAGCACTCCTACCACAAGGTGTGGTCGAAAAGAAAGAACGAGTTCGTAAAATGGTAAGTGCAATGGACAAAGAAGGATTTGGAAATTGTACAAACCAATACGAATGTGAAGCAGCTTGCCCGAAAGAAATTTCGGTAAACTTCATCACAAGACTGAACAGAGAATATATCTCTAGCTAATAAATATGTTTTAGAGACAATTTTCTTTGTTTAAAAATTTGTCTCAAAGTCAATTACTTTGAGACAAAGAAAAGAAAACCCGATTGGAAACAGTCGGGTTTTTTTGTTCCTAGATGCCCTACTTTTTTCGTTTAAAATAGAGAATCAACTAACAATGGTTCTAAAGCTTTTTTAGAAATAGGATTTTCTGATAAAAAATCGGCAAGTAAACTTTCGATCCATTCTGTATCCTTCCCTCGTTTGGTTCGGCCTTGGAGGATGGTGTCCAGACGAGATTTGATGGCAGTTTGAAAAAGAGATTTTGTTAGTGGTTCTAACAAATCCCATTTTCCATTTTCACACAATTCTTCCTTGGTCAGCAAAAGAGAATACAATCGAAATCTTTCTAAAGCAAGATACTGGTTTGAGAGTTGGTCTTCATGTCCACCGTAACGAACCATTAGATTTTCTTCGAGTAAACCTATGGGAAATCCAGCTAAAAGGATTCGGTTCCATAAATCATAATCTTCGCATACAGGTAGTTCGGTGCGAAATCCTCCTATCTGTTCCAGTGTTGGTTTATGCGCCAAAAAACTGGAAGAGGTCACCATACAAAGTTCTAAGGATTCTTTTAAAAACCATCCAGAGCATTTTTGGTATTTGCCTTTGGGTTCCATTAAATTTCCTTTTTTGTTCCAGACCTCTTTGGTTTGCGAAAAGAAAAATTCTGAATGGGATCTATGAAAATCTATTTGTTTGGAAAGTTTCTCTGGATACCATTCGTCATCAGAATCTAAAAATGCGATCCACTCGGCGTTTGCTTTTTGAATTCCAAAGTTCCTTGCCCCACTCACTCCCCTATGTTCTGTTTGGTGGACTTGGATGGATTTCTGATTTCTTCCAAAGGAGGAAAGTTGCGCCTTCCATCCAGGTAATTTCGTAAGTAAGTCTTTCCAAGTTTCATCGGTTGACCCATCATCCACGATATGGAGTTCCCAGTGGGGATAGGTTTGAATGATCACCGAAGTAATGGCTCGATCCACTATGTTTTTGCGATTAAAACTAGGAAGGACGATGGAAACGAGTGGTTTTTCCAGAGGATTCATTTCTTTTCTTTTTCCAAAATCATGTCTAGATGTTGGATTTGGCCCCCTTGGTGGAGATAAAAAATGGGAGATGTTCCCATTGCAAAAGACGGAGATAATTGCATTTCGTATATTTCCCGCAGTAAGGGTTTCATCGTCATTCCACTATAAATCGGTTCTAAGAGAATATCTGTATTTCGATAAAAATCGTAAATCCACTGTTTTTGGGCCTTAGTTTGTTTTCCAAAGGATACCGACTTTGCGGCCTTATTCCTTTCTGATTTTACTTGGGATTTGTCTTCTTTCCCTGTTTCCAAAACCTGCCCTTCGCTAATCGCAATGGATCTAAGGCCCAATTGTTTTTGTAAATCTTCCCTTGTGGATATCCAGGTTTCCTTTTTTTCGCCTACCATCACTCCTTGGACAAGAATCGATGTTTCATTAAAATAATCTAAGGCAGAAAGAAAGGTCGCTCCCGATCCAATTTCCATTCGTAGGATGGCATTGGTTCTTTGGTTTCTCTGTAAATTTGGATCCTTCTGCTCTAGAGTGGTATTTAGAGACTGAATGATTTTTTTCTCCAATTCCTGCCAGAAAGAACGGAGTCCCAGGTTTTGTCCTACATGGATTCCAAATTCCGGTAAAGATAGACCTTGGTAATTTTTTTTCTTTTCTAACCAAACCGTATAAGCTTCTTTTCGATTCGCATAACAGACTAAAGTATGAGAATGCCCTCGAACCAACCTTTCATTATACGACTGCAAATTGGGATCCCTTGTGTAGGTTATTGTATCTACAGTGATCCCACTGCGACGAAGAATATAAGTAAAACTTGCCAGATAGTTTCCATGTATGGCACCCCAAAGGAGGACTTTGCGAATCTGATTTTTTTGCAAATATTGGAGAATACCAAAAACCTTTCTCCACTTAGTTCCAAAACCAAAGGGAAGTAAGTCATCACGAATGAGATGGAGTGTTGGCATTGACTGAGTATCTAGAGCGCGCGATTTCTCCTCTTTTGGTAGTAATGAATCTAGTGCTGTAACTAAAGGGATTTCAGAAATTCTAATCGGAAGTTCCGGGAAAAAACGGGAATGGTCAAAATGATGAAATGGATTGGAAGGGACAAGATTCATTTGGTATCAACCTTGTTTGGAGTCGTTCATCAGGTAGATGGGGAGGATCGTTTTGGTTTCTGCCAATGGAATTCTTGGCAGATTTTTAAATTCTAAAGTAAACTCTAGTCCCCGGTTTTCAAAATGGAAAGGAAAGCTTCCTGTGGAATTTCTACGTTTCCAATTTGTTTCATTCGTTTTTTCCCTTCTTTTTGTTTCTCGAGAAGTTTTTTCTTACGAGAAATATCTCCACCATAACACTTTGCCGTTACGTTTTTACGAAGGGCAGAAATACTTTCTCGAGCTACCACTTTCGAACCGATGGCTGCTTGGAGTGGGATCATAAATTGATGGCGTGGGATCAGGTCTTTTAATTTTTCAATGATGACTCGCCCGCGTTCTTCCGCTTTGGATTTGTGCACTATAGAGGATAGAGCATCTACCGGCTCTCCATTCACAAGGATATCCATTCGAACTAGTTTGGAATCTCTATACCCCACTTCTTCATAATCCAAGGATGCATAACCTTTGGTATAAGATTTGAGTTTATCATAGAATTCAAAAATGAGTTCTGCCAAAGGCAGTTCGTAAGTGAGTTGGAGTTTGTCTTTAGAAAGATAAACCGTATCCATATGGATCCCTCGTTTTTCAATCACAAGAGACATGATATTTCCGACGTAAGATTCAGGTGCAATGATGGTGGCTTTGACAAATGGTTCTTCCGACTTCCCAATTAAAATGGGATCAGGCCATTTGCTTGGGTTGTCTACTTCGATCACATCCTCTTTGGTCGTAGTGATTCGAAATTTTACGGAGGGCGCCGTGGTGATGAGGGCTAAATTAAATTCCCTTTCCAAACGCTCTTGGACAATTTCCATATGAAGGAGTCCGAGATAACCCACCCGAAATCCAAATCCTAAGGCAGCGGAATTTTCTCTTTCAAAGGTAAGTGCCGAATCATTTAACTTTAGTTTTTCGATAGCGTCTACCAGGGCATCAAAGTCTTCGCCGTTAATAGGAAAAAGACCAGCAAATACCATAGGTTTTGCATCTTTAAATCCTTTCACATCTTCTGCGGTTTGTCTATTGGCATGAGTGATGGTATCCCCCGTTTTGGCATCTCCCATCTTTTTCATCCCAGCCACTACATAACCTACATCTCCCGCTTGCAGTTCTTCACAAGCTACCATGGAGAGACGGTTGATTCCAACTTCCGTAACGGTAAACTGACGGCCAATGTTCATCATATGGATCATTTCGCCTTTGCGAAGTTTACCGTCATACAACCTGACTTTGGCAACCACACCCATATAGGTATCGAAGAAGGAATCGTAAATTAAAGCTTTCAGAGGAGCTTCCACATCACCCACTGGTGGCGGAAGTAGATAACATATGGACTCTAAAACATCTTGTACATTGAGTCCAGTTTTGGCAGAAATGGGAATGGCTTCATCGGGATTGAGGCCAAGTGACTCTTCAATCATCAATTTACATTTGTCAATATCAGCAGAAGGAAGATCGATTTTGTTAATAACAGGAATTATGCGAAGATCAAGATCCATTGCCAAATACAAATTGGCCAAAGTTTGGGCTTCGACCCCTTGGCTTGCATCCACAATGAGTAAAACCCCTTCGCAGGCAGCAAGGGAACGAGACACTTCGTAAGTAAAGTCCACGTGACCCGGAGTATCAATTAAATTGAGGTGATAAATATTTCCATCTTTGGCATGGTAATCGAAGGACGCATTGTTCGCCTTGATTGTGATCCCACGTTCCCTTTCGATGTCCATGGAATCGAGGATTTGGTCTTTTTTTGTCCTTTGGTCGGTGACAAGACCAATCTCAAGCAAACGATCCGCCAGAGTGGATTTTCCATGGTCGACATGGGCGATGATGGAAAAATTGCGGGTGAATTTTTGGCGTTCGTTCACGGTTCCCTCTTCTTTTTAAGTCATTTTCCTGGAACTAGGCTCTTTGTCGAAAAAGTTTATTGTCAGAGGCTTAAAATTCCTAACACTGGGAGGAAATTATCCCTTAGGAGAAACAATTCCCGATGTCCCAAAAAGATAGCATTCGTTCCGTCAAAGCCCGTGAAATCATGGATTCCAGAGGAAATCCAACCGTTGAAGTGGATGTCACACTAGAAGACGGTTCCTTTGGTCGTGCGGCGGTTCCCTCTGGTGCGTCAACTGGTGAACACGAAGCCGTAGAACTTCGTGACGGTGATAAAAAAAGATACTCCGGAAAAGGTGTACTCAAAGCCGTAGAAAATGTAAATTCTAAAATCTCTAAATCCATCTTAGGCCTTTCGGCAACCAACCAGCTTCTCATTGATGGAACGATGATCTCCCTCGATGGAACAGCCAATAAATCTAAGTTAGGTGCCAATGCACTTCTTGGAGTTTCTATGGCTGTGGCAAAAGCGGCTGCGGCCCATACTGGTCTTCCTTTATACCGTTATATTGGTGGAACTTTTGCTCGTGAACTTCCAGTACCAATGATGAATATCATCAACGGTGGCGCTCATGCGGACAACAATATCGACTTCCAAGAATTTATGATCCTTCCTGTGTCGGCTCCGAACTTCCGCGAAGCCCTTCGTATGGGTGCAGAAGTATTTCATAGCCTAAAATCCGTTTTAAAAGGAAAAGGTCTCAATACCGCTGTTGGTGACGAAGGTGGATTTGCTCCAAACCTAACAAGTAATAGCGAAGCCATCGAAGTCATTCTCACTGCCATTGAAAAGGCTGGATACAAACCAGACCTTGATATCAAAATTGGTTTGGACTGTGCCGCTTCCGAGTTCTACGATGAGAAGAAAAAGAAATACGTCCTCAAAGCAGAGAAAAAACCGGAAAAGACTGGGGAAGAACTAGTAGAATACTACTCAAATTTAGTGTCCAAGTATCCGATCATTACCATGGAAGACGGCCTAGATGAAAACGATTGGACAGGCTGGAAAAAACTTTCCGAAAAGCTGGGGAAAAAGATCCAACTTGTGGGGGATGATTTGTTCGTAACCAATATCAAAAAACTCGCCCAAGGGATCGAAAAAGGGATTGGTAACTCCATTCTCATCAAAGTGAACCAAATTGGAACTCTTACGGAAACCCTCAGTGCCATTGAAATGGCTAAAAAAGCGCAGTACACTGCGGTTGTGTCTCATAGATCGGGAGAAACAGAAGATTCTACCATTTCCCATATCGCTGTGGCAACAAACTCCGGTCAGATCAAAACTGGATCCCTCAGCCGAACAGACCGAATTGCAAAATACAACGAACTCCTTCGTATCGAAGAGGAACTTGGAAAAAATGCAACATACAGCGGAGTAAACACTTTTTACAACTTAAAGTAATATGACACCATCGAAAGCCTCCCTACTCGTAACCTATATTTGCGCTGGTCTCTATCTCGGACTTTTGTCCGAGTCAGGGATCGCCGAACGTATGCGCCTCGAGAAGGAATTACAAAATCTCAATGCGGAAGTAGAGAGGCTTGTGGTCGAAAACCAAGGGTTGGAAGAAAAGGAACGCCGCCTAAAAAATGATGCTTATGCCTTAGAACAGGAAGCAAGGAAGTATTACCTACTTTCTGAGACTGCCCATGTATTGAAATTTGAAGAATCGATCTCGCACACAACGGAAAAACCAAAGGTCCTTCCCGCAACGTTACACACAGCGGGTTTGAGTGCAGATTGGAAAGAACCACCGCTCTTTTTATTACGTTTCTTTTTTATTTCTTTTAGTGTTTTCCTGATTCTAGGCGTTTACTTCAAGCTGAAACGCTTGCAACCTATGTCTAATGACAAAAGACTGAATTAATATGCCAGAAGAAGAAACACCAGAAAAAGAAATCACCGAAACCATCCAAGATCTCATTAGCGACAAAAACATGGGTAAGAAATTCCTGGAAAAACGGAAAATCTTTCTCTGGGGTCCTGTCACTGACGAATCCTCCAAGGAACTCACTGCCAAACTTATGTATTTGGAAATGGTAGATCCTGGAAAACCAATTACGTTTTATATCAATAGCCCCGGTGGTGTTGTCACCTCTGGACTTGTCGTTTATGACACCATGCAAATGATCTCCTCACCGGTACACACAGTATGTATGGGAATGGCTGCTTCTATGGGATCTATCCTTCTCATTGGAGGAAAAAAAGGAAATCGTTACATTTGGCCAAATGGTCGAGTGATGATCCACCAACCTTCCATTGGAGGACAAATCCAAGCTCCTGCTACGGATTTACTCATCCATGCTCAGGATATTGTCAAAACTAAAGAAAAACTCAATCAAATGTTAGCGGATGCTTGTGGCAAAACCTACGAACAATTGGTGGAAGACACTGATCGCGATTATTATATGGATGCCGACCAAGCTTTGGCTTACGGGATTGTAGATAAGATCGTAAACACAATTGACGTCCTCTAACAGAGAATTCAAACCCAGAAGATTTTTAGAAGGTAGACATTTACAAACTGTCTACAACGTACTCTTTCCTCCAGACAATTCACTTGAGGATGAGTACTATTCAGAGAGTATCCTCATTCCCACAAATGATGGGTCTGGGGATCTGCTTTGGTTAGAACATAATCCCCCACTTTCTTTAGTTCGAAAAAAAGCCTCCAAATGGAATGGACACTATTTACTTCTCATTCATGGAATGGAAGGAAGTTCTGAATCCCATTATATGGTAAGTGCTGGAAAAGAAGCGCTTAATCGTGGTTATGGGGTAATCCGTATGAATTTGCGGAACTGTGGTCGTGGGTTTGGGATTGCCAAAAAACCTTATAATGCCGGCCAATCGGAAGATTTAGAAGCCGTATTAAAATACATTTATAAACATTTTACTAAATCCATATTTGTTTCAGGATTTTCATTATCTGCGAATCTGGTGATTAAATTTTTTGGAGAAAAAAGGGAACATTATTCGAAGGCATTTTCGGCCACATCCCCTCCTTTGGATTTAAAACGAAGTTGTGACTTTATTGATTCAAGGGCCGGTAATTTTTACCGAGATCATTTTTTGGATACCATGAAAGAAAAGGTAACTTCGGGAGTTTATGAAATCTCAGATAAAATGAAAGAAAGAGTTTTACGAAGTAAGTCATTTTTTGATTTTGATGATTTCTTTACCGCACCAATTTCTGGTTATGCGAATGTATTGGAATACTATAATATTTGTTCTAGTGTCAAATACCTTGGTGGAATCAAAATTCCTGGCCTCATCGTTCATGCCGATGATGATCCTGTGGTTCCCTCGGAAGTTTGGCACGAAATTCGTTGGAAGTCCTATCCCCTATTACAAACCGTTCTTACGGAAAAAGGGGGACATGTTGGATTCATTAGTGATTCTTCTCCGGACAATCCAGAAGGAAGATGGCTTCCTAGGATCCTCCTCGATTTTTTTGATTCTCAAATCAAATCGTAATCAAATACATTAAAATATAAGGAAGGGACGTATGCGAAACCTATTAAAAGAATGTTTGGCCGAAGAGTCCGGATTTGTAGAACTAAGATACCATCATAAAGAAAGTCGTTCCTTCTTTGCCGAAAGAGGACGAGTGGAATCCACTGCCCTTCGCAAAAGAACGGGAATTGGAGTTCGGGTTTTGGAAGCGGGAACTTGGGGTTTTGCATCGACTAGCGAAATTTCAAAATCATCTATCCAAAACGCCATCCAGGTAGCCAAAAAAGCGGCTCGTCTATCCTCTGCTTTGCGAAAAGATAAAATTCCGAATTTGCCCAAAGCAAATTTTGCCATTGGAGATTTTATCGGGAAAGGGATTGAAGACTTTCGTAACCGAACGGTAGAAGAAAAATTAAAACTCGTTTTAGACATCCAAAATGCAGCCGCCAAACAATCGACAAAACTCCAATCAGTTGGATGTGGGTATTCCGAAATTTACGAAGAAAAAGCCATCGTGACCACCGATGGAGCAGATAGTTTTTTTAGTATGATAAGACCAGAATTCCGAGTGTCTGCTGTGGCCAAAGAAGATGGAAAGATGGAATCCGGCTCCCATTCCATTGGTGTGACTGGCGGTTGGGATTGTCTCTTTCGTTCCCAGTCACCGACGGAGATTTCTGACGAAGCTTGTAAAACAGCTGTGGATTTACTTTCTAGTTCTCTTCCCGACGGTGGACTTTCCACAGTCATTTTATCCCCTTCGATTGTGGGACTACTCGTTCACGAAGCCATTGGGCATACCGTAGAAGCGGACTTTGTTTTGTCTGGGTCTGTGGCCCAAGGAAAAATTGGACACAGAGTTGGATCTGACTTAGTGACGTTATGCGACTCCGGTTACTCTGAATACTATGAAGGTGCGGGTGGTTCCATCCCTGTGGATGATGAAGGAATCATTCCCACAAATACAGTCATTATCAAAAACGGAATCCTTTCCTCCTACCTCCACAACCGAGAAACCGCAGAACGGTTTGGAGTGGCTCCAACGGGATCGGCAAGAGCTTGGGAGTATGGAGATGTTCCTCTCATTCGTATGCGTAACACCTTCCTTGTTCCTGGAGATTCCAGTTTGGAAGAAATGATCGCCAATACAAAAGACGGATACTATTTGGATGGAGCCAAAAACGGCCAAGCAGATGCCACTGGTGAATTTATGTTTGCCGTACAAAAAGCGTACCGCATCCAAAATGGAAAGATCACAGATCTTTTGAAGGGTGTGACAGTTTCTGGTCTTGCCTTTGATGTTTTACAAAATATAGATATGGTTTCCAAAGAATTCAAATGGGATTTGGGTTCGGGACATTGTGGGAAAGGACAACCAGCCAAAGTAGATGCCGGTGGCCCTTATGTTCGCACAAAAGTATTACTCGGTGGTAAATAATGGATCGTAATTCGATTGAAAAACGTTTGAACGACCAAAAAGATTTACTTTCTAATTTAGTCAAAAAAGCAAAAACCAACGGGATCGACCAAGTAGAGATTTATTCCAGTTACGGATATTCGGAAGATGTCAGTTTAGAAAAAAATGACTTAAACAACTGTACGGCGACCGAAGAAAATATGTTTGGAATTCGTGTGATTCATGAGGGAAACCAAGGTTTTATCATCTCCAATCATATCCCTAGCCTTTATCAGTCGATTGAAGAAGCTTATAGTTTAGCAAAAAGCCAATCCACTCCGGATTTTGATTTAGGACTTCCAGAGCCAGAATCCATTCAGAATCATTTCAACCAATATGATGAATCCTTAGATAGAATGGGAATTGAGGATTTGGTCAATTCTGCGAAAGAAGCCCTCGGTTGGAGAAATGATTTGTATTCTAAGGTCAATATTGACTCGGGCGATTTTTCGCTTAGCAAGGGTTACAAACTCATCGTTTCTTCCAAAGGAGTGATGGCCCATGAACTGGGTGCTGAACTTTCTGCTTCGGTGATGGGAATGGGTGTGGATGGGGATTTAGTCGGAAGTTTTGATTATGATTCTGCCAGTGGGTTTGACAAAAACCAGTTCCAAACTCTATGGAAAAAGGCCTTTATGAATTTTGGAGACAAATGTATGGGAGCACTTTATGCCAAACCCATCTCTGGGTTTCAAGGAAAGGTTTTGCTTCCTCCCGATGCCGTGTATTCATTTTTTCTTGGACTTTTTATAGGTTCTTTAAATGGAACTAGTCTCCGCAAAGGCAAATCCAAAATGGCTGGTAAGCTCGGCGAAAAAGTTGCCTCCTCATTACTTTCCATTTGGGATGATCCAACGAACAATGGTTTGATGGGATCTACCGGTTTTGACCGCGAAGGCCTTCCTACTTCAAAAAAATCAGTCCTAACGGAGGGAGTTTTAAATACTTACTTCTACAATACCTTTGAGGCTAAAAAAGCAGGACTTCCGAAATCCAATGGATCTGCGAGCGGTGGAGCCCAAAGCCTTCCCGGTTGTGGTCCGAAACAACTCCAGATTGCACCAGGCACCTCAACCAAAGATGAGTTTTTCAAACTCCCGGGTAAAACTCTATTTGTGAACCGAATTTCGGGAACTAAAGATGGAGCCTCCGGTGATTTTTCGGGAGTGATCAAAGGAGGATACCTTTTAGAAAATGGAGAGAAAGTCCCGGTTCGAGAAGTACAAATTGTGGGGAATGCATTTGAGGCATTAAACCAAATCGAAGCAATCTCCAAAGAAGGAGAACTTCTGGGTGAATCTTCTTTTGTTCCGTATCTATTACTCGATGGATTTACCATCACGGGAGTGACTGAAGAGTAACCCATGCCACAAGAGATTTTAGAAAGACCACAAGGCGCTTCTTTTTTTGTTATTCTTTCCTACCAAGAGGAAGACATTCTTTTTGAATTGAAAGCAATGGCAGAGAAAAGGTTTTCTAAAATCCTTTATGAATCTGTTTTACTCCCCAAATGGACTCCTGATGAAACAGAAAGAGAGTTTGCTTATCCAGGTCGTTGGACTAAAGTTCTGGCCTTCAAACAAAGAATCCATAGAGAGGAACTTGTTGAAAAAAAGAAGGAATGTTTGGAATTTCAAAGTCTTTTGCAAAAAAAAGATTCGAGTGTTCTTTTAATTCCAGGATATGTCACTTCGCATAACATTGTCATTGCGAAATCTAAAGATGATTTCCATCGGATGTATTTGTTTCAGGGTGTGTATGCAGAAACAGTTTACCATTTTTCCCGAGGCCAACTAGTTGTCCCAAATTCCACTCAAAGTTACTTTCGAGAAAAAGAAGTTAGTTATTTTTTCAATACACTTAGGGAATCCTATGAATTCAATAAATTCAAATCCTGACCATTTGGCTGTTTTTCGTTGGCATCTAGTTCACCCTTCTTTTATTTTAATTTCTTTATTTGTTTGTATCAACTTTTTGATTTGTGGATGCCAAACAGAGCCAAAACAATCATTTCAGTTCTGTGATAATTTCAATGAACCTTTGGATTGTACAGAACCCAAAACAGAAAAAGATATTGTTTCTCTTGATCGGAAGTTCTTTAAAAAAGAAAATCCTAACTATGAGGATTTTGGAAATTTTTTATATTTTACAGCAAGGGAAACACCTGGGTTTCGATTGGTGCTTCCGAAACCATATAATGGAATGGAAAAACAAGTTTTTCGTTCGAATTACATTGCCTATTTAAAATATGGAAATTCAACGGAACGGATGGAAGGGAATTTATTCCAAAACAATGTTGTTGTTTCCTTTCACTATTTAGGGGCTCTTTTGAAAGAAGAATTTCGCCATAAAGGAATCGAAAAGTCACCTTTTCTGTTAGAAGCACTTGGTCCCATCTCCTTAGAATACAAAGTGATTGTTCCAGGAATGGATACGATCACCAAACAGAGAACTGTTGAACTACGCTGGAAGTGATTTTTATGGGTTTTGGCTCAGGTGAAGATTTTAAGTTTTGAATGGCTCTTCGTTTTTTTATCACGGAAAGCCATTGGATTTAGAATTTATTTTTGAATGTAAAGTGCGTTTGGATCGAAGAAAAAATCCATCGGTGTATAATCCAAATACAATAAGGATAAAACGGATAGAACCACTGCTCCTACAATTGGGATGAGAAGGTTGTCATCCACAAGTCCTTTGGCTGTCGTATTAGCAAAAAATTCAGTCACGCAAGCTGAGACCACAGAAAAGAATACAAGATAAATGGGAGTCCAGAGGACAGCCCCTTGGTTGTCAAGGATCGCAAGGAAACTTCCTGGTTGGGATTTGGTAATGAGAAAAAGTGCCAAAATAGAAAACAAAAATGCCGGAACTAAAAATCCGATAATTCCCTCGAGTGATTTTCCATTATAGAATCTATGTTTACCGTACTTACTCCCGACATAGGCAGCAAAGGGATCTCCAATCACTAAGAACAAAATCGCAAGAATGGCTATTTCCGCAGGAAAGAACAAAACAACGAGGAAGTTTGCAAAAAAATAAGGGACCGTTCCATTGAATCTTTTTCTTTCAGACTCTTTCATTAAGAACCCAAAATATTTGTAAAAGAAATTTTCAAAACCGGAATGATTCAGTCGGACAAATTCCAAAATTAACAAACTAACAAGGAGGATTCCGAGTAAGGAAACAAGGATGGCTCGAGTTGCAAAGACAAGACTAAAGGCATCTTTGAAGGGATCAAAAAAAAGAGTCACGGGAATGATGAGCCCGAGTACATGCCATATTTTACGAAAAAAATTAAATCCTGAATTCACGGTTTTACCTACTGGGTCTTGAGGCCATTTTGAATGCTGCCTCTTCATTGTTTGCGATGGGAAATAAATTACGAACACCTGCCATCAAAAATGCTTGCCTAACACTTAACGGGAGATTGATTAAGATGATTTTATGTTTGTGCAGGAAGGCTTCTTCGCTGATCGTTTTGAAAGCGATGATTCCTTGGGTGGTTACCATATTCAACTCTTCTAGATCCAAAATGACAGATCCGTGTTTTAAAGAATTGAGAATCGATTTGATGCACTTTTCGGCAGTAAAGTTATTTAGATTTCCCTGTAATTTGGTCACATATACAGTATCTATTTTTTCAGTCGAAACTACTAAATCGTCTAGGCTCATAAAAATTGTTATTTTTCTTATTTCATTCTTGCACTCTATTGCAAGTAAATAAAACTTTTGGAAGGAGTGGAGTTTGAAGGTAACTGTTGCCCATTTATACAAAAAACTAGAAGAAGTGGATCGAGACGTCGTAGAATTGAAAAAATTGACCGACCGCCTGGCTTCTGACCGGGAATATTCCCCCATTCTTAAAGAAACTTTTTTATCGGAAATGAGTAAATTGGAAGATCAAAAATCAGAAATTCTCAAGTTGAAAGTTTCGAATGCAGATTCTGTTGTTAAGAGAACCTCGGTAACAGAAGAAAAAACGGTACCAACTGCCACTCAAGTTTCAGAACCCAAAAAGCCGGAAAAACCGGTTCGCAAATACTAAAAGACTACTGAAAAAAATAGACAAGGAAATCCAATGAATCTAAACAAACTTTTCACTCTGGGCGTTTTGCTCGGTTTGATACTCGTACCACTTCTCAATTGCTCTAAGGATTCAGAAATCCTGGCTACTTTTGACGGTGGAACTGTAACTCGTAAAGAAATGAATTTTGTGATTGAGGCTTCCAAACGAGGAAACCCTGAACCACAACCGATCACAGCCGATATCCAAGCAAAAATTTTAGAAAGTATCGCCTTAGAAAAAATTCTTTTGAAGGACGCCATTTCTTCCAAAAAAGTAGCGGAAGCGGATGTTCAGAAAATTGAATCTCTGGTGAATCAGTTTTTGAAACTCAATGTATATATGCGCGAGTATGTTAAAAATGGTTTAAAAGAAAAACCTTTAGAATTTGTGAACCTTCAACTAGCACTAGTTCGTGGTGAAGATGAGGCTGCTAACTTAAAAAAAGCAGAGGAACTCGCAAATAAATTGAATTCTTTGTCTAATAAAGAAATTGCGGAAGAAATTTCCAAAGTTACTGAAGACATTACACGTAGACCTATTGCTGGAAAATTGGAACCTTTTTGTACGAACTGTGCAGAAACACCATTGGAAGACATTTTAACGGAAGTAAAAAAGGCTAAAACGGGAACTTTCATTTCTTATGCAAAAGCAGGAGAAGGAAGGATTGCCTATGTAGTACGTTCTACAGGAACTGAGAAAGTCCATCCAGAAAGACTAAAAAAATATTTCACATCCATTTTTGATGAGTTTAAAGCGGAAGCTACAGAATATGGAAAAACTCATGAGGATGCAGATACGAAAGCATCTGTCGCTTATTTTACGGAAGGTGAATCGACAGACAAAGCAAATCAGTTTGCGTCTCACACCATGAAAGAGTATGAGCAAGGTCTCTACCAAAAAGAACTTAAAAAAATCACGGAAGAAAGTGGAATCACTGTCGCTAACCTTCCTCGTTTTTCCGGTCCAACCGATATCGATCCAAAAATATTTACACCAGATTATTCATTATATTCCAATCGTGATGGAAAAAACTACACTTGGAAAGATTTGTCTGTCGATTTCGAAGCCATTCCGAATATTCTAAAACAAGAATACAAGGATGAAAAATCAAAAACATGGGATATGCTCAATTTATTTCAGTCTACGATCCTTCAGGGAAAAATTGCAGAAACTTCAGATCGTGTCCAAGATGTGGGATCGGAAATCGGCTATTTGATGCAAATGGATAAAATGAAAGTTTCTTTGGCGTTAAAATCGCTACAAGATGAAATTAAAGCCATTCCTGTGACGGTTACGGAAGCACAAATGCGAGATGCGTATGAAGCTGGTAAACTTTATGCTTATGCAGATTCTGATCCCAAAAACCCTCAGAATCGTATTCCTAAGCCCTACGCCGTTGTTCGCGAAAGAATTAAGTCGGAGATGGAAGGTGCTCAGAGAAATTCATTTATTGAACAAAAAGTCTCTGGTCTAAAAACCACTTACAACTTGGTAATTGCTGCCGATCGCCTAAAAGAAGTTATATTATAACCCTTGCAAGTTTTGGAGTATGGCAAAATTTTTTTATTGAATTTTGCCATATTTGACATATTCTGACTGTTAGGGGGGATAAATGAACAATCACATTTACATGCTTCGAAAGAAGAGAGGTATCAAACAGTACGATATGGCGAGGGCGCTAGGAGTTTCTCCGAGTTACCTATCCAAAATTGAGACTGGAGCCCAAGATCCGACTGAAAAATTCAAGTCATCTTGTGCTAAGTATCTCAAAACCTCTGTTGATAAGCTTTTCAACGAAAGCGCTGTGGAAGACATCTACCCTGAGTTTTCCAATGGATTGAAAAACAAACTTTGGGCAGTCAGACGTGAGTTAGGAATCAAACAATACGATTTCGCTAAGAAATTGAAGGTTTCCACTCCGTTTTTGTCAAAAGTAGAACTTGGACTTTTGGAACCACCGGAAGATTTTAAAAATCTGGTCTCCAAAGTTCTGAAAATGGAAAAAAAAGAGCTATTTCTAGGCTAATTTGAAAAATACCAAAGCAAGGTGTCAAAGCCTTGCTTTTTCTCAATCTTCTGCAAAAAGATTTTGTCACATAATTCCTACTACATTCAATAGTCCCTGATGAAAGAGAGACAAGTGGAACACCAAGAAGGCTGGGCCAGTCGTATCGGTTTGATTTTGGCTGTGGCGAGTGGTGCCATTGGGCTTGGAAATTTTTTACGGTTTCCGGGACAAGCTGCGCAAAATGGTGGCGGTGCCTTTATGGTTCCTTATATCATCAGCTTTCTAATTCTCGGAATTCCCGTTTGTTTAGCTGAGTGGACCATGGGCCGTATGGGTGGCAAACATGGTCATAGTACTCCATTTATTTTTCGCGAGTATCTAAAAGGATTCCCTCTCAAACTTTCAGGAACCATCGGTGTGATGATTCCTGTGATGATCTACGTATATTATGTATTCATTGAATCTTGGTGTCTGGCTTATGCTTACTATTTTCTCACGGGTCAAATGTCACTGAATGGTTCCACACAAAGTGAAATGACAAAACAAGCCTCCACTTTTTTTTTACACCTCACTGGTGCTGAGGCCAACGGTTCAAGTTTTCAATCCCCTATCATCGTATTTTTTCTTCTTTGTGTTTTGTTTAATTTTTTACTCGTGTATCGTGGGCTTTCGAAAGGACTTGAGGCCTTTGCAAAGATTGCTATGCCTCTTATGGGCATTTGTGCAACCATCATCCTTGTTCGAGTGCTCACGATCCCTGGAATTGAGTCGGGCCTTGCCGTAATGTGGAACCCTGATTGGTCTAAACTGACCCAACCTAAGGTATGGATCAGTGCAGCTGGACAAATTTTCTTTTCTTTATCAACGGGTTTTGGGATTGCTCTCGTGTTCTCTAGTTTTTTGAAGAAAAAAGACGATGTTGTTTTATCAAGTCTCTCTTCCGCTTCTTTAAATGAATTCGCAGAAGTTGTGTTTGGTGGTATGATCACCATTCCTGTTGCATTTTTATTTTTAGGAATGCAGGCCACTTCCTTTGGAACTTTTGGAATGGGTTTTATTGCTTTACCTTCTGTTTTTGGAATGATGCCGGGTGGGGATTTTTTTGGTGGATTGTGGTTTCTTGTATTATTTCTTGCTGCGATCACCTCTTCTGTTACTATGTTACAACCTGGAATTCTTTTTTTAGAGGAAGGGTTTCATGTTGGTAGAAGGAAATCATCTCTACTTTTATTCCTTTTTACTTTTTGTTTGTGCCTTCCTATAATTTATTTTAACAAAGATTTTGCTGCCCTTGACATAGCCGATTTTTATATCGGAACCATTATGATATATATTTTGGCATCAATACAAATTTTTATTTTTGTGTTTAAGATTGGTGTGGATCGGGGTGTAAGAGATGCCAACGAAGGTAGTCTCATTCCTTTTCCTAGGTCTATTCGATTTGTTTTGAAGTACATCACTCCTTGGTTTTTATTATTTATCTTCGTTTCTTTCTGTTACATGAACTTACCTGAATATTTGGATAAAATGAACCCTGAAGTGATGGGACTCCTTGCAGAAAACAAAGGTGAAAATGTGGAAGATGCAAAAACAAAGGCTACAGTGGCTCGTTCGGTGGTGATTGGGTTATTTTTGATTTATGGATTCATCTATATTTTGGTTTCGAAAGCACTAGACCCAAAAAAAGAAAAGGTGGTCGTATGACTTCGCCTGAGGTGCTCAATTGGCAAGGGATACTCATTATGACTGCATCCCTTGTATCTGTAATCAGTTTGACAGTAGTTTGTATCATTCTTCTTTTTCGGAACAGGCATTAGGGATTGGACGTACAATCAGTTTTTACAACCAAACTTCCTAAACTTTGGAAGGATTACGAAGTCAGAAAAGAACAAATGGAAATGTCAACTTCCATTGAATCGGCTTTTAATACCGGATCCCACTGGGCCATTGAAGCCGGCACTGGTGTGGGTAAGTCTCTTGCCTATTTAATTCCAAGTGCCCTATTTTCCTTAGAGAATGAATGTACGGTTGTGGTTTCCACAGAAACCAAATCTTTACAAGACCAACTTCTTTATAAAGATATCCCACTTGTTTCGGAAGCTTTAGGAGTTCCTGTCAATGCTATGGTGGCCCTCGGTGCGAGTAACTATCTCTGCAAACGGAAATACAACCGAGTTATGGAAAGGGGAGATTTTGGCCCTGAAATGGAATCATCCCTCCAATACTTTGTGAACTGGGAGAAACAAACAACGGCAGGGATTCGCGCCGAATATGATGGGTTTTTATCTAATTCTTTTTGGAATTCAGTTGCAAGAGAGTCTGACAACTGTTTGGGGAGAAATTGCCCCAACTTTAGTTCCTCTTACTATTTTTTAGAAAAAGAAAAATGGAAAAAAGCTAATATTCTCATTGTGAACCACCACCTTCTTGCAAGCCATCTTGCGGGAGATTTTAAAATCCTTCCTCCTTTTTCCCAATTGGTTATCGATGAAGCTCACGCCTTTCCGGAAATTGTGGGCCGAGCTTTTGGTTCAGAAATCCGTTATGACCTACTGATGAACCTTTTACATTATCTTTATTTTCCTGAGAAACGCACTGGCCTTGTTTTAAAACTGAAAAACAGCGATAAAATTATGAAGTCAGTAGAAACTTCGATTGGTTATGCGAATGAACTTTTTCGTATGTTACTTTCTGCCATTCCTTTGCAGTTCAACCAATTTTCCACACGTCACACGGAACGAATTAAGTTGGATAATGGAGCTTTTGAAGACAGTTTAGCAGATCTTGCTTCTCAGTTAGAAAGCCTTCTTACAAAATACAAAAAAGACAGTGAGGATATGGAAGAAAAAGAAATGGCTCTGGGACTTGAAATGGTTTCGGGAAATCTTAAAAAAGCCTCCTCTTTTCTCAATGACTTTCGTTTGAAAACCAACCCCAATTTGGTATTTTGGATTGAACCACCACCGCAATCAGCAAAAGATCCCTTCTATTATCTATTTTCCCAACCGAAAAACACGGACGAAATTTTAGCAAATACTCTATTTCCCAATATGGATTCTGTGGTGATGACTTCCGCCACGCTCTCACCGACTGCTGGGAATTTTCAGTATTTTTTAAAAGAAGTGGGAACCTCGGACGTAAAAACCAAAACGTTAGCATCTCCGTTTTCCTATAACACTCATTCTCTATTGTTTGTTCCCAAACAGGTCGCTGATCCGGTCCAAGACCCTAGACGAAATAAAACAGATTTATCCTATTGGATCACCCGTCTCCTCAAACTATCAGAAGGAGATGCTTTTGTTCTTTTTACTTCGAACAAACTTTTATCCGAACTCTATGAAGAATTAAGAAACCAAGTTCCTTTTCCTATTTTTTCCCAAACGGAGATGGGGCCTATTGCCGCCAAACGGGAGTTTCTTGCAAATGAAAAAAGTGTTCTTTTTGGAGTTTCTAGTTTTTGGCAGGGTGTGGATATCAAAGGTGATAAACTAAGAAATGTAATTGTGACAAAACTTCCTTTTCAGGTTCCTACAGAACCTGTTTTACAAGCGAAAATGGAAGATATGGAACGAAAGGGAAAAAGTCCCTTCTGGGAAATGCAGGTTCCGAAAACTTGTTTATTACTCAGACAAGGGTTTGGACGGCTCATTCGTTCACAGTCGGATACAGGAATGGTGAGTATCCTTGATCCGCGAATCCATACAAAGTCCTATGGAAAAAACGTCTTGCAAAGTCTCCCCAAAGGGGTTCCTTTCATTACGGAATTTAACGAATTGGAAAGAAAATTCAATCTTCTGCCGAAATCTTAATTATGAAACGAATCTATATTTGTTTGGTCTTATTACTTACTTTCTCTCTTGGGTCAAAACCAATTGAAGATAAGGATATCTATGCCTCCATTGTCAATTGGACAGACCTTGTCGTTTTTTCCTCTGTCAAAGAAACCATTCCAAAAATTGTATTCGATGAGGAAGATCCTGAGTTCTCCGGAAAAAATACTGCCACAAGCCAAGGTAAGGCACATTCTATGGCTCGTAAAAAAGCTCGGGAAAAACTCCGGGTTCGTCTTAGCCAAAGGTTAGAATCCATACTTTTTAATGCAGATTATACTGTTTATGAATACACTCAAGTGAACCAACAGGCAAGGTTACGACTTAATTCTTATATTGGATCAGAAAAAGAAGAGTATGATTTTCAATTTGTAAAAAATATTTTGGAAGCAAAAGCAAGTTTACCTCTGAAAGGAAAAGATGGAATCATCGCACAAATTCCTTTGGAATATGGCTTAGAATCAGTTCCTGAATTTAGTGAAGAAGTAGTTCCAGTAGAATTTTCGGGTCTTGTCGTCGACGCTCGCCACCTTAGTCTCAAACGAGCTCTGTTTCCTAAAATACAGACAGATCGTGGTTTAGATATTTATTCTCCTGTATACGTAAAAGAAGCGTATGCCATCGAAACTGGATATATTGTTTATAAAGAAGAACAATCGGGGAAGGGAGTGGAAGCAAAAGTAGGAAAGAATCCCTACTTTGTTTTGGCACTAGGAACTGCTGGAAAAAACCAAACGGATCTTATCATTCCTACAGACGAGGCAGCTAAATTACTTAGCCACCCCGAAACGAGAAAAAATCTTACACGTTGCAGAGTTTTGATTTTAGTTTCTCGGTAAGAGATAAAAACATTTTTTCTGCTTTAACATAGTCTCCGTGAAAGAGATAAGCGAAACCCATATCTTCTAAGTCTTTGTGGGCTAGAGAGTTTGACTTTGCTTCTAGTTCAGAAATCTTTTTGTATACGGAATCATACATTTTACGTTTTTCTTCAAAACTTGGTAGGTTTAATTTGTTTGGAATGTTTTCAAAGATAAGATTTGCTTCTTTGTGACGATCCAAAAAGAGAAGTGCCATACCCACAAGTTTATGGATATCAGAATCGTTTAACAATTTCATATTGTCACGAAAAACTTTGATCACTTCATCATATCGTTTTAAGTAATACGTACAAATGAGTTCTTCTTTAACAAAGGAGTTGTCATTCCATTGTTTTTTGTATCTAGTAATTACCGATTTTGATTCTTCATAAGCTTCTGCTCTAAAATAGATTTTGATCGCAGTTTGGATGATGGAAAAACAAAGTGGGTTGGTTTGTGTATTGAAATAAAGGTTTAAACTATTACAAGCTTCTGAGCTTTTTCCAATTTCGTGGTTTTGGATTGCGTCTACGAGAGGTGCTAGGCTCGATATACCTTTGGGAGCGGAGATCGTCGCTCTACCTGTCATTTCATACAAAGCTAAATAACTTAGGTGTTGGATATAAAAGTTCTCAGGATGACGTTTGGCAAGAACCACGACATCTTCGTTTGATCCTACCTCATAAAGATCCCAAGCTTCTTGTTCTATTGATGTGTTTAAAACTTGGGTTGCTTGCTGTGCCATAAGGTGCCTCTCTTTCCTTAAAAAGATCGGCCTTAGTGCAAAATTTCCTTTAAGAAAAATTAAGGACTGAGTCTGTAAATCATCCGTGGATAAGGAATACATTCCCGAATATGGGACAAACCACAAACCCAGGCAATCACTCGTTCCAGACCCATTCCAAAACCTGCATGAGGGACAGATCCATACTTACGAAGGTCCAAATACCAAGAATAATCCTCTGGAGGAAGGCCTTCTTCCTTTAGGCGTTCCACAATCTTCTCATACGATTCTTCTCTTTCGGATCCTCCTATGATTTCCCCGATTCCATCTGGTGCGATCAAATCGGCAGAGAGAACGGTATTGGGATCGTCAGGATTTTGTTTCATATAGAAGGCTTTGATTGCCCTTGGAAAATTTTGAATGAAAATGGCTGTGCCAAAGTGAGTTGTGAGGATTTGTTCCCTGTCGGAATTGATGTCCTCTCCCCAAGTGATCCCTTCTCCTGCAGTTTGCAAAATTCGGATTGCTTCCCCGTAATCCACCCGGGGAAAAGGTTTCCCAAGTTGTTCTAGGAGTGGTGCCGGATCACGGTCGAGGGCTTTCAAATCCTCCCCAGTTCGTTCTATGGTGGTGCGAAGGACTGCTTTTACAAATCGTTCTTGTAAGTCTAGATTTCCCTCTTGGCCAAGAAAGGCAGTTTCTGCTTCGAGCATCCAAAATTCTGTCAAATGGCGTCTGGTTTTGCTTTTTTCAGCGCGAAACGTGGGACCAAAACAGTAAACCTTGGAATGTGCAAAAGCTGCTGTTTCTAGATAGAGTTGCCCTGTTTGCGCCAGATAGGCTTGGCCTAAATCAAAATATTCTGTGGAAAACAAAGTTCCGGCAGATTCTCCAATGGAACCGGTTAAGATCGGAGTGTCGATGAGGGTGTATCCATCGTTACGAAAGAACTCTCTGATGGCAAAAGACAATTCAGATCGCACTCTTTGGATGGCGAGTTGGCGTTTAGAGCGTAACCACAAATGTCTGTGGTTGTGTAAAAAATCAGGTCCATGTTCCTTGGGTGTGATGGGATACTGGTGGGACTCTCCCACAAGGGTAAAGGAATGGAGGAACAGTTCCTCGCCTCCAGGTGCCTTTTCGTTGGCTTGCGCGATCCCAAAAACGGTGAGGGAAGTCTCTTGGGGAAGTCCTTTGACTTGTTTGAAGATTTCTTCTCCTAAAAATTCTTTCTCAGCGACCACTTGGTAGATTTTACCTTCGGTGCGGAGTTGGAGGAATTGGACGTGGTTATTCCCGCGGAGTCCTTGGACCCAACCTTGTAAACTATGAGTGGAAGTCGAATTGGGGGACTTGGATTGTGATGGATCTAAACTTGGAATCATGGATGGTTTTTTCTGTTTGCCAGTTCAATTTTCTTTGAAATTTTGAACTTACAGAATGAAATCTAGCATCCTATTAGACGGTAAAGCGATTTCCGAAAAAATCCGAAATCGAATCGCAGAAACATTAGCAAAGGCTAAATCCGATGGTAAGGGAATTCCCACTCTTGCCACCATCCTTGTCGGCAACAATCCTGCCTCTGAAACTTATGTGAATATGAAGGTGAAGGCTTGTGAAAAAGTAGGAATGGGGTCTCGTTATGTGAGACTAAAAGAAGAAACTACCACAGAAGAACTATTAGCCGAAATTAGAAAATTAAATGCAGATAAGTCCGTAAACGGAATTCTTTTGCAACATCCCGTCCCTCACCAAATTGATGAACGTTTATGTTTTGATGAGATTGCTTTAGAAAAGGATGTGGATGGTGTCACGACGATTTCTTTTGGAAAACTGTCGATGAATGGTGAAGCTTATTTTCCGTGCACTCCGTACGGAATGGTTCTCCTTCTGCAAGAATATGGAATTGATGTTTCGGGTAAACATGCTGTTGTGGTAGGACGTTCTCCAATACTTGGAAAACCTATGGCCATTATGCTCACTAACTTAAATGCCACGGTAACTCTTTGTCATTCAAAAACAAAAAACCTACCGGAACTTGTAAAACAAGCGGACATTGTGGTCGGAGCTGTTGGAAAACCTGAGTTCATTAAGGCCGATTGGATCAAAGACGGTGCGGTTCTTTTAGATGCTGGTTATAATGTAGGAAATGTGGGAGACATTGAAATTTCTAAAGCCAAAGACAAATCTTCCTACTATACGCCGGTTCCTGGCGGTGTAGGTCCTATGACTATCTCTGTTCTTTTACTTCAAACTATGTATAGTTTTTTAAATCAATTTTCTCCTAAGTTGGATTCCCATGCCTCAAACCGTTAGTTTTGATGAATGTTTCCAAACAGTTCCCAAACTAGATCCTCCATCGGATCTTGATAGTTTTTGGAAGGAAGGCATAGCCGAATTAAAGAAAGTTCCAATCAAAGCCACATACAAAACGGTGCTTAAGGGATCTTTTATTTGGGAATCTTTAAATGATGTTAGTTTCCAGAGTATCGACAATCATGTGTTACATGGAAAACTTGCAATTCCTAGAAAACGGGGGAATCGCCCTGTAGTTGTATATTTTCATGACTACTTAGCGATTCCGGAAGAAATTCAAAAAGGGTATTCTGATTTGGGTGTAGCCCAACTCCATATCACTTTAAGGGGTCATGGGGAAGAAATGATTCATGCTCCGATTGACCCGACAACAGGAAAATCTCCTATCGGTTGGACACCAAATTATTTTGCCCATGGCCTCGACCAAAAAGAGGACTTCTATATGCGTAAACTCTATTTAGATGTGATTCGTACTATAGAGTTCTTACGTTTGACAGATGGGATTGATGGTGACCAAATCATCTTACATGGTAAGTCGATTGGATCAGCTCTTTCTGTGTTTGGTGCAGCCTATTCTGATCGTATCAAAGGTTTGATTTTAGAAACACCTTCGTTCTGTTATATAGACAAAGATCAAATTTCTTTAAAAGGAAATCCTTGGATTCGAGAACTCACTCCCTTTTTGGAAAAAAGAGCGACTAAAAAAATTGATTATAAAAAGGAATTGGCTTACTTTGATGCACTCAACTTTGCAAAAAAAATCAAAATTCCAGCTCTCTTTTCTTGCGGAATGGAAGATGTGATTTCACATCCAAAATCTACATTTGCTCTTTTTAACCATATGAATTGTGATAAACGTATGCAACTTTACCCTACTGAAGGAAATGAAGCTGGGAAAGACAAACAACCACAAGCAAACCTTGAATTTGTAAAAGAAATTTTTGCCTTATGAGTTTAGTCCCTTTTGTATTCCAGAATTCTAAATCAGGAAAAAAAGAACCCTTCCAACCGAAAGATCCAACAAATGTAACTATATATTCTTGTGGGCCAACGGTGTATAACTTTGCCCATATTGGGAATATTCGTTCTTTTTTATTTGTAGATATACTTCGCCGTTCACTTCTGTTAGGTGGATATAAGCTAAACCAATCTATGAACATCACAGACATTGATGACAAAATTATCAATGAATCGATCAAACAAAAAATGAGCGTAGAGGAATTTACAAAACCTTGGACAGAGGCTTTTTTTAAGGATCTTGAAACAGTTCATATACAAAAATTAGAACATTACCCAAAAGCTACTGAATCCATTGAAGACATGGTCGGCCTTGTAGAAACACTACAGAAGAATGGTCTTGTTTACGAAAAAGATGGGAACTTGTATTTTTCCATTCAGAAGTTCAGTCGTTATGGAGAACTATCTAAGATTGACGTATCTGGAATGAAGTCAGGTGTTCGGTATGATGCGGATGAATACGAGAAAGATGATGTTCGCGATTTTGTACTTTGGAAAAACCAAAAGACTGAAGAAGAAAAATGTTGGCATACTCGTATTGGAAGTGGACGACCTGGTTGGCATTTGGAATGTTCTGCTATGATTCGTAAGGTATACGGATCTGGTGTGGACATTCATACAGGTGGGATTGACCTCCTCTTCCCTCATCACGAAAATGAAGCTGCACAAAGTCATGGAGCTTTTCCCGAGGAAGAATTTGTGGGAACCTGGCTTCACTGCGAACATCTGCTTGTGGATGGAGAAAAAATGTCCAAAAGTAAGGGAAACTTCTATACCTTACGAGATATTTTGGAAAAAGGTTATGATCCAAACGCAATTCGTTATCATTTGATTTCTGCACATTACAGAAGTAAATTGAATTTTTCATTAAACAAATTAGAAGAATCCAAAACGGCAATGGAACGAATTCAAAATACCATTTACCGTGTGTTAGATGCTGGTGAATTGTGGACAAAAGTTCCTGAAATTTTAGAAATTTTTGAATTTTCAAACCAAGAATTACAAAAAGTAAATTCGGAATTTATGAATTCTCTTGGGGATGATTTGAATGTTCCAAGAGCCCTGGCTTCTGTTTTTGAACTCGTTCGGATTGTGAATCAAGTTTTGGATGGTGGCGGTTCTACGGCTAATCCTACTTTTTTAAAAGAATCTCTACAATTATTTTATAAAATCAATGAACTCTTTGCTGTATTTCAATTTGAAAAACAAGTCCAATCCTTAGACGGAATTTCTGAAGATTGGATTTTGGATCAAATAAACCAAAGAAAGATCGCCAAACAAAACAAAGATTTCTCTACTGCCGACAAAATTCGTAAAGAGTTGGAAGAAAAAGGAATCCTTCTCGCTGATACAAAAGAAGGAAACACCACATGGAAAAAAGCCCAGTAGAAATACTTTTTGGAAAACGAAACTTTTATGAATTTTTGGAGTCATTGGAACAAATGGCTCCGGAACGCGGAATCAAAACCATTCGGGAAGTGATAGTGAAAGACTCGATGGGTACTGAAGAAAAACAAAGAATTCGTGGATACATTCCCAATTCCGTAAAATTCACAACAGTTTCCACTCGGGAACTGGACCGGATTGCTTCTGACAAAAACCACCAAGGTTACGTCATCATTCGCACCAAACAAAAATCATTTTCTTCCCTTGGGTTTGAACAATTCAAACAGAATGTGGAGGCAGGCGTTGGTCCCATACTAATTTTAGATCGGATTCAAGATCCGGGGAATCTTGGGAATCTACTGAGAACTGCTGAATGTATGGGCGTAAAACATGTGCTAATGTCTGATCGTGATACATCCCCTATCACTCCTGTTGTGGAAAAAGTTTCTGCGGGAGCTGTTCATCATTTGCAGATTTATAGAGTGGCGAACCTGATGCATGGTATGGAATATCTTAAAAAAAATGAATATTGGATCCTTGCAACTGATGAAGAAGGTGAAGAGACCATTTGGGAAACTTTGCCTGATGCCTCACAAATGGCTGTGATTATGGGAAATGAAGGGGAAGGTGTGAAACGTTTGTTATTGGAAGAAGCAGATTATGTAGCAAGAATTCCTTTGTATGGTTCAGTTACTTCACTCAATGTGGTGGTTGCTTGCGGAATTACTTTGGATCGGGTGCAAAATGTTTCGCGTTAGGCGAAATACTTTATCTAATTTTATTTATCTCGTCATAGGGATTTTTGCATTCCAATCTTGTATTTACGATTTTTATAGAAAAGAATTTGTATCCGAAGATAAAAAAAATAACGAAGCATTGTTACTTTCTTTATTAGGGCTTCTTCCAAATCCTAATCAAAAACTATTTGGATTCCTTCCTGGTTTTTCTAGGAACCTTTCTGATTCTCAATTTTTAAGTTCTGATTTTTTTCCCAAATCTACAAAAAAGAAAATTGTTTTGATTCATGGTTGGAATCCTGCAGAGAGAGATTCAGATCCGATCACAAACGATGAGAAAAAAATACAGAATATAAAAAATACTTTTTCTAATGGGCTCATTCATTTTCAAGAAGGTAGAAATTCTGCGAGTTCGGAATTTGATTTTTATCTTTATACCTATCGCACTTCCAATAGTATTCTTGTAAACGGTCGCCAATTTCATTCGACACTCCGTTCTAATTTTGTTGATTCGGACCAAGTGTATATTGTGGCTCATTCTATGGGAGGACTTGTCACAAGAGTTGCTTTGGCTAAGGAAACGGGAGTCCTTCCCTTTGTTCGACTTGTGGTAACTTTGGCAAGCCCACAGTTCGGATCTCCTTTTGCGACTCCAAGTTTTTTAGGAAGTAATCCATTTTTGAATGATCTCGGTAGTTATCTCGTAGGAACCCAAGGCGGCTCGGAGTTAGGTTATACCAATCAAGGTAGCGGACAGACGGTAATTTCAGGTGCTAATAATCTTGTTTTGGATGTTTTAAATCAATCTTATTTGGATGCGAACTTAAATGGAAAGTTTGTTAGTTTTGCCGGAGTGATGAGTAACTGTACAGTGGGTGAAACTTTTTACTACAATACAGGTTGTAATATTTTGAATAATGCCGGTTTTACACAGTCAGACGGCATTGTACCTCGTAATAGTGCAAGACTTGGAAATCTAACTTACAAACAAATTGATATTGCGGATTGTGATCATTCGATGATGGCATTCCAAACAGTAAGTGCTGATGATACCAAAAGTCGGAATCTTTTCACTCAAGTCATTACTGAAATTCGAAATTCACCTTACTAAAGTTAGATTAACTCTCTGAATTGTTTTGTAAGGCCTTGAGGGAAAGAAACAATCCAAGGAGTCCTAGTAAAAATATCGGTAAACCTATAAGAATCTCTCCTTCTTTCCAGACTAGACATTGGATGGAATACAAACCTCCGAACACAAAGGAAAGTCCAGAGAGTGTGCCGTAAAAAGAAATTACCAACCGATTGGGATAAATCGTTTGATTCTTTTTTTCTCGTTTAAAAAAACCTTTCCAAAAGAAATAAGGAGGTTTGGTTGTTTCGTAAAACTGAACAAGGACTTCCCGATTGGTGGTAGGAAATAAATATGTAGAAAAAATCAATAAAATAGCAGAGGAAAATGCTGTGAAAAGTATAGAATAAGGAAATTCTATTTTCAAATAAACAGAAAAGAGTAAATACAAAACGGGAGAGAGGATAAATGCCAAAATTTCTGTCCAAGCAGAGATTCTCCAAAAAAACCACCTAGCAATTAGTATAAACCCAATTCCCGAAGATGCTTCTAGCAAAAACACCCAGGCACCTTTGATGGTTTCCATTCCATAAACTGCTAGAAAAAAAGAACAAATCGCTGTTAGGATTTGGACTCCATAAGATACTTTTATATAGTAAGATTCAGATCTTCCCTTTTGTAGAATAGGTTTCCAAAGATCATTTACGAGGTAGGAAGCGCCCCAATTCAAATGAGTGGCTAGTGTGGAAAGATAAGCAGCTAGGAAAGCACTGAGCATTAGGCCTATCATTCCATTTGGCATTCCTTCTTGTAATACCATAAGAAATCCCTTTCCACTTTCCACATCAGAAAGATTTGGGTAAAGAATCACCGAAACAAGGGCTACCAGAATCCACGGCCAAGGTCTCACAAAGTAATGTGCGATTACAAACCAAAGGGATCCTTTAAGGGCTGCATTTTCATTTTTTGTAGCAAGGATTCTTTGTGCGATGTATCCCCCTCCTCCAGGTTCGGACCCGGGATACCAGCTAGACCACCAAAGAACTGTTAGAAGGATTAAAAAATGATCCCAAGGAAGGGTCCCAGAAGATCCATTTGGGAAAAATAAAATTTTGTTACTATCTAGTTTGGATTTTAGTTCTGTAAGTCCACCAATGGTCGGTAAATTCACCGCGAAATAAGCAAATAGAATACATCCGATCCAAGCCAAAAAAAATTGAAAGACATCGATATAGGAGATACCTCGAAGACCTGCGATAGAAGTATAAAAAACACCAAATAACAATAAGTAAATGAGTATATGGAAGGCAGTCCAAAGAGGAAAAAACACTGGAATGATTTTTAACATAGCGAGGTTAACCCAACCAAGAATCACTAGGTTGAGTAAAAATCCGATGACAAAGGCCTTGAATCCTCTTAAAAAATTTGCTTCCTTTCCGCTATAACGAAGACCTATTAATTCTAAATCAGTGGAAGCACCAGACCTTTTCCAAAGTTTAGAAAAGAAAAATACCGTAACAAATCCACCCACTGCCATATACCACCAAATCCAGTTTCCGGCAATACCTTGGCCTCGTATAATTTCTGTTACCGCAAGAGGCGTATCTGCAGCAAATGTAGTGGCCACCATGGCAGTACCTGCCACAAACCAAGATAAACTTCCCTCTGCTTGGAAATATTCTTTAGTGGAATTTTGTTTCGAACGAAAACGAATCAGGAGGAGGAGAATGACAAGAAAGGGAAAAAGGAAAAAAATAGAATCGAGAATGTGAAAAGAAATCATAGTCTCACTTTAATTCCCATCTCTTTCATAGTTTGTTTGGTTTCTTGGATAGAAAATTCTCCAAAGTGGAAAATGGATGCCGCAAGTACAGCGTCGGCACCACCCCGAAGGATGACTTCTGCCATATGTTCCGGATTTCCAGCTCCACCAGATGCAATGATAGGTATCGAAAGATTGGAAGTGAATGATTTCATTAGCGTGATATCGAATCCATCTTTGGTTCCATCTTTATCCATAGAGGTAAGAAGGATTTCTCCGGCTCCCATTTCAAAAGCCTCCCTTCCCCAATCAAGGGCTTCTCTACCTGTTTCCAAACGCCCTCCGTTTAAATACACTTCGTATCTTTTACGTTCCGGATGGAATTTTACATCGATCGCACAAACAATACATTGGGAGCCGTAAATTTCGCTGGAATCCTTTAGTAATTTCGGATTTTGAAAAGCACTGGTATTAATTGATACTTTATCGGCACCTTTATTTAATACTGCTTTCACATCTTCGATAGTGCGGATCCCTCCACCAACAGTGAAAGGGATAAAAAGTCTATTTGCTACCTGTTCTACCAAATGTAGAAGGATATCTCGTTTGTCCGAAGAAGCTGTAATGTCTAAAAAACAAAGTTCATCTGCTTTGTTTTCTTCATAAGCGACAGCACAAGAGACTGGATCACCTGCATCAATTAGGTTTACAAATTGAACACCTTTGACAACCCTTCCTCCTTTGATATCCAAACAAGGAATGACTCTTTTGGTTAACTCGTCCATGTTAGGCGATCTCAGTTGGAAGTGTCAGTTTACAAACTTCTAATTCAGAAACAGATTTAGCATAACTTAAAAGTTTTGATTCATCAAAATGAGAAGATGTAATTTGTAATCCAATCGGTAGACCTGTAGAATCCAATCCCGCAGGGCAACTGATGGCAGGAACGCCTGCTAGGTTGACAGATGTAGTGAGGATGTCGGCTTGATACATCTGGATTGGATCTTTCGTTTTTTCACCAACTTTGAAAGCAGTTGTGGGAGAAGTAGGTTGAAAAATGATATCTACCTTCTTAAAGAATTCCGCGTATTGTTTGCGAATGAGAACCCTTGCTTTTTGAGCTTTGCCATAATAGGCATCGTAATAACCGGAACTGAGTGAAAATGTTCCAAGTAAGATTCGACGTTTGACTTCCGGTCCAAAACCTGCAGTTCTCGATTCTGAATACAAATCCTCAAGTTTTCCAGCACCGTCTTTCCGTAATCCATAACGAATGCCGTCAAACCGACTTAAGTTGGAGGAACACTCAGCCGTAGCGATTAAATAGTATACGGGAATGGCATATTTCAATAAGGAAAAGTCAAGAGGGACAAGAGTTGCTCCTTTGGATTCCAAAGTCTTTAATATTTCCGCGTAACGTTTGTTTACGTCAGGTGAAAAGCTGAAATCTTCTGACTTCATCACACCAATTCGTTTACCTTTCCAATCGATTGAGGAAACAGAATTTGCTTCGAAAGCAGCTACTTTTGCTGTGGTTTGGTCCTTATGGTCAAGGCCTGAGATGATTTCCATAAGATCCGAAATTCCTTGTAGGTCGTTAGAAAATGGTCCAATTTGATCAAGGCTTGATGCATAAGCAATTAGGCCATACCGAGATACACGCCCGTAGGTAGGTTTTAGTCCCCAAATTCCACAAAGTGCTGCCGGTTGGCGGATGGAACCACCGGTATCCGATCCAAGAGAAACTGGTAACATAGATGCAGCCACTGCCGCCGCCGAACCACCGCTAGATCCCCCTGGAATACGGTTTGTATCAAAGGGATTTCTTGTAGTTTGGAATGCACTATTTTCTGTAGAAGATCCCATAGCGAACTCGTCCATATTGAGTCGTGGGAATAAAACGAATCCTTTGTCTTTTAGTTTTTGGATGACCGATGCATCATAAGGGGAACGAAAGTTTTCCAAAATACGAGAAGAACAAGATGTGATCTGACCGGTAATACAAATATTATCTTTGATTCCAATGGGAATTCCATCAAATTCGGAAAACAATTTTCCGGACTTTCTTCTCTCGTCACTTTCTGTGGCCTGTTTTAAGATCTGCTCTTTATTGAATTCAAGGAAGGCTTTGACTTTTGAATCAGCGGTTTCAATACGTTTGATATAAGCTGAAACTAAATCTGTAGATTTTAAGGAACCGTCATTTAGTTTAGTTTTAATTTCGGAATAAGTTAGATAAATTAAATCTTTCATGTTTCAATTACCTTGGGAACAACAACGTATCCATTTTCATATGCTGGCGCAATTTTTGCTAAGTCGTCTCTTTTAAGAGCATTTTCTGCTAAGTCTTTTCTCAATTCATAGAAGATCTGTTCGTAGATTTCGTCATCACCTACACTCGTTGTGTCCAAGTTTTTGATTTCGTCTACGTATTGTACAATCCGAGAAAAGTCATTCAACATAGAAGAAACTTCTTTATCTTCAATGTTCAGTTTTGCCAAGTGGGCAATGTTTTTTAATTCTTTTTCATCCATAATATTTCCTCAGTATGCGTTCCTATCTATAATGGCTTTTAGGGGTGTGAGCAAAATGATTTTGATATCAAGCAGTAAGGACCAGTTCTCAATATAAAAAATATCTGCCTCTATTCGTTTTTCAATCGAAGTATCTCCACGAAATCCTTGTACTTGAGCCCAACCAGTAATCCCTGCTTTGGCCGCATGACGTCTCATATACTGTTGGTGTTCGTTTCGAAATTTCTCCACATAAAATGGACGTTCGGGTCTTGGTCCCACAACAGACATGTCACCAAGTAATACATTAAAAAACTGAGGAGTTTCATCTAGGGAAAGTTTTCTTAGAACAGCGCCGACGACGGTAACTCGTGGATCATCTTTCACTGTCCAAAGTGTGTCTGACTTTTCTTTGGTTTGAACTACCATGGACCGAAATTTAATCATTCCAAAAACTTTATTGTCGAGTCCGACCCTTTCTTGTTTGTAAAAGATTGGTCCCTTACTTGTTAGTTTTATGAGTAATGCAATCAGAAGATAGAATGGGCTAAATAGGATGATAAAAAGTAGAGAAAATAGAATATCAAAACTTCTTTTTAAAACTAAATTGTATCCCAATCTTAAAGGAATATTTCGAATTGAGATAATGGGAATTCCATCCAATACCTCTACTCTTCCTTTTGCTGTTACAATTTCTTCGTAACTGGGAATTACTTTTAGGTCGATACCGTGAAAATCTGCAATATCTATGACTCCTTTTAAAGAATCTCCTTCTTCGTGTGACAAAGCATAAACAATCAAATCGATATTATTTTTTTCGACATAAGCTTCTAATTTTTCTGTCGTAGTAACCGTTTGTATTTTTTTGGAAGATAGGTTTTTCTTTCCTGCAACAAAACCTTTTACCATATATCCGTAGATAGAATGTTTTTTGAGGGTCTCAGAAAAATTGATCGCAGATTTCCCTGTACCAATGATGAGTACAGATTTTAAATTGAATCCTTTACTTCTTAAATACTGCATCAGGAAACGTAAAATGAAATGGGAAAAGGAAGTAAGGATGACAGTACAAATCGCAAAATAAGCAATTACAAGTCTTGAAAAACTTTCTCCTCGAAAGAAAAACAAAAGAGATAAAACAACAAGTAGATTTAGAACCACACCAGCGATGATTGCAAACAGTTCATCGGAAAAGGACAATCCTCTTCGTGGATGATACAAATCTATAGATAAAAACGATAATACTTGAGAGAACCCAAGAACAATACCTAATATCAAATAGTTTAATGGATCGATTGTTTGGATCTGAAACGCAGAATCAGGAGATAGATAATAACGAATCGTATAAGCAAAAACAAAACTTGTGAGTGCAATGAAAAAGTCTGTCACAAGGAATAGGAGTTTGAAGGATTGGCTTCTTTCTTTTAGCATTTTAAACTCAGGTTAGTCCGTTAAGTCTGTAGAGGTTCCGTCAAGAGGACGTTTACGGAATCTGTATAATCGAACACGTGTCGCTTGTGCCGATGCAGAATCTGCAAAACTGAAATTGGTTAAGTTCACAGAGAAGTATACTGACTGGTCATAAAAAGTCAATTGGTTGTTCATTGTGAGACCTCCAGGTAATGCCCGTAAATTCATACTGTATCCCAGACGGTATTCCCAGTTGTGTAAGTCGAGTTTCAAAGTCATCATAAACCTGTTGATGTTGAAAACAGTTTTTTGTCTTTCTGTTTGTCCTTGTGCTCCGGTTCCTGCAGCTAAATCTTCCCAAATGGTGGTTTGGTCATAGTTAGTACCTGTTTGTGAGGTGTACAACTCGGGGCTCGTATTCATTGCATAAAACTGGCCTTGGGCCAGAGCAGTGAGCCTCCAAGGTTCGGTGACTCGAGAATCGAGTTCTAATTCAACGCCAGAATATCTAGTTACTTTCACATCCGTTTTAAAGAAAAAACGATAACTATCTAAATAACTGTCTTTGTATACATGATACCAAGTAGACCCTACTTCTAAACTACGAAAGGCTCTAATAATGGGCCATGAAAATCCCCCCATTTTATAAGAAACAGTTAGGTTATTTGAAAGTGAACGATTTTGCGGAGTGTGATGTACGTAATCGTTGTTAATAAATACACCAGAATAAAAGTTTCTTTTTCTTTCAAGAAGACTTGGTCTACGCGTTGTAAATCCATCTACGAAATCAAAGAACCCACCCACTCGTACTACAGTATAATACCATCTTTGCATATTGGTAAGACCCGGATTATAGGTAGATGAGAATTGACGCAAATCACGAATGGTTCTCACTGAGATATCCCAGTCATTGAGTGCGTAACTTTCTAATGCAAATTCTGCTTCATGTTGACGTAAGTTTCCAAGGATAGGATCTTTTGCCTCTGCTTTGTCTGCATCCAAACGACGATATGTAGTAGATAAAAATATTTCAGGAATTCCTATCCGAGCCGTATGTGATTGCCTTACATACTGATAAGATTGTTGTTTTAACATCGTGGCATAAGCTTTGTTCACATCCCGGTCGGGGCTATTTAAATCATTTCCTGATCCAGGATACTCCACTGTTTGTTTTGTGGCACCCATATAAACTGATGGCGTAAAGGACATATATGTACCCATAGCAATCGGTGATCTAAAACCTGTTTCCCCGATCACATTGGTTTGTGATCTTAAGACGAAGTCTTGGTATTGACTTCTTGGGTCCACAACGCCTGTTGTAGGATTGGTTCTCTGTTGGGGAGCACCATAAATTCGATTGATATTGGTTTGGAAAAGTAAGTCCCAATAGATTGGACTACTAGTTCCAGGGACAAGTCCAATATTACTTGAGTTTCTAATAGTTACTGCAGGTAAAGTATCCTGTGCTGCAAAGTACTGGTTCGCTTGGATTTGGTAAACGAGAGTTCTGCTCATTGAAAATCCGACACTCAAATCTCCCCGGTTTTCCGTATAATTTAAGTTCCAGTTGAGCATGTTACGAATGAGTCCAAATCTTACATCTCTATATGTATATAAAGATTGTAATGAATTAGATGGTTGGTATCTGTTTCCAAATTCATAATCAAATTGACGATTACTATAATTTTCGTATTGTACTTGAACGTTTCTTGTATAATCACGAGAAAAATCGTTAAATTTTGCATTTAACCGAATGTCTGTTTTCCACCAAGGGTCGTAATTAACGCCTGTATTGCGATAGGGAAGTCCGGTGTTTGGAAACATCTCTCCGCGATCTACGTTATTGGTAACAGCAACGTTGCCAACACCTCCATTTTTAAAACGATCTTCATAAACGGGGGTGATTGCGTTGTTTTTATAATTCGCATAACCGAGATTGATATTGTAATTCAAAATTGGAGAGACTTTCCACATCTCTAACTGAGCAGCTTGCCCCGTTTTTTCATACATATCGAATCTAAATTTATAACCGTTGGCAAGGAAGATACTATTAGGATAAGAATCTGACCATTGGTAGGAGTTTTGCCAAAACCAACCTTGGGTATTGTTTTTACCAACTTGAGTTGTAACTCCATTTCCTGATTCGGAATTGTATAAAACAGGTAACCAAAATAATGATGTGCCACCTACTTTATAGGAAACACTATAAGCAACAACGGACTTATCATCGTGTATAAAGATTTTACGAGCTTGAAACGACTCATGAGGTAGTTCCGCATTACAAGCAGTAAAGTATCCCATCTCCAAAAGATAACGTTTTTCATCTAACCGTTTTAACTTTTGACCAATGAAAAAAGAAGGAAACATACTGAGTTTCGAATTATAAACTACACCTTGGTTGATCTTTAAATCATAGATCATTCGGTCGCCGTTTACTTTGGCGCTTCCATCTTTGTATTCCACACCACCTTCGGCATAAATCTCTTGGCGGTTGGCATCAATAGAAACGGAATCCGCAACAAGTTCTCCAGACCTGATTTTAAGTCGCACTTTACCACGAAGTACGAGAACACCACCTTTGGTTTTGTCGATATTCAAAAGTTGGCCTTCAGCCGCATTTTGGATTTGAATTGGTGGGTCTTTTTTCGGTTGGGAACTCAGGAGTGCTTCAGGAGTTAACGTTTGTTCTTCTGCTGGAACTAGAGCCTCTCTCAGTCTTTCTCTTTTTGTATAAATGGTTCCAGATGGATTTAGTCCTAAATTGCGAAGGTTATCTTCTACTTCGCGATCAGACATGGCATCGACAGACTTTCGAACCAGCCCTCGTTGTACTTGGGCTGTTGTTTGTTTTCTTTCGTCCTCTTGGGAGTTTTTGGACGGTCCAGAAGCATCGGGAAAAAGAAGTTTTAGCCCATTGATATCCTGCGCCAGAATTTCCATTCCGAAGAGAAAACCATAAAATAATATAAGAAAACGAATGGATTTTTGCACAGCGGGCTTTGAAAGTATAGAACGAGAGTTTTACACCGGTCGAAAAAATCAATGGAAAACCAGGCAGAATTTCGGACTGGAATCTCGTATTTTACCGGAAAAAGAGGTTGCTTAACTATTCATGTAATGGACATAATCAAATGGCTCATTCCTTGAGCATCCGGGAGTTTTGAATGGCAAAAACCTACTCTGGGGAACGTATTCCTGGTACTTTGCGGTACAATCTCAAAGTCAGAGAGGGAAGTGCGGAACATTGTTTTACAATTCCAGAGCCATCGATCCAAATCCCGATGGAAGGGTTTGGTCCGGACGAAAGCGCCAATCGGTTGGCATTGGCTATCCTTCTCGATTTTACAAAAAATCCACAAACTTCGTTTTCTTATTATAAAGATTTTAACTTTTTCTTGGCAGGCCTCTTTTTAGAGGACAATTGGATGTTACACTCGAGCCGTATTACCTTGTTTTTTAAATTGTTAGAAGAAACCCCTGAACTTGCAAAACCACTGGCCTTAGGAAAACGTTAAACGACTGTTACAGTGGTTTAACGATTGGTAGAGTAAAAAACCAAGAAGAAGAATTTTCATCTCGATACATCTTTCCCTTGTGTTCTGCGATGATACTTTTTGTCACTTCCAGTGAATTCATTTGGGAGATTCCCTTCATTAAATCCTCTGCCCCATTGTCTTTAATTTGAATTAGGATATGGTTGGTTCCATCTTCCTCTGCTTGTTGCAAAGAAACTGCAATTTTTCTTCCAATCGTATCTTCCCTGGTATTGACACGAACCCTAGCATCTTGGATGAGATTGAGAAGGACTTGTTTGATCTTTTGGGGTTGGCAGTAGGCGAGAGGAACATCCCCTACTTCAATTTCACATTGGATTCCTTCTTTTAAAAAGTATTGGTGGAGGAAGGAACGAGTGTCGTTTAAAATCGTACCCAAATTGGAATAATTCCATTGGGAGGAAGTGGACTGAGAATAGGAAACTAGGTTTTTAATGATCTTTGCAATTCGATCTGATTCTTCTGCAATTTTGGAAGCTTTTTCCCCTAAGGAAGGGTTACCTAATTTTTTAGCTTCTGCCGCAATCAGGTCTGCTAAATTTAGAATGGACGTGAGTGGATTGTTTACTTCATGAGAAATTCCGGAAGCGACAAGAGCAATGGTTTCCCATTTTTGATTTTCTGCTAGTCGGCTCTCTACATTACGTATGTGTTTTTGTACTTGCGATTTATAAATTGCCATTTCAACCGAAATGTACAAATCACGGCTGTTAAATGGTTTGATTAAATACCCGAAAGGTTCTGTGGCTTTGGCTCGGTTGATGGTTGCTTCATCCGAATAAGCAGTTAGGTAGATCACAGGAATTTCTTTTGTTTTTTTGATGATGGTTGCTATTTCAATTCCATCCATGGGACCGTTTAGCATGATATCCATGAGCACCAAATCAAAATGTTCTGTTTCGATATGTTCAATGGCATCGTTCGCATCGGAAACATAAGTCGCATTGTATCCGTATTGTTTCAGAGTGGAACAAATATTGATAGCAATGATCCTTTCGTCCTCAACCACAAGGATTCTTTTAACGTCTGTTTCTTTATCTGTTCCCACAACTGCTGTCATATATTCTGAAACCGGTTCCATCTATCAAATAGAATAATTAGAGTTTGTCAACAGAATCCATATCACAATTCTCTGTATTGTGAATGAGGATTTAAACGAAGCCCAAAATTCGGTCATTCTGTCTCCTCCAGGCCCCATCTTAGTCGTTGCGGGAGCCGGGACTGGAAAAACAAACACGATTGTTCATAAATTGGCATCTCTAGTTCAGAGTGGGATTGATCCAAGTTCCCTCCTCCTTCTCACCTTCACAAGAAGGGCAGCAAAAGAAATGTTAAATCGTGCCAGCGGGTTACACGATTCACGTATGTTCTCCGTTCAAGGGGGAACCTTCCATTCTTTTTGCCATCAGTTCCTTCGAAAGTTTTCCCTAGCCGTATCCCTAGGTTCCAATTTTACGATTTTGGATGAAGATGATGCCGTGAGTCTTGTCGGAATGGCCCGGGACCAAGTGGTTTCCAAACAGTCAAAAGTCCGTTTTCCTAAGAAAGAAACCTTAGCCGAGATTTTTTCTGGTTGTTTCAATTTGCAGATTTCTTTAGAAAAACTGCTTCAAAAAGACTACCCTATGTTTCTTGGTCTTACAAAAGAAATCCAAGAAATCAAATCCAAATTTACAGAACTCAAACTCAAACACAATTCATTAGACTTTGATGATCTTTTGGATTTTACTCGTAAGATACTAATGGAAGAAGAATCCATTCGAGAAAAAGTTGGATTACAATATAAATACATTCTTGTTGATGAATACCAAGATACAAATCGTGTCCAGGCACATATTGCTTGTTTACTGGCAAGTAAACACCAAAACATTCTTGTGGTTGGAGACGACGCACAGTGTATCTACGGGTTTCGCGGTGCCAATGTTCATAATATGTTGGATTTCCCAAAAATTTTTCCAAAGACTCAAATAATTCACCTAACAGATAACTATCGGAGTACCCAACCTGTTTTGGATTTGGCTAACGCTGTATTAGCAGAGAGTAAAGAAAATTATAAAAAAAGTTTGGTTGCCCATTCAAAACATATCCAAGACAAACCAAAACATATCAAATTTGAATCTGCTGAAGAAGAAGCAACATGGATAACCGATCAAATTTTGGAATTGTATGAAAATCATATTCCTTTGACAGAAATTGCGGTTCTTTTTCGTGCGGGATACATCTCCAATCTTTTGGAAGTTAAACTAAGCGCTAAACAAATTCCCTTTAGAAAATACGGAGGGAAACGATTTTTGGACTTAGCACATGTAAAAGATTTACTTTCTTATTTACGTATTATTGATAATCCGAAAGACATTTTATCTTGGAATCGAGTTTTGCTTTTAGAAAAAAGTATTGGTAAGAAGTATGCACAAGTTCTTTATAAAAATTTGGAAACACATAACTTTCAATATGAAGTTATCGAAAACTCTCCTACATTTTTTTTGGGAATTCCTGATTTGGCAAAAACTTCCTTTCAAAACCTAATCCAACTTTTTAAATCCCAAAACCTAAATTTAGGAAATAGTATGGGCATCGTAGAAGCTGTCCTTTCTCACTATTTTCCAATTTTAGAAATGGAATATGATGATTTTGATAAAAGGAAACAAGATTTGGATTCTTTTAAGATTCTAGCCAAATCATCACCACATCTTTCCGATTATTTAGCAAACCTTACACTCGATCCTACAGAAAGAGAGGATACAAACGCACCAGACTCGGAAGAAGATGAATTTTTAACTCTTTCTACCATCCACTCTGCTAAAGGTTTGGAGTGGAAATATGTTTTTACCATGCAAGTGGTGGAAGGAAGTATGCCGAGCTCTCGAATCAAAACTGTCCAAGACCTAGAAGAAGAACGTAGGTTATTTTATGTAGCCATCACTCGAGCCAAACAGGGTTTATTTCTCACTTCTCCGATTTTTTCTGATAAAAGCAGGTTAATGACTGTCAGTCGATTCCTTATAGACTTACCAAACTTAAAAGATATAGTAGATGAAGTCATTCCAAAACCATTGGAAACTTCTCCAATGAAACCCGATACTTCTACTGAAAACGACCGGTTCCAAGACATCCAAAGATACTTTTTGAATTGATTTCTGAAAAATCATCCGCTACGATGGGTTCAGATTTGGGGGACGTATGAAATTATCCGTTCGCATTTGTGGGCTTTTTCTTTTGCCAATGTTTTTGGCTTGTGCATCGCAGGATACAAAAGATGCCGATTCATCCAACCAAGATACAAAAACAAATTCACGAAATGCCAATTTGGAAGATCCAGAAAAAGGTGGAAAGAAGTTTGGTTGTATTGAAGGAAACTGTGTGAATGGAATCGGCAAATATGTTTATGACAATGGCGACACCTATACTGGTTCTTTTAAAAATGACCTAAGAGAAGGTACTGGAAGTTTTCTCTACACAGATGGTGAGAAGTTTAGTGGAACTTATGCAGAAGACAAAAAACAGGGCCCAGGAGAATACAATTTCAAAAACGGGGACAAATACGTAGGCGAATTTCAAAACGGACAAATCAATGGGAAAGGAACTTATAGTTTCAAAGATGGCAAGTCTGTATCTGGTGACTTCACTTCCGATGGTCAAGAAGGAATCGGTGTCCTTACTGACGATGGTAAAGCCCGAAATTGTAAAATCGCAGGAAGAAAACTTCTCTGCGAATAAAGTTCACCTTACAAATGGCAGTTGGGTTTTTTTCCTTCTGCCTTAGCTGCTTCAAATAACGCGATAGCATTTGCCATTGCTGCATTCAGATTTTTCATTCTCGTTGCGTCAGACGGATGAGTGGATAACAATTCATTAGGTTTTGATCCACCAAGAGCACTCATATTCTTCCAAAGTGTAACACTCTCTCTCGGATCAAATCCAGATTTTGCCATCAGTTCGAGTCCAATCAAATCTGCTTCCGATTCATGTTCTCTAGAAAACGGTAAGAGGATTCCAAATTTTGCACCCATTCCGAGAGCGCCTGCCACAGTTGGTTTTCCCAGACTTTCTAAAATTTTTACAGAACCACCAGCCAATTGGTTTTGAGAGACACGTTCATTTCCATGGCGAGCAATCACATGACCTATTTCGTGTCCGATGACGGCTGCTAGTTGGTCTTTGTTTTTTGCTACCGCGAACATTCCTGTATGGACCCCTATTTTCCCGCCAGGAAGAGCGAAGGCATTAGGGGTATTATCTTTAAAAACAACTACTTCCCATGATTCGACTCCCGTTGTATCGGAAGTTACGGCAAGTTCTGCAGAGACAATGCAGTTTACGTAGGAGTTGGCAGAAGTACTGGAATCGGTTGGTGTTTTTGTTTTTAATTCGGAAAATGCAGTGTTACCCATCTCATTCATTTCTGCATCTTTTACAAGAAGGATTTGTCTTCTTCCCGTTGGGGAAGTACTACAGTGGATTAAAAAAACTACCACTGAACAAAAGCTAAAAATTCGAATCATGTTTTTTCCTGTTTTAAATAAAATTGGTTAATAAATGGTATGACATCTTCACTTCCAATGGGTTTGGACAACCAATACCCTTGGATTTTATCGCACTCATAGGTTTTGAGTAACTCTAATTGTTCAAATTCTTCGACTCCTTCAGCAACGACCGAATAACCTAAGTCATGCGCCATATTGATTATGGATACGAGTAAAAAACTTTCCTTAGAGCCTTCTTCTACATTATTTAAAAATGATTTATCAATTTTTAAGATCGATAATGGTAACTTTTCTAAATACGAAAGAGAAGAAAATCCTGTTCCAAAATCATCAAGGGCAACTTTTACACCAATATCAATTAAATTGGAAAGAATCGGAACAGTTTCCGATAGATTTTTCATCGCCAAACTTTCTGTAATTTCCACTTGCAATGAGGTATAAGGTATCCCTCTGCGGTTGTGTAGATCCACAATCCAATGAAAGATATTTTGATCAAAAAATACTTGGGGGCTTAAATTGACAGCGATGGAGATTGGTAATCCTTGTTTGAGTTGGACTTCTTCAATTACGTCAGCAGCCCTTTCCAAAACAAATTTGGTAATGGGAACGATGAGACCAGAGTCTTCGGCAAGAGGAATGAACTCTCCAGGAGATACCATCCCTCTTTGTGGATGACGCCAACGAACTAAGGCTTCCCAGTGTCCGATTTTATTTTCTTTGATATCTAGTATAGGTTGGTAGTAGACAAAAATTTCCTGTTGAAGGAGAGCTTTTTTTAAATCATTTTGGATTTCGAGTTGGAAATGGATTTTTTCCTGCATCGCTTGGTTGAAAACAGATACAGTTCCCACTTTTTGAGATTTCGCATGGAACATCGCAATCTCTGCATTTCGTAAAAGTACATCTGCTTCTTTTCCACCAAGTCCAAAACCGGAGATCCCGGAAGAAGCTGTTAAATAAATTTCATATCCTCCAATAGGAATAGGATCTCCCAATCTTTCTAAAAGTCGATTCGCATAGTTCACTGCTTCATCAATAGAAAGAATATGAGAAAGTAAAATGGCAAAATTGTCGGCTCCAAGTCTCGTAATGATGGCATCAGAATCCGAAAACTGTTTCAATCTTTCCGAAAAAATGATGAGGACTTGGTCTCCTGCATCGTTTCCGAGGGAATGGTTGATTCGTTTAAAGTTATCAATATTAATACAAAATAAAATGGGATATCCTAAGTTCTTTGCATTGTAAGCAAATATTTTTTGCTCAATCCTTGCAAGGAAGAGTGCCCTATTAGGTAATCCTGTTAAGTTATCGTAAAAAGCATCATGAGTTAACTGTTGTTCGGCAAGTTTTCTGTCGGTAATATCATGATGAATGGCAATGTATTGGAATACCGATTTATCTTGGCCAGTAAAAGGAACAATGGTTGTATCCGCCCAGTAATCACTACCGTCTTTTTTTATATTTCGAATTTCCCCCCGCCAAACTTTTCCTTTTTGAATGGTTTCCCAAATTTTTGTCCAATCCTCTTTGGTTTTGTCTGTTGACTTCATAATTCGATGATTTTGGCCAATGAGTTCAGAAACACTATAACCAGTTACTTTGGAAAAAGCATCGTTGACATAAGTAATGATGCCATTGGCATCAGTAATAGAAACAATATTAGCTTGGTCTAATGCAAACTTTTGGAGTTGGATTTCTTTTAAGGATTGGTATAAAAAAGTTTCTGTGGTATTTTTTTCTTTTCGGTAGACTAATTCTCTTCTTTCTCTTTCTAGAACCTCCGTTAAACGGAGGAGATTTTTTCGATCGATAAGATCGTTGACCCCAGATTTCATATAACTTAAGTTTTTCGTAAATTCATCCGGGTCACTGAGTAAAATCACCGGAATGTCTAACTTTTTATCATTTAGGTATTGTAAATATACGGGAATTTCTGAATGAAAGGGTTCTCTTGTGCTACAGATGATGGCATCCCAATCTTCTTCGTGGACTGTGGTTTCCCATGATTGGAATGACTCAACCACTCGGTAAAGAGGACTTAGGCCATTTGCCTTCATTTCTCTGACGAGATCAAATACGCTGTTAGAATCGTTTTCGAGTATTAGAACGCTGATTGGACTTCCCATTGTTTTTGCCGAGGTCGGCTTTCTCTCCCACTAAGGATTCGTATTTTTCCTAAAATCTCAACCTAAAAAAGATTCGAAATTCTTTAGAAATTTCGTCCGATTGAAGGCGTGCATCCTAAGACATTCGAAACGAGCTATATTAAAAAAGAATATTTAGAGCATGAGTTAAGGAAATTACTCCTAGACATGAGCGATTTGGATTATAAAGAACTCAACGATTACGACAAGGGTGGTTACGATGGTTTCAACCAAGCCATCACCTTAGTTTTAAAAAAGCTACAAAACTAGGGTTTTTTCTAATCAATTTGGCTACATAGTTGCAAAGAATCAGTTTCCACAAAAATTCTTTACAAAATTGGCAAGTAAACAGATTGTATACGTGCCAGTAGGAAGTTCAATGAATTTCACAACAAAACAAGTTAAAAATCATACAGTTGTTACTCTAGAGGGTTCCCTCGATATTTATTCTGCACCCGCACTTAAGAAAGAACTCCACAAAATCATTGATGACGGGGCTGAATCTGTAGCAATTGATATGGTCAATATCAAACTCTTGGATTCCTCTGGAATTGCTCTTCTTGCCAACCTGCAAAAGAAACTCAAATCGGAAGAAGGACAGTTTTTCCTTCTCAATGTGAGTCAAGATGTCATGGTGATCTTGAAACTGTCTAGTTTGGACAAGTTTTTCACGATCCTCGGCGGAGAATCGGAACTTCCATAACTCCTTTTTCTCCTTAGAGCCGGAAGGATTTCACTTCTCCCCGTACTACCGGCTCCTCTGCTGATTTTGGTTTTGTCCAGTCTCCAGAGTTGGTTTGAATCCAACGATTTGATTCTCCTTGAACCCCAGAACCAGTTACAAGTTTGATGAGCTTTCCTGCCTTTTCACCGGAAGTTTGTACAGAAACCACCAGATCATAAGGAAGGTTTAGCCCAAAGGAACCGAGTTGCAGAGTAGCCAAATTTCCTTCAATTTTCACTTCATCACAGACCACTTCCCGACCATCACGTAACTTCACTTTGAGTTTCAAAGGAGCTTCTGGTATTTGTTTTTTTACTGCCACAGGAGGTATGACTTCTGTCGTTTTTGTAATTGTTTCTGGTGGATTTTCCGGAATGAGAGGAATTTTTTCTTCTGAAACAACCGCTGCTAGTTTCGTTGTTTCTGCTTTGGAATCTTCTAAAGATTCGCGAATGTTTTCTTTGATTTGATTGAGTTCTTTTGTTTCTTCTGCAGATAGATTGGAAGAGGTTTCTGCTTTGAGTACCTTCTCAATGATAACAGGTTTTAAAACTAAACTTTTACCCTCTTCTATATTCTCAGCCGCTTTTGTGTCTCCCAGTTTGTTTGCTTCTTCTTTAGAGAAAGCAACAAGTGATTTGTTCTCTTGGTAAAAATTTCCAATGAGTAACAAACGTCTGTTGGCGCGGATTGCAACTTCTTTATTGTCCTTTTGTTTTACAAGTTGGATGTATTCTTTAACTGCATTAGAAGTTTTTCCAAGTTCTTCCATAGCACGTGCTTTGATATAGGACTGGTCTTTAGAGAGGACAGGAAGGTTTTCTAAAGTTTTTAGAGTCTCTTCATAATCTCCACTTTGAAAGAGCGAATAAGCTAGTTCTTCCGGAGATTTCTTTTTTGTTTTTAATTCTTCTTTTTTCCTTTCCCCTTCTTCTAAAAAACTAATGAGAAGGCCTGCGTTTTCAGCGTAATGGCTGCCTGGAAATAAATCAATGGCTTTGGCTAGTTTGACAAAGGCTTTTTCTCTCTCCCCCATCATCACCAAACAATAGCCATGATGAAGGAGTGTGAATGCCATTTCATCAGAAAGGGCGGAAGTTATGGAATCTTCTAGTTCTTGGTACTTTTTGGAAGCTATTGGATACTTTCTTGTCCTTTCCATATAAAAAGCAAACTGCAATCGAATGATTGTATTTTGTTGTTCTTCCAGTTCTAGAGCCGGTTTGAAATTCAAAAATCGAACAGAGTTGATGACATATAACCCAAACCTGTCTTGCCAACCCATTTTTAAATCCAAACCTTCTGTCTCGGAGTTCATAATCCCCGATTCTAAAATGTTGACCTTTACCTCAGACATATAGTCATCTTTGGAAAGAAACATTTGTTTTAGTCTTTCTCTTAAAGTCTGAGAAGAGAGCTGATAGTTCATCAGCTGGTCTCTAAGAATTCCAAAACGAAGTTCTTGTAACTTAACACTGACGATGGATTGGGAAGCCAACGCGAAGAAAAAAAACAGAACAAAGAAAAGCGAAAATAAGAAAAATTTTCTCATTCCGGCACATCAAGGATAATCATAGTGACATCATCCTTATATTCCTCGTGTTTTTCTTCGAGTAATTCCATCGCCTTTTCTACGATTTCAGCATTGGAAAGGTGAATGTTCTCAAGGACAATTTCAGTGAATCGTTCGAGTCCAAAAAGTCCTCCCTCTTTTATCGGAGTTTCTACAACCCCATCAGTATATAGAACAATTTTATCACCAGGAAGTACGGGAAAGGAATCTAACGAGTATTGAATGTCATCACCCATTCCAAGAGGAGGCCCCGAACTATCGATATAAGTAATTTCTTTTGTGGATGGACGAATGATAAAAGGTGCATTGTGTCCGGCATTTACAAATTTAACCACACCAGGTTCTTCAAAAACAACAAATACTCCTGTCGCAAAAAAAGAAGCCTGTAAACGATTGGCAATCACTTCTCCCAGTCGGTTTATGGCTTCGATTGCAGAATGATTATCTTTCATAATAGCTTGTAAAGACATCGCCATAACGACTGTTACTAAAGCCGCAGAAACTCCGTGACCAGAAGCATCAGCCAAAAAGAACCCATAATAATCTTTTTCTGGAATTTGAAAGTATTGGTATAAATCTCCGGATACCTCTCGCATCGGGCGATAAAGTTTTCCAATATTAAATTTTTTAAATTTCTTAACAGATGGTAAAAACAATTCCTGAACTTCTTTACCGATTTGAAGTTCTTGGTTGATTTCTTCGTTTAGTCGTGTAATTGTTGTTACTTTATTTTGAATTTCCTCTGCCATCAAGTTGAAAGATTTTCCCAAATTATCCAATTCATCATTACTTTTAAAATTCCAGTCAACCCTCGACTGTAAATTTCCGGTAGCCATTCCTTTGGAAGCAACCTCTAAAGATCCAACACGTTTGAAAATAGCCCGATAAACAAGAATAGCAAAAATAATATGAAATACAATTCCCCAAAGAACTGCATAACCAACTTGGATATAAAGTTGTTTTAGTCGGTCTTGAATGGATGAAATATTAAAATGGGTGGATAAAAATACTTCCCGGTTATCGGAAAGGCGAATCGGTAAAAGAAAATCTACGGTGAAGTCAGATTCGTTTAGATCCAAATTGTAACGGGCTTTGAAGAGGTTTCCTTCTTTATCCGAAGATACTTCTTTTGTTTTTTTTAAGATAGATTCTGTGATTTCTTTTACACCAGCGCCTGATTCTGGTTCGGAGAGTATAATTTTGCCATCGGCATCAAATATCGAAAACTTTGCGATTTCGTATAACTTCAAAGTCTTTCGGAAGACCTCAAAACTTTCATCCTTCTCTCCCGAAAGGCCAATGGTTTGGATATCGGCTAGAATGGTATTGGCAAGGTTTTCTGACTGAAATTGGAAGTTCTTGAGAAGCAAATCAGATTGATTTTCGAAGATCATCACTGTAAAAAAGATGATATTGAGTAAGGCAAGAAGGGAATAAAAGAGTCCAATCTTAAATCGTAAGGAATTCGTCGTTTTGATTTTGCTTTTGTTCACGGCAATTACTAGTATTGTCGATAATCAAGTGATAGAAATCTATCACAAAATTGAGATTTTCCCATTGGTTTTAGTCACTTACATATCCTTCCCTTCCCGATTTCGGGCATCCCTTCTCCTTCTGGTTTTGGTTTTTACCTCCTCTTCTCTTTGGGCGGACAAGATCCGATTGAAATCAGGGGAAGTACTGAATGGGAAGGTTGTGAATGTGACGGCAACACATGTGGAATGGCAAGACCAAGGAAAACGATATAAATTCTTAAATGCGGACGTTTTAGGGATCGATGTCGGCTACGACGGGCTCCCGGCTTGCGCCGATTACAAAACCTTTGGAGTCGAAGACTGTGATTTGATTCTTACCAAACTGAACAAAACAAATGCTAGTTTTTCCAAAAAAAGTAGCCCTTTGGAATTGGAAACCATTCCCTTAAAAAAAATCGCAACGTTAAAAGTCAGTGCCGAATCTGGATTTCCCATGGAACGTTACATTGATCCTGGGGTTAAGGGAAAATGGGTTTTTGGAGATCGGGAACTCGTAGGAAATTTTAAAACTCTTGAACGTGGCAGAATCATCATTGAAACCGAAACAAAAACTCTTGAGTCAGTAGACATTCTAGAGTTTCGTTCTTTTGAAATTCAAAATAAATCGGTAATCGTAAAAGTAATTAAAGAAGAAACACCCAAAGTCATTCCAGGTTATGCTCCCATAACGGAAAGAAAATATGGAAAAGCTGCGTTTATTTTTGGGGGAGCCTTACTTTCCGGCTTAGGAATGTTATATGAGTATAATGCTTCTGTAAATGCAATTAATAACGATATGGAATACATTCCAACTGGAGATGGACGTGTTTTCATTTTTGCTAATACCTTAAATACCGATCGTTATGATTTCCATAGACAACGTTTTCTCATTTATTCTGCTGTTTTCACTTCGATCATCACCTATAGTTTGATTGATAGTTTTTATTTGGGACCAATGGAAACCAAAAAGGAAAATGCAAATGGAGTTTATCTAAAACCAATACTCGATATGAAACCAAATATAAATACCTTCGGATCTTGGAATCAGTTCCAAAAGCCAAATGAAAGTTTATTTTATGGATTTAGTTTCGAGTCCAAGTTTTAGTTTTTCAAAATCAAACCATAGCTCTTCGTAAGAATAGGTTTTTGAAGTTTTGTCTAAATCTTAGATAGTGCCATTTGATTAAAAACAAAAATGGAATTTGATCTAGCTGACACATCGCCCCGCAGTTTCCTTCTTCGTTTTCTTTACACCAAATAATCGTACCTGAAAGTCCGACAAAACAATCCAAACCAATCCAAAGGTCAAATTTTACTTTTGTATCGTCCGGGTACATTTGTGAGGTCGGAAGATAAAACATATTGGCTTGGATATGAAAGATAGCTGAGTTTTCTTCAGCTCCGTCTGTGTGTAAATCAACGGAACTAAACAAAGGGACAGCGAGCATTCGATCTCGAAAAAAATATGGATTTAATATTCCAGCAAAGAAAAACATCAAAGAAAGTATGGAAGGATAAATAAAAAAAAGAGCAAAATAATCTTGTAGTGCTAAGTCTGGAAATTTTTGAGAAATCCATCCTGGAGAATTGTACAATAGAAATAGGGATAATATCCCGGGAACCAAAAAGAAAATTGTCAAGATCGAATGACGAAGGTTTGGGTATTGTAAAAGTTTGATTCCCGAAGTGGATATATGTTTTTGAATGTTTTGAATCCAACCTTCGTGCCTATTATGGCGGCTCAGAATTTCATATTGTTCCATATTCATATTCATCAGTTTTAAAATATGTCCAGGAACAAGGATTCTCGATTTCGCAATCGTCAGTTCTAATAAAAAGAAAAGAGATAAGATACAAATCGGAAGAATCAAAAGTAAGTTGAGTTCTTGTGAAATCGCAAGGTTGTACAAACCATGAATGCCAACACAAACAAAAAATCCAAAGGATAATTTTCCCCATTTAAAAATTGGATTTTTATGAAACAGAAACATCATTAGATAAGCTCCAATGATTCCTCCATTCATCATATGAATGGGTAATGCGGTAATCGAACGGAGCACTTGGGACCAAAGACCAGTATTGATAAAATACAAAATGTTTTCAACAAACCCAAATCCACCACCTAACACTAAACCATAAAAGATTCCATCTGTGACAGTAAACTCATCTTGGTTTTTCCGGAAAAAAAGATAAATCCCAAGTAATTTTGCAAATTCTTCAATAAACGATGATAAAATAAATGCATTCCAATAGGGTCCATTAAACGGAAGGCCATTAATTAATAGGGCTTGTAATCCAATCGCCACACCGGCACTAAAAAATGAAAAGGCAAAGGCGGTATATTGTAAAAAGGATTCAGTAAATCGGTAAAAGTGAAATCGGTAGAAAGAATAATAAAAACCTAGAGTTAGAATATTGATTAGAAAAATGACCACACTGGACAGGGATATTTGGTTGATCATTTGGTATGATTAACGGTTAAAAGGCTCTGAAAATCAATGAGAATTGCTACGGAATTCGATTTCAAGTCAGAGTTTTTACTGCCTTTCGCAAACCTTCAATGGTGAGAGGAAACATAGAAATTACATCTTCAATGGCTTCAATGGTTGGTGCTCCCCAAAACCGTTTGGGTTCCGGATTGAGCCAAACGGATTCTGGAAAATATCCAATAAGTTCCTTTAGCGATTCAAGCCCACTTTTGGCCTTTCTCTGTTTTTCATCTGGATTTGCCCGGTTATACGCATAAGGATTGTAAGGTGTTCCCATCAGTTCGTAAGGTGCCATATAGGCATCTCCCACAAAAATGAGTTTTGTATTTTTACGAAATTTTTCTTCAAACTGTTTTAGGGATATTCTCGTTTGGAATTCATGATCGGCATATAGATATTCATGAAAGATATTATGAAAAAAGTAATTATGAACTTCTTTGAAATGGTAAAGTCCGCGGCTGGCACTGAATAGTTTACTCACGCGGTCGGAATGTGGGGTCATACTTCCCCCGATGTCCATAATGAGTACTAAACGAAGTGAGTTTTTGCGTTCCCTTTCTTCGACCAGTTCGATTTCACCACCATTTTCGCAAGTTCTATCAATGGTTTTGTCTACATGAAGTTCGCGCCTCCCCTCTTTTTTTAAAAACCGAAGTTCTTTGAGAGCAAGTTGTATTGATCTTGTATCGAGGATTTGGTCCTCACGGTAGGCTTTGTACTTTCTTTCGTTCCACAAACTCACTCCGGAACGACTTCCTTCTCCTTCGGTATTTCCACCAATGGAGATTCCATTTGGGTTGAAACCAGAGTTACCAAAGGGGGAAGTTCCGGAAGTTCCCACCCATTTGTTTCCGCCGTCATGTCGTTCTTTTTGTTCTGCTAAACGTTTTTTTAATTCTTCAATCACCTCTTCCATACTCAAATGAGGTGCGTTTAATTTTTCGGAATCACTGAGGTGTTTGGGAATATTTTCTTCTAACCACTCGAAAAGTGTGTCTCTAAACTGAATCCTTTCTTCTTTCCAACTCCCAAAGGTTTTGGAAAAAGCAAGGTCATAATTATCATAAAATTTTAGATCTTTGACAAAGTTGAGTCGACCCACTCGGTAAAGTTTGTCCAAATTCATATAACCGGAAGGGTCTGTTAGTTTTCGCAGACTCGCAAGAAAGGCGATCAACTCTCCCGTAGAACAAGGAACTGACTCACTTCGTAGATTATAAAAAAAATCTAAAAACATATTAGTTCAAATGGACTCGATAATCTTCTTCGGATTTAAATAAGGTTCCTGCAAAAGGAATTTTACTAGAATCCAAAGTTTCTCCAGAAACAAGCAAAACTTGAATCCAATCCAAAAGTTCACTTGTGGAAGGTTTTTTTCTAAGGCTCTCTATTTTACGAATGGAATAAAACATCGCCAAAGCTTTTTCCATAAACTCGGTTTCGATAGAGGGATAATGGGCTTTTATGATTTCTTTCATAGCTTCCCTTTTTGGAAATTCGATATAATGAAAGATACAACGTCTTAAGAAAGCATCCGGGAGTTCTTTTTCATTATTGGAAGTAATGATGACAATCGGTCTTTCCTCCGCAACGATATGTTCTTTGGTTTCGGGAATGAAAAATTCCATTTTGTCTAATTCCAAAAGTAAGTCGTTCGGAAATTCGATATCTGCTTTATCGATTTCGTCGATAAGGACGACGGCTTTATTCTTTTGGGAAAAGGCCTCCCCTAGGGCTCCCAACCGAATGTAATTTTTGACTTCTCTCACTCGGAGCATGGCTTCTTCTTCCGGAAATCGAGAATCGTTGAGCCGGGAAACTGCATCATAAAAGTATAAACCCTCTTTGGCCAAACTTGTGGATTTTATATGCCAACGGTAGAACGGGAGTTTTTTGGTTTCCGCAAGGAAACTTGCGAGAAGGGTTTTCCCAGTTCCCGGTTCCCCTTTCAGGAGGAGTGGTCGTTTTGTAATTTCCGCCACTTGGACCGCTTCTTTCAGATCTTCGGACAGGATGTATTCAGCCATGGTGTATTTCCCTTTTGGACTCCAATCTTTTGGGAAAAACCGGGGAATCCACTAAAAATTGCTTTTTGTAAGAAATTGAATTCCCATATTGAGGAATTGGAACGATAGTAAATTATGGGCGATTTTGATAATACGAAACGGGCAATTGGCGTTGGGAAACTGGATGATTCTGCAAGAAAGGATATGTTCAATAAGTTTGTCAGTGCCGGTGGGGAAATTGTAAAAGAAAAACAACCACAGAAAGAAGACGATAGCAAAAAGAACCGCCCAGAACCAAAGGTGCGTCAAAGCACAGTATCTCGTGGTGGGGATGATAGCCGGTCAGGAAACCGAGGTGGAAACCAAAACAAATCTGATTCGGGAAATGCAAAATCACAAGCAGATTCAAAAGCTCAGTATGAAAAAGAAATTAGCAGTTTTTCCGCACGATTTGGAATCAAACTCAAATGTTGGCTCGCTCGTGTTACTCCTTTTGGATCCAGTGATCTCACTCCCAAGTTTATGCATGATTTCAGTATCCGCGCCAAACAGGCCTTAATTGAACTACAATATAGCGGAAATGAACTTTTAGCCAACCAACAATACTCTCCTCAACTTAGTAAAGCTCTAGATCGAATCAATCCACTTCTTGTAGAACTTCTTGCGATGGGACAAAAACTCTACAATGGCCCTGAACTAACAGATATCACAGATCCCATCATGGTAGCACCAGAATCCCCTGTTGCGATTGAAAGAGTACGTAACCCTATTTATGCTCTTTTTAAAAGAATGTATATCCTTTATCCTTACCAAGAGACATTGAAAAAATCTTTTTCCCAGGCTTACGATGAATTACAAAAACTAGAAGGCAAACCTTCTATGATTTATGCCAATAAGAAGAGAAAGGTAACACAAGAAATTGATACTCTCTTTGATGGTTTTTTTGACAGACTATATCTTGTTGTTCTTCGTGCAGAAAATAAGAACATACCACTAATCTCCCGTTATATGGAGAATTTACTTGGAATTCTTCCAGAGGAACGACCAGGACAAAGAAAATCTGGGGAAAACGTTCCTGGTGGAAAACAATTAGAAACCAAAGAAGACAAAAAAGAAGACGAAACGAAAGATGAGGATAAAAAAGAGGATGAAATTCCTCTTTCTAAAGAACAAGCATATGGTCTTCGTCTGATGCAGATGTATTCTCTTCCCAAACTTCGCAAAAAATTTGATCCGAAAAATGAATATGCAAATATTCCCGATTCGGACAAAGCCTTGTTGGCATTGTTTTATTTTTTTGAATTTGATGATGAATATTCCTTTGTAATGACAACAAAGAAAATCGACATCAAACCGGGGTCAGTGAATGGAGTGAAGGTCGACTATCGTCAAAAGATGTTAGATATATATGAAGGTACAAGAACCATCATCGACCAGTTTCGAATTTATAACGATATCCTTAGAGAGTTAGATAAACACAAAGCAAATCCAGGTGCCAACTACATTGAGGCATCTAAAAAACTGACGGGAATCGAACAAAAACGAACTGGCCAATCTAGGACGGTCAGGATGGCCATTAAAGAATTCAGTTTGAAGTCCAGAGATTCTCTACTCGTGCTTATCAAAGATATGAAAAGCAAAAAGGAAATCGTGGCCAACATGAATGATGTTTTGACTTTAGATTCTATGGAGTCACGAAAACGACTCAATAAAAAACCAGTCAAACAATGCATTATGGAAGCGTATTGTTACCTAATGGCACTTTATGATCGTATTGAAACTGGGGATTTATTTGGTGGGCTTGTTGAACTCACTCCCGAACAAATGAAATCTTCATTTGGTGTGGAACTTGGAAATGATACTCCGGATTCTAATGGAACAGAACTTGCCGATTTGGAAAAAGAAGCTTTGGAACCAACTTCCACAAAAACGAATGATGATTCAGAAAGTTTAGAAAATGGTAACGGTTCTGCTTCTAATGAAAAAAATGACAGTTCGGATGATCCTCTGGATGATGACATATTACCAGCCGGGGATCCTTTCTAATGGCAGTCATCAAAATCGCAATTTATCAAAAGAACCTTCACAAACGCATTAGTCCTGAGGAAATTTCTAAAATCCAACAAAGTAAGGCACATTTTTTACTTTTACCCGAAGGATTTCCCCATTTCTTTCAAAGTGAATCGCCAGAAAATGCAACCAAACATGAAAAGGAATACCAAGACCAGATATTAGAAATTTCTGAAAGTTTTCCAGGAGTGATTCTTGGTGGAAGTCATTATCGTAAAAATGAAGAAGGTCATCTTGTATCCGCTCTGCCAATTGTTCAATCTCTAGTCCTAGTTGATTTTTATGAAAAAAAATCTCCATCCACATCGAAGGAACCAGGTGTTGTACCGGGAAAAACAGAATCTATTTTTATTATGGGTGGGCTACGTTTTGGACTTCTTGTCGGTGAAGATTTAGAAAATGAATCGATCTGGAAAGAATTTAAAAAAGAAGATATCGAAATTATTTTTTATTTATCCTATGCTGATGAAAAAAGATCTTATGAAGAAGATTTGACCTATTTTGAATCACTTGCAAAAGAAAAATCTGTTCATTTAATTCGTGTTTGTGGGCCATCGGATGGAAAACCTGCAAGAAGCCTTTATGCTTCTCCGTCGGGGATCAATTGGAAAGTTGGGAAAAGTGAAGAAGACAAAGATGTATTAAAAACTTTGTCAGTAAATGTGATGAGAAGTTATTTATTATAAATAACTTCTCGAAAAGAGACCTTTTGTTTTAAAAGGCCCCAATAGATTTGATTTTACTTTTTATCTAATTCTTTCCAATCCATAGTCAAAAGAAGGATTACAATTCCAATAGAAACACAAGAGTCTGCAACATTGAATGCTGGCCAACGATCAAAAAGTAAAAAATCAGGCCATTCAAAGTCTAAAAAATCGACCACTCCAATGTATTCAATTCCTGGTTTTTCAGGGGTGAATCCAAATCGAAAACCAACACCAGGAATTTTAACAAAGAACTTATCGGAAAAGTTTCCAAAGGCCCCTGCCATAACAAAATTCCAACCCCATGCGTTTCCTAAATCAGCATTTTGCCAACGATAGAAAATTAAAAATACAATCGCAAAACCTGTAGCAAAAAGAGATGGGAGTGCATTGTCTTGAAAAAGTCCAAAAACAAACCCAGTGTTAAAGGTTAAAGAAAGTCTAAAAAAATCACCTAACACGGGGATACTTTCCTGAGCAAACATTTTAGTGATGATGATGTATTTGGATGACAAATCTAAAAAAAGTCCAAAAGCAACGAAGGCAAGATATCTTGGTTTAAAGACCGAAAAAAATGGGGTTTTAGGTAGATTCATAAATTAGAGAAAGTCCGTTTATTTTTGTTTCCAATAACTTAGACTTGATTTGGCTAAAGTCCAAAAACTAAGTCCTGATAGTATATAAAATAATATGCTTGGTTCTTTCCATAATTTTTCAGAATAATACATTCCGAAAAAGAAAAATATCGAACCCAGGGCTCCAAAGGTAAAAATCTCTTTCAACCGAAGTTCCTCTTTCCTGGTAGAATCAGGGGTTTGAAACTCTCCTCGGTTCCATTTGTATAGGAACTCATTGAATTCTTTTGGTAAGGAAAAAAGACTTGTAATGAATTCTTCTCCTTCATCTTTCCAAAGTTTTTTTAAAGAACTGCCTTTTAAAACAATTTGGGAAAATGGTTTCTCTGCGTAATCAATCATGGAACGTGTTGGATCTAAATAGGAGGAGTTTCCAAGTAACAAAGCGAGTACGCGGTGGAGACTTAAAAAATTTGGTGGTAGTTTGAGACTAGAAAGCAGTCGTTTTAAGCTTACTTGGATTTCTTTTAGAAATCGTAAGTCTTCTGCTGGACGAAGAGTATCTAAACCAATATTACGGAAGTGGTTTGTGGAATCTAGAATTCGATTGAGTTTCTCTAAGGAATATTTAACAATTTGAATAAGTTCCTCTTTAGATAAGGACTCAGTAACAGCTCCCAGTTCAAATAATGATTCTGTAATTAAGTGGTAATCTTTTCGCATAGCACCAATTAATATTCTTTCTAAAATGCGAGTTTCTTCTTCTGAAATGGATTGGACTGCACCGAAGTCGATAAAACAAAGTTCTCCACTCTCCATAAAAATTAAATTTCCAGGATGTGGATCTGCGTGAAAGAATCGGTATTCAAAAATCATTAAGATATAAGCACGAACCAACTTTTCTAAATTTGGATTCTTTTTTGTATGTGATTCAAAATTTCCCAGCTCATATATTTTTTTTCCTTCTACAAACTCGGTAACCAGAGTGTGTTTGTTACAAAGTTCGTCGATGGGATTAGGAAAGAAAAAATCCTTTTCCAAAGCAAATAGTTGCTTGGTATATTTGAGATTTTTAAGTTCGCTTCGAAGATCAAGCTCCGACCGAATCATGGAATGTAGTTGTTCATTTACTTCTTTTGCGGAAATTTTAAATACAAAACGGTCGATGAGCCAAAGGATCCTGGATATGGTTTTTAAATCCCGTGAAGCATCTTCTTCAATGCCTGGGTAAAGAGTTTTGATTGCGACTTTTTTATCATTGTAATAACCAATATGGACTTGGGCTGTGGAAGCACTGGCATAGGAGGTTTTATCTAAGTCCGTAAAAATTTCCGTCATGGATTTTTTGTAATCACTAAGCCAACGTTTGTTGATGTCTTCAAATTCTCTAGGTGGGATTTTATCTTGGAGATCTTGGAGTTCCCATAAAAACTCTTCAGGTAAAACATGGAACAAGTTACTGACAAACTGTCCGATTTTGATATAAACACCACCTAGTTGAAAAAAAAGGTTTTTTGTTTCCTTTCCTTTTCGTTTTAGAAACTGAATTCGACTTGTTTCATATCGACTTTTTGTTTGGAACTTTTTTTTGATTTTGGAAATGACCAGATATTCAAGCCAAGTTCGTAATACAAAAAAATAAATAGAAACAGACCGATTTTGTTTAGAGTTCATTGTTTTCGCCTATAAATAGATTCTATCAAATCTAGAATCTCGATATTGTCAGATAAAGTTCCTTCTAACGTTTGTTTTTTCCCTGCAATCACCTGAGAAATTTCTTCATAAATACCTAAAAATGCATTCGAAGTTTCCGGTTTTGGAAATTGTTTAGGTTCGTAAGGAACCAAACTACGAAACCCTTTGTATAACTTCGAAGTTTCGGATAAATAAAACTGAAACCCATCATTGGAACAAATGATCCTGTGTGTATCGGTATGTAGATCGAGCTCAAATTGAAAATAGTCGCGCCCACCAGATACATCTAAAAAAATTTCCACACCTGTTTTGGTTTGTAACCAAGCCACGGCTCTTGATTCTACAGACCCTTTTTTTGGTCGTTCCAATTTTGCATCCACTAACTTCGGTTTTCCGAGAAACCAATGGATGAGGTCTACTGCATGGGTCCCATCATGTAGGAGTGGTCCGCCACCCAATTTGGAAAAAGCAAACCCAGGGTTTTTGGCGGAAGTGAAAACAGATGCACGGATGGACTTTAGGTTTCCCAAATTTCCTTTGATTAGTTGGTCTTTGACATATTGGTAACTTGGATGGTAACGCCTCTCATGGTTGATCCAAACCCGAGTTTTGTGTTTTTTGGCAAGTGTATGGATTCTTTTTGCACCGGCTTTTGTCAGTGCCACTGGTTTTTCTATGAGTAGATTTGGGATTCCCGAACGAATGCAGTGTTTGGCCCAGTCTTCATGGAAAGCGCTTGGAGTGGATATCACTGCCAATTGAATATTCTTTGGAAATTCTGACTTTGAAGGGTCAGGAGAAACCTGCTTTGTTTCGGCTTTCCAGAGGGATTGGAATTCTTGGCATTTTTCTTCTTTTGTATCCAAACCTAGGACCAATTCAAACCGATCCTTTCCCCATTCGGATTGTAAAACTCCCATATGGGTACAGGGTTTTTTTCGAAATGGGTCCGATTCCAAACCGGAACAAATCCGTCCTAGGCCGATCAGGATGGTTTTGATTTTGGATCGTTTCATTTATCTTTTTCTTCCAAATCTTTCTTTCTGAAAGAAACTGGCGTAGAAGCTATGATCGCAACATTTGAATATTCCCTGTCAACTATTCTAAGTTTGTTTTCCAAGGATGCACATTGGGAACGGAGAGAAAATCCTACCTTTCGGTGGATCACTACCTCATCGGCTGAAACCAAACAGGGGTCATTGTTTATTCCTTTAAGGGGAACAAGAGATGGACATGATTTTATCCCCGATGCTCTTTCCAAAGGAGCCCTTGCATTTTTATGTGAAAAAAATCATCCCATTCTTAAACGTTTGTCTGAGTTAGATAAGAAAAAAGCTATTTTGGTTTCTGATACTCTGCAAGCTCTCGGTATTTTGGCAAAATACCACAGAAATCGATTTTCCCCTATTCTCCTTGCTGTCACAGGATCTTCCGGCAAAACAACAACAAAGGATTTGTTAGGTGGATTATTTGGTTTTTTAAATTCGAAATCCATTGTAGTTACAGAAAAAAATTATAATAATGAAATTGGCCTTCCTTTTACTTTGTTTCGTATTACCGAATCAACACGTGTTGTTATTTGTGAGTTGGGAATGAATCATAGAGGTGAAATCGCAAGACTCTCTCATATTGCAGAACCTACACATGCGCTCATTACCAATATTGGCTCAGCACATATCGAAAACCTTAAATCAAGAGAAGCAATCGCAGAAGAAAAAATCGATATTATCAATGGAATGAAAGAGAAATCCGTTCTCTTTGTACCAGATGATTTAGAGTTTTTAAATCGGGCGAAACTACGGACAAAAAAACAAAATACCAATCTTGTGATTTGGAAACATAAAGAAAAACCGGAGTTAAAGGTTAAGAAAGTAGAACCCAATGGATTTCTACTGGAATGGAAAACAACGGAAATCCATTGGAAACTTCCTGGATCAAAACTTCTGAGTAATGTTCGAGGAATGCTTTCTGTTGGAGAACATTTCCAAATTGAACCAGAACAAATCATAAAGACCATTCAAAATTACAAAAGTCCAGACAAAAGATTAAATCTAAACAAGGGATATTTTACTATCATCGATGATTGTTATAATGCCAATCCGGAATCAATGTTATCAAGTATCGGAGCAGCCGATCAATTTGCTAAAAATCAAAATATCGTTTGGATTCTTGGTTCTATGAAGGAACTCGGGAAATTTTCAAAATACTACCATGAAGAAGTGGGAAAGGAAATTCAGAAAATGGGAAAAGGAATCTTACTTGGGTTTGGCGAAGAGACAAAACCTATGGTAAAAAAGGTTACCGGAGCCAAATGTTTTACTGAAGTCGAAGACCTCATTCAGTTTGTAAAAGTGAATGTGCCCAAAAAATCGGTAATACTTGTGAAAGGATCAAGGTCTATGAAAATGGAAAGAATTGTGTTGGCCTTAGAAACATTTAAGGGTTGATGAAGAAATGGCTATTCTTAGATTCAACGTATGCCTACAAATCTACCAAAAGTAGCTGTCATTATGGGATCACATTCTGATTGGGACACCATGAAGGAAGCCTGTGATATTTTGACCGAGTTTGGAATTCCTTTTGAAAAAGAAATTGTGTCAGCACACCGCTCTCCCGAACGGATGGTAGAGTTTGCAAAAACAGCAAAACAAAATGGATTTGGTGTGATCATTGCTGGTGCCGGAGGTGCTGCCCATTTGCCAGGAATGACTGCTTCTCTTACAACATTGCCCGTGTTAGGTGTTCCAGTTCAATCTAAGGCTTTAAATGGAATGGATAGTTTACTTTCCATAGTACAAATGCCCAAAGGAGTTCCTGTTGCCACCTTGGCCATTGGAACCAGTGGAGCCGCAAATGCAGGGTTACTTGCCGTTCGTATCCTCTCTTTAGTTGATTCCTCTTTACATCAAAAATTAGAATCTTATGCAGACAACAATCGTAGGTTAGCACTATCTAAAAATGACCAACTCCTCTAAAGAAATTCAAAATTTAAAAATTGGCGTTTTGGGTTCAGGCCAGTTGGGTCAGATGATGTGTCTAGAAGCTCTGCCACTCGGTTATGAATTTTTTTGTTACTCTCCTGATAAAAATTCCCCTTCTGAAAAAGCGGGGGCAGTTGCCACAGTTGGTTCTTACGAATCACTCTCTGACTTAAAAACATTTCTTTCTAAAATTGATGTTTTGAGTTTTGAATTTGAAAACATTCCTAAATCTACCTTGGAATATTTGGAATCAGAGACTAAAAATGTCTCCATTTTCCCACCACCAAAGGCCCTTGTCATTGCCCAAGACCGGTATTTGGAAAAGTCTCACTTTCGAAAATTAGGTTTTCGAACAGCAGAATTTTTTCATCTAACGAAGGAAACGTCAAAATTTAACATAGCCATTTCCTATCCCTGGATTATCAAAACACTTCGTTTTGGGTATGATGGAAAAGGTCAGGTGAAGATTAAGGATGAAACAGATTACAAAGTATTTTTAGAAAATGCCTTTCTTAAAGGAGAGGAAGAATATCTTGTAGAAGAAGTTATTCCTTTTCAAAAAGAAATCAGTATCATCCTCACACGTTTTCAAAACGGTGAAATCGTTTGTTATGGTGCTGTGGAAAATGAACACAAAAACCATATATTAGATCTTTCTATTTATCCAGCAAGAATTCCAACTGGCCTTAATTTAGAAGCCATTAAGATGGCCTCCAAACTTGCCGAATCATTGGGTTACGTTGGCACTATGGGTGTGGAATTCTTTTTAAAAGAGAACCAAATTTATCTAAATGAATTTGCTCCAAGACCCCATAATACGGGCCATTTCACTCAAGACTGCCAAAGTTTTTCCCAGTTCCAATTGCACGTTTTGGCGATTACGGGAAATCTACCTCCAACGGATGTTAGGCCAAAGCCAACCTTAATGAAAAATATTTTAGGAAATGAATATGCGGAAAGTTTGTCCATCGCTCGTTCTCTTTTAAAAGATGATAGATACCAACTCCATCTTTATGGAAAAATGGAAGCTAAGCCGGGAAGGAAAATGGGGCATATGAATTTTAAGGGGACTTTAGAAGATGTAAGTTCCCTCTTCCATGATCTTTAATAACAGCGATTTTTAGTTTTTTAGTAACTGAAGTCCCCAATCTCTTACATTTCCGGCACCTAAACAAAGTAACATGTCTCCTGTTTCTAATTTGGATTTGATGGAGACCAAATCCTTTTCGATCACTCCGTCTAAAAACTGGGTGTTTTCTTTCTTTAAGAAGGGAATAAAAGATTCATGAGAGATTCCCGGTATCGGACTCTCCCCTGCGGAATAGATAGGAAGCAAAAATAGAATTTCTGCTATTGCCAAAGACTTAGCCAAATCTTCCAATAACAACTGTGTGCGGGTATAACGATGTGGCTGGAAAAGAACCACAAGCCTTCCCTTCGATTTCAATTTGTTTTGCAAAGATCGGATCACCATGGCAATTTCTGTGGGATGGTGGCCATAGTCATCCATAACAGTGATTCCTTTCCAATTCCCCAAAACCTCTTGTCTACGTTTCACCCCGATATAACGGGATAGAATTTCAGTGGACAGTTTCGGTGAAACACCCGAAACATAAGCGCCGATCACAGCAACAAGTCCATTGGTCAGATAATGAATACCTGGATAAGGTAAGTTTAAAGAAAGAAATCCGAACTCAGCGAAATTAAACTCTAAGGTGTCATCTTTAATTCGATAGACAACGGGAATGAGTTGGTCTGCTAGTTTGGATTTGAGTTTCAGAAACCAGTCGGATTTTGTATCTGGTTCTTCCATACAAAGATAGAGATGAAAGTTAGGCGAAAAGGAAATATTTTTAGTTTTATGTAAAAGCACATCCCGAATTCCAGGATCATGGGCATATAAAACAGCAATTCCATCGCTGTCGAATGCCATATATTCGAAAAATGCGTCCTCTAAACGTTCTCTTGTTTTATAATAATCAAGATGGTCATTGTCAATATTTGTTAAAAGTCGAATGGAAGCTTTGTGTTTTAAGAAAGTACCATCCGATTCATCCGATTCATAAACCGCAAACGTTCCCTTCCCGATTTTTCCTCCGCGTTTTTCGAGAAGGCTTGTATCACCACCAATCATAATTGTGGGATCCATTCCGACTTCTGAGAGGATTTGAGAGACCATGGTGGTAGTAGAAGTTTTGCCATGGCTTCCCGCAACAGATATGGATTGTTGGTTCGAAACCAACAGGTGCATAAACTCTGATCTATGTTTAAGAGGAATGTTCTTTCCCTTAATTTCATCAAACACTTGTTTGTGTTTATCATTGATGGCAGAACTATAAACCACCATTTCAATTCCGTCTAAAGGAATTTTGGAAATATCATTCTGAAGTGATGCTCCCCGTTCTACAAGAAATGCCGTTGTTTCTGAATTCTTTTGATCGTAACCAAGAACCGGAATATTTAAATCAAGCGCCATATGCGCAAGACTAGACATCCCACTTCCACCAATTCCTAAAAATAAAATCGGACCTTTCATCAGTTTAAAACTTCAAACTTTGTCAGAAAAAAAATAAGAAACAGTTTGGTAAGCTGCATTCACATTAGAGAGAGATAAAGATGTATGTCCCATTTCTCTGAGGATTTCTGAATGGTCTTTCCACCCGAGTAGAATTTGTACAAGTCTTGTCGGATCATCCGAAGTGGAATGGATAGATACCGCTGCTCCTTGTGATTCTATATAATTGGCATTTTCTTTTTGGTGGTTGTCTGCAGCATAAGGATAAGGAATGAGAATCATCGGTAAACCAAAAACTAAACATTCCGCAAGAACACCTGCTCCTGATCTGGCCACAACGATATTGGCCCATTCGTAATTGGGTTTCATATCATTCGCATAGGATATAATTTCAGCATTTCCATCAGATTTATTTTTGGTTTCTTCGTATAACGAAGTACCTGTGAGGAGTCGAAATTTATATTTGGAAGCAATTTCCGGATTTTCCATGGTCTTGAGAATCATTTGGTTTAGTTGTCTGGCACCTTGGGATCCACCGAGAACAAGAACATTAACCGTATTCTTTTTTCCTTCATGTAGATTTTCATTTTGGCGGATGTTTAAGGTTTCAGGGATCACACGTTTTCGGATTGGATTCCCAATGGTTTTTCCGGAAATAGAATACTCTTCAGTCAAAGGAAAACTAAAGGCAATTTTTTTAGAAAACTTAGCAAAAATCCGAGTGATTTTTCCTGGAACACAGTTTTGTTCACAAAGATACAACTGTTTTCTGAATAGAATCGCATAAAGGATGGATGGGAGGCTCGAATACCCACCCATTCCGATCACGGCCCGAACTTTTAATTTATGAAATAGTAGAATGGTTTTAATGAAAGGAAACAGAAATAAAAACGGATAAATAATGGTTTTTAGACCACCTAACTGTGGGACATTATGCCAAAGTACTGTGCAGGGTGGATTTAAAAGATCGGGATTGTCTTTGTTACGCACAAGGGAATGCAGATAGACCGCCTCAAACCCAAAGTTAGAAATTTTTTCTGCCAAAACTTCAGCAAGGGCAACTCCGGGAGATATATGACCACCGGTTCCGCCGGCTGCAATTAAAACAGATCCACTCATAATACCAAATTCTCTTTACTCGTGATGTTGGCAAGAATTCCGAACAAGATAAAAATTGTTATGAGTGAGGATCCTCCGTAACTTAAAAAAGGAAGAGAAATACCTGTGACAGGAACAATTCCAGTCACAACAAAAAGATTCAAAATCGTTTGGAATCCAAATAAAATAAGAATCCCGGATCCTAAGAAGAACCCAAGTTTATCTTTTGTACGCTTCAGTAAAAAATAGATGCGAACCAGGAGAAAAATTACCACAAGAAGAAAAGATAAAAATCCTAAAAATCCAAAATCTTCCACAAAGGATGCCATCACAAAGTCAGTATGACTATAGGCTAAATACCGATGAGCATAACCGGAACCTACGGGACGCCCAAAACTTCCGCCATCAAAAAAAGCTCGAAAACTGGTAACCAGTTGGTGGCCTTCATCAAATCGAAATTTATAGGGATCAAGCCAAATCTCTAAACGTTTTTTACGGTATCCTACTTGGGTCACAAGAACTACAAGTAGCGGCAATACCGATACTCCAAGAATGAAAAGACGTTTCATCGGAAATCCAGCGAGTAGGACAAAGAAAAATAATACGAGAAGAAGTTCGATAGTAGTACCAAAGGCAGGTTCAATGACAATAAGAACTAAAGTAGCAAAAATCAATAATACCGAAACAATCTTCTTTCTATCCCATTTTACTTTTTTAAAATCAAAATTGTAAAAGAAATAAGAAGAAAAAAGTAAAATACTAATCTTTGAAAATTCAGAGGGTTGGATTTGAATTCCCCCAATTTGGATCCAACGATTGAAACTTCTTCCATAACTAGTTCCCACAGACTTTCCAAGGCCTGGAATAAAAACAGAAATTAACAATAACAAACTAAGGACAGAAAATACAAAAGACCAACGCACTAAAAATTGATAGGGAATTTGGCTAAAAACTAAAAAACTAAAAATTCCAAGTATTCCCCAAATAAGTTGTTTGTTTAGGTAATAATTAGAATCCGAAAACTCTCGTTCGGCGGGAATGACAGAAGCGCTGTACATAATGACAATTCCCATTCCAAAAAGAAAAAAAATCCCATAAAGCACTGGCCCATCAAACCTCGAGTTTCCAAAGCGAAAGAGGTTTTGTATTGACCGGTAAATTTCCATAACTGTCGTTTGGTGTATTTGGTTATTGGATTTTCAACGTAGACAAGGTAACAATGGCAAGTATGATTCCAATGATCCAAAAACGAATCACAACTTTTTCTTCGGACCAACCTGACAATTCAAAATGATGGTGAAGTGGAGCCATTTTAAAAATTCGTTTTCCAGTGAGTTTGAATGAACCTACCTGCAAAATTACACTCACAGCTTCTGCGACAAAAATTCCACCAAGGATCACAAGAAGGATTTCTTTTTTTAACATAATAGCAACAAGGCCAAGAGTGGATCCAAGAAATAAGGATCCTGTATCGCCCATAAAAACTTGAGCAGGATGGCAATTGAACCACAAAAATCCAAGTAAAGCACCAGAAAGTCCCGCAAGGAAAACCGCATATTCATGAGAACCAGGAAGGTAAGGAATGTGTAAATAATTTGCAGCCGATGGGGTTCCTGAGACATAGGAAATTAATGCAAAGGTTGCAGTTGCAATCACAACCGTTCCCGAGGCCAGTCCATCCAGTCCGTCAGTTAGGTTGACTGCATGAGAGCTTCCAATTAGCACAATAATAGCAAAAGGAACCGCTAAATATCCTAAATTCCAAACAGGGCCTTTGACAAAAGGTAAAAACAAATCGGTGATGGTAAAAACTACACCTTTGGTAGCAATCAAGTTTGATTTACCGGTAAAGTAAAAGTAAAGAGTGGTTATGGAAACTGCAAAGAAAATGGTCACAAGAAATTTCGTTCTAGCTCTCATCCCTCCTTTGATTTTTTTTACCGACTTCATGTAATCATCGGTAAAGCCAAGGCCTGCAAATAAGATGGCTGACACAAGAAGTAATAAAACATTAAAGTTGGATAGATTCCCCCATAACAGAGTAGAGATGGTAAGTGAGAGAATCATAATAAGCCCTCCCATCGTTGGAGTGCCTGATTTGGCAGCATGAGACTGCGGACCATCGTTACGAACTGATTCCCGAAACTTTAAGGAAAGAAGAAAGGAAATCAGAGCCTTTCCGAAAAGAAAGGTAATAAACATAGAAGTAAGACCCGCCATCATGGCACGAAGGGTAACATAACTAAAAACTCGTAAAAAACCATAATCGTTTCCGAACGATTCATAAATCCACTGGAACATTGTTTTCCCCTATCGACCTAAAGTCCTAAATTTTGAAAAGCTTTCTCTATCTCTTCGAAGTCTACAAATTTCGTTTTTTCTTTGCCAACGATTTGGTAAGTTTCATGGCCTTTTCCGGCAACCACCAAAATTCCATCTCGTTCGAGGAGTCCAACAGCCCTTTGGATCGCCACTCTTCTGTCTGTGATTTTTTCATACCTTTGGAATCCACGAGAAAACCCAGATTCGATTTCGTCCAAAATGGATTCTGGAGTTTCGGTTCTTGGGTTATCAGAAGTGAGAATGACAAAATCTGCAAAAGTTTCGGCAATCCGTGCCATCTGCGGTCGTTTGGTGCGATCGCGATCTCCCCCACAACCAAATAAACAAATCAATTGTTTGGGAGCAATTTCCACACAACTTTTTAATATATTTTCCAAAGCATCGGGTGTATGTGCATAGTCCACAACTGCAATCCGAGAACGATCAGGAAAAGGAACCACATGGAATCGACCGGGAACTGTAGGGATTTTTTCTAAACAAGAGATCACTTCTTCCCATGGAAATCCTAATTCATATGCAATGGCTAAAGCAAAGGAAGTATTAAAAACATTAAAATTTCCAAGTAAGTTTGTTTTGATACTACGGACTTCTATAAAAGGTAAATTTTTTGCTTTTTTATGAAATCTGTATTCGCTATTTAAAAGAGAAAGTTTTGTGTTAGAGAAATTGAATTCTCCCGACTTTCCAAAGATATAAATTGGTGATTTTAGTTTGGCATCGGCAATCTTTTGGACCATTTCTTTTCCGAAAGGAACATCCCCTGCCACAAGTCCAAATTTATTTTTCACAGAGGATTGTTCTAAGAGTTGGAAAATTTTAAACTTACTTTCAAAATAATCATCCATATTTGAATGAAAATCCAAATGATCTTGTGTTAGGTTTGTAAAACCTGCACAAGTGATTTCAAGTCCAGCCACTCGTCCCAGTTTCAAACCATGGCTACTCATTTCGATAAATACGTATTCAATTCCTTCTTCTAACATTTGTTTGAGGAGAAGATTCAAAGAAGAAGCATCCGGTGTTGTATATCCCGATTCTAAAACCCGATCCATAATTTGGATTTGTACAGTTCCGATAAGAGCAGCATTTTTACCAACTTTTCTTGCTAGGTGAAAAAGAATAAATGTTAAAGAAGTTTTGCCGTTAGTTCCTGTTATGGCAACTAGTTTCATTTTTTTGGCTGGGTTTCCAGCAAGTAGGCAAGCAATTTTACCATGTGCTTCTCCCACAGAATCCTCTGTTTCAAGGATCGCAGAAAATAATTCTAGACCCTTTAATTTTAAGTGGCGTTTAGAAATAAGAACCACTTGAGAGCCAAATTCTGCTGCCATCTTAAGAAAGGATTCTTGGTTTTCTATTGTATCTTCAGGAAGAACGAAGATATCATTTTGTTTTAATTTGCGACTATCTCCCCAAATATATTCCACTTCTAGAGAATTTTCCCCTTTGATGAGTTTTACATCGGGAATCCGTTTGATGATTTCTGATAATTTCATTTTTTTTCTGATTGCCCCTCTTCAGGAATCGGAGGAAGCTCTATCGTCACTGTGCGATTGCCCAAACTAATGGGAAGGAATTGGTAAGTTCTACGGTAAAGGGTTTCAATTCGTTCTGCGGAAGTATAAGCAACAATTCCAATTTTTAATTCATCATTTTTACGTTTCAGTTCTTCTTTGGTAGAAGTTCGTTCATGGATTTGTCGGTTCAGTTTTGCTTTTGCCAATCCTTGCCAAACAATGGAGTAAAAAAACATAAGGAAAGGAAATAAAACCACAAGAGGTTTTAAGGGTGAAAAAAAACCCAAAACTTGATTTGGAATGTTACGTATGTTTCCTTTCATTTTTCCCATCTCTTATTCAATATCGGTTCTATCTTTTGAATACCCCGTAATTTTGCAGATCGAGAAGCCCTGTTTTCCCTGATTTCTGTGTCTGTAGGAAGGATGGGTTTTTTGGTCAGGATTTCAAAATTATCTGTAGATTTTAAGTCGCGAAAGGTCCATTTTACAATCCTATCTTCTAACGAATGGAAAGAAATACAGGTAAGAACTCCCCCTATTTTTAAGGCTTCAGAAAGAGCTCGAATTCCCTTTTCAGCATGTAACAGTTCTTCGTTGACCTCAATCCGTAGAGCCTGAAAAATCCGAGTGGCTGGGTGGGATTCTTTGGGCCAAAACTTTCTCGGGATGGAAGCTTCGACAAGTTTGACAAGATCTGTATTCGTTTCGAATTTTTTTTTATGCCTCGACTGTACAATGTTATTTGCTATTTTTAAAGCCCAACGTTCTTCTCCGTATTCCCAAAATACTTTTTTTAAGTGGAGGACGGTACTGTAGTTCACAACATCGGCTGCAGTTTTTTGTCCTACTTGGGGTTCGAGTCGCATATCGAGTGGTTCATCATTTTTAAAAGTAAACCCTCTTCCTGAATGCAGGAAATGAAAGAGCGAAACTCCTAAATCCACAAGGGCTCCATCAAGGCCCGGACATTCTAATGAATCCAAAAGTTCTTTGTCTACTTCTGAAAAATTCATTTGAAAAGGATGGACCCGGTCGAGAGAGCCAACAACGGAAAGGATTTCTTTTTTCGCCCTTTCCAACATAATTGCATCACGATCGATCAGAATCAGGTGGGCCTTGGGGAATGTTTTTAGGATCAGTTTGGAATGACCACCTTCACCTGCAGTTCCATCCAGAAACCACTGGGGCTCGGATGAATCCGTTTTTTGGAGTAAATCGATGACTTCGCCAGGAAGTACGGGAATATGAGGAGATTCTGACACTGTTACTTTCTTACTGTATACTTGCCAAAATCCTTGCAATCCTTTAATCCTTTAGGGAGATTGAAAGTACAAATGAGTTCCTATGAAGAACATTCTATTAGAAAAAACCTGTTCAGCATAGGAAAATTGGGTTATGCTAAAGGGGACAGACCCAACGTGGACTGCATTCTTTGTGGTGTTCGCGATAAAAACGAAATTGTTCCCAATCTTACCATCGCAGAGACAGACCTTTCGATTGTATCAGTCAATCTTTTCCCCTACAATCCGGGTCACATCATCATCTTTCCCAAACGTCATATCATCCACTACTTAGAGCTGACAGAAGAAGAAGCACTCGACATCCATAAACTCACCCAAAAAGCAATGAGGATACTAGAGAAACAATGGCGGGTTCAAGGGTTTAATATTGGTTATAACTTAGGAAAAAATAGTGGCGGATCCATTCCCCATATCCATGAACATATTGTTCCTAGGTTTCCCAATGAGGCAGGATTCTTAGATGTACTTTCCAATACAAGGATCGTAATCTATGAACCCTACCAAATGTGGGATGATCTAAAAAAACTTTGGCAGATAGAAGACTAAATTTTTTAGTCTTTCTTTTGGTAGATTGTATGTCCTAAGAATTTGAAACTATCTGAGATTCCAAACATAGTTTCCGAATGACCAAGGATTAAATATCCCTTTGGTTTCAGACTCACTTCAAAATTCTGGAATAGCGTTTTTTGGGTTTGTTTATCAAAGTAAATCACCACATTCCTACAAAAAATCAAATCCAACTTATCCGTAATGGGAAAAGGAAAATGCAAAAGATTAATTTGTCTAAAATCAATCAGCGCTTTTAGATGTGGTTTTGCCTCGTAGAAAACGTGGTCCTTTTCTATCGTTTTGATAAAATGTTTTGCTTTGAGAGCTTCTGATACCGGCTCCAGTCTCTCGTCTCGGTAGAGTCCTTTTTTTGCCGTGGCGATCACCTGTGTATCGATGTCAGAGGCATAGATTTTACAATTCCAACCGGGTTTCGAATTGAAATAATCATAAACACTGATGGCGATAGAATACGGTTCTTCCCCGGTGGAAGAAGCTGAACACCATATACGCAAAGTTTTTGATCCACCATTGGCACTTGCTTGTTCTAGGGCAGGAAAGTATTGGTTTTTTAAAAATTCAAAATGGTGGTTCTCTCGAAAAAAATCCGTTTTGTTTGTTGTTATGCGATTGATGAGCTCTTGCATCTCATCCGTCGCAAATTTAGGGTCTAGTTTAAGTTTAGCTACATAGTTTTCAAAACTAGCAATTCCCAAAGTACGGAGGCGTGCATTGAGCCTAGACTGGACCATGATTTTTTTATGTGGTGCTAAAAAAATCCCAGCTTGTTTGTACACTAAATTTTTAATGAATTCAAATTCGGCATCACCGATTGTGTTTAAAGATGTTCGAAAGTCCAATTTGTCCTCGTAAGTGATTCGACACTCTTTTCTCGTTCTGACAAGTTGTTTTTTATAAGGGATACTAGATAATGAAAATAGGCATCGTAAAACACCTGAATGCCCGCCCCCTAACCCTCTATTTTGAGAGAACTTCCGGATTTATACCAGTTTATGAGAACCCTAGTGTCCTCATCGAACTCCTAAAACAAGGAGAATTGGACTGTGCCCTCGTATCTTCTATTGAATGTGAAAGAAATCATGAGGTTTTAGACTACACAAAAGTAGTCGGAGTCTGTGCAAGAGATGTGGTTCGTTCTGTACTTTTCTTTCGACATGAATCTGAACCTGGACTTCCGAGGGTTGTATATACAGACAAAGGTTCCCGTTCCAGTGTGGCCCTTCTCCAATGCCTACTCTTTCGCGAGTTCGGAAAATTGGTGGAAGTCATACCCACTCCTGCATCCGAAATTTCAGAGATGATGGCCAAGGGTCAGGGGTCTCATCTTTTATTTGGAGACCATGCACTATTACAAACCCCAGTTCCCGGATACCAAGTGGTAGACCTTGCGGAATGGTGGAACCAGTCAACAGGACTTTATTTCTGTTTCGCCTTCTGGGCCTTCCCCAAAGGAAAGGTTTGGGATGACAGACTTTTCCTTTCCGCTTTGGAATTTGGATTAAAGGATTTGGATTCTATTATCAAAGAGGAAAAACGTCTTCCGATTGCAGTAACAGATCGTTACCTCAAACAAGAGTTACACTATATTCCCGAACAAAGGAACCTAGATGGTTTTGAACTATTTATCAAAACCGCAAGAGAACTCAAACTCGTTTAGAAAAATCGAATTTTGTATTCCCATGTTTTAAAGTCAGGATTTTCTAAGGTTTCTTGAAGGGGTATTTGGTAAGTTAAATTTCCAAGACCAATAAACCCTCGATTCGAACTACATTCCGAATCCTTTGGAAACAAAACTTTAAATTGGATTCGACCTTCGCGTAGGAGTCGAGATGTTTCCGAAATGATTTTCTTTTCTCCAGCACCCGCATCGATAGTTGTACTGTCTGTTAGGTTGAGGAAATCTCTTTTCACAACCAAGGACCTTGGTTTCGATTTGATAGAAAAAGTTCCAATGAGAACACCTTCCAAATGGATTGGATCTTCAAAATCCAATTTGTAAGAAACCTTTCCCTTTCGTTTGAAATACATATCCGTTGTTTCTGATTTTTCTAATTCACGAAAAGTAAAGTCCCTAACCTGCAAATTGTTATTCGATTTTTTTTTGACAGAGGTGATGATTTCTTCTTTAGAAGTTGGAAGGAATTTGATGAGGGAGTCTTTGGAATCTTTTTTTAGGGGGACTGTATAGGAGATTTCGACTGTTCCCGAACTTTGTTTTCGGAAAAGAATGGTCTCTTCATATTCAAAACAACCAAAGAAAAATAAAAGAAGGCAGGTTAGTGGGAGAAAACGAAACACAACCTAGGCTTCCCATACAGAAAGCCCAGGGTCAAGGACTATTTGGAAACGGGGTAAGCCTCGTTTCCGTGTTCTAAAATATCCAAACCTAACAATTCTTCTTCTTCAGAAACTCGAAGTCCAATTGTCTTTTTGATGATATAAAATACGGCAAAACTTGTCGGGAAAGCCCATAGAAAGGCAGTCACAACACCGATGGCCTGTGCCGCAAATTGAGCAAATCCAGCACCAGAAAAAAGGCCTGTGTCTAAGCTGAAAAGTCCCACTGCAAGTGTTCCCCAAGCGCCGCAAACCCCGTGAACCGAAACCGCACCTACAGGGTCATCAATTTTGATTTTGTCTAAAAAGAGAACGGAAACAATCACAAGGACTCCGGCGACTGCTCCAATACAAACTGCTCCCGTGATACTCACAACATCGCAAGGAGCGGTGATAGCCACAAGACCAGCAAGCCCACCGTTTAGGGTCAGACCAATCTCTGGTTTTTTAAACAGAAGCCAAGTGAGAACCATGGCGGAAATCGCACCAGCACAAGCAGCCATATGAGTAACTACTGCTATGCGAGCAAAACTACCACCCTCAATAGAAGTAGTAGAACCTGGATTGAACCCAAACCAACCAAACCAAAGGATAAAAACTCCAAGAGCCGCCATAGACATATTGTGTCCTAAAATCGGGTAAACTCTTCCATCTGTTTGGAATTTTCCCATCCGCGGCCCCACCACAAGTGCACCAGCAAGACCTGCCCAAGCTCCTACACTATGTACCACAGTAGATCCAGCAAAATCATGAAATCCAACTCCTTCTCCACCACCAAGTCCGAGGGTTTCTAAAAATCCGCTAGAAATTCCAAAGAGACTTCCCCAGGCAAATGATCCAAAGATTGGATAAATAAAGGCAGTGATGACAATGGAAAATAACAAATAAGCTGAAAACTTAGTTCGCTCTGCCATCGCTCCCGAAACAATCGTTGCTGCCGTCGCCGCAAAAACAATTTGGAAGATAAAGAAGGTATACTTAGAAGGATCCATATTTCCATCTTCCGTATTGATCAAACTCTCTGCGAAGGAGGGAACTCCCACTCCAAATCCTGTGAGAACTTGTGGGCCGAACATAATCCCAAAACCAACTACCCAATAAGCAATCGCTCCCACCGTTAAATCAGAGAAGTTTTTCATTAGAATATTCACTGCATTTTTAGCTCTTGTAAATCCGGCTTCTACATAGGCAAAACCAGCTTGCATAAAAAACACAAGAAAAGCTGCAATACAAGTCCATACCCAATTTGCTTCTTGTTTGGTGGTCTCAAGTGCAAGTTTTGTTTCTGCAAGGGAAGATTTGATACTTGCCATTTCCTTTGCCAAGGTTTCCAAACTCTCTGCGTTTGTGGATTCTTCTGCCCCAATATTGGAGGCAATTAGGAGAATCAAAATAAGTAGTAATTTTCCAAACTGTTTCATATATTTTCCTTAACCGACTTTCTGCGAATGTGATTCTAACCTTAAAAGAGAGGTTTTTAATTCCAAACTTTGAGGTGTATTTTTTACGCCTTGTTGCAATACTTTGATTGCTTTTGGTTTCGCATTTTCTTTCAAATAACATTGTGCTAGTAAGATACTAGCTTTTGCAAAACTATGATCACTCGAAAGAGCCATCTTTAACGCGCGTTTTGCTTCCGAAATCATCCCTGCTTTGTAATAGGCTCGCCCCATCATAAAGTGTGACGCGGCTGTATTATCTCCCGAGGTTCGTAAATACTCTTCTAAATACCGAATGGCTTCGTGGTATTTTCCGTCTCGGTAATACATTTTCCCTAAAAATACCAGAATTTCTTTGAGAGAGGAATCTATACTAAAGGCTTTGAGGGCTTGGGCATATGCCTCTTCCATTTTCATCTTCGAATTGGACTGTTTCGCCATTTGTATGTAATGCGAAGCCTCTGGAATTGAATCCCCACAATAAAGAAAAAGAAAACTTAAATCATCCCCATTGGGAACTTCCCCTTGGTAAGCTCTAAATCGTTCTACAAAAGAATTAGCCAGTTTTTTAAGATCTACTTTTCCACGACCTTCCATAACCAGGCGTTCCCTTTCATCCTGTAACCAAGTTAAAATTCGATCGACTCCTACCTCGTCCTTTAAATGATTTCTCTGTTCGCTAAATCCATCGGAGATCAGTAGTAAAAAGTCACCTGGTTCCAACTTACCTTGTTTTTCTTCATAATCAATTTTTCTAACAGGAAGAATTCCTAGAGGTACACCTTTGGTATCGTACTGAATGAAGGTATCATCAGCTGCTTTATAATGTAACATCCGTTGGTGGCCTGCATTCACGTATCCAAAAGTATAATCACTAAAAATTCGAACCATAAAAGCGGTGAAATATGTAGATTCGGGGAGTTGTTCTCTTAGTTTTTCACCCAGTTCTTCCATAATTTCTGTAAGCCCAAGACCTGCCATAACCGACCTACGAAATTGGTGGTGGATGGCCATAGTCACAAGAGCAGCTGGGATTCCATGTCCCGAAACATCGATGTTAATTGCTGTTAAGGAATGACCTTGTCTTACAATATCAACTAAGTCTCCACTCACTTCCGCCATAGGTTCATAATGGCTGGCAAAATAGATTCCATTCCAAGCACTTAGATCTTGAGGTAGGATTTGGCTTTGGACATTGCGACCCATTTTCAAATCCCATTCTAGTTGGTTTAAGATGGCAGCTTCTCTAGCTCTTGCAGTTACAAGCCCTTCAATCAGCCTTACCCCATAAAGGGCAAGTGCTAGCTGAGAAGTAAGTGCTTCTAAAATTTCTAAGTCATCGATGATATAAAAATTTTCTCGTTCACTTTCTACAGCCAGTGTTCCAAGAATTTCTTCCTTTTGCATAATCGGAACACACATAACCGATTTTGTTTTTTCTCCCTCATCAAAAAAATGGGCGGAACGAGTGAGATCATTAACAAGCACTGGTTCTTTGGTTTCAAATACAGAACCAGAATAACCTTCGCCCATCACCAGATTGCGACGAGGAGGTTCTGTTTCTTTGACAAACTTAACGGGGACTAGATATTCTCCATCCCAAAGTCGGAGTGTTGTATTATCTGATTCAAAGATCTCCTGACAGATCAGGATGACTTTGGAAAAGAGTTGGTCTTCTCTATCTAAATTAGCAAATTCTTTGGATATGTAGAGAAGGATCGCAATTTTATCTTTGTCTGTTAATCCTCCCACGACTTTGTTTTGTCCGCGGAAGTTGACGAGCATTCGTTTGGAAACTTTGAAATCAACCATATAGGATACCTTTCTGATTTAGATGCAAGTATCGTACCGACAGTGCATCTCGCCTAAAGAAGTCAGAATATCCTATAATTCTCTACATTTTGTTCCAAACTTCAGCGAAAGGGATAGAAAGCATTTATGGAAACCATCCATATTGCTTATAATCTAGACAAATGGTGTTCTTCATTGGAACTGAATTTGGATTTGAGCAGCAGCTCGGGTCTCTGCTCCCTCTCTTTCAGGCACACTTAAACCTGATCTTTGGAGAGAAACAGAATACAAATACCCTTCCCCTAACTCGGAAGGAAAGAAGGAACCGGCAATTCCAATGGAAGCCGTATAAAATCCTCTAAGGGCAGAGTCCGCCCGAAACTCACGTCCAAAACCCGTGAGAACCTGGAAGGATTCGATTTTACCGATCGCTAAACCGACGTTACCTGCATACATGGTGCGAATCGGGTAATGAAAAGAGTTATCTCCCCCATTTACAGAAATCTGAGATCGTTCAAAAAAAGTACGATGTATTTCCATTTGTAGATCTATGGATTCCGTAATTTTATATCCGACGCCCACTAGCAGTCGTTCCGGGAGGCGTTCTTTTAGTTTTTCTGATCCCAAATACTTGTCAAAACGGTAACTTCCCGGTGATTCTAATATTAACCCCATTCGGAAGTTTCCATATTGAATGGCTGTAGAAGCTGATAGATTCCAAGAATAGGAACTATACCCTCCGATACGTCCAGAAATTCCTGGTCCTAAATTTAAAGCAAAGGATAGATATTCGTTCCATTTCCAACTAACAAAACCTTGAAAGGCATAATTAGAAAATCTTTCATCCGCAGGAAAGGATCGTAAAAAAACAGGTTTACCGCGAAATCCAAACCCTAAGGAATCAGAATAAGAAAAGTAAAGAGCACCCGAGAGGTATAATGGAGATACTTTTGGATTCGCATAACTTCCGTTTACGCCCGCATCTACGATATGTTTAGTTTGATTGGAAAGAAATGCAGTATTTCCATAAATACTTCCCATTGAATTTTTTGTAACCACTCCCGACGAAGAAAGTCCCAACAAATACGCTGAAGGGTAAGCCGATTCATATCCCGAAACTTGTGCCCAAAGACTTCCAAAAAAGCTGGTGGAAATGAGAAGACTAAATAATAGGAAATACCATTTTCTTTTGAAAATCATTTACTGCCATTACTCCAAAGATTTATTGGAAAGAAAAGGGATTTCCGATGACAAAACCCATGTACAAACAATTTCGATCACCTCAAGGATGGTATTCTTTTCTGTTTCCTGCGACTTGGGAACATATGGTTGTCGAGGAAATACCTGCCTTTTTCCATCCGGATGGTGGTGGTGCCTTACAAGTTTATGCTTTTGAATCTAAATTAGAAGATTTCAATGTTGACCAAGAATTAGAAAACTATTTAAAAATCCATGAAATTGATTATGATGCAGAAAATGTAGCTGTTTTTGAAAACAATGAAGGATCTTCCATCCGCGCTTGTGAATTTTTAAAGGAAGATCGAGTTTGGATGGTCTATATGGTTGCCAATCGGTCTAGAATGTTACTAGTCACTTACAATTCAGATGAAGAAGTGGGAGATGACCTTTTCCAACAGTTAACCAACATTATCAGTTCGGTTCGTTTTCTGAATTAATTTATTTCCCTTTTTTACTTTACAGAGTCCAATTTCCCCTTAGTCTCAATTCCACTCTTTAGTGTCAGAATTAGGAGACAGTATGAAAAAGATAGGTTACGGAATTGGTGCAGTCTTCGCAAGCATCCTTCTCATGGTCATCATTGCGTTAGTATTTGCCGGGAGTTTCATCACTCCCAGTTTTCTTGTCAAACAAATCGAATCTGCAATCAATGTGCGAGCCCATGTAGAATCCGTCAATATCAACCTTGTCAATGTCCTTTCCGGAATAGAGATTGAAGGTATCATCCTTGCACCAAGGGATGAAGTGGCGAACAAAGGTACACCTCTCGATGAAAGAAAATCCAAACCAAAAGGTCTCATTCAACTTGGAAAAGCAGATGTTAAAATTTCTTTTTTAGCCCTTCTGACCAAAACCTTAAAAGTAAATAAAATTGTTCTAAAACAACCAGAGATTTCGCTGACTATGAATGAAGATGGTGGGAACAATTTAACTTCACTTTTCAAAACACCGAAAATTGTAGATGGCGAAAAGAACCCTGCTCTTTCCCCTGAAGCACTAGCAGAAAAAAAAGCAGCTGAGGAAGAAGAAGCTAAAGAAAAGGCAAGTGCCCCACCTTCTGGACCATTCTCGATCAAAGACATTCCGATTGCTATCAAGATGGGTCTTGTCGGAATCCAAGATGGAAATATTCAAGTCAGTATGCGCAAAACAGGACAGATCATTCAAATTCAAAAATTGGATTTAGAGCTAAAAGACATTGATATTGATGGAAGTGATCTCGAGTCACATAACAATGTGAATGTGAATTTTGACGCCGATGTCACAATCATTGGCAGAAACAAAAAGGAAGCAGCTAAGTTTTTATTAGAAACGGAAGGGAAAGTTGTTCCCTTTGTTGTCAAAACAGGACTTGTAAATCCAAAAGTCATTTATGAAGTCACAATGAAGGAGGATTCCTTTGTTTCTGGATTTGCTGCATTTGATGCCATTGCCGGGGAACTTCCCATGATGAACCAAGCGGGACTAAAACTGGATAAATTGAAGGAAAAAGCAGAACTTAAAAAAGATGTATCCTTCAAAGTTGAGTATAGCAATGGAAAGGTGACCTTTTTAGATGAACCAACGTTCCCAACTAAAAACTACGACTTACAAATTACTAAGGGTTCTTATATCGTTACAACAACGAACTATCATGAGATGAAAATGGGTATGTTGTATGATGAAGATGAATCCAAAAAATCTTTAGCTTCTGTGGATGAAAAAATAAAACAAGTTACTAAAGGTCAAGGAGACACAAAAGCCCTTCGTAACAAAATTGTAGGAAACCTTGTCAAAAACGAAAGACTGTTTATACCATTTCGCACTTACGGTGACATTCGTAACCCCAATGTGGAACTTGGTGTGGGTCTTGGAACCATTTCCGACCTTGTTAGCGGTGCGGTGAAAGAAGTGATTAAAGGAAAAGCTGGAGACGCTTTAAAAAAGATTCCCGGTGCAGGAGATGCACTCAAAGGTCTCGGTTTCTAAATACCAAAATTACATAAAAAAAGGGACTAAAAATTTAGTCCCTTTTTGCTTTCAAAAGATTTTGGTTTGGTAAAGTCTAACGACCACCACCCGATCTTTTTCTCATACTTGCATCCAAAACCTTTTTACGAAGACGTAAACTTTGTGGAGTCACTTCCAAAAGTTCATCATCATCTAAAAATTCAATGGATTGTTCCAAAGTCAGTTTCTTTGGCGGAACGAGACGAATCGCTTCATCAGAACCAGAAGCACGTACGTTGGTTAATTTCTTTTCACGTACAGGGTTTACTTCTAAATCCGAATCACGGCTGTTCATTCCGAGGATCATCCCTGGATAGACTGCAACTTGTGGTTCAATGAAAAGTTCTCCACGTTCCTGAACCTTCCAAAGAGCATAGGCAGTAGAATCGCCAGAGTCCATAGAAATGAGAGCACCATTTTTACGGCCAGGAATTTCACCTTTGTATTTATCAAAACGTAGGAAACGGCTAGACATTACTCCTTCCCCACGAGTTTCAGAAATAAAATGACCTCTAAAACCGATAAGACCTCTTGTCGGAATGACATATTCCACACGAGTGATTCCGGAAGTATGGGCATCCATTCCTGTTAATTCACCTTTACGGCGATTCAATTCTTGGATACAAGCACCAGAGTATTGGTCAGGTAAATCCATTACGAGAGTTTCGTATGGCTCAATTTTTTCACCAAGTTCATTTTGTTTGATGATCACTTCCGGGCGAGATACTTGGAGTTCGTATCCTTCTCTTCTCATGTTTTCAATGAGGATCGATAAGTGGAGTTCCCCACGTCCTAAAATTTTAAAACGATCTTTGTCTTCTGTTTCTTCTAAACGAAGTGCTACGTTGGTTTCAAGTTCTCTATCCAAACGTTCCCGAAGGTTTCTTGTTGTAACAAATTTCCCTTCTTTACCAGCAAACGGTGAGTTGTTGACCATAAAGAACATGGAAACGGTTGGTTCTTCTACTTGGATCGCAGGTAGTGGAAGTGGATTTCCAAGATCACAAACAGTATCCCCGATGAACACATCTGGAATCCCGGCCATAGCTACGATGTCTCCGGAACCTGCTTCATCAATTTCGTAACGAGTGAGTCCTTCGTAACCATAAAGTTTTGTGATTTTATAATTAGCAGTTGTTCCGTTAGTTTTTGCGAGTGTTACGTCAGCACCTTTTTTCATTGTCCCTTGGTAGATTTTACCAATGGCAATACGACCTACGTATTCATTGTAATCAAGGGCTGTGACTTGGAATTGGAGTGCTTTATCACTTTCACTTTTTACCGCAGCAACATGTTCCAAAACTTTATCAAGAAGTGGTTCGATGTTTGATCCTGGAACTTCGGAAAGTTGGTTTACCGCCCAACCTTGTTTTGCAGAAGCATAAACAATAGGAAAGTCTAACTGTTCTTCTGTTGCACCAAGGTCGCTGAATAAATCAAAAACTTTGTCTACGGAATAACCAGGTCTTGCACCCTCTCTGTCTACTTTGTTCACAACCACAATTGGTTTGTGACCAAGTTGGAGTGATTTTCCAAGCACAAATCGAGTTTGTGGCATCGGTCCGTCGAAAGCATCGACAAGTAATAGTGTACAGTCTGTCATGGACAGAACTCGTTCTACTTCTCCTCCGAAGTCCGCGTGACCTGGAGTGTCTACGATATTAATGCGAGTGCCTTTGTATTTTACCGAAGTGTTCTTGGCAAGGATGGTAATCCCTTTTTCTTGCTCCAATGCGTTGGAGTCCATGAGTCTCTCTCGGTCTTCTTTTGCAGTTACGGCGCCCGTATGGCGAAGGATACAATCTGTTAGTGTCGTCTTACCGTGGTCGACGTGTGCGATGATGGCGATGTTGCGAATTTCCATTGTTTTTACCAGAAATTCTAATCCAGTTAGGCTGTAAATGGGGATTTCAGTTTGACAAGAGGTGGCCATCAGAAATCCTGGTAAGAACTACATTCGAGAAAGAGATTAGGATAGTTATATGTTCGCCATCATTGAACTTGGAGCCAAACAATTTAAAGTGTCTCCTGACCAGGTATTCGTCGCAGAAAAAACAGGAAACTCGGTTGGAAGCACAGTAGAAACGAAAGTCCTACTCCTTTCCGATAATAACAAAGTGAACATTGGTTCACCAGCACTTTCCGGTGCCAAAGTTACTTTGAAAGTATTAGAAGACTGCAAGGGTGAAAAAATCCACGGTTTCAAATACAAAAAAAGAAAAAACTACAAGAAGTCTTGGGGTCACAGACAACAACTCCAAAAACTCCAAGTAGTATCCATCAACGGATAATTGATTTATAGTAAGATTTTTAAAGATTTAGGAGGGAAAATCGCAGGAATCCAACTGGAAGGACATTCTCCCAAGGACTTAGGTTCGAAAGGTGAAAATCTTTTGTGTGCAGGGGTCTCCACTCTGGTTCAGAGTGCCCACTCTTACTTAGCATCACAGGACAGTTTGGAAACGGAAGAAAAACGAGACGGATACGTAACGTTTTTAGTCAAAAAACACCAAAGAGATGGCTACCAAAGCCTACTTTCGATGGTGGAGTTTGGATTAAAATCTTTAGAACAGTCTCATTCCCAAGCGATTTCCATCCAAGACGAAATAATAAAGGGGTAAACAATGGCTACAAAGAAAGGTGGTGGATCCACAAAGAACGGTCGTGATTCGGTATCGAAGAGACTTGGTGTAAAAGTTTACGGTGGACAACTAGCAATTGCTGGAAACATTATTGTTCGCCAAAGAGGAACTGAATACAAAGCCGGAAAAAATGTAGGGATTGGTCGTGACCATACTCTTTATGCACTTGTTGACGGTGTTGTGACTTTCGAACATGTAACTAAAGAAAGACAACAAATCTCCGTTTACCCGAAAGTGTAATCCTCTCATACATTTGAGAGGCGAAACCCGTTTTAGGATCTCCTTAAACGGGTTTTTTTTTGACCAAAGGAAACTATGAGCGGATTTATCGACGAAGTACCCATTCAAATTCGAGCCGGACACGGAGGGGCAGGTTCTGTCCATTTCCATAAAGAGAAATTTGTAGAATTTGGTGGCCCGGATGGTGGTGACGGTGGCAAAGGTGGCGATGTCATCTTTATTGCTGAAGGTCGGATGATGACTTTGGAAAACTACCTTCCCGATCGTATGTATGCAGCCCAAGACGGCGAACCAGGACTTGGCCAAAATCGAAATGGGAAAAATGGTGAGGATTTAATCCTAAAAGTACCTGTAGGAACCCAAATCATTGATTCCGTTACCATGGAACTCATCTATGATTTCAATCACGACGGCGAAAGTTTTACCATTGCTACGGGCGGGCGTGGTGGAAAAGGAAATACATTTTTCAAAACATCTGTCCAACAAGCTCCTCGCTACAGCCAACCCGGAGAAGATGGTGGCCAGCTTTCTTTATTATTAGAATTAAAATTACTCGCAGACATTGGGATTGTAGGACTTCCTAACGCCGGTAAGTCGACCCTACTCGCAAAAATCACCCATGCTCACCCTAAAATTGCTGGTTATGCCTTTACTACCCTTTCCCCTAACCTTGGTGTGGTACATAGACATGAAGATTTATTTCGTTATACGGTAGCAGACATTCCTGGAATCATTGAGGGGGCTTCTCGAGGTGTCGGCCTTGGGATTAGTTTTCTCAAACATATCGAACGAGTCCAAGGGATTCTTTTTCTTTTTGACGGTGGGAATTTACAACTCGAAGAAGAATTAGAAATGTTACGAAGTGAACTTGGGAATTACAACCAAACTCTTTTAAACAAAAAATATCTCATCGTCATCAACAAAATGGATATTTGGGATAATGATCCTACGTTTACAGAAGAGATCAAAAAAAACTATTCCCATTTAGGAGAAATCATTTGTATTTCTGCCGACAAAGAATCCAATTTAGAATACTTACTCGAACGCATTGACAAAGTATTTTTCCCTGAAAAAGCAAAGTTAGTTTATGAAAACACGTAAGGAATTTTTAGACTCCATAAAGAAGGCCAAACTCATTGTGATCAAAATCGGAAGTGCTCGAGTTTCCGGTGAAGAATCTAAAATTAATGATTTTTTATATGATTTAGTCGGTGACATTCGAATGTTACGTGACCAAGGAAAAGAAGTGATCCTTGTTTCCTCCGGTGCCATTGCCCAAGGAAAAAAACTTCTTTCGGAACAAAGTGGATCAGGGTCTATATTCAATGGAAAAACCACTCTTGCCGAAAAACAGGCGTTTGCTGCCATGGGTCAAAACAAACTCCTTAATCTTTATGAAAGCTTTTTTAGCCGTGTTAATATACCAATCGCCCAAATTCTTTTTGGAAGAAAGGATTTGAATGAGGAAAAAAGTTTTACCAACTTAAAACAAACTTTTCGTCAGTTACTCGGTTGGGGAATCCTTCCCATTGTAAATGAAAACGATTCCGTTTCCACAGAAGAAATTAATTTGGGAGATAACGATATTCTATCTGCCATTGTTGCTTCCATTGTGGGAGCAGACCTTCTTCTTATCCTAACAGGTGTAGATGGATTTTTAAAAGAAAATTCTAAAATCGATTTATTTACCGAGATCACAGAAGAGACAGAGAAATTGGCAACAGGTCCTTCTGGTCCTGGAACGGGTGGTATGTTTACTAAAATCAATGCCGCCAAACTTTTATTACCCTACGGAATCAAAACGGGAATCGTGAATGGTGAGAAAAAACATGCTATCTCTCAGTTTTTTGAAGTTGAAAACTTTGGAACTTTAATTGCGGATCAGACTTCAGCTCATCGTGTTCCCACTGCTTCTGAAATCCAGTCCCATTTCTTTTCTTTTCCTACGGAGTAAACTATGGCAGATGAAAACAAAAACTATGCAAAATCTTTGGCAACGAAAGCCAAGTTAGCCAGTAGAGGCCTAAAAGGTTTAACCACTTTAGAAAAAAACTCAGTTCTGAAACGTGTGGAAGAACTACTTTTGGCAAATGAATCTGCGATCATCGAAAAAAACCAAATCGATATGAAAAATGGTCAGGAGAAAGGTTTATCCTCTTCGATGATGGATCGCCTCCTCCTTGATTCCAAACGAATTAAGTCGATGGCCAAAAGTATCGAAGAAATTCGAAATCTTCCGGATCCCGTAGGCGAAGTGGTTCGGGGAACCATCCTTCCCAATGGACTCGAACTTCTCACCAAACGTGTTCCCATTGGCGTGGTCATGACTATTTTTGAATCTAGACCGAATGTGATCATCGACATAGCTTCATTGTCTTTTAAATCAGGGAATGCTTGTATCTTACGAGGTGGTTCCGAAGCCTTTCATTCGAATTTGATACTTACTTCTTTATTCCACAGGGCTATCGAAGAAGCTAAAATTCCTGGAGTTGAAAAAGATGTCGTTACCTTCGTAGAGAATACAAACAGAGAAGCAATGGTTCCTTTTTTTCAATTAGATGATTTAATTGATGTGATTGTTCCCCGTGGTGGAGAAGCACTCATCCGTTTTGTTTCTGAAAATAGTAAAATCCCTGTCATCAAACATGACAAAGGTGTGACCAATCTTTATCTATCGAACTCTGCAAACGAAAAGATTGTAATGCCGATTCTTGTAAATTCCAAAGTCCAACGACCTGGTGTCTGCAATGCACTAGAGAATTTATTTATCCATAAAGATTATCCGAATATCGCAGGTTTACTCTCTCAATTAGAAACTTCTGGAATTCAAATTTTGGGTGATACATCGATTCAGAAACTTCTTCCTTCCGCAAAACTAGCCTCAGAAGAAGATTTTTATTCAGAATTTTTGGATACAAGACTCAGCATCAAATTAGTTGGCTCTGTTTCGGAAGCTATGGAAAACATTCAGAAATACAGTTCAGGTCATACAGAATGTATTCTATCAGAAGACGTAACGGAGATCCAAACTTTCCAAAAGGGACTGGATAGTGCAGCAATTTTTGTAAACTGTTCCACTCGGTTCCATGATGGTGGTGAGTATGGCCTTGGTGCTGAGGTGGGTATTTCTACAGGAAAACTCCATGTAAGGGGACCGATGGGCCTCATTCACCTAACCACTACAACTACCTATGTAACAGGAAGTGGACAAGTCCGCGGTTAAAATGGAAGTTTTCTTTTTTGGAGGAAGTTTCAACCCCCCTCATCGGGGTCACCGCCATGTGATAGAAACCATTTCCAAAATATATCCGAAGGACCTACTTTATATTTGTCCAAATTATGTTTCCCCTTTCAAACTTGGGGAAAAATCTTTTACACCAGACGAAATTTGGAATCTTTGTTTGGCTGAATTTGAAGGATTACTTTCGAAGAATGTCATCCTCTGGGATGAGGAAATTAAAAAGACGAATATTAGTTATACGATCGATAGCATAAATACCCTGAAGTCTCTCCATCCAAATTCTGAAATCTCTCTTGTGATTGGAGAAGATAATTTAGATTCTTTTGATAAATGGAAATCCTATTTAGAAATTCTAAAGGCCACAAAAAAAATCATCATCGTCCGAAGAGATACACCTCCCCTAAAAGAAATTAGTATCCCTACATTTTTACCCAAATCACAAATTCTCATTTTGGAAAATCCTATTCTTCCTATGAGCAGTAGGGAAATCCGCAAGGTTTCGAATGGAGACTGGGACAGCCAATTTGTTTTACCCAAAACAAGAGTTCTAGCAATGCAGTTTTTAAAGGCTAGACAGGAGAGGAGTTCCGAATGATCCCTTCCCCTTCGGCATCCTTACAAGACTGGACGATTTTTTTTAAAAACGAAGTACCCGTTCATGTTACGGAAACTCGTTTCCAACATATCTTGCGCGTTGCTGGTTATGCCGAATCCCTAGCGGAAATTCATGGTTATCCTTTCCCTGAAAAGGCCTATCTCGCAGGACTCTGTCATGACATCACAAAACAGAAAAAAATGGAAATCCACTATGAGTTATTTCGAAATTATTCTGTAGACACGGATGGAATTCCCGTGCAAGCCCTCCATGCTTTTTCGGCACCACTCTGGCTTCAAAGAGAATACGGATTTCAAGATGTCGAAATAGCAAAAGCCATCTCCTCTCATACACTCGGGAATCCAGAACCTACACTTTTGGACAAAATTCTTTATGCAGCTGATTTTTTGGGCTCTGACTATGCTTTACGGCAACCGGAACTTTCCCTGTGGGTTCAGAAAACAGAGGAAAAACTTGATTATGGTGTTTTTATGAAAGCCTTCCAAACCATTTTCTTTCTTATGGAAAAAAAGGAAGTCATTCATCCCTATACGTTTTATACGTATAACCAATCTGCGAATAATCTAAAGGAAACCAAATAGATGTTACGTGAAGCTCCGAAAAAACAAACAATACCTGCAAAAACTCTTTTAATTGCGGCAGGTTCTTTCTTTTTGATTGCGCTTTTATTCCTAATTTTTCGTTCCAAAGCAGGGTTTTCTTTAGACCAAAAGTTTTCACAAAGCAAACGCCTACCTATCCTCTTTTCTGTATTAGGAGAGAAGGATGAATATTTATTTTCTCTATATGCTGAATTTTATCCCAATGAAAAAAAAGCGGCTCTTTTCTTTGTTAACCCCAAAACAAGTTTTGATGATGGAGACAAATCTCTAAAAGAAAAAGGGAGTTCTGCCCCATCTTATGTGGAATCTGTTTTAGAAGATACTTTAGACTCCAACATCCCTTTTAAAATTGTTTGGACTAAAACACAATTTCAAAATTGGGTTAATTTGCTTGGCGGACTCAATCTTTTTTTTGAACCAAAATCTCTCCACATAACAAAGAATTACGCGAGAAATAAACAAACTTATATTTTAGATGGGGAAGATACTTTTGATTGGATGAGTTCACTTGCTGATGATTCCATGATATCTCATATTCGTCGTTTGGAAATCCAGGAAACAGTTTTGTTGACTATACTAGAAGCGATTCATGAAAAAAAAGATTTACTAGGAAAACAACGAGTCGCTTTCCTCCATTCACAAATGACAACAAACCTATCTCTTAAGGAATGGGAGACATTAGTTGACTTTCTAAAAAAAGAAAAGATCAACTTTGGAGTATCGGAAGTCCCAGGAGAACCCATTGGGCGACCCAAATTCAAAGATGAAATTTTAAAGGCAAATGAAGAAACAGTAAAGGTTGCCTTTCATAAATTTTCCAGTGAACTTCGATCTCTTTCGTTTAGTGAGGGAGAACGAGCTCGAATTGAAGTCCTGAATGGAACCCCAAAAAATGGGCTTGCCAGATATGGGAAGGTGCTTCTGAATGATAAGGGTCTGAAAGTTCTCTCCGTTGACAATGCCTGGGACTCTAGTTTTAAATCCAGTATCATCTTAAACCGCTCCGGAAACACGCAGTACACGGATATTATCTCCGATACCTTCCAAGGACGAAGAGTTTACTTCGCACTTAGGAAAGATCTGGGGCTTGATGCCACTGTGATCCTCGGGGAAGATTTTCAAAATTCCAAGGACTAAAATGCCGAATATCAGTGCCGAGACATTAGAACATCTCAAAAAAATAAAACAGACGTTAATTGACAAAAAATGTGAAAACATCCAGTTTTTGGATCTAAAAGATGTCCATAGTTATCTTTCTTTATTTGTGCTCGCAACAGTAAAAACGGAAACACAAGGAAGGTCTTGTGCTAAGGATATTGATAAGTACATGAAACCTTTGAAACTAGCTGTCAAAAGACAAAACCTCGCCGATCTTCCCAAAGATGCCACTGGTTGGATCCTTTTGGATTACGGTGAAATCTGTGTTCACATCATGACTGACGAAATGAGAACCTACTACTCATTAGATCGTCTTTGGGGTGACGCAGCTCCTATTGTTGTATAAGAGCGACTGCGTCTTCCCAATTGTCTTTTGGTAATTCACAAGTAAAGTTACGACATACATAAATCATCATTCCGGAACCGGCGCTCCTTCCCATAAGTAACTCTAGTTCCGGTGCCAAAACCTTCACTTTAGATTCTTCTAAGACCAACCAAACAAGATTTGGATCTTTGATTTCCCCTAATTTATTTCTGATGGATTGGACTTCAGAAACAGTTTTGTCTTTATAAACCACCAAAACTTCCTTTGAAGGGTATTGAAATTTTTGGAAAGCAGAAATCATAGAAGGATAACTCAAAGAGTTTTCTGTTAGTTCCGGGAGAAAGTAAGCAAAGATCGCATTGGCTTTTGATTCCAAATTGTTGTTTTTATAACCTAAGGAATGCAGAAAATGAAACAAATGTAAGATGGTAGAATTTCCAGATGGCTCCACTCCATCATAACCTTCCATGGTTCTCACAATCAAATCCTCATTTCCATGAAAAGATTCGTAAAATGGACCCACTGTAGAAGCAAAATGAGAAAACAAATATTCCAAAGAACGTTTTCCCATTTTGTAAGCTTCCAAATCTTCATCTAATTGAAACAACTTGAAAGAAACCCAGATGAATTCTGCATAATCAGGAAGTGTTCCAAAATACTTTGCTTCTCCTTCCCGAAACCTTCGGAGAATGGATCCGTCTTCACCTATTAGTTGTGTCTTGATAAACTGATAGACTTTTTTAGCATCTAAAAGATATTCCTTATCCCCAGAGACTTCATAAGCGGAGAGGAGAGCACGAATCCATAGGCAATTCCAGGAAGTGAGAACTTTATCATCGCGTAAGGGGCGAATTCGTTTGTTTCTTTCGGCGAGTAACTTTTCTTTTACCGAGTCTAGTTTCTGTAGGAATTCCGATTTGAATTGGATTCCGTCGACAAAGGGATTTTTTCCCTTCCAATAAAAATTTAAGATGTTTTGGTGTTCAAAATTTCCTTCTTCCGTGACATTCCAAAACCCATGGACTTCCTCTTCCGGAACGACGGTTTGGAATTCCGAATATTTCCAGATATAAAACTTTCCTTCCTCACCTTCGGAATCTGCATCTTCAGCACTCGCAATCCCACCAGCTTCCAAAGACATGTCTCTTCGGATATAGGTGACAATCTCTCGAATTACATCCAAGAAGAACGGATCTTTTGTGGCTCTGAACAGTTGAGAAAGAGATTCAACATACAACGAATTGTCGTACAACATCTTTTCAAAATGGGGAACGAGCCATTCATGGTCGGTCGCATAACGACAAATTCCACCACCCACCTGGTCGTATATCCCTCCAAACTTCATGGCATAAGCTGTGTTAAAAGCCATCTCAAGAGCCCTTGGTTCTTTTTTTCGCAAACTGTATTCCACAAGGAAACTAAGGGCCATACTAGGCGGAAATTTATTCACTGAGTTTGTTTTGAACCCAAAGAACTCTTTATCGTACACTTGGAGATAACGTTCAAAATTTCTTTCAATGATTTCCACTCCCGGAACTTTTCCGGCATTGGTTCTTGTTTCATTATCTCGTAAATATTGGGTTAAGTCGCCGGCAGCTTGAATGAGTTCATCCCTTTGGTTCTTCCAAGCTTCCGAAACCAAACGAAGGACCTCTTTAAAGCTTCGTTTTCCGTAGCGATTTTCGGGAGGAAAGTAAGTTCCGCCAAGGATGGGTTCTTTGACTGGAGTGAGAAACATATTTAGGGGCCAACCACCTTGGGTTCCCATTGCGTGGAGTGCATCCATATAAATTTTATCTATGTCTGGGCGTTCTTCCCTGTCTAACTTGATGCATACGAAATCACGGTTTAAGACTTCTGCTGTAGAATCATCTTCAAATGATTCCCGTTCCATTACATGGCACCAGTGGCAGGTCGAATAGCCAATGGACAAAAGGATGATTTTATCTTCCTTTTTGGCTTTTTCGAAAGCTTCCACTCCCCAGGGAAACCAATCCACGGGATTGTGTGCATGTTGTAACAGATAAGGACTTTTTTCATGAACCAGACGATTCGGTTTTTTCGACATATTTGCCACAATGCACTCCCAGAAACTAAGGTTTCTCCACGTAGCTTTTTACATTTTAGGTTGATTGACAACATTGATTTTTTCATCTTGTCTGAGTAAGGGGTTTAAGAAGTTTCCATTGAACAGTCACAATATTTCTTCCCCGCTTTTTAGCATCAATCCTCGAAAGTTGACCAGTTGGTTAATATCTTTTAGTCTCCTCAGTTTCCCTATTTTTGCGGAATCTGACTTTGAAGAGGATGTAAAACGTATGCAGCTTTCCCAGTGGGAAAACGGCAATACAATTCCAGATTCTCTCCAATCGGGAAATGGCCCAAAAAAGCTCCGCCTAAGCATTTCTCAGGCAATCGAGCAGGTTATTGAAAACAATACCATTGTTCAAAATGCCAAATTGGAGATTGTAAAGGCTGACAGCCCCGAGTGGAAAAACGAATCGAAATACACTTGGAAAGCACTGGCGAGTATCCAATCCTCCAAACAACTTTTTCCAAGTAACCGAAACAACATCTTTGCCGGAACAATTCGTTCTCAAGATAAAATCTCAGCGGGGATAGAGAAACAGTTCAGAACAGGGACTTATTTCAAAACAGAAATCAGCACCATTCGTTATGACGTGAACGCATTCGAAGATCCTAGTGCACAATCTGGATTTGGAAGTTTGCTCGCTGCTCCTCCGATGTATACGGGAGCCGTTTCTGCGACTCTTTCCCAAGAACTTCTCAAATATGGATTTGGTAAAAACGAAGAAGACAAAGAAAAACTTCTGAAAAACCAAACCTTACTCGTTCGAGAAAACTATATCAATATCCTAACTCAACTTGTGGTTAAGATTCTCGTCGATTACTGGTCACTCAGCATTGTAGATTCACGAATTGCTACTTACGAAAAGGTTTCCAAAAACACCGAAGAGATCCGCCGTTTGACCTTACGTAAAACAGGACTTGGGCTTTCAGAAGGTTTCGAAGTCAATCAATGGAATCAGGCTTATTTACGAACTCAATCTCTTTTGGAAAAAGCAAAAGTAGATCGGATAGAAGCAGAAAGAAACCTAGTTCGAATTCTAAACGTTGATACGGGATCTTCTATAGAGGGAATTACTGACTTAAGCGAAACCTTACCCACAGGAATCAACTTAAAAGCTGATAAAGAATATGCACTCAGTCGCAGAACCGACTATCTAATCTTAAAAAGAGAAAGAGAGATCGCAAAACTTGCTTTGAGTACAGCACTTGCCGAAGATGATCCTTCCTTACTCGCAACTTTTTCTTATAGTTCGATTGGACAAAATTTCATTTCTCCTCAGGACAATTTCATTGCACGCCAAAGAGGAATCACTTCCTTTAACCACCCACAAATTCTTGCTGAATTAAAGATGTCTTATCCACTTTGGGATTTAGGAATCAAAGCTGGAATTCGGGATGCGGAAACCAATCTCAAAGTAAATGAGATGAAAATCCAAAACTTGGAACAGGAAATTTCCCAGGAAATTGACAATCGCCATGAAGCATTAGAATCGAGCCATGCTCTTCTCAAAGATCTGTTGAAAACAAGAAAGGAAACGGAGATTTTCTACAACGGGCTCATGGAAAGGTTTCGCCAAGGCCGTTATACCGCTGTTAACGTCAAAAATGCTCTAGATAGTTTAGCAAATGTGGAACTGGCAGTAACCCAAGCCAAAATCAATTTTAATATTAATTTAGTTCGTTATGAGTTGGCAAAAAATTCTCTTTTTGAGAAATATGGACTCGATCTCTATTCCATTTTGGAAGAAGTCGAAAAGAGAGCCAAATTAGAAACTGACAAATTATGAAAATTTATCCCACGAAACGCAAAGAGGAGATGGTTCGTTACAGGCGAACCTTCCACCAGTTTCCAGAACTCAAGTATGAGGAAAAGGAAACTGCCTCTTTTGTACAAGCCCACTTGGAATCTCTTGGATTTCAAGTGGAGTCAGGGATAGCAGAAACCGGTCTTGTTGCCCTCTTTGATTCTGGAATTCCAGGAAAAACTGTCCTTGTCCGAGCCGACATGGATGCTCTCCCCATTCATGAAGAAAACACCCACGACTACAAAAGTAAAACACCAGGGAAAATGCATGCCTGTGGCCACGACGGTCATACCAGCATTCTTATGGCCCTTTCTTCCGAACTAAAGACATCCTTTTCCGAATTTGTTCCCAAAGGTCGTGTTCTTCTATGTTTCCAACCTGCAGAAGAAGGCGGTTCTGGCGCTGATCGTATGATTGCCTCGGGGATTTTGGACCGTTACCAAGTAGATTCTGTATTTGCCCTTCATGTCTGGAATCATATCGATCTTGGAAAAGTGGGAGTTGTGAACGGAACCATGATGGCTTCTGTAGATGAATTCAAAATCTATATCAAGGGAACTTCCGGCCATGGGGCAATGCCTCAACATACAGTGGATCCCATTGTTGTTGGTTCTCATTTAGTCACAGCTCTCCAAACCCTAGTTTCTAGGAATGTTGACCCCTTAGAACCTTGTGTGGTGACTGTTGGTTCTTTTCATTCGGGAAACGCATTCAATGTGATTCCCGAAACTGCGGTTTTACATGGAACTGTTAGAACTTATTCCAAATCAGTTTATGAGATGATTCCGAAACGAATGGAGGCACTCGTAAAACAAGTGGCTTCTGGATTCGGTGCAACCATTGACTTCGAATACAACAGAATCGACAAACCCACAATCAATGACCCGGCAATGGCAGATATAGTGAGAGTGGCGACAAAAAATGTTCTTGGAGAGGACTCACTTACGGAAGAAAATACTAGAACCATGGGTGGGGAAGATTTTTCGGCCTTCCTTATGGAACGACCTGGGTGTTATTTTTTTATAGGTTCGCGAAATGAATCCAAGGGCCTCGTTCACCCACATCACAGTTCCTTTTTTGATTTTGATGAAGACGCTCTTCCCATTGGGCTTTCGGTGATGAAAGAAGTCATTAAAACCTACCTTTTAACCTCCAAATAAAAAAATTCCTCTTGCCGTTTTTTCCACTTTTCCTATTAGTTAGATATCTAACCAAATTCAGAGGATCCAAATGATTTCATTCGAACAAGTAGACGGAATCGGGTTTATCCGATTGGGAATCAATGACAAGAACAGTTTTTCTAACGAATCGTTTTTGGCTTTGAAAAAAACAATCCAATCTGCAAAGGAATCTAATTCCAAAGTTATCGTTTTAAAAAGTGATTCACCAGGGACCTTCTCTTTAGGTCTTGATTTAACCACCGTAAGCACAATGGATATGTCAAAAGATCTGGCACCTTTCTTAAATTTATTCTATGAAAATTTAAAAGACCTTTTCACACTTCCTGTTCCAACCATTGCCGAAATTTCTGGTCATGCACTAGGTTATGGAGCAATGCTTGCTCTTGTCTGCGATTACCGCTATGTTCTAGAAGACATTCGTTTTGGGCTTCCGGAAGTAAAAATTGGAATCCAAGTTCCTTCTTTTATTTATGCTCTTCTTGGCGAAGCTGTTGGAAATGATGCGGCAAAACGACACGTTTTGTTAGGTGATGCCTTTAAAGCAAAAGAAATGCCAACGTTGTTTGAAGAAATTGCCTCAAACGAAGAAGACTTGAAGAAAAAATCCAAGTCCTTACAAACAAAACTGAAAAAAAATTCTCTCTCTGCAATGAAAGATACAAAGGCTGGAATTTTGAATGTTCAAAAAAATCTTTTGGCACTCGTCGAAACAGATATCAAAGCTACCATCCAAAGCATTCAATCCAAAGATGCACAGGAAGGTATTTCCGCTTCGGTCCAAGTCAGAAGACCCGTCTTTACTTCCTAAGAAAGAGATCCTAACTTTCTTTTTTCTTTCGTATGTGTTTGTAAATTTCATCGAGGATAGGATACAAAATGTCCTCGTTTTCTTTTGAAATTCCCCATGTTTGTAACGAAAGGAGTTTTGCCGAAATGGTAACAATTTTCTTTCGTATTTTTTTTCCATCTTTCGACAATAGTAAGGCCCATTCCCTTCCATCACTTGGTGAAGGATTTCTTTCCACAAGACCTTCTTTTACCAAACGATTCACAAGCACCGTACAAGTTGGTTTTGTTTTCTCTATCGTTTTTGCAATTTGAGTCATATTGATGGGGACAGAACTTCGCAAAAGAAAAGTGAGAATTTCAAAATGGGAAGTGGTAAGTCCTGGATACCCTAACCTTTCCATTTCCCAACGTACGATTTCAGCAATTTCTGAACTGATTCGATCGAAATAACGAACCGAGCGGAAACGTTTAGGAAGTTCTCTAGTCATCAATAAAGATCAGACCTTTAGGGCTTCAATATCAGAAATTTCTTTGGGAATAGACTCTGTTAAGTTGATCGGATTTTTTCCATGAATCAAAATATCATCTTCGATACGGATTCCAATCCCTCTAAATTCTTTTGGAATGGAATCGTCTGTGGGATCAAAGTACAAACCTGGTTCTACTGTCACCACCTGACCATCCTTAAGTGGTCTAGACTTTCCTTCTAAAAAATAGCGACCTACATCGTGTACATCCATTCCTAAATAATGGCCCGTACGATGCATATAGAACTTTCGATAAGTACCCTTGTCGATAATCTCTTCTAAACTTCCTTTCAAAAACCCCATTTCTCTTAAGCAATCAGCAAGAAATCGAACGGTTTTTTCATGCACTTCATTGAATGGGGTTCCTACAACAGAACTTCTGATGGCATTTTTTTGAGCATATAAAACAATTTCATAAATTGTTTTTTGAGCTTCAGTGAACTTTTTCCCAACAGGAAAAACCCTGGTCACATCGGCAGTGTAATAATTCCACTCGGCTCCTGAGTCGACTAGAACCAAATCACCATCCTTTAAAATGTCGTCATTGCTCACATAGTGGAGGATACAGGCATTTTTTCCGGCAGCAACAATATGGCCATACCCTCCACCAATGGATCCATATTTTAAGTATTCTTGGTCAAGGAGTGCTTCTAATTCGTATTCATACATTCCCGGTTTACTTTCTCGCATAATACGCATATGACCAAGTTTAGTTACTTCAGCTGCATTTTTTAAAAGCGTAATTTCTTCTTTAGATTTGATTAACCTTTCTTCGTGTAGGAAGTTAGGATTTTCGATGCGCTGCGGACCGAATTTTCCTTCCCGAGCTCGTTCCGAAAGGTTACGGCATTCTGTAATGAGTTCCCGGTCCCGATCAGGATTTTCTCCAAAAAAATAATAAAGAGTATGATTTCCAATAAGGATGGCCGGTTTTTCTTTTTCCCAATCACTTAAGTCATAAGAAAAATCTAAATCTAACATTGATTTAATTTTTTCTTTTCCTAAACGAATTCCTGTCCAAATTTCTTTCTCTTTATCTTTCGGCAAACAGAACATTCCCGAAACCTCACTTGTCAGGACAAGGATTGAATCTTCTTCTGTGATTCCCGTTAGGTAATAAAAATCTGAATTCTGACGAAACTTATATTCTACATCTCGATTTCTAATTTTATGGTTTGCAGCAAAGAGTAAAAAAATCTCCCCTTTTTTTAACTTCTTTTGGATATGCGTGATTCGGCTTTGGTATAACTTTCCGTTGTATTCTCTTATTTTTTTATCAGGCAATTTCATAATTTGATAACTTCCTCTAGGGCTTCAAAGATACGGACTGGGTTTTGGTCCATCATACAACGGAAATGTCCCTCGGGACAAATCCGCCCCCCATGGATTCCACAAGGCCTACAATTTAGACCTTGGACTTCCATAATTTTATGTCTATCAGAAAGACTTCCGTAACCAAAAGCAGGAATGGTAGCACCATATAACATAACCGTCGGTGTATTGAATGCGGAAGCAAAGTGGATGGGGCTTGAATCATTAGAAATGATCGCGTTTGCGTTGCGAATCCAAACCATTAATTCTTTTAAATTTGTTTTTCCCACAAGTGATAAAAGACGATCCCGTTCCCGAAGTTGTAATGGTTCCGTTTTCATCAGACGGAATATATTACTTTCTATTTCTAAATCAGCCTTACTTCCAATAAGAATCACCGTCTCTTTTCGTTTACGAAGGATTTGAGTGATGACACTGACAAATTTTTCTTCAGGCATTCTTTTGGTTTCCCAAAGAGATGATGGTGCAATTAGTATATAACCTTCATCGTTGGAAAGGATCTCCTTTTTTTTATTGGTAAAAGATCCTTCCTCTACTGGACCAGGAAAAAGATAAGGTCTTCTTTCTCTACCAGTTGGATAATCATATTCTTCAAATAATAGTGAAAAAAGTTTTTCGACTTCGTGTGGACCTTGTTTCGGCCTTTGGACGGTCTTTGTATGTAAAAAAGAAAATCCTGACTCTTTGTATCCTATCCTGATAGGAGCCTTTGTCAGGTAAGAAAGTAAACTCGATCGAAAAGAAAAATGCGCAGAGTATACCTTATTAAAATTTTCCTTTTTTAACAAATTAGCAAAGTGTAAAAAAGCAAATGGATTTTTCTTAATCTTCTTTTTATCTAAAGACCAAACTTTTGTTATATCAGGATTATGATCCAATACAGTCTCTGTGCCAGCATTTACTAACACATGAAGTTCTGCTCCCGGATGTTCTGTTTTGACTGCATGAAAAAACGAAGTCGAAAGGATCAGGTCTCCTAGGAAGGCGGTTTGGATGATCAGTATTTTTTCGGGCATCACTCTCTTTCTAATATCGACACAAAGTTGTTTGTAGCAAGTCCACCTATACTTTGTGCTACTGCCAACCGCTTTTCCGGCCATTCCTCAAAGAAGCGGCAAAGTTCTACGATTTGTGCAAGACCCGAGGCACCCACCGGATGGCCCCTTGATTTGAGGCCCCCAGAAGAATTGATAGGGATTTTACCCTTGGGATGAGTGAGACCTGCCTTCACTTGGAATAAGGCCTCTCCTCGTTTGAAAAAACCAGCATCTTCGGCACCTACCAGCTCAAAAGGAGTGAAGGCATCATGTAATTCGGCAAAATCGATATCCATTGGACTCACTCCCGCTTCTTTGTATGCTTTTTCAAAAGCAATGCGGTTGGCAAGAAAACTCGATTCAGCAGAAGATAGGAAGGGAGCCGTACCCGAACCCATTCCTTTCACAACAACGGAGCTAGGATCTTTGGAAAGGATTAGAGCCGCAGAACCATCCGATAGTGGAGAGATATCATAGAGCCCCAAGGGACTCGCAATTTTTGGTTGGTTACTATAATCTTCCCAAGTTAAATTCTTTTTGATATGGGCCTTCGGATTCTTTAGTCCATTGTCATGAAGTTTTTTTGCAATCGCATAAAGATCATCTTCTTTATAACCATAGTCATCTAAATATTTACGAGTGATCATGGCACCACCTTGTGCCATAGACATCCCAAGTAACCTTTGTGAATCAGATAAAACGGAACCTAACAATAGATTACTTTCTTCTCGACTAAGCTCTGACATGAGTTCCGTCGCAACAACCAAACCGTGATCAAATCTGCCACTGAGAATTAAATTCACTCCCAATTGAAACGCTGCAGCACCAGAAGAGGATGCTGTTTCCATTCTTACTGAATACAAATCACGAAGGCCAAGACGATTAGGAAGTTTTGCAGATAAATGGTATTCTTTATTATAAGAATCCGGTGAGAAACTAGCGTAGATAATGAACTGAATTTTGTGAGATTGAAACTCATGTACAGATTGTTTTGCGGTCGCAAAGGATAAATCTAACTGTGATCCTTTGTGTTTTCCGAATACACTCAATGCAGGATTGTGAATGTAAACTTTATTCATACGAATATAGTTTAAGCTTGCCTATTCTATGAAAACCAATTATCTTTCCATTTGAACGCAATAAAATGAGGCCACCCATATGAAGGGAAAGAAAGAAGTAATCGACATTTTAGCGGAAGTTCTCACAGCAGAACTCACAGCCATCAATCAGTATTTTATTCATGCAAAACTCTGTAAAAACTGGGGATATTTGGAACTTGCAGACTACCTCAGGAAAGAGTCCATAGAAGAAATGAAACATGCGGACGAAATCATCGAGAGAATCTTATATTTCGATGGAATTCCCGATCTACAAAAATACTCAAAAATCAATGTAGGAAAATCAGTTCCGGAAATGTTGGATCATGACTTACAGTTGGAATATGGTGCTGTGGAAAGACTCAATCGAGGAATCGATATTTGTGTTGCCGCAAAAGACAACGGAACAAGAGAGTTATTAGAAAAAATCCTGGTTTCCGAAGAAGAACATATTGATTGGATTGAAACTCAAAAATCCATCATTGAATCCATCAGTATCCAGAACTACTTGGCACAGAAATTAGGAGACTCGGAATAAAACCTACTCACCCCACTTACCATGCCATTTGCGGAGAAGGTCTTTCTCCGCTTTTGGAATCCGAATTAAAAACACACCATCTCAAAATTGATAGTTCAAATCGAGGTGGTGTCTTCTTTTCCGGAAAAAAAGAAGATGTCATTCAGTTTGCCATTCATACAAAATTTGCATCTCGTATCAATTTACAGCTGCTACATGATAATGCCGATGATTATGATGAGTTTTATGCAAAAGCAAGTGAACTTCCCTGGGAAAAATACATTGGCCCGGAAGTCAGTTTTCGCATTGATGCAGAGACCAAAGACAAACTAAGAAACTCAGAATTCACCATGCATCGGATGAAAGATGCTGTTCTCGATAGACTTCGTAGTAAAAAAATCCCCCTTCCTGAAATTGAAAAACGAATGGCAGACATCACAATCGTGGTTCGTTCCCATACAGATAGGTTTAGTATTGAGATTTCCCTCTCCGGTGATCCTGTCGGAAGACGTGGGTATCGATTGTTTGCAGGAAATGCCCCTGTACGGGAACCCATTGCCCAAGCCATGTTAGAAACCTCTGGATGGAAAGAAGGAAACACTTTAGTAGATCCTATGTGTGGATCGGGAACCATTCTGATTGAAGCGGCACTTAGAGAACGTCTCTATGGGGAAATCAATCGGTTTTTATTTGCTGAATCACCCGTTTTTCAAATTCTTTTTCCTACTTACGTATTCTCAGAAAGAAAAAAGGAAAAACCCGATGCACCACATTTATTCGGATTTGATATCGATCCAGAAGCCGTTCGCATAGCAAAAGAAAACGCTTACGAGGCTGGAGTGGAAGACTTTGTCCAATTTGAAGTCGGAAATTGTTTGGAATTAAAAAACAATTTTGGTAAAAATGGTCACGTTGTCACAAATCCACCTTACGGGGACAGAATTGGAAAACCAATGGAAGATTTGAGAGAGATGTACTTTCAATTCGGTAGGGTCATCAAAAACGAGTTTGGTGGTTGGAAGTTTACCGTTCTTTCCGCTGATTTTTCTCTTTTAGGAAAGTTTGGTTTGAAAGAAAATTCTCATTTAAGTCTAAAACATGCCAACCTAAAAGCAAAGATCGTGGACTATGAAATCCGAGGGGGGAAATGAATTCCAAAGACGTACTCAGTCGAGTCTTTGAAATCACGAGAGATCCAAGAGATGGACTTCTATTTTTAAAGGAATTCCAATCTCTTTCTCCGGAATCGTTCGCCATTCTTTATGCGGATTCTGAAACGATTTTTAATAGTTCCGAAGCCCTTTTTTCAGATTTAAAATTACTCTATCAATTGGATTTATTTCCATTTGTTGTTTTGGAAGTGGATAGTTTCCAATATCTAAAACTCTTTTTTCCACTGGAACAAATGAATTCCGAAGGAGAAAGAAGTCTTGGTTTTTCTTACCAAGTAGTCGATCGTAACCTTCCACTCAAAGAGGAAGTCACAGAAAGTATCCGTCAAAAAAAAATTCCCATCCTACTTTGGGATGATGATTCGGAAAAACTTTCGGCTCTCCTCGACAGATGTAGATCTATTTTACATTCTTCCAAAGTCATTTACGTATCCATTGATGGACCACTGAAGGATCCAAACACAGGCAAAGTAAAATCTATTCTACAAAGAGACCAATCATTTTCTTTACCGGAAGGAATATCTCTGTCCCGATCACAAGAGGAGTTTGTTCATTTATCAGAAGGTTTACTTTCTAAAATAGAAGATCCGAAGTTCAGTATTGTACTTACGTCCCCTTTCACCTTACTTACGGAACTTTTTACCGTAAAGGGAAGTGGAACTCTAGTTAAGCGAAAAAATAAAATTAAGGTTTGTTATTCCCCTGCGGAAGTGGATATGAAACGAGTATTCCAACTCATAGAAGAATCCTTTGGCAAACCTTTAAAACCAGAGTTCTACAATACAAAATTTGATGTTTTGTTTTTAGAAGAGTCTTACAGGGCTTGTGCTTGGATGCAAAAAACAGAACACGGATACCTACTTTCTAAATTTGCGGTGAACGGTGTAGCACGCGGTGCGGGAGTGGGACGTGATATTTGGGATCAAATTCTCGAACATTGTCGTCCACTATTTTGGCGAAGTAAACCGGATAACAATATCAATAAATGGTATATGTCAGTGGCACAAGGAATCGAAAAGGACGAAAGTTGGTATTATTATTGGTTGGGGCTTAACCAGTCCTTAATTCCCGCAACCATACAAATTTTAAAAGACCAACCGGAAGATTTTTTCCCAAAATAAAAAAATCAATGCAGAACCAAAATTCAATCCTTGTTTATGATGGGAACTGCGACTTTTGTACGCGACTTGCCAAATCCATTCGGGAAAAAACAAAGGACAAGGTTGTCATTGTTTCCTATCATAGTCTCTCAAAAATAGAACTCGAATCTATACACAAACAACTATCAAAAGAACTTTGTGTTGGAGAAGTCCAGTTCATCACGGAAGGAAACAGATATCCTGGATTTTTTGCAGTACGACAAATCCTTTGGAAAATGGACAAATACAAATATTTTGCGTTTCTTTTGTATTTGCCTTTAGTTCCTTTCTTCGGTATGGCAACGATGTACTTATTGAAACGTTTGCGAACTAAACTGTAGTCAGTCGTTCTTTGTCGAGTCGAGTGAGCCCAGTATAAAAATCTTCCCGAGCTGCAAGGGCCAACAAATTCCCTTCAATGACCTGTTTTTTGGCTTCATCCGTAACAGCAGTTTGGTTAATTAGCTCAAACATTTTTTGGCTGTGACCCTCATCTGCATCCAAATTTACTTGGAAAAACTTTCCCTCGGGAAGTGTCATTTCGGCTTTAAGTTTTTGATAAGCTTCGGAGATTTGTGAGTATTCCAGTTTCAGAAGGTATTCATTTGCAGGCCCTAAAGCCCCAAGCCCATAGAAAAAACCTTTTCCAATAATAGTTTCCATTTTATCCAAATAGGTTTTTGTTTCTGGTAACAGAGTATGGTTAACAAAGTCAAAGTTTAATTTAGTTAAAAATTCGGTGAGAATAGATACATGAGTGTCCTCAATTTTCCCTTCTCCAAGTTCCCCCCAAATATTTTCGACGAGAATTATTTTAGCATTCTGATCTCTAGTTTTTGCGGCTACTTGTAAAAACCAGTCCACAAATCCAATGGACACAAAGTATTCTTGGCTGAGCCATAAAATTAAATCATTAAAACTCATCGACTTGTTTCGTTCCAATAACCACTGCGACTTGAGGACTGGGTGAGTTTCGACATCCGTTTTTAAAGTGTTCACTAAGTTCATATGTTTCGGTCCTTTGCATATTGATAACGAAAATGATGATGGTATTCTTCAAAACCCAAGTCCAAACAATAATTGAGAAGTTCGGAATAGTTTTTCCCGGTTTTTTCCCATAACAAGGGCAAGGTGGAATAGATATTTGAAAATCCCGGAGTGGCATTAACTTCTAGAAGGAATGGTAAATTTTTTTCAAGTTTGAAATCCAATCGAATATAACCGGAACTACCAAGGAGTTTTGCTACTTTTAAGGAATAGTCCTCTAATAAATTCGATAATTCTTTAGATACAGAGAAATCTAAAGATTCGACAAAACTATCCTTGGATTTTACAGAATCGCTATAAACAGTACCTGGGTATTCTACATAGGCTGGTGGTGTGACTTGATACTTTCCTTGGTTTCCTATCACGGCAATGGTCAATTCTCTTCCTGAAAGATATGTTTCTAAAAGTAAACTTTTGTATTTATCTAAAAGCGGAGGGGCCACCCGTGCCCAATCAGAAAGGGAGTCGATCCGGTTCCCTTCCCCAATTCCCAAACTTGAACCTTCTCCATTGGGTTTGACAAATAAAGGGAACTGATCCTTTGGCATAAAGTCTAGATCTTCGATAAACCAGGAATCGGCTGTAGGTATACCAAAGGAGTTTAAAAATAACTTGGTTTTATATTTATCCAAAGTTAAAGTTTGGACGGCGGCTGAACTACCAGTATGAGGAATGGCTAAATATTCACATAACGCTGGTATGTAGGCCTCTCTGTTTGGGGAATGATAACCTTCAACCAAATTCCATACGATCCAATCTCCCCTTTTTTTGCTAGGGATAGCCGATAGAACTGAAGTGATTTCAGTTGGATGAGATAAAATGGCTACATCATAACCTAACTCTGATATGGTCTTTTCCATATTTTGAATTGTCTCTTCCGATTCCCATTCTTGGCAAAGCTCCGGTGTATTCGGATCATAGAGATCACATGCAAGAATTGCAGTACGTTTCATAGTTGGAATTTCTCCCAATCGGATTCGCTGAGGATGGGATAATAAGATTCCTTATCTGATCCAACAGGTTCAAAAGATAGGTGAATTTTTTTTGTCAGTGCAGAACGAAATACATGTTGTCGTGTTTTTGGATAATACCCCAAATACCAGTTAGGTGCAATTGTAATTTTGCCGCCACCTCCAGGTAAATCGTTTACAAATTGTGGGATTCCCATTCCGCCAATTTTTCCTCGCATATATTCTACAATTTCAATCCCTCGTGCAAGCGGTGTTCGAAAACCTCTGGAACCAGGAATGAGTTCTGGATCATATAAGTAGTAGGCACGGACTCTCATTTCTAATAGTTTTTTATGAAGAGTAAGCATTATCTCTTCGTCATCATTGATTCCTTTCAGAAGGACAGATTGGTTGCCGACGGAAACTCCGGCTTTTAACAATCGAAGAATGGCTTCTTTGGATTCCTTAGTACATTCTTTAGGATGATTGAACTGCGTATTACAAAAAATAGAAAGATTGTCATTATTATATGTTTCGATGATTTTGCACAATGTATCTGTGATACGAAACGGTAGTGTCACAGGATTTCTTGTTCCCAACCGGCAAATTTTTACATGAGGGATAGAATTTAGTTCCGAAAGAATCCATTCTAACCTAGAATCAGCTAAATTTAGAGGATCACCTCCACTGATTACAACGTCTTCAATTTCGGAATGGTTTCGAATGTATTCGAATGCTTTTTCCAAATCTCCTTTTTCCATTCTTTCTTCATTAGAAGAAACCTTACGACCGCGCATACAATGTCTACAATACACACTGCAGGAATGGTTGGAAAATAAAAGTACCCGATTGGGATACATATGGGTGAGCCCACGAACAGGACTAAGACGCTCTTCCTCTAGAGGATCCGAACTTTCTTCGGAAGAAAGAACAGCCTCTTCTGACCTTGGAACAATCATTCGGCGAATGGGACAATTGGGGTCACTCGGGTCGGAAAGAGAAAGGTAATACGGGGTTGTGGATACATGCAAACGAATGGTTTCCCTGATTCCAATGATTTCGGATTCAGTGAGTACAAAATACGGGGAAAGATCTTCTCCCTTCACTCGGTTTTGCAGTTGGGAGGTTGGATCCGTCCAATTTGTCCGGGAAAACAACTCTTCACGCGCCCGAAGAACTTCTGATAAACTGCTTTGCACGAGCATAACTTCCAATTCCTTACTTGCCAAGAGACCGCCAAATTCTTTTCTGGTGGTAATGCAAGAAAACCGCCTGGGGGAAATCCGCATGGTCGCCTTCGATGTCGACGGGACCTTATTTTCCTCAGAATCCATAATCTTTAAGACCTATGTGCAGGCAATCGAAGAGTTTGCTGCCAAGACGGGAAAAATCACGTCCCTACCAACCCATGACCAGATTATGAATGAAATTGGAAAACCGGTGCGAACGATCTTTGCCAACCTGTTCCCCAGTTTGCCGGAAATAGAACGCGATACCATTTCCGCACGAGTCCTGGATCTCCTTTGTGATGCCATCCGTAGTGGCGGTGGAGATTTCTACGCCGGTGTAGGTTCTACCATTCATTACCTCAAAGAAAAAGGTTATACCATCACTTGTGCTTCCAATGGTAGAAAGGCATATATCGAAACGGTTTTAGACACAGCAGGTGTTTTGCAATACTTTGAACCCATCGTAGTCATAAACCAAGACACCATTCATACGAAAGGAGAAATCCTAGCTGAGTATGTTCGCAAATACAATTTAGAACCAACCGCCATCGCCATGATTGGGGACCGGTTTAGTGATTGGGAAGCCGCCAAACAAAATGGTTGCCCTTTTGGGTTTTGCACTTATGGCCACGGAGTTCCTGGTGAAATTCCAGATTTCCATTGGAAATTTGACGATTTACCGACTTTAAAAGAGTTTTTTTAAATTCCCTTTTCCTACCTTCTCCGACATTTATAGTGTGGCGGTACTTCCCCAAATCCAAGAAGATAAATGGAAATCTTTACGCTATTTGCTTGGCGGGATTTTCCTTGTACTCGTTCTCATTGAAAAGTCTATGGGGTTTGATCCAAAAGCCGCAGGAAATCTAATTCCCAAACAAGGGTTTCGAAACATCGGAAAAACCCAAGAAAAAACAAAATTTGCGGAACCCTCCGATCCTTTTGCTAAAGAAACTTGGGAAGATGACTTAAATTGGGAAGAAGAAGTCCTCACGCAAACATTCCCTGATACAGAATCCAAACAAAAATCACGCACAAAACTCATAGATGAAACCATTCCCGAAATCACTCTTCCCGAAGATCGGTTTCCTGGCGCCGGCAAACGTCTGCAAGCGGATGCGGGATACCTACCTGTTTATTTCTTAAAATTTTATGGAACGGGAAAAAATAGCCAGTCCCAACTGGTAAAACTATCTCGAGAATTTCCAGGGGGAGATCCGATTCCCTTTTTGTTCCAAGAACTCACCAAAGGTCCGAATGCAGAAGAAAAAGGAAAGGGAGTTCTTTCTGCCCTTTCTAAACGAATTCGAATGGAACCAAACTACCGATTGGAAAATGGGATCCTTCATATTTCTGTTTCCGAAGACTTAAGTTACGGCGGGAGTATAGAAATCTTAAAAGACCGTTTGGACCAAATTTCCTTTACCTTGGTTGGAAATTTTGGAATCAAAGGTGTGATCCTTTATACCAACGGAGAACGCATTCGCACATTAGGAAGTGATGGGTTGACAATTCCTGAAGTCCTGGCCAAAACCCAAAGAAAGGTAATCATTTTCTAGCCCAGTAAATGGTTTACAGACAGGATTTTTCCTGTATTCTGAATTCCGGCTCCCCATGCGTAGGTATACATTCAAAAGGTATTTTTTTGTATTTCGTAAATTGTTTTTACGAACCTATCATCCTAGCTTCACGTCCACCAATCTTTCCGACATTGGATCCTCACTACAAATTTTCAGTGTGATGACTGCCTTTACCTCCATCATCTCTCTTCTTTTTGTAGATTCGCTTGTTCGAACCAAAGAAGCAAGTTTCTGGATTGCTTTTTTTCGAATTTCTTCCCTTGCCATTTGTTTCTTTGTTTATCTCTTTGGAAAAAAGAGAATCAAATTATATGAAAGACATATCTATGGAATTACAAGTGTTGTACTCACCGGTTTAATCTTAATTTATATTCCTATGATGGTTTATGATAAACCAAACCATGCTTATTATCTATTTGGATCTGCTATAGTCATTGCGAGTGCTTCCATCTTATTATGGATTGAACCCATTCGAATTTTATTGTTATCCATTTTATATGTTGCTGTTTTTATTCCCTTACATTTAAACTTCTCGCGAATCCAGGGTTTTGATCGTTTTGTATTTTACCAAGACGTACTCATTGTTTCCTTTTTACTTGCTTTTGGATTTGTTGCGAACCTTCTAATCAACTATTGGAGGTTTGAAGAATACCGAGTTAAATCAAGGCTACGAATTACCGTGGGAAAACTCCTTCGTATCAATCAAAAGATTGAAGATTTGTCTCGAGTGGATTCGATGACTGAACTTTTTAACAGACGTCATTTGTTAGAACAGTTTGACCTCTATAAAAAAAGATCCAACCGCGAAGGTTTCATCATTGGTCTTGTCATTTTGGATCTAGACCGGCTAAAAGCAATCAACGATAAATATGGACACAAACAGGGAGACCTTGCCATCCAAGCTTTTGCCCGGACAGTTAAGTCGAGGACAAGGATAACAGACATCGCGGCAAGGATTGGAGGAGATGAATTTTGTTTGCTTGTTTCACCGATTGATAAAGAAGGACTACAAATCCTCACAGAATCCATCCGGGAAAAATTGGAGCGATTGTTAATCCCCATTTACAACCAACCAGGGGAATCTTTGACCTTAACCGTTTCGATCGGTGCCACACTATTCCGTCCCGAAGACGATCCTAGTTTTGATGAACTCTACCACAAAATTGATACGGCCCTTTATACCTCTAAAAACGAGGGAAGAAACCGAATCACTCTCATTGAATCTTAAAAAAATGATAGACAAGTTTTAAGAAAATCATTATCGTTGAAATTGAGACTGATTCTCAGTTTATGTCCATTACGGATAAGGTGTAAAATTTCGAAAGATGGGTGTGAAAGCCCCATCTTTTTTTTTACCTAAGGAAATCACTCGAGAGAAGAAAAAGCCTGCTTGCGTTAGGTCTGGTCAACCCCCACTTGGTTGCAGTCATATTCTTCTTCGTAAAGTAAGTTCCTACGGACAGGTTGGAACCCACCTTCTGTGAGAAATTTACGCGCCTCTTTTTCTGTTTTTAAACCAAAAGAACGTAGGACATTTTCTTCGATCACGACAGAAGAAATATCATCAGCACCGGAATAAAGGGCAAGCTGACCCACTCCTTTTCCTAAAACCATCACAGAGGTTTCAATATGTTTGATATTATCTAGAAAGATCCGACAAATTCCCAAAACCTTTAGGTATTCATGTGTGGGAACCGGTCTGACTTTGAACCTCTTGGTTTGCGGTTGGAAAGTCCAAGGGATAAATGATAAAAATCCACCCGTTCGGTCCTGAAGATCACGAACCACACGCAAATGTTCGATCACTTCCTCTTCTGTTTCTTCAGAACCAAAGACCACATTTGCTGATCCAAGAAGTCCCACTTCATGGCAAGTTTCCATAGCTCGTACCCATTCTGATACGGTTGCTTTTTTCGGAGAGATGATTTGGCGCATCCTTTCTGTGAGGATTTCGGCTCCAGCACCCGGGACAGAATCAAGACCTGCTTCTTTTAAAATCAGTAATACTTCACGTAATGGTTTTCCCGTGATTGTTTCTAAATTGATGACTTCCACAGGTGAAAAGGCTCGGATATGCATCTTCGGATATTTTGCTTTTACAGAACGAATCACATCTAGATAATAATCAAAAGGAAGATCGGGATACACACCGCCTTGGAGGAACATTTGGTCGGCTCCTTCTTCCACAGCGTAATCCATTTTTTGTAGGATTTCTTCTTTCGAGAGAACATAACCCTTGCCATTTCCAATCTCATCCATAAAGGAACAAAAACTACATTCGACATTGCAATAATTGGTATAATTCACAACCCGGAACATTGTGTAACTGGCTTCCGAGTGAGGTCTGACCTTCTCTCGAAGGAAACGCGCTACCATTTGGATCTTTAAAAAATCACCACTCTTGTAGAGGATGAGGGCCTCTTCCGGGGAGATTCGTTTGCCTTGGACAGCGTTCAAAAGAACGGCATCTGCGGGGTCTTTCGGGCTAAATGAAAACGAGTCTAAGTTCATGATCTCTACCTACTTGGACAGGAAATCTGCCTATAGATCCCTGTAAAAACCGAATTTTCCTGGACATTCATTTTTCTATACAAATCCTAGGAAATACCAAACACCTTAAGGGCATAAACATAAATGGATATCGGAAGAATACTCTTTCACCTATTATTCACAGCATTTTTCGTCGTGGCAAACATTGTCTTTGTCCGCGCCATCCTTTATAGGCTCGGATTGATCTTCAATGGTCGTCCTGCTTTCTTCAATGAAGATGCTAAAAAGAACCTAAATATCGGATTCCGTTTAAAGAGTTTTCTTATAAACGTAGTCCTCCAAAAGAAAAACTTTCGTGAACCAGTGCGCGGTATCATGCACGCATTTGTATTCTACGGATTCCTCGTGTATACCATCCACACAACAAGCCAAATGGTTGCTGGTGTGTTTGGTTATGTAATGGATGACCCTTACAAATTTGCTCTTCCTGAATTTCTTTTGGGTGAAGCTGCGAATCATATTTATGAACAAGCAGTGAATTATGTTTCCATACTTGTATTAACCGGTCTTGGTTTTTTTGCTTGGAGACGTTGGATCAAAAAAGCAAAAGGTTTGGATGTTCACTCTCCAGCTTCTGCTGTTGTGATCAGTATGATCGCTACCCTTATGGTGACCACCTTACTTGGAAATGGTGCTAAAACGGTTGCAGCGACTTACTTTACACATGCCGGTCTCATTGATGGAGCCATCGGTAGTGTTTGGGAATCGATCGGTGTTGCAAACTCTTCTGCAGACGTCGTTTTCCAAATTATGTGGTGGGGTCATATCATCACTGTATTCTCGTTTATGTTGTATGTTCCTACATCAAAACATGCTCACTTAATTTTTGCTCCATTCAACTACTTCCTTGCAACAGATACTCCCAAAGGACAACTTTCTAAACTCAATTTAGATGATGAAAATGCAGTTTGGGGATCCAATCGTGTAGAAGACTTCCCTTGGCCAAACTTACTTGATGGTATGTCTTGTATTGAATGTGGTCGTTGCCAAGTGGAATGTCCTGCAAACAGAACAGGAAAAGTTTTAAATCCAAAAGCCATCATTGTTGAACTCAAACACCAAATGTTAGAGAAGATGCCAGAAGTTGCTGCGGCTCGTGCAGGTAAAACACCAGAAGAAGGTGCAGAGGCTGTTGCGGCATTAGAAACCGGAGTCATCAACTCACATGAAGGTTTAAGTGAAGAAGCACTTTGGGGATGTACTACTTGTTATGCGTGCGTGGAAGCATGCCCAGTTGGAAACAACCAAGTAAACGCCATCATTGAAATGCGCCGCCACTTAGTTCTTGCCGAATCAAAAATGAGTCCAGAACTTCAAAAAGCCTTCACAAACATGGAAAACAATTCCAATCCATGGGGTGTGGGAGCACATACAAGAGCAGATTGGGCTGATGGTCTTGGTGTTAAAGTTCTTTCAGAAGCAGAAGACAAAAACGTGGACGTACTCTATTGGGTAGGTTGTGCGGGTGCTTTTGATGAAAGAAACAAAAAGATCTCTCGTGACTTTGTAAAAATCATGCAAAAAGCTGAAGTAAACTTTGGTATCCTTGGAACCGAAGAAGGATGTTCAGGAGACTCGGCTCGCCGCGGTGGTAACGAATATCTATACCAAACTTTAGCACAAACAAACGTAGACACAATCAACGGTTACGGAATCAAAAAGATTGTAACTGCTTGTCCACATTGCTACAATACAATCAAAAACGAATATCCACAATTTGGTGGAAACTTCGAAGTCATCCACCACTCGGAGTACATCAACCAACTTTCCAAAGATGGTAAAATTGATGTGAAAGTGGCTGATGATGCCAACACAGGAAAATACACTTACCACGACTCTTGTTACATCGGTCGTTATAACAACAATTACGATAACCCTCGTGACGTTGTGAAAAAAGTATCCGGTGGTAAAATCGAAGAAGCCGTTGACCATCACTCCAAAGGACTTTGTTGTGGTGCGGGTGGCGCGCAGTACTGGATGGAAGAACATGTGGATGAAACCAACCCAGAAAGTACACGTGTGAATAGCAAACGTACAGGACAACTTCTTGATACGGGAGCAACTACCATTGCTACTGCTTGTCCATTCTGTATCACTATGATCACAGATGGTGTCAAAGCAGCTGAAAAAATTGATTCTGTCAAAGTAAAAGACATTGCAGAATTAGTTGCTGAAAACATCGACTAACAAGTCTAATGATGAGGATTGTATGAATTTTCAAATTTTCCTCATCTTTAGTAATCTGTATCGAAGAAAAAGGTGGAAGGAAACTTCCGCCTTTTTTATTGGGAAACCACTCCGGTTTCCTTTCCCTTTTTATCTTTTTGTTTTTATCATTTTAACAAACGTATCCCCTTTTTCAATTTCGGCTGAATCCAAACAAATCATCCATCCGCCCGAAGGCGACGGTATCACTATCGTTGTGGAAAAAGGCCAAACCTTAAGTATCATTTCCAAAACCTATTTGGATGATCCAAGGAAGTGGAAAGAACTTCTAAAATCCAATCAAATCGATAACCCCAATCTCATCATTCCAGGAATGAAGTTATGGATTCCAAAAAGTTTGGGTAAAAAACCGTTAGCGGATATACAACGATATTCAGGGAAAACTGAAGTTCTTAAAGTGTCTCAAAAACAAATGGATTGGACTGGTGCCAATTTAGGAGAGGGACTTTATGCTAAAGATGAGGTTCGAACTTTTAAAGAATCCGAAGCACAGTTTCTTTTACTTTCAGGGTCACGGTTTGAAATTACAGAAAATAGCCATGTAATTATGGAAAAAGGAAAATCGGAATCGGAACCCGATGAACTTTATTTGCGTAGAGGGCGAATCCGTTCTATCGTTCAAAAAAAGCCTTCTTCTAATCAACGAATGTTTCTTTTAAAAACAGATGCTGCTATTTCTGAAGTGAAAGGTACGGACTTTACTACAGAAGTTGACGCACAAGGAAACACAACTCTCAGTTGTTATGAAGGTTCTGTTGCAGTGAGTGCTCAAAATGTAACTGTTAACGTGGCTTCCGGTTTTGCTACCTTTGTTGAAAAAGGAAAACCGCCTTTAAAACCATTTACGGTGCCTGATCCACCAAAACCAAAAGAAGAATGAGTCCTTTAATTCGTTTTCGGTTTTGTCTATTCCTCTCTTTATTCCTATTTACGAATATTCCTATATTCTCCGAATCAAAAACTATCAAATTCACTTTAGAACCGGATCGAGATGATATCATTCAGTACGAATTTGAATTATGGAAAGAATCAAATTTTGATTTAGAAATTCCTTTTCGTGTTTTATCGAATCCAGGAAAAATTCAATTATTCATTCCTAATGGTTATGAATTCTTTCGGATTCGGGCCGTTGCGAAACGACAAGTGCGTGGATTTTGGACTGACTTATATACTGTCAGTTCCTTTGGAAAACCAAAACAGAAAGAGATGACAAAGGTTGTATCTCATAAATCAAATACAACGGATGTCATCATACCCATTCTCACTCCAGAAGGAAATAATAGATTTTTCCTTACAGAAAATACAATTCAAGTGAGACCGATTCTTACTTTGCCAGTAAAAACTTCTGTCCGTTACCGTTTAAACGGTGGACCATGGAAAGTAACAAAAGAACCAGAATTATCTTTTTCTAAGGATGGGGATTACAAATTGGAATACCAAGTGACAAATGAACTCGGAATTTCTGATTCTATGCAGGTTTGGGAATTCAGTGTGGACAATACAGCACCAAATTCAGAACTCTATTTTGCCCCACAAACACATAAAAATAAAAACGATCAATACATTTCTTCTAAAACCAATCTCCAAATCGAATCGAAAGACAGTGGGTCAGGTGTGGATACAATTCGTTTTCGTACCCTTTGCGGAGCAGGACCAAAAACCGATTGGTTTCTTTGGGATCCTAAAAGTTCTTGGACTCATCTAATCAATTCCTGTTCGCAAAACTTGGAAGTAGAAATTTCCGCAACAGATAAGTTGGGAAATGAAGAAATTCCCAAAAAGATTCAAATTCAAAAGCCAAATTACGGAAACTAACTAGTGTACAATGGCAATTGGATTAAAGAATTGTATGGCAATTTTTTATTTGTAATCAAAACCAAATCCTTTCTTAAATTATTTTTATCTATTGTAACCTTTCTGATAATCCCGTATTTCCTGCTTGTAGCTTCTATGATTCATTCCCAGTACAAAGAAGCGTTAGACTGGAACCAAAGGTTTCAATTGATTCGGATCCAACTCCTTGCTATTGATTTAGAAAATCAAATTCGAGAGAAAATCAATTCGGACTTAAGTGGAAAAAAAACTATCGGGATACTTTCGACTTCAGAATTATCAAAATTTGTTATAAATTGTAGTCCATCAATTCAAAATATAAAAACAATAGAAGGTCTGACTCTTGTTAGTTGTGAATGGAATTCCGAAAAAAATTCCTATTTACTTGTTATCGATGAAAATCGTATTTCTGTTCATTCTGCAAAATTTTTAGAAGATGCACTTCTCGATTCTCCCTTTAGTGATCCAAATGAAGGACTTTTTGTCCTTAATGGTGATGGGAATTTTGGAATTTCCGGATTCATTGAAGATAATTTTTTAGTTTCCGAATTTTGGAGGAATGAAGTCAAACCTTCCCTTCAAATCCATTCCAATCTTCCGACATTACATGAGGCTTGGAAAGAGGAAATGAACTATTTCGTTGTTAGTTTTCCTATGTATGGGTTACCTCTCCATTTATTCATTGTAAGTCCCAAAGATTTGGTTCTTGTTCCCATTAAAGAATCTTTGAAAAGAAACGTAATTATCTTATTTTCCTTATTCGTTTTATCCTTTTTGTTTTCGACTTTTATCTCTCTAAGAGAAATTGAATCCAAACAGAAACTCAGACTTCTTTTACAAGAATTTCCCCATGCTGCGATCCTCTTTGATCCGAAGGGAAAAATTCTTTTAGAAAATCCAGAAATTGAACCCAAACTATTGGTGACCGAACTCTTTCGTGACCAACTTTCTGTAAAGGAATGGATTGAAAAGGAAGTCAGTTTATTTTTAGAAGGTGTTTTCACTGATCCGGACGGCCAAAGTAAACTAAGGAAAGAAGAATCAGAGTTTTATACTGTGGATGGGTCTGTTTACTTATTAGATATCACTTACCAACTTTGGTATTTAGAACAAAACTATCAATTTACCAGTGGAGCGATCGTCCTTGTTCAAAACGTAACAAAAAAACGTTTGGAATTCGAAAAGGAAATGGATTATGCCAAAGATTTACAAAAAAAATACCTTCCTAACAAAATCCTCATTCTTCCACATTTGGATTACGAAGTTTTATACAAACCTCTCATTCAAGTTGGTGGCGACTACTACGACTATATTGATTTAGGAAATGATCGTTATATTTTTGCCCTTGGTGATGTAATTGGCCATGGTGTAAAGGCTGCAATGATGATGACTGTACTTCGAGTACTCTTTCATCAAATCGTAAAAACAGAATCAGATCCTAAAAAAATCTTAAGCAAAATGAATGAAGGAGTTTCAACAAATCTTCCCGATCCTTATGCTTTTGTTCCCTTTATCTTTTTGTTATTTGATTTCAATCAAAACACAGTTTACTATGGAAATGCTGGGCATCCAGGTATGTTGTATCAATCTCCTTCAGGAGTACAATGCCCGGAAAAATTAAATCCCATGTTCGGGATGATTTCTAATAGAGAACCCAAGATATTAGAGTTTCCAATTCAAAAAGGAGATCGGTTTTATCTTTTTACCGATGGATTGAAAGATGTGGAAAACTCTAAACATCAAAAGTTATGGGAACCTGAGCTCCTTCATTTTTTCTCTACGATGGGGCTAAACCATATGTCCCTGATCAAACAAGAATTAGAGCTAAAAATTCGGTCCTATTCTGAAGGGATCCCAATCCTTGATGATATCACTTGGATTGGGATTGAAGTGATTTAAGCTAATCCTCCAAAGGTGGATTGTCTAAAAGTTCAATTCCTTCATTATTTTTGTGGAAATAATTCATATCCCATTCTGTATCAAAAAGAAGGGCCATATTCCCAAATAGATCCTCTACTAAATTTGCGTTCGAAGGAATTTGAGATCTGTCTGCCTTTTTCACCCAACGTGAGATTCCATAAGGAAGGATATGAATGGAAGTTTCCGCACCATATTCATCTTTTAAGCGACGTTGGAAAACCTCAAATTGCAGTTTTCCCATTGCACCGATGATAGGAACTCCACCACCAATCGTTCGTGAGGTGAAAAGATGGAGAATTCCTTCTTCGGCCAATTGATCAAGGCCTTTCTTAAAAGATTTTAGTTGTAATGTATCCTTACAAGAGATCGTGGCAAAAAGTTCCGGTGCAAAACTAGGTAGAGGACGTAATGGAGGAGTGTTTCCCGTTGACAATACATCTCCAATCTTATAGGTACCAGGATTTACAAGTCCAATGATATCTCCAGGATAAGCTGTATCGACAGTATTTCTATCTTGGCCAAAAAAAGCAAAACTAGAAGAGAGTTTCACTGGTTTGTCTAATCTATTATGGTTTACGTTTAACCCTCGTTCAAAGACGCCTGAACAAATACGTAGGAAAGCAATTCTATCCCTATGAGCTTTGTTCATGTTTGCTTGGACCTTAAAAACAAAGGCGCTAAAGGGTGCATTGATAGGATCTAAATAATTACCATCTCGAAGAGGAATATGGTCTGGACCAGGAGCCAATTCTAAAAATTTATTTAGAAAAAGTTCGATTCCAAAATTATTCACCGCCGAACCAAAGTAAACCGGTGTTTCCTTTCCCAGTAAAAAATTATTTTTGTCCACCTGGCCAATGCCATTTTCTACCAGATCGATTTGTTCTCGAAATGCGGAGACAATCTCTGAGTCAAATTGTTCATCAAGGCTTGGATCATTGGGACCAGCCATACGGAAAACAGCTTTTTGTTTTCCGCCCGGAGTCCTATCAAAAAGATATAACTGTTGGTCTCGAAGATCATACACTCCCTTAAAATCAAAACCCGTTCCCAGTGGCCAAACATCTGGAACCGCTTTGATCCCAAGAACTTTTTCAATCTCATCCAAAAGAGCGTACAGATCCTTAGTGGGTCTGTCCATTTTATTGATAAAGGTAATGATAGGAATGCCCCGATCCCGACAAACTCGGAATAATTTAATGGTTTGAGGTTCTACTCCCTTTCCCGCATCAAGAACCATTACGGCTGTATCTGCTGCCATTAAAGTTCTGTAAGTATCCTCCGAGAAGTCTTCGTGACCCGGTGTATCCAGAAGATTTAAAATGCTATTTTTGTATTCAAACTGGAGAGCTGCAGAGGTGATCGAGATCCCTCTCTCCTTTTCCATGGCCATCCAATCTGAGGTAGCTGACTTTCCTTCCTTTTTGGCTTTTACTGCTCCAGCAAGTTGGATCGCACCTCCGTACAGGAGGAGTTTTTCAGTAAGGGTTGTTTTTCCCGCATCGGGGTGTGCAATGATGGCAAAAGTCTTTCGGCGGAGGACTTCGCGTTCTATAATATCAGGAGACATAACTTGAGTTCCATGCTGTCTAAATTTAGGATTCTGTCGAGAATAAAGAGAAAACCCCATTCCGAATCCTAAGGAAGGTGTTGACTTGTAGATTATGTCCCATTAGATTGGGGGGTGGAGGGAGTGTCTTTGAGAAAGTTACTATCGTTTGTCTTTCTATTGGTGAGCACACAAATTTTCCCTCTGGACTTTCCCAACTTTTCCTTGGGGGAAGAGAATGCCAAGGAAGAATTCAAACGAGGTCTGACCTATAAAAATTTAAGAGAATATTCTGCGGCCAAAGAAAGGTTTCAAAAAGCTGTCAACTTAAAGAAAGATTTCCATTTAGCTCGATTAGAACTTGCCAACAACTACTACCTGTTAGGCGAATGGGAAGAAGCCCTTGATGAACTAGAAATTCTTGCTTCCAAAGCAAAAAATGACCTTCTCATAATAAATAAAATTGAAGCCCTTCGTCTTGCCATTGCTGGCGGAGTCACTGATAAGGAGAAAGTTTATTTCAAAACGATTGAAGGTGATTCCATTCGTGGTTATAGATTTCGTAATCCTGTAGACATTACTTTTGATGAAGATGGGAACTTCTATGTAGCCGGTTTTGATACTTCCAATATCATTAAATTTAATGCAGCAGGTACTCCTATTTCTAATTGGCGAGGTGGGATCACGAGAAAACTTGATCGCCCTGTTTCATTGGCCTATTATAACCAAAAAATCTATGTTGCCGATTTTGCACGGGATGAAGTATTACTCTTTGATCTTTCCGGAAGTTTTATTTCTTCTTTTGGTGGTTCCGGAAAAGGACAAGGTCAGTTTAGAGGTCCCTCCTCCTTATTTATAGATCCGAATGGAAATCTTTTTGTAGCTGATTCAGGAAATGCAAGAATTCAAAAATTTAATTCTAACGGAAAATTTGTTTTGGAATTTCAAGGCTCGGGAAGTTCCAAACTTGGAAATCCTTCCGGGATTACCTGCCACGACGGTAAAATTTACGTTGTGGATAAAGAGAATCTTCGTGTAGTTATTTTTGATGGTGATGGCAATACTTTAAATACCATTGAAAAACCAGAATGGAAAAAACCAAGAAGCATTCGAATTCTAGACAACCAAATATTTTTAACAGATGAATTAACTGGAATTTGGACCTACTCATTGTTACATGGTGAATGGAAACAACTTAGTAAGTTTCGAGATAAAAAAGGTGTTTATCGAGTTCTATTTAGACCTTTTGCAACTAATATGGATTCCACGGGAAGCCTATATTTTGTTGACTACGGAAAACATCGAATTGATATATTTTCCCAGAAGAACCACCTACTCTCTAACTTAGATTTAAAAATCGAATCCATTGACACATCCGGCTTTCCTGACATCCATATTTATACTCGTGTTCGTAATCGTGCTGGTAAAGAAATCGTAGGTATCGACAGGCTTAGTTTCCGCATTTTTGAAAATGAAAATATGACCCCACTTTTTTCCTTGGCTAACAAAAACAAACTAAATGATAAACTTACAGTGGCTATGGTTTATGAAAATAGTGAAGGCTTGAAAAAAGGAAAACTTGGTTTAGAGGATGGGCTTTTTCCTTTCTTTCGTTCCCTTCGAGATACAGATAAAATTTCCCTCTATCGTGCAGGAAAAGATAGTAGTTTGATTCTACCTGAAACAGTTTCCCTTCGTGACATTCTAGCTAAAATCAGAGACAGTGTACCGGAAGAAAAATTTAATTTTGGAAAAGCCAGTATTACCGCCTTACAAAAACTTTCCCTAGAAACGGGCTCCAAAGCTTTAGTTTATTTAGTTTCATCAGAGGGTAGAGAAGATAGTTTTTTACAATACCAAAAATCACGTATTGTTTCCTTTGCCAAAGCACATTCCATACCTATTTATGTTTTAACAGTAAATCCAAATATTGCATTAGAAGACTCTTGGTCTGATATGACAGGACCAACAAATGGGCGCTACATTGTTCTCGATGGCGAAGGTGAAGAAAGAGAACTATACAAAAAATTCAAATCACATGTAGACTACAGATACATTCTTTCATACAAAACAGATACAAACCCCGAACTCATCAATAGATATATCAAATTAGCCATTGGTGTGGAACATAGAGGAGTAAAAGGTCGAGATGAAGGAGGATATTTTGTTCCAGAGCCTCGTTAAGTCTTTTCGTTCTGTTACTTTAGGAACTGTTTTATTTGTATCAGTGTCTCTCTTAAATGCTGAGACAACTACCTTAGAAGACATTGCTGAGGGAAAACGATACCAATCAGAAAACAATTGCAGAAAGGCCATCCAACTCTACCAATCTGCACTACAAAAAAATCGAAATTCTATCGATGCCAAATTGGGAGTTGCAGATTGTAGTTTTAAACTTGGAGCTTATAGAGAAAGTAAAAAGTTTTATTTAGAAATTTTAGATAGGGAACCAAAACACATTCCTGCTGTCACCGGACTTACTGAGATTTATTTGCTAGATTCTGATTTTCCGACCATAAGTAAGTTAATTGAACCGCTTTTGACAGAATTCCCAAACAATACAGGTCTTCGCATTGCGGAGGCTAAATCTCTGCAAAAACAAGGAAAATTAGATTCAGCTATTTACAAAATAAAAAACCTATCAGCGAAGTTAGCCGAACCTTCAGACTTATTAAGAATGTTAGCAGAACTTTATTTTAGTAAAGAAAATTATAACGAAGCTTTTAATTCCATAGATGCCTATACAAAAAAGGAACCGAACGACCCTGAAGGTTTTGCATTTAAAGCCAAGGTGCTTTTGTATCAAAACTATTTTCATCCTAGCCAATTAAAATCCGTTTTACCTCTTACCGAAGATGCTCTTCAAAATTCACTCAATCTAAATCCCAAAGGAGAACAAGCACGGTTTTATTCAGTATATCATGATATCATTTTAGCAAATTTCAGTTCTGATAAGGATGTAAAAAGAAAAGCATTTCGATCTATTTACGAACTCGCTAGAGAATTTCCGGAAAACCAACTTTACCATAGTTTGGAGGCAAACTTAGCTTGGGAATTGGGAGAAACAAAATTTGCCTCCTACCACTACCGAAGGGCATTACAATTAGATGATTTGGACGAAATTTTGCGATTTGAGGCAGAAGAATACGCCATTGCACAGGAAAAAGAGGAATCCAAACTACGTAGAGAGTTAGGAGACTATAGAAGAGATCGATTTTATTCAGAAAAACATTCTTTATACCACAAAAGTTCCCTATTCCATTTGAAACGTGGAAAAGATTTAAGCCCACAAACACCCGTCATCCGAAGAGAACTATTAGATTTCTATAACCAAACAGGGGAAGCAGTTAAGTATACTAATTTGTTACTCCGTCTTCGTGAAGAAGACCCAAACTCATTCAAATTACAAAATAAATTAGAATTTTCGATCAAAAATCTAAAGGAATCTATTGAATTTAGGGAAGGTTACCTTCAAATTGATCCCAATTCCATCCAAGAAAACACAGTCCGTTATAGTCCTGAAGTATATGTATTTGATATGGAATCTAGTTTGCCTTTTCCTTACCATTTACAAGCGGGAAGACTTTTGTCGGAAGCATTTCGTTACAATCTAAAACAAATACAAGCAGTACGTGTTGTTGATGGCGATGAGTTCAAAGAAATTCGAGGGCTCCTGAAAGAAGTCAATTTTCATCCTTTTTCACAAACATTACCATTTGCAATTGACAACCTACATTTTTTGGATTCCAAACGAAGAAATGCAACTAAGATCCGCTATGTGGTTCATGGAAAATACCAAATTAAAGATGGAGATATTCGTTTGGATGTTTCTGTCTACGATAGAGATAGTTTAAGAGATATTGCTACTTGGTCAACGAATCAAAAAGGAAGAGATAGCCTACCAACCATCATTCATCGAATTTCCGAACGAATCAAAGATTTACTCCCCAAAGAAGGGAAAATTTTAAAAGTTAAAAAAGATGAAGTGATCGTCTCTCTTGGAAAAGACGACGGATTACAAAAAAATTCAAAATTAGAATTCAAGAGAAAGGGTAAACCTTTATTTCAAGGTGAGATCACAGAACTCGGCAAATCCATTTCATCTGTGAAGCCAAATGTTCGTGGATGGGAAAAGGAATTGGCAACAGGAGACAATGTCACTCTTCCCATGGACTCTCGTAAAGAGAAGAAAGATAAGTAAGAAGATCCTCTGATATTCTTACTTCTTTATCCTCTGTAAGATTTTGAATCTCTAGTTGGCATATAGTTCCCTTTAAATAGAGGGAGCTCACACCTTCCCTTTGAAAACAAAGATGTAAAATCGGACGTAACCGGAAAAAATCTTTAGCTTCTAAATATATAGGTTCTTCACTAAACAGATAATTGGCGGTAATTCTATGGATATAAGGGCGTAGAGTTTTCTCCCATTCCAAATCAATGTTAGGAAAAAAATAAAATTTTCCTGATTCAAATCGTAATTCACCTAAAGAAAGAATTGTTTCTGCCTTTTCCTGTTTCCAACGAATATAACCAAAATCAGTAGGTGTTTTATCGGCAAATCCAACGAGCACATTGCCCATTCCTTTTAGATTTCGTTCTAAATCCAAAACCAAAATCTGAGGCCTTCCTAATTTCTTTGATTCCTCTTCCAATCTTTGGATGGTCTCTTTAGAAATGGTTAGTTTTTGTTTCTTCTTTCTAAAGGGATTCCAAACCATATTCAATTCTTAGCCGGTAATCTAGATCCATAATCAATCAATTGACGATTGTATTCAGTTTGCATTAGCGGTGAAGAAATTAGAAAATCGGCACTGGAACGATTACAGGCCATAGGAATATTATACAATACAGCGATACGAAGTAATGCTTTGACATCGGGATCATGAGGTTGTGCAGAAAGTGGATCCCAGAAAAAAACCATAAAATCGATTCCATCTTCCACAATTTTGGATCCAATTTGTTGGTCCCCGCCCAGTGGTCCTGAGATGAATCGAAACACAGGCAGTCCAATTTGTTCATGAATTAGTTTTCCTGTGGTTCCGGTTGCAGATAAATGATGTTTACTTAAGGTTCCTTTATTATATTTTACCCAGTCGAGAAGATCATCCTTTCTGTTATCATGAGCAATGAGGACGATCTTTTTAGTGATCTCCATTTTTCTTTGAATTAGTACCATAGATTGATAGTTCTTGCCAATATCTAGGATTCAAGGAAAGTTTCCCTGTAAATGAAATTTCCCATCCTATTTTTCTGGATTTCTTTGATTTTCCTTAGTTCTTTGTCACTTAGCTCCAAAGACACAAAACAGGTATCCTCCACAGAAAATCGGGTAGAATCCATCCTACCCACCACACCAGAATCAGGCTCTCCTTGGGGGGATAGTTCAGAGAGATTGGAAACAATGCCAATCCTCAATTTAATCGATGAAAAAAATTCGCAGAAACGATGGCAAGATTCAAACAAAGAATACTCAGCTGCCATTGACCACTTTGAGTTAGCAAGAAAGACCATTGAAAAACGAAAAGAAGAATCAAAAAAAGAAATCTATTATGAAGATCGTTATGAATGGCAAAAACAAATCAGGAAAGAAAACAAAGAAAAAGAATTTCAAAAACAACTCTTTGATTTAAGATCACAAACGGTTGGTAGGCTTGTAAAAGCAATGAACCTTCTCGAAAAAATTGAGAATCCGAAAGTTAAGGAAAGCACTCCTTATTTAGATTTGAAATCAGGAATCTTTAGAGAATACATCAAACACCAAGAGGCTTTTAAAAATTATCTTCAAGTCATTGATTTTGCTGAAAAGTACATTGATCTATCTTCTAAAAATGAAGCAGAAGCAGAACCACATAGACTTCTCGCATTATCTTATGAAAAAATGGAACAAACTGCAATCCGTTCCAAAAACCAAGAACTTTATTATGAGTTTAAAGAACTAAAGAAAAAACATTTATTGCGGTTTGCTGAAATTCACTATGGTCGCGATTCCAAAGAATACGCGAGCATAGAGGAAAAGGTAGGAAAAGACTTCTAACTTAAACCCAGTTTCTTTTTTAAGGACCGGTTTTCTTCCACTAGTTCCTTAATTTCTTGTTCTGTGTATTCAAATAGCCTATCTTGTGCTCTTAAAATTTTATCTAAGTTCATCTCTTCAATTCGCGAATAATTTAATACTTGTTCTGTTGCTTTTTGTAATTCCAGAGCTTGTTTTAATTCTTTTTCGCGCAGTTCATCCAATTGTTGACTTGCCTTCACTCTCTCATGAAGTTCAATCAACTCTTGATTTTTCATATCATTTACTTTTTCTAATGCAGTGTTGATGCCTGCTTGGGAACGTTTCACCAATTCTTCATATTGTAAAATAGAACGTAAGGCTTCATTTTCTTTCTTAGATTCTTCGTATTCTTGGTGTGCTAAAGAAAACACTCCTTCAAAAAAACCTACGTTTTCTAAACATGAGTTTCCGATATCTAAGGCCGCTGCTTTATAAGATTCCGATTGAATGGTTCTATCCAAAATCATACGAAGTTCTCTGACATGCAGAGGATTTTCCAAAACCAAATATTTGGGATGGGACTGTACGATTTCTTGAATGGCTTCGACCCCGTCAGGGGAAGAAACCAAAATCAAGGATACAAAAGGACTCGCTTCAAAAGTAGAGACAATCATTGGTTGAATTTGTTTCCACTCTGCAAGTGAGACTTGTACGAACAATATATGAATGTCACTAGGAGTGATCGAAATTCGATCAAGCTCACTCAAGTCCATTTGGTTGACTTGGATCTTGATTTTTGAATGTTTCCAGAGCTCTACCGGAAAAGGTCGCCCTTTAGAAAGATTCCAAATATAAGATGTTTTCAAACCAGATCTCCTGTATTTTCAACTGATTCTATTGGACTGTAGCGAGAGGAATTTTCTAGCAAATTTTATCTCATTTGTCTTTTCGGAACCGATTTTTTATCAATTCAATTTGGTCTTCGACTCGATCTCGAAACCGGAAATAAAATCCAATCCGACTCCGTATGGATTCAGGCAATTTAGCATCAGTGCGTGAAATCATAATGTATATCGATAGGGTGGCAATCACAATATTTGCTGACCAAGGCCCTACCCAGTCGGGTACATTCTCTTTATAAGAAATTCCGGAACCAAAGATAAAAAAAGTATAATAGATGAGTAAAAATACAACAGCAAGTGTAAAACTCATCCCTTTTCCCGATCGTTTTACAACAAGACCAAGGGGAAAGGATAAAAAGAAAAAAATCTGGCAGGACAATGGAGTGGCAAACCGTTTGTGGATTTCTACATTAAACCCCGTGAGTGTTTTTTTAGATTCATTTAGAAGTTCTGAAAGTTGGGTGAAGAGTGCAAATTTCTGAGCCATGTCCTCTTGGTTTCCCGAACTTGCTCCCATCAGCAGTTCATACTTAAACTGCTCCACCATTTGTTTCAAACCACCAACACCTTTAATGGAAAGCCCATATTCTTTTAAGATTTCTAATCCTGGAATTTTCTCCAGTCCTTCCGATTCAATGGCATTTCGAATTTCAATGAGCATCGGCAAAGAAAAAGTGTCGGGTTTGACATTGATACTTAAAGTCTTTGTTTCTTTCTTTGCTGGAGTGTTATAGTCCATCTCTCCGTCCATAAAGTTTGTAATTCCTATGGCACTTGTTTCCGGATCCCATTCAATCACATAACCCTTCCGCAGACGCACAGACTTTTCATACTCACCGTTTAAATTCTTTTTCTCAACGAGATAACCTTCTTTCGCATTGATAATCTGTAACATCCGAGATCCCCCCATGGGAACCGCAAGGTTATTTACCATAATAAAATCAGTTCCATCAGCAGAAATAGCCCATTCCCGAATTTGGACGTTACTTAAGTTCCCATCTGCATCGATTCCACCGGAATACATAGTCCTTCCCTTTTCAGAAAAAAAGTCCTGGGTTTTATCTCCGGAAAAGTGTCCTGGTTGGATGGCGAGTAACGGATTATAAGTGGCAATCCAGTTATCAAAATCTTTCATCTTACGGGTGTTTTCTGGCCCTAGATAAAAATTCAAATACCCAACAATCAAAGTCATTAAAAAACCAAATACAAGAAAGTTGGAGTAGATATAAGGAAAAGAAACCCCGGAAGCTCGCATTGCTGTGATCTCGGAATCACCTGACAAACGTCCGGCGGCCATAATTCCGGACATAAGACAGGCCATAGGAATAGTCATGGGAAGAGTATTTCCGAAAACATAACCCATATAGTCCAGAAGTCGAAAGAAATCGACCCCCTTTCCCACAAAAAGGCCAATCATCTTTTGAATGGCAACAGCCATATAAATCATAGTGAAAAATGATAATGCTACAAGGAAGGGACTTAAGATCTCCTTTAGAATATAGATCCTAAGAATCGAAGGTTTGAAACGTTTCCACTTTCCTAAACGATCCGTATCCACCATAAATCCAGGTGGTAAGTCATCTTTGGAGAAGACCCGAACGGTTCGTAAATCGACTGGTTTAGCCAACGAGTTTTCCTTTTAGAGTAGCACTTGTTGCCGACTCCACTTTCACCGTAACTGTTTTTCCGATCCAATCAACAGGATCCTTTGACTGATCTTCCGGAATTGGAAATACAATCATACGTCCGCAGTGCGAACGACCACATAACTCAAGTTTTGATTTTTTTGAAGTGTTTTCTATTAACACCGAAAATTCATAACCAATTTTGGATTGGTTTTTTTCGTGCGAAATTTTTGTTTGTAGTTCGACCAGTTCAATCAGTCGTTTACTTTTGATTTCCTCGGGAACATCATCAATAAACTTTCGTTTGGCGATTGTCCCTTCTCGTTCCGAATATTTAAACATATAGGACATATCAAATTTAACTTTTTTAACAACTTCTAATGTTTCCTGAAACTCTTCTTCTGTTTCGCCAGGAAATCCAACAATGATATCAGAAGTAATCCCTATATCAGGGATTCGGCTTTGGATACTAGCCACTAGGTCTAAATATTCTTCTTTGGTATAACTTCGTTTCATATCCCTTAGGACTTTTGAACTTCCTGCTTGGAGAGGCATATGAATTTGAGAAGAGAAACGAGGTTCCTTTGCCATAAGAGAAATCAGATGGTCAGGAAAATCTTTGGGATGAGGACTTGTAAACCGAACCCGTTCCACTGTAGTTTCCGCAAGTATCTTTTCCACTAAAGCACAGAAGTCTGTTTCTTCAAATGAATAACTATTTACATTCTGACCAAGTAGTGTAACTTGTTTGACACCCATTGCTTCCAGTTGGAGGATTTCAGTCACAATAGAACCAGGTTCTCGACTTCGTTCCCTTCCTCTCGTATAAGGCACCACACAAAAGGTACAAAAATTATTACAACCACGCATAATGGTAACAAAGGCTTGGATTCCATTGACCACTTTGGGTTCCAATTCATCATAAGTTTCCGTTCGAGAAAGGCGCGTTAGTTGAACATCACGTTCCCCTCCTCGGATTTTTTGAATGAGTTCAGGTAACGTTCTGTAGTTGTCTGGTCCGACAATTAGGTCTAAAGGAAGTTCCTGGTGGAACAAATCTTCTCCTAAATTCTGCGCCATACACCCAAGGACGCCAATCACTAAATTGGGATTTTTTTTCTTTAAATATCCTAGTGATTGTAACCTACCATAAATCTTGGCATGTGCATTTTCTCTGACAGCGCAAGTATTAAGAAAAATGATATCACTCTCTTCGATGGATTCTGCCGATTCATAGTTCTCTTTTCGAAACAGTTCCTTGACGATCCCTGAATCGTATTCGTTCATTTGGCATCCATAGGTCTCCACATAGACCTTTCCCAATTGGATGGGGGTTTCTGTGTTTGGATTTTCAGTCAAGGTTGGGTTCATAATGATATGTTTTTCCAGAAAATTTCCTTGTAAAGCAAAGAAGATAGGGACTAAACAGACTATATGGCTCGTACAAAACGGGAAACATTCTACGCAATCTTAGGGGTGACTAAGGAATCCACTCCAGAGACAATCGAGGCCATATACCTCAAAGAATTAGAGTTTTGGGAGAGATTACAGGCAGCCGGAGTTTTAGAAGCAAAAGACAAAATCCTCGAACTAACACGGGCATATTTGACTTTGGTTGATCCTCAAAAGCGAAAAGATTACGATTCCCAGTTGGACTTTGAATTTGTCCTTTTGGACGGAAAAGCCAAAGATCCGGAAATGGAAGAAGCCTATGATGTTTACCGATTGGGGCATCAAAAAACCTACCAAGAGGTCATCAGTGAATTCACTAGGTTCCGGGAAGAAATGAGTGATACCCTTTGGATCCTAAAAAAAACCACCATTTATATGGTTCTCAACCTTCTATTGTATTCAGGTCTAGTTCTCGTTCATTCCCTTTGGAATGAAACCTCGGAAACGGAAAAAACCATATCCGAATCCGCCTCTAGTTGGGGTTCTGGAATCTTTCTCTTCTTAAGTGGACTCGGTTATCTATTTTTTCGTTTCCGTTTTCTAAAAATAGAATTAGAAAAACGGAAGGAAAGAAGAAACTAACGAACGCTATTTGGAAATAAAATAGGCAAAAGATTGGGAAAACAAGCCCCGCTCAAATGCAGAGAATCCACAAAATCCTTACATACCCATCGTGGGTCTACATTCGGATCGATCACAATGAATCTGGAATTCTTAGTCTTTTGAGCTTCTGTCACAGCTTTTCCAATTTCTAAATTAAAACTATCAAGGAGTCCATCAGTGGACATCCTTCTACGAAGTGCATCGGAAACTGCAGGGAAATAGATAATCACAGGAATTCCAGTTCCTTCTAATAAACGAAGCATCTTTTTAAAGAAAAAGATTTGAGTTGGTGCCAGCGATTGGCCTCTAAGATATTGATTGTACATCGCTTCCGCATCTCTTTCCAAAAAGACATCCATATTCGCAAACTTGATTTCATTTGGTAAAGCTCCGAATTTAACTCGGTTTACCATTTTGATTTTATCAATATAATTGCGTTTGTGATCTTTCCCTGTAATTCCCACAGACATACCAGGAAAAAAACCTACTTCAATCTCTTTATTGTTAGCTTTGATTGCAGTCGGATCTAAAGGATATTTATATAAGGCAAATAACTTTTTTAAAAGATAAATTTCTACTTCATCGGTAGAAAACCCTTTGGCGTCCACAGCCCAAGGATCCTTAGATTTAGTCCTATAAAAATCAAGTTGATTTAAAACATACGCAATGTCATAGGATCCATTGAGTGAATAATCTATCGCTGCTTGCGAAAACAAAAGCGGATCTACTTCAATTAACACATAACGAAGAGGGAGTTTAGCTGCAAATGTTCGTTCAAGCCAATAAGCTTGAAAACTCGGTGGACCAAATGGTGCCGCAAAATTAAAGGAGTTTGTATTTGGAAAAAATGATTCTAACATTTCAGAATCAAATTCTCCTGAACGAGAACTTCCTAAAATCAAACCGATTTCTTTGGAAGGATTCTTCTTATGTTCTTCAAGCATAACAAGAAAAAGATCTTCCTTTAACTCATAAAACTTTCTTTCGATCTTTTTCCAACTATATGTGTTTTCCACAATGATGGGTAAAAAGAAAATTTTATCCAAAATAAAAAGACTAAGTGCCAATAAAATAGGATAGAGGACTACAGGAAATTTAAATTGATATTTCATATTAAAATTGGAAATAGATAAATTCCGTTCCTCCCGGAGCAAGATAACCTAACAATATTGTAACCGCTAATGAAAAGATTAAAAGAAAACTTATGGAAGTCTTTGTTGACCAACTTTCTCTTGGAAAACTCGGTTTGGTTTGTAAATAGTTTAGTAAAAAGGTAAGGATCAAACTATAAAGAATGAGTTCTAGTTTATTTGTCCTTTCTCCCGCAGCACCAGAAAACGCTCTTTTATACATGGTCAAAGCATTATTTACGCTGGGAGCATTAAAAAATGGAATGGTGAAAACAAAAAAACCAAATGCATAAAGAACACCTAAATATTTTTTCCATTTTGGAGGTTTGAGTGTTTTATCTGGTTTTCTGATAACTTCAATTTTTCTTTCGATACTAAGCATAAGGCCATGTAAAAATCCCCAGATGATAAAAGTAAAATTTGCACCATGCCAAAAACCTGCAAGAGTAAAAGTGACAATTAAATTTAAATAACCTCGATATTCAGATACCCTTGATCCACCTAACGGGAAATAAATATAATCTTTGATCCAAGTGGCAAGGGTCATATGCCATCGAGTCCATAACTCTCGAACAGAAGCAGATAAATAAGGAGCATGGAAATTTTCCGGGAGATTGATTCCTAAAAGTTTCCCGAGTCCACGTGCTAAATCTGTATAACCGCTGAAATCACAAAACACTCGGGCCGCATATCCGAACCAGGCAATGAAGTTAGTAACTCCATCATACGAATCTGGGTTTTGAAAGATTGGTTCGATTACCGGAGAAAGGTTATCAGCAAGGACTACTTTTTTAAAAAGACCAAGAAAAACTAAGTAATAACCTTCAAAGAGTTGTTCTTTTTTTGCATTCCAAACTTCTAATTGGTAAAAAAATTCTCCATGTCGAACAATGGGGCCGGCAACCAGTTGAGGAAAGAAAAAGATAAAAAGTGCAAATTGAAAAAAGTTAGGATTTTCTTCTGCATTACCACGTTTAATATCAATTGTATAAGCTACCATCTGGAATGTATAAAAACTAATCGCAAGTGGAAGAGTAATGGAAGAAACACCAAATTGAGAATTTAAGAAACTTTGGACTGATTCAGGAGCGAAGTAAATACTTCCTGTGAGTTGAAAGAGATGGCCCCACAAAAAATAAAAATACTTAAAAAGAAAAAGATTTCCGAAGTTCACAAAAAGAGAAACTGGAAACCAGAAGGTGGATTTATTTTTTAGGATTTGTTTATTAAAAAAATGATTTAATAGAACAATTGTTAGGAAGTGAAATGCAAACGGGATAGACCAAGCAGCATAAAACCCAAACGAAGCCAAAAATAGGAATCCCAGTCGTAATCTTCCACGAAAAATCCAATGGAAACAATATACGACAAGGAAGAACAAAAGAAAACTAAGGGATGTAAATTTCATTCTAAGATTTCACCAATTTACGAGATCATGTATCTCCATCAACCTGAATCACTAATCCTTTTAAGTATTCTCCTTCCGGATGGAAAACAGAATATCCATGGTCAGGGCTCTGGGTTAGATGGTGTAAAATTCTAACCCTTTTTTTGGCATCCTTTGCCGCCCCGAAAACAATTTTTTTAAACAAATCAAAAGAAATATGTTGGGAGCAGGAAAAGGTAAAAATAAGCCCACCTGTTTGAATTTTTTTCATTGCTCGCATATTGATGTCCTTATAACCCCGACTGGCTTGATTCACAGTAGCAATGCTCTTTGTAAATGCAGGTGGGTCTAGAATAATCAAATCATAGAAGTCAGAATCCATAGTTTTTAAATAGTCAAAACTATCTAAAACCAAACTTTTATGCCGATCGAAGTTTTCAGGAGAGCCGAGTCCATTTAATACCAAATTTCTTTCGCAGAGTTCTATTGCCTGCTTAGAAATATCCAAACTATGTACGGTCTTCGCACCAGCTAATAATGCATAAACGGAAAATGCTCCCGAATAAGCAAAGGTATTAAGAACTGTCTTTCCTTTTGAGTACCGAGAGACTAAGGCACGATTGTCTCTCTGGTCGAGGAAAAAACCTGTTTTTTGTCCTTTTGTAATATCAGCAATGAATTGAACTCCGTGTTCGGTAAAACTGGGTTCGGTTTGGTTTCCTTTATGGAAGAACGAATCTCCACCTGATTTCTCTTCCGGTTTTTCACCCTTTTCGAAAATGGTTTCAAACCCTTTTTCTGAAAGAAAGTTTACTAACCAATTTCGTAATTTGATAGCACCTGGGGTTTTAAGTTGCATAACAGCCGTTCGGTGATAACAATCAACAATGATTCCAGGAACAGAATCGCCTTCTGAATGAAAGAGTCGAAATCCCGTAGTGTCTATCGGAAGTAATTTTTGTTTGGATTCATAAATTAGATTCCATTTGGAAATCCAATAAGATTCTAGATCCCCCGACTCTGCTGCATCAAAAGAGAACAAACGAATGCGAATTTGACTTTTTGAATCATAATGACCCCAAGCAAGGAATTCGCCAGACGACGATTCGACTCGGACAATATCTCCAGAAACAAGGCCCGATTCTCCCGAAGCAATGGCTCCGGAAAAAATCCACGGATGAAAATTTAATACAGCTTTTTCTTTAGTCTTTTTTAATCGAATGACCATTTTACATCCATTTGGAAAGGTAACAGAGTTAAGAACGTAAGGGTTCGTCTATATATGATAAAAATCGTACTCATTTTTCTTGTCTTTTCTTTTTCCCTACTCCACGCACAAACCTTACCAGATTCCACTACAGAATCTCCCTCCCAAGAACTTGTATCTCTTGATACAAAGAAAAACGATCCTTCCTCTTTTTGGTATATGACAGAAGAAGAACTGAGTGATTCTGAAATTCAATCGATCACAGAATCCAATTTTTTCAATAGGAAATGGGTTCGGGTTTCTATTCCAGGCAACCTATACAAGGAAAAGGAAAAACACAAAAAAAAACAAACAATCTTTCTAGCTAAATGGATTCAAGTTCCAAAAGATTTTTCTACACAATACAGCTTTAGATTGGGGATTATCAATGATCGAGATAGAACCTATCTCAATGGACATTTGATTGGAAACACAGGTGTTTGGAATGCAAGTGATCCCCAAGCCTATGACAAACTCAGAATTTATAACATTCCATCTCATACCATTCAATACGGAAAAAAAAACTTACTTCTGATCCAAATCCAACCTTACTTCGGATCTTCTGGTGGTATCGAACAAGATGAAACCATATTTGGACCTTCGGATAAAATTCATTCTAGATTTTATAAAGATGAATTTATTAAACTAATTTTTCTTACCGTTTATTCCACTGTAGGAGGATATTTCTTATTTCTCTTCATTCGAAGACAAAAGGATCGTGAGAACTTTTTCTTTGCCTTATTTTCCTTCTCTTTTGTAATTTATAACTTTTTAAGAAACCAACTCAAATACGAATTTGGATTTCCTTTTTTGGAAATGAAGAAGGTTGAGTATATGGTCATTTTACTTCTCATACCATTTATGTATCACTTTCTTCGTACATTATTTGAGCATCGTTATAATATTTTCGGAAAAATTTTAGACGGATTACAATTAGCTTTTTTTCTTTACTTTCTTTTCTTTCGTAATATTGAAACCTTTAGTTTTTTACTTACAAATTTTGCTCAACCTACCTGGCTTGTTTATGTAGTACTTATTTTTTCTATTTTATTTAAAAACTTAAGAAAAAAAGAACGAAGAGCTGTCTACATCACCATTGGAATTACGATTGTACTTATCGCAGCCCTCATTGACTCAGCGACTAACAGAAATTACTGGGTTTTTCCTCGTATTATGGGATATACGTTTCTGGTATTCAATATTTCCCTTGCGATCATTTTAGCAAATTCATTTGTCAAACTAAATGAAGAAGTGGAAGACTTAAATAAAAACTTAGAAAAAAAAGTAGAAGAAAGAACTGACGCCTTAAACGAATCGTTAAACCAACTACAGATCTTAAAGGAAAAACAGGATGGCGATTACTTTTTAACTTCACTTCTCATCCAACCGCTGGCGCGAATCGAAAACAAAATCCATGAACTTCAAATAGAAACCTATTTAGACCAAAAGAAAAAATTCCAATTTAGAGGAAAAGACGGAGAGATTGGAGGAGATATCTGCATTGTAGGAACTGTTCATTTGGATTCAGGTAACTATACTGTTTTTGCCAACGGAGACGCTATGGGGAAATCCATTCAAGGGGCTGGCGGTGCTCTCGTTTTAGGAGTTGTGTTTCAAGCCGTCCTCTCCCGGGCTAAATCCAGTTATACCAAGTCAAGGCCTCCCGAACTTTGGCTAAAAGATCTGTATGTCGAACTACAATCGGTATTTGTTAGCTTTGATGGATCCATGTTATCTAGTGTAGTCCTTGGTATGATGGCAAAGGATGGTTTTGTATATTATATCAACGCAGAACATCCTTGGAGTATTCTTTATAGAGACGGGGTGGCTTCTTTTATTGAAACAGAACTCTCTATGCGGAAATTAGGATTTCCCAAAAATGATCATTACTTTCAAATTAAAACCTTTGCTTTAGAAGTCGGTGATATTTTACTCATTGGTTCTGATGGGAGAGATGATATTGAACTGAGTAAGGGAGATGAATCCGTTCGTTTGATCAACGAAGATGAAACATTAATTTTACGATTTGTAGAACGTTCCGAAGGAAACTTAAAAAAACTTGTCCATGAAATTAAATCGAGCGGTGAAATTACGGATGATCTTTCCTTTTTAAAAATAATTTACCAGCCGGACAACCAACGGATGTCTTTACCGGAAGAAATTAAAAACAATTATTTAGAAATCAAAGAAATTACAAAAAATGGAAACCATTCAGACGCATTGGAAAAACTACTTCCTCTGATGGAAAACTATCCTCATCATTCTTTTTTTACTCTTGCAGGAAAGTTAGAATACCAATTAAAAAATTGGCAAAACGCCGGAAATTATTTCAAACTAGCTGCGAAAGAAAATCCAAATAGCGAAGACATTCTCTATATGGCAGCAAAAGCTTTATATAAAAATGGTCAAATTGCTGAAGCTGTAATCTGGTGTGAAAGATTGTTTTTACGAAACAAACTCCATCAGCAGAATACAAAGTTATTTTTGTATCTGCTTGATAGAACAAACAACATAGACAAAAAAGAATTTTATTTAGAATTCGTTAAACACGGACAAAGTATAGGATAACTAGAATACCTAGTAAAATTCTATAAATTCCGAAAGAGATAAAACTCCTACGACGGATAAATGCCATAAACAAACGGATGATAAAGTAACAAATGATAAATGATACGATACTTCCAAAAAAAAGAAGACCGATGGTTTCTGAATTCAAAATGGATCGGTGTTTGTATAACTTATAAATACCGGCTAAGGTTAAAACCGGAATCGCTAGAAAAAATGAAAATTCTGCAGAATCCTTTTTAGAAACACCAAGAATTCTCGCAGTAATGATGGTGGCGGCTGATCTAGAAACACCGGGAATGAGTGCAAAACATTGAAATAAACCAACAAGAATTGATTCTTTAATCCCAATTGTTTTTCCTTCACTTTCATCGTATTGTCTCATTTCCACAAAAACCATAATGAGTCCACCAACGAACCAGGAAAGGCCAAGGATGAGAAGTAAATCCGGACGCATTTTAATTTGATCCAAACTGTTTTTAAAAACAAATCCAAGGACGAGGATTGGAAGGATTCCTAAAATCAAATTACGATAAAAGGAAAAACCCGACTTGTCTTCTGATTTCTTTATAAGAAATAAAGCCGTTGTTTTTGTATGTTTCCATAAAACTTGGAAATACAATACAACAACTGAAAGGATTGCCCCTGTTTGGATAAAAATATCGAACAAATCCTCAAATGCTTCATGATCGATTTTAAGGTTTTGAAAGGGGAAAAAATAACTGAAAAGAAATAGATGTCCAGTTGAGGATACGGGAAGGAATTCCGTGGCAGCTTCGATGATGCCACGGAGAAACGCATTTAAAGTATTGTCCATTCCGACTTATTTTTGTGGGTTGGCTGGTTCTTCCACTTTTTTCTTTGGTGCAAGGTATGCATCCAAGTCAAATTTATCGTTTCGTTTAATGGTTACTTCTTCTTTGATTCTTTCTACTACTAAAGGAAGTTGTTCTCTAGTTTGGAGTTGTTTGATCTGCGCCTTTGCAAAAGTAAGACATTTATCAATAGTTAGGTTTGCAATATTTCGATCCAATCCTCTGAGTCTTTCGCACTCAGCTTTCGCTTGTTCGTCAGTGATTTGGATTTTTTTCTCTACTTGTTCAGAAACATACATTTGAGCAATGGTTTGCATTTCTACTTGTTTGATTACTTCTGCTACATCTGGGCGAGAGATATAACCGTTTTTCTCCGCCACAAGGCGAGTCATAATCATTTGACGGTAAGTTTGGTAGAAATTTTTCTTTTGTAACTGGTAGTTTAGATCTTGGAAGTTTTGTGGAACTTCATTGATATCTTTTTCAATGAACTCAAGAAGAGTCTTTTTTTCGATATTCTGTAATCGGCTGATAGAATCAAGAGCGGTGTCATAAGCCGCTTCAAAGTCTTTTACGGTAATTTTATGGTTATCCAAAGTTTCAATGACTGGGGAGGAGTCCGAACACTGAACGAGGAAAAGGGATGCCAAAAAAACAAACAAAGGAAGGATTTTAGTCATATTATTTAAGTGCCTGAAAGGATTTGTGATGATGGTTTCGCCAATTCCCGCAATGTCTATCCTTTTTTGGCCAAAGGTGCTACATTCTAATGCCTAAAAATTAAGCGGCTAAGAATTCCAAAAGGGAAAGCAATTTCTTGATTTTTTGCAAATCTTCCCGTTCAGGAATCGTATAACGTAATACAGATGGTTCTTGAGGAGAAATGAGAAGTCCTTTAAATTTAGCTATTGCTTGGATCACTCGGTCAGGATTTCCGCGAAAATAGGTTCCACATTTAAACAAAATCTCTTCTGGTTTTTCCGTCACAAATTCAAAACCTAAATTGGAAGCCAGAGTACGGATCTTTTCTAATTCCACAAAAGTTTTGGCAATTTGCGGCAATTCACCAAACCTATCCTCCATTTCCAATGACAATTCCTCAATTTCATCCAGATTCGCGGAACCTTCAAATCGTTTGTAAAATTCAATTTTCTGTTTTGTATCTGGAATATAATCGTCTGGTAAATAGAAGTTTGTTTTTAAGTTCACAGCAGTACGAACTTCTACTCGCACCTCTTCCCCTTTGATTCGAGATATGGCTTCTTCTAACATCTTCACATAAAGATCAAACCCAACTTCCATAATATCGCCCGATTGTTCTTTTCCGAGCAAATTTCCAGCTCCGCGAATTTCTAAGTCTCGCATAGCAACCTTGAAACCTGAACCTAACTCTTGATATTCGAAAATGGTATTTAACCTCTTTTCAGCAAGTTCCGTCATCAATTTCTTTGAAGGATAGAACATATAGGCATAGGCTTTTCTGTCAGAACGGCCCACACGACCTCGAATTTGGTAGAGTTGAGAAAGTCCAAACATATCAGCTCGTTTGACAATAAGGGTATTAACATTTGGCATGTCGATACCCGATTCTATAATCGTAGTAGTTACTAAAATATCATATTTACGCTCATAAAAATCAACAAGCGTTTCCTCTATCTCATCTTCAGTCAATTGGCCATGTAAAATTCCAACAGATATCTCGGGTACCAAAGACCGAATGTAAGCTGCTTCCTCTTCAATGGACTCTACTCGATTGTACAAATAAAAAACCTGACCACCTCTTTCAATCTCCTTCCGAATGGCTTCTTGAATGAGAGTGTCATCTTCTTCTAACACATACGTTTCTACACTTTGTCTATTTTTAGGAGCCGTAGAAATGATAGACAATTCACGAATTCCAGTCAGTGCCATATGTAAAGTCCGCGGGATAGGTGTTGCTGTCAGAGTCAAAACATCCACAAGGTTTTTAAATTTCTTAATAGCTTCTTTGTGAGTGACACCAAACTTTTGTTCCTCGTCAATGATAAGGAGACCAAGATTTTTTGGTTTCACTTTAGAAGACAAAATGGCATGAGTTCCAATAAGCATATCAATCTTACCTTCAGAAAAATTCTTTAGATCTTCTTTGATTTCCGAAGCAGAACGAAATCTTGATACAAAGGCAATTTTTACCGGATAGTTTTCATATCTAGATTTAAAAGTATTAAAATGTTGTAAGGAAAGTATGGTAGTCGGAGTGAGAAGCATCACTTGTTTTCCGGCCATGATCACCTTAAAAGCAGCACGAATCGCAACTTCCGTTTTTCCATAACCCACATCCCCACAGACCAAACGGTCCATAGGCCTTGCCGATTCTAAATCTTGTTTTACCGATTCTATGGCAGAAATTTGGTCAGGAGTTTCTTCGAATTCAAAAGCAGCTTCGAATTCTTCTTGCCAAATCGTATCTGGAGGAAAGGCAAATCCATTTAATTTCATCCGATTAGAATAAAGTAAAACTAGTTCTTCGGCAAGTTTATCAACAGATTCCTGGACCCTGTCTTTGGCCTTCTTCCAAGAATTTTTACCAAGGGTGTCGAGTTTTGGAGAATCGGTTCCCCCAATATATTTTTGAACTAGAGAAATCTGATCGAGGGGAACAAATAAACTATCTCCACCGGCATATTCTAATTTTAGAAAGTCTCTTTCTTTTCCGTCTGCTTTGGTTCTTTCAATTTTAACAAATCGGCCCACACCATGATTGACATGAACTACATAATCGCCTTCTTTCAAATCAATGAAAGACTCGATCATTTGAGAGGCTTGTTTTTTATAACGTGTTTTACGTTTGTATTGGCGACCAAATAAGTCGTTGTCTGTAAATATATATACATGCTCTTCTAAAGCATGAAAACCTCGTTTGAGATCCGATATCACAAGATGGATTCCGGGTTTTACATTCTGAAAAGGAATGGGAAGTGGATCTTCCGAATCAGAATGAACTGTTTCAAGTTCATCTTCGGCAAAAAGACCTTTCAGCCGCATCATCTGCGCGGAAAAAGAAGAGGTGATAAAAATTTTATTTTCTGAGTCTTCGTTTAGAAGTTCTAAAAAATATTCTTTTGCTTCCCTAATTTTTCCTCGAAATCCTCGCACCTCTGTGATTGGTTCATACGAATAATTTTTTTGGTTGTCCGGTAAAAGTGAAAAACGAATTCCAGGAGTCTCCTCAGAAGTGAGTGTTTCCCATTCCTCATCAAAGGATAGTAGTTCTTCCGGTTTTAAACAAAAAGCCTCTTCCTTTTTTTTCTCAAAGAGAGTATTGTATTCTCTCTCCATTCCATAGGAGCGTTCCTTGGTATCAAAAAATCTAGGAAAAATAAGGGTTGGTTTTTTGGGAAAGAACTTTAAAAAACCTTCATGTTTACGAACGAGAGGCAAATGTTCTTCAATGACCTCTAACTCAGAATCAATCGGAAGTCGTTTTTCTTTGTTGAGTTCCAATATTTCTTGATATTTTGTTTTTTCATCACGACTAACAATTGTTTCGTTAGCAGCTGTAATGATAATTTCTTTAATTTTAGCAATGGATTTTTGGGTATTAGGATCGAAGGTTCTGATTTCATCCACTGTATCACCAAAAAAATCGATCCGAACTGGATTTGTCAAATAAGGTGTATAAATATCTAGGATTCCACCTTTCAAACTAAAGTGACCAAATTGTTCACACACCTCTTCCCGATGATAACCTAAATGGACTAATTCGGATAATAACTTTTCTAAAGGAAAGTCCTTTCCTAACTGTAAAGAAATGGATTTTCCTTTAAGACTTTCTTTAATAGGAAGTTTTCGTAATAATGCTGAAACAGACGTAACCACCAAACAACGATTTCCCGATAAAATTCTATTGATGGTAAGAATTCGATCCCTCTTCCATTCCATTTGCCATTTTGTATATTCATAAGGAATATTTTCAGGACCCGGAAAATAGAAAACCTCATCCTGTGGTAAAAAACTTAGTAGTTCGCGAGAAAAACTTTCCGCGTCTTGATTTGTAGGAAGGATAACAAGAAAAGTAGAATCAGCACTCAGTGTCTCGTACAAAGATCCAGTTACGTAAGAATGGGCCGATTCTGGGATTCCACTCAGATTGACTAAAGATGACTTGGAATCAGTGGATACTTGTTTAGGACTAAATTTACGGTCTTCGATTTCTTTGGACATGAATGTTTAACTAGGAATGGTTATGATTTGATTGTCTATGAGGCGGACTTCACCTACAAATACAGCAATCGCCAAAAGAACCTCACCCTCTAATCTTTCTTTTGGTTGGAGATGGATTGGATCAACGACTTCCAAATAATCAATACGTAGGGAAGATCCGGTCAGTAAAAAATCTCTTAAAATCTCTTTCCAGAGTCGAATGTCTTTTTCACCCCCGAGAATGGTTTTTTTGGCTAGAGCAAACATTCGGGGAATCAAACTTGCCGTTTCTCTATCTTTTTCTGACAAACGAACGTTTCGCGAACTCATGGCAAGTCCATCTTTTTCCCTCCGTGTCGGAACTCCGATCACTTCCAAAGGGAAATTTAAGTTTTCTACCATCGCAGAAATCACTCGGTATTGTTGGTAATCTTTCAAACCAAAAAAAGTTTTATTTGGTTCTGTCAAATGGAATAGTTTAGATACAATTTGTAATACACCTTCAAAGTGGCCAGGCCTAGTCCGACCACAAAGATGTTTTTGTAATTCAGGAATACTTAAACTAATGGGAGTTTTAGTTTCAGGGTACATTGTTTTTACCTCAGGTAAAAAAACCAAGTCTACCCCCTTTTCTTCGCATAACCGTAGATCATCGTCCGTTTTTATTGGATATTGCGCAAAATCCTTTGGGTCGTTGAACTGAGTTGGATTCACGAAGATAGACATAATGGTTTTGTCTGTTTCGTTCTTGGATGTTTCTACAAGATCCATATGGCCGGCATGTAAACTACCCATAGTAGGACAAAAACCAATACTTAACCCTTCTCTTTTCCATTCTCCAATCTGTTTTTTTAACTCTAATATATCGGATATAACGATCATATTGAATCCTCTGTCCGAACTTTAACACTAGTTCCGTGTTCTTCGTCCAAACCTTCCAATTCAGACATTAATTTAACAAAGGGATACAAGGTTTCTAAGGATTCTTTTGTGACTTCTTGAAAAGTAACTCGTTTCAAGAAGGTATCCACACCGAGAGAAGAATAAATCCGACTACCACGTGCGGTGGGAAGAATATGGTTTGTGCCACTGATATAATCACCCATAGCCACTGGTGAATAAGGTCCAAGGAAAACACTTCCCGCATGTTCGATTTTGGAAAAAACAAAATCGTTTTCCTTAGTTTGGATTTCTAAATGTTCCGGTGCTAGTTCATTCGAAAACCAAATACAATCTTCAAGATTCGGGAATACAAGAATGGCAGAATTTTTATAGATGGAATTTTGTTTCATTTCCAATCGTTTCGGTCGTTCTACAAATGCCTTTTCTAATTCTTCACTCACAAGATTGGCAAAACTTGGATCGGTGGTGAGTAAAATGGCAGAGGAATCCTCACCATGTTCTGCTTGTGATAACATATCACAAGCGACCCATTTGGGATTGGCAGAAGAATCAGCAATGATACAAACTTCGCTTGGACCTGCAGGGCTATCAATTCCAATGAGTCCTTGACCCGCTAAGTAAGATTTGGCGGCAGCTACGTAAGCATTTCCAGGACCCACAACAAATTCTGATTTAGGAACGGATTCTGTTCCATAAGCGGTGGCAGCAATCCCTTGAGCACCTCCCACAGTGACAATTCGGCTGACTCCAAGGATTTGGGAAAGCCAGATCAGAATTTCAGGAAGTCCGTCTTTTTGGGGCGGTGTGATGAGTTGGATATTTCCTACTCCCGCAATTTTTGCAGGAATGACACCCATAAGTACACTAGAAGGATACAATGCCTTTCCACCTGGGGCATATACGGACAAAGAAGGAATCGGAGTGTATTTAACACCTAACCTGTTACCATCAATAACTTTGGACCAGGATTCTCTTTTTTGAGCTTCATGAAAAGCTTCGATATTTGCCTTAGCTCGCAGAAAGGATTCTTTGATTTTTGGATCGATATTAGTTTGGATGGATTGTGGGTCGAGTGTGATCGAGGTAAGTTTGATGCCGTCAAATTTCTCGGTATAATCAATTAAAGCTTTGTCCCCACGAGATTTTACAGCTTCTAAAATCGGAAGAATTCTCTCTGTTGCAGAACTTAAATCTTCTTGAGCTCCTGCGAGAAAACGATCAAATTGATTCCGTGAATTTCTGTCACAGTTTAAGATAGGAATCGGCATAAAATCAGCTTGGAGGGAAGTCCTTCCCTAAACAAGCTTTTTGTCAGAAACGAGAAGAGAATTCGATTTGGTACCTTGACCCATATTCATAAGCCAATTTTGTTTGGTTCCAACCGGCATCCGTTGTCACCGTTGCCTGTACCCTTTTTGCCGATTCACCCAAGGGAAATCCTGATTCGTAGTTTGCCACATTTCGTTTTGCAGAAAAATAAGAATCCACAATGTTATATAGTAAAAATACACCCAAAATACCTGCGCCGGCCTGAATCACACCTAACTCTGTTTTTGCGGTATTAAATTTCGCCTCTGCGTTCGTTCGATTCACTAACCAAAGAAGTTGTGCATCTTGCCTATCCACTAGCAGAGCACCAAGTAATACCGCTGATTGGTAGTCCGATCTTGCACTTAAAAATTTATTATAAGAACTCGCATAAGCTGCAGTGGCAGAAACAGCAACTAACGGGAATACATACAATTTCCAATTTTTGCCATCGATGTATTTTTGTCCCCAACCAGGTAAAATAGTCGAACGCCAAAGAGTAGACCAATAGGGAGTTTCGTAATAATCTTCTGGAATTTCTTTACGAACAATCCGTTCTTGCCTTGCAGCAAAACTCGCAGCTTTCTCCTTGGAATCAGATAAAACAACACGCTGTTTGGCAGTCAGAACTTTGTTTCTAGGGTTTTCTAATACCAAATCATAAATTCCTGTATCTGTATCAGCATCAACGGCAAATGTCGCTTTGGCTACCGAATCCGATTCTATGATTACTTTTTTGGCAAGGATTCGTTTTCCACCACTAGTTACCATATAAACCTTCATGGGATGAATGAAATCCTTTCCTTCGAGTAAAAATACTTTTTCCTTTTCTTCTTTAGAGACAGCAAAAACAGAATCTTTTGTCAGCGTGGGAACCTTAGATACTACGACTTCAAATTTTACCCACTCGGAATAACTTCCCACTTTTCCGAGTTTGTTAACTACCGCTACCCGGTGTTCATAAATTCCAGAAGTATAATTAACTAAATCATAACTAGTTCCATTCACTCGTTCGGAAAGCACTAAGTATCCACTGGAATTTTTGATTTCCAAAACATAACCCGTGGCACCTTCTACATCCATCCAACGAAGTTGGAATTGGGTTGGTTCTTCACCTGAGGACTGTGCGGAAAGGGAAAAAACAAAAACCAAAAAAACTAATAAAAAAGATGAAAACTTATTCCACATAAATCTTTCCTGGAGTTAGGATTTTAGGAACCTTCAGTTCAGGAACAGAAATGAAAAAATCCTGTTTATTATAAGCCGATTCCCTTTCTGTTCCATCTGGTTGTTTGTACAAAGCTGCGACTTCCCAACGGAACCGACCTACATTCAATTTTTGAATTTCGCTAAACTGTAGTTTGGTGGAATTGGTGCGTTCATTCAAAATTTGTTTTTCTCGAATTCCAGATATATCAATCAAATGAATTCGATATCCAGAAGCTTTATCCACAGGTTTCCAAGTAAAAACAACAGAGTTTCTCGAAAACAAATCCACTGTTTCATTCCGAACGGGAGTTAGAAGACTTGGTGGTTCCATACCAGATATCATCTGAAAATTACGCACCGAACTGAGATCACCATCTCCTTCTACAGACCGAACCCGCCAGTAAAATCTACCCAAATCTTTTGATTTGAATTCAAAATAATTTCCAGAAACAGTTTCTTTTAAAACAAGTGGTTGGAAGTCTGACTGCCTTGCAATCTCCACTTCATAGTTGGATTTACCTGTTAACTTTCTCCATTTAAGAACGACAAGGGAACGCTCGTCCACTTCCACCTCAGCTCCGTTTGCTGGTGCAACCAGTTCCATTTCTTCTTTAGCAATCACAGTAAATGTATTTGATTTAGATTCTATGGCCTGTCCATTGGAACCAATACCTTTCACTCGCCAAAAATATGTTCCTATATTAAGACCACCGGTTAGTTTCAAAAAATTATTTTTTGTCGATTCTGATTTTACCTTAGACTGAAAGTTGGAATCATTACTGAGTTCCCATTCGTATCCACTAAAGTCTTTATCATCTTTCCAAGAAAAGAAAAGTTGCGATCGGGTTTGTTCTTCGGCAAATGTTTTTCCACGAACCGGTTCTAATAGTTCCGGAGGAGTGGTATTTGTTTTTTTAGAAACTTGGAAACTAACCACAGTGGACGATTTTTCAGCAATTCCAGGAAGGTTGGATTTGGCTTGGATCCTTGCAAAGTAACTGCCTTCTTTTAAGGAATCAAAAGCAAGAGATTGGTTCTGGGTTTGTTTGGATACGAGTCCCTCAGTGAAATTAGAATCCTTAGCAATTTGTACAGAATAAGATGAATAAAGATCCAATGGATTCCAAACAAACCGAACCACAGGTATGTCTTGAGAATATGTAAAGACTTCCCCCGATTTTGGACTTAAAATCCGAAGTCCGGGATCACTCAAAATTCTAAATTGGAAAACTTCGGTTGTCAGTTTGGATTTAGAAGTTGGATCTTCATAAGATACTCTCCAATAATAAGAACCGGACCCTAATTTTTTAGACAAACTAGCAGAGGTTAGCTTTTCTTTAATAAAGGATTTGGAAAAATCAGGAAATAAGGAAATTTCAATATATGGGTTTGTTTGTTTTACTGAATCGGATTTCCAACCAGAAAGTGAAAAGGAAATCCGTTCGGTACCCGACTCAGAAAGTATATTTTTACGATCTTCCGGCGTTGCCAATCGGTATACCGGTTTGCCTACCTTCACTCCAGAATCGGTAACATTGGCAATTTGGTCTTTGGCAATGGTTTCTTCTTTTCCGTTAGAGGTAAGTTTTGCTTCTCCCTGATCGACTTTGATGTTTAATTCTGATTTCGTTTTATCAAGTTTGACATCACCACTCGCAACCTCGACCGTTTTGTCTCCTGCAGTAATATTCATTTTCATATCACCAGAAACTGTTCCTTCACGGGCCGCTTCAAAAGATCCATAAGCAAAATTGATATTAATATTTTTATCAGAAATATCCAAAAGGATCATGGAGTTTTCGGATATATTGATCTTAGTTCCATCGTTTAACGTAAGTACGGCGTCCGATAGACCTTCGGTGCGAATAGTGTCGCGATTTTTTACTTCCGTTTTGGATTCAATTAAATCCCAAACCACAGCATCATTGTATTTTCTAAGGACGGTTTTGTTTTTAAAGGTGATTACCCCGATGGTCGGGCCAGCAGAATCGTTAAAACGATAGTTTAAATTCCTATGGAGAAGGAAGGAAAATAAAAGAATGAGTAGTATCAAAGAAGAAACCACAAATCTTGTATCGTTTAACAGCCTCATATGTTTTACTTATGTGTCCTTGTAAAAACACCATCCCAACCAGAACCTGGGGGATTCAATTTATACTCTTCACATCGTTCGATGAGCATATGACTGGATTTATCTTTTTTATCTTTAGCTTTTTCGGAATCAGTAAATAGTTTGATTGCCAAACTCCAATTTTGAGCTAAATATGCATTGAAACCCGATTCATAAATTTCTGCCGCCTCTATCGCGTTTGGTGTTACAAGCGAACGGTAACCAATAAGTTCATGGATTTTGACTGGTTCATTTTTTCCTTTTACTCTCACAAGGTCTAAATAACGAGTCACCATCTCTCCTTGAATGGCATCACGAATCGGGTCCGTGATGAGGATATTCACACCATAATCTTTTCCAGCTGCTTCGAGCCTTGCTGCAAGGTTTACGGTATCTCCCATCATAGTGTAAGAAGCAAGTGCATCTGTTCCCATAAAACCAACCTTAGCAGGTCCTGAGTTCAGTCCAATACGAGCATCCATCACTTGGGCTTCTTTGGAATACAGGTTGTTCTCGGTCCAATATGTCCGTAATTCAGCCAGTTTCATCACCATGTCCACACTCGCGCGCGCAGCTTTGAGTTCGTGATCCATAACTGGAACCGGAGCATTGAAGATTCCCACAATCGCATCCCCAATGTATTTATCCAAAACACCTTCGTGTTTTTTTAAGAGAAGGGTCATGGCAGATAAATATTCGTTTAAAAGGGCTGCGAGATCTGCTGACTTTAATTGTTCAGAGATGGTAGAAAAACTGGCAACATCCGAGAAAAATGCAGTGATATGAGTTTCTGATCCTCGTTTCAAAGCAGCAAGATCCACCATAGCTTCTTGTACCACAACAGGATCAATCATACTCCCGAGAATATTTTTTACCTTTTCTCTTTCTTCCAAACCTGCACCCATATCTATGAAATATTTGGTAAGGAGTCCTACTTCATCTTGAGTAGTAGGTTTGATTCCAATTTTGAAATTCCCTTTGGCAATCTCTAAAGTAGCAGTTAAAAGTTGTAATACAGGTTTTGTAATTGTTTTGGAAAAGAAAAACACAAAGATGAGTGCCGAACAAAGACCAATCCCAGCAATGTATAGATTCGTTTTTTGGCTTTTGTAAACGTCAGCAAAGGCCTTTTCTTCGGACACAATCGTGATGACACCCGCATCCGCAAATCCAATCTTTTGAAATGATCCTAAATAGTTACCACCGAGTTCTTCATCTAAATAACTCATCTGCCCCGTATTCGGTGCACTAGTTAACATGGACTTAACGATAGGCATGGAAGCAAGATCCGTCGCCGCAAGAATTAAATCTTCTTTCGGATGAGCGAGTGCGATTCCATTTCCATTCACCATAAAAGTAGTTTCAATTCCCTTTTTCGAAAAGGCACCGATGATTTTGTCGAGTTTGACAATCATCACAAGAGCATTATCATTCTCCCCATTTTCTGATGTAGGAATGGCGATGGCGAACGAAGGTTCCTGGAAACCGGGACTCGAATTCAAAAGTACGGCCTGACCATTAAATGCTTCCGCCAATGCGTCCCTATTTCTATTCACTACGGCATGGAAATCTTCTTCGGTAACGGAACTTTTTTTCAGTTCTTCTTCATTAAAAACTTCTCGTTTCATTACAAGAGTGTTTTCTCTTCTTTCAAAGATTCCCAAATAAATGAATTCTTTATCATTTTGAAAAAAAGTTTTGATAAGAAGTTTTCTTTCGGTCTCTGGAAGTCCTTGAGTAGTAAGTGTAATCGCAATTTGGCGACCTTTTTCAACAACACCTAAAATATCAGATTTTACTTTTGAGCCGATGATCTCTGCTATTCGTATGTTATTGTCACGTAACTGAAGTTCTATGGACCTTTTAAAATAAAAAGAAGCAAAAAAGATAATGACAGATACAGAAAGAACAAATAGAAAACTAATGACTCCCATCATTTTCAACTGAAGAGAAAACTTTGTATTCGATGAATCATCGAATACCTGTACTTCAGGTGTTTCTTTTGTTTCGGCAGACTTTGGTTCCGAAACCAGTTCTGGTTTGAGCGATTTTGTTTCAATCACATCCGATTCGGAAAAAGAGGATTCGATCAAATCATAAGGATGGTTCGGAGATTCATCGGCAGGAGAAATTTCTTCTCTTTCCTCATAAGTAAGCTCCGCATTTACTTCTTCAAAGTGGGTCCTCGAATCGTTGGCAGAAACTAACACAGCTTCTCTTTCTTTTTTTCGACCAGACTTACCCACAAATTCTAATGGTGGATAACTAATGTTATTTTTTTTAGAAACAAGGGAATGGGAAACAGTAGAGTCGGACACCGAACTTGTTTTTCCAGTTAGGCCAAATTTATGAGTGATCCGATCCGGAGAAATTTTATCATCCCATAGATATTCCAAACGAGCAAATACAGATCTCGCCTCTAATTCCGAACCCTTAGGAACTAAAACGTAAACAGTTTTATCTTCCCCTAAATCTGCAAGTTCATTCGCCAAATACTTGTTTGTTGCAATATTATGAATGGAAACAAAAGGAAACTCGAGACGATTTGTCTCTGTAGGGATTCCCCAAAGAGGAGGCCCAAAACGAAACTCCAATTCACCGGCACGCCGAGTTTGAAAGAATATAGTAATCCCCTCGTTCCAGTCCCAAGTTTCTAAACTACTAGGAGATTCATCCCAGAAGAGAAACGCGAGTTTGGACGTTCGGAGGAACGGAATTTCTGCGGAAATTTCTATCATGCCTTTTTTAGTATCGACTTATTACGCCATACAATCGATCTCAATTCTAGATGAAAATCATCACGTTAAATTGCAACGGAATTCGTTCCAGTTTGAGCAAAGGTTTGCTCGATTTTATCTGTCAGGAAAATCCTGACATTATTTGTTTTCAAGAAACCAAGGCCCCTGTGACCGAAATTGACCGCAAAGAATTTCGCGATTTAGGGTATGAAGTGCATAGTTGTCTTGCGGACAAACCTGGATATAGCGGAACGGCAGTTCTTACCAAACTAAAACCAAAATCGGTCACTGTCGGATTTGGTGATGGAATCTATTTATCTGAAGGAAGGTCATTACTTCTAGAATTTCCCGATTTTTTTCTTTGGAATCTCTACTTCCCTTCCGGAACCAGCGGGGAAGAACGCCAAAAGATAAAATACCAATTTTTAGATTCCTTCTTTGAAATGGCTAAACCCTATACTAAAAAGAAAAAACCACTGATAGTCTGCGGGGATGTCAACATTGCCCATACCGAAATCGATATCCACAATGCCAAAGGAAATCAAAAGAGCTCCGGATTTCTGCCAGAGGAACGGGCTTGGGTTTCAAAATTTTTAGAGTTAGGTTTTCTCGACTGTTTTCGCGTGGTGAACCCAGAAGTTCGGGATGATTACTCGTGGTGGACCTATCGTTTTCAAGCAAGAAAAAACAATAAAGGTTGGAGGATTGATTATTTTTTCATTACAAAATCCCCTAAGTATAAAATTGAATCCGTTCATATTGCCAAAGAACCCGTTCTCTCTGACCATGCACCTGTGGTAATGAAAATCCAATTCACTTGACAAAGTTTTTATTTCAGAGGATATTTTTGAAGATGAAATTGGTCGCACCCCTTATCCTTTCTTTATTAACTCTTCAGTGTTCTGTTCTTGGTGTGATCCAAGATAAAATTCCGATGCCTGCCTTTGAATTTGATTCTTTATCGATCAAAAGTATTACTTTCACGGACATCACTCTGAACGTTGTGACTTCCGTGGAAAATCCGTATCCTGTTTCCATTCCGAGTTCATTGCTTGATATGGATATTAAAATTGAAGGTTTAAAACTCTCTCAAATCAAAACAGACCTTGGTGCTATCGAAGGGAAAAAAACAAAACAACTTCCATTGGAAGTGAAACTCAAATATACAGACTTACTCAATCTTTATAAAAAATTTCCAAACAAACCTCTGTTGGAAGTAAGTGCCGAAGGAAATATGAAAGTTCCCATTCCTAAACAGTGGCAACTTCTAGGAAAAGATTCCCTTAGTTTTCCTTTTGTCAAAAAACGGGAAATCCCAGCCATCCTTCCTAACGTAGAAATTCAAAATTTCAAAATTCTTATGCCAACCGAAGCTGATATTCTGAGTGCATCCAATACAGGGGCACTTGCTGACACAGCAACTGGATTTTTAAAGGGACTTCTAGGAGGAACAAAACAACCTGCTACTTCTGCAGCCAAAGCTGGTCTTTCTGGTCTGAAATTGGATCTAAACACAGAATTTGATTTTGTATTTTCTAACCAAGCAGCTTCCAACTTAAACCTTACGGGACTTACCTATGACTTAAATCTAGCCGGTGAAAAATTCTTAAATGGAACTCCAAAAGAAATTATAAATTCGGGAAAAACTTCAACGGTCAAAGTAGCGACAAAGTTTCCAATAACTTCCATTAGCTCCTCTCTCTATAAAACCATCCAATCACGAACGGCACAGTTTGACTTAAAAGGAGATTCGGGGCTGAAAGTTCCTGCCGTACAAGAAACCATTCCTTTTCAATACGAAAAACAAGGGAACTTTAAGTGGTGAAATTTGTTTGAGGTTTTAGGAAAGAAAAGGGCGAAGGAATTTCCAATTCGCCCGCTTTTGCCAAATCGATAAATTTATTTCTTCTTCTGTAACATCTGTTTGATTTCATCTCTAGTCTTTCCTGGATAGAGACGAATTTGGTAACTAATCAAAAACTTCGTGATGATAGGAGTTCCATCTTTCGAAGAATGTTCATAATTAAAACGAGAAGCGTCATTTTGAATGATCTTCGCAATGTCGTTGATCCTTGGTACCCGGCGGTCAAAGGCGATGGATTCCAATTTACCTGTTACGCTATTCAGTCCAATAGTGATCATCCCATCGTCAACAAAGGTCAGAAGGTCAAACTTCTTCATTTCCTCTTTAGAAAGTTCATCACCACCTGGATCTGGTTTTCTACGAATTTTATCAGAATGGCGGATTTGCCTTACGGCATAAGAATCGGAAGCTATGAAAACTCGGAATAGTTCTGTTGGTTGGTCACTTTTTTTCTGGAAAAAAGGAAGTTCCCCTGTATGGTTTTGAACCTCTTCTCCTTTTTCGTTTAAAATGATTTCCCCTTCACCACCTGGTGGTGGAAGGACATCCTTTGTTGGGAGAATTTCTCCAGTGACTTCAGGTTTTGTATCTGTAGAAGGAGTCGATTGGCAATGGATGAGAAGAAAACATAAAAAAGCCAGTACAAACAAATGCAAGAATTTCATTTCGACATCAGTATTTGGGGGTTTCTCTTGAGTGGCAAGAATTTAAAATAGAAAGGACAATCCCTAAATTAAATATTTTGCAAACACTGTGGCAAGTCCGAGGAAAAAGAAAAATCCACAAACATCGGTGGTTGCCGTAACAAAAATAGAAGAAGCAATGGCTGGATCCACACGCATCGCCTTAAGAGCGATGGGAACAAGAGAACCTGTGAGCGAAGCAACAATCATATTCACAAACATAGCCGTTCCCACCACAAGTCCAAGAACAAGATTACCCTTCACTAAAAATATCATACATCCAGTAACAGTACCAAGAACAAGTCCATTCAATACACCAATGGTACATTCTTTACGAACTGCCTCCCACCAATTAGAAAAAGAAAGATCTCCTGTAGCAATATTACGAATAACAACCGTTACTGATTGCGTTCCTGCATTCCCACCAAGCCCTGCCACAATGGGCATAAGGGTGGCTAGGACCACAATCTGTGAAATGGTATCTTCAAAAAAAGCAACCACAGTGGAGCTAACAAATGCCGTAAGTAAGTTTACATTCAACCAAACAATCCGGCGTTTTACCGATTGTAAAATGGGGGTGGATAATCTTTCATCCTCTGATACCCCGGCCATGAGAAGGATATCTTCCGATGCCTCTTCCTCAACGATTTCAAGCACATCATCCACAGTGATTCGGCCAATGATCCGGCCTAAATCATCTGTTACAGCAGCACTCACTAAATCGTATTTTTTGAATGTATTGGCGACCTCTTCCTGGTCCACATCATAATGAAAAGCAAATACAGAGAAATTAGTGATCTTTGCGACCTTGGTATTAATTGGTGTGAGGAATAAATCTTTTAGGGGAATAAAACCTTCAAGAACACCATCTTCATCAGTAACATAAACTTGGTAAATTTCGATTTCTTTGGCTTTTTTACGGACATTGATAATTCCTTTACGAACGTTTTCCGTAATGGATACCGTTGCAAAGTCTTTGGACATTAATCGGCCGGCAGAATATTCCCGAAATCCCAATTGCGATCTGATTTCAAAACTAGCGGCTTTACTTAAATTCGCAAGAACTAACTCGCGCTTGGCTCCGGGAAGATAAGCTAATAAATAAGTAGTTTCATCTGTTTCAATATGATTTAGGGTATTTGAAATTTCATCTACAGAAAGTTCTTCCAAAAAAGATTCCAGAGTTTCCTCTTCCATTTTGATGAGAGAGTATGCTTGGTCTTCTGCGGGAAGGAGACGGAATAAATACAATTCCTCTTCTCTTTCTAAATCACGAAATAAGGTAACGATATCGGCGGGGTGAGCCCCATCGAGCATTGATTTTAATTGTTTGGAATCTTCAGCCCCAATCAGGTCTTTGATCTGACCGACAAACTCATCATAGGAATCGCTGTCCCTGTCGATTTTGATACGGAATTCGGACTCTTTCTTTCTTTCTTCTTCCATAAATCAGCGGATTTCCTGAAATTTGCAATTGACGGTTATGTCACGTGGAGCATAGGCTATATCCTATGTCGGCACGAGTTCGAATTTTGAAAACGAATCTTTTTCTTCTCCTTGTTTTTTCCCAATGTGTCCTCTTCGAACCAAAGATCAACAAGGTTCCTGATGCCTATGTGCGTGATGAGGTAATGAATGCGGAACAAAAAAACGCCACAAAAGTCCTTACAGATAAAATCATCAAACTAAACAATGAGGTCTCGGCCCAAAGAAAGGCGAACAACCTCACGGGCCAAGCCATAAAAATCTCCCAGGCAAAAGTTGCAAAACATAGCTCCCAACGAGATTTGGCCCGGACCAAAGAAACTTATTTTGTATTGAAGGAAGACTCACAAACTTCCAAACGTTATCTAGAAGAAAGCCAAAGTCATGAATTGGAACGTGCCAAAGAAGAAACCCGATACAAAACTTGGATCCAAAAAGAAAAAGAAGACAAAGCTTATTTAGAAATGAAAGAAGCGGCTCTAGGGGAACTTATCGCCGAACTAGAATTAGTGCGTTCTGAAATTGCCGTTAAGTTCCAAGAATCCCAAGGAAAAACACCTGCAGATCCAGAATACATCAAAAAAGAAATTTATGAAACCCAATATGCGGAGAAAAAATCGGATGCTCGCAGGCGTGTCTCTGATTGGGAACGTGTCAAAACGGAAGCCCCTAGTTTGCCAAAAGTCAATTTAGAGGATAGTTTTGACGATGCGAAGTAATTTCAGTTTTTTCTATTTTTTTGTTTTCAGTTTTGTTTTTGTTTCCGGGCTCTCGGCGGACTGGGTTTATTTTCCTTACGAATACAACCAAATCTACAAAGAAAAATATGCTTTGGAATTGGAACTTGCTGATATTCGCAAACAACATCAAAATGAACTGAACCGTTTAGAAGAAGAAAAAAAGGAACTTCAAATCCAAAACCGAAATCTCACTGAAGATTTGGAATTGGAAAAACGAAATCGTGCCAAAGAACAGGACGAGTATTCGGATAAGATGCGCGATTATGATATGCGCCTTCGTAGTTTAGAAAAGAAAGGGACGGACAAAGAACGTCTCCTCGCCGATGAAAATCGTAAACGAGAAGAAAAAGATCGAGCTGATTTGGATGCACTGAAGAAAAAACTCGAAGACCGAGAACGGGAATGCCTTCAAAAAGAACAGAAACTCCGTGAAAGTTACGAATCAAAAATGGATGAATTGAGAGAGAGGATTCGCAATTTAGAAGAAGAACTCGGAAACCTACGTAAACTTACCAAAGAACAAAAAAGAGAATTAGAGCGACTTGCCGAACAAACCAAAGAGTTTGAAGAAAAGTTAGCAAAAGAAATCACCTCAGGTCAGATCCGACTCAAACGATTTCATAACAAACTGATTATCAATATTGATGATAAAATTTCTTTTGATAGTGGTTCTTCTGAATTAAAACCAGCCATTCTTCCTGCCATTGAAAAAATTCGTGAAATTTTGGCTGCTTATCCGGAAAATTACATAGTTGTGGAGGGACATACAGACAATGTCCCAATCAAAACAAAGTTCAGAAATAATTGGCATCTTTCCAGCGAACGAGCATTATCCGTTTTAGAATATATGTTACAAAACAAAAATCTAAATCCGAAGAATTTTTCCAGTGCGGGTTATGGTGAGTTCCAACCCATTGTTCCAAACACTACAAAGGAAAACAAAGCCTTAAATCGCCGAGTGGATATTGTGGTGGTTCCAAGAGCGACAGGTTCACTCAACACAAATAATGACTAAACCCAGACCGAAAAGATCCCGATTGGTGTTATTCTTAAGCCTATCGGGTTTATTATCAGTTCTCATTTTTATCATTGAATGGATTGGTTCCAGAGAGAGTGGAAGCCTTGCTCTATTTGCCGATGCAGGTCATATCATAACAGATGTATTTGCCCATCTAATTTCCCTTTTTGCTCTCCTGATTGCTTCGAAAAAACCAACCCCAAAATACCCTTTTGGATTTCACAGATTTGAGGTTCTAGCGGCCCTTTTTAATGGACTCCTGCTCATTGGAATTGCGGCCTTTATTCTTTATGAAAGTTTAAGCCGATTTTCTGGATCAACTCACGTAGAAGCAGGTACAATGCTCACTTACTCTCTGATTGGATTTTGTATCAATTTAGTTTCTGCGGCCTTACTTGCCGGGGTGAGTAAAGATAGCCTCAACTTAAAATCAGCTTACCTACATGTCTTAAGTGATCTACTAGGAACTTTCTCTGTTGTCGTAGGAGCTCTCATCATCCAGTTCACTGGTTACCGAGAAGTAGATCATTTTTTAAGTATCATTCTTGGAATCTTCATTCTTAAAACTTCATTCGGGATTGTAAAAGAATCGATTGAGATATTGATAGAAGCGGATACAAGTGATTTTGATAAAGATCATTTACTCGAACACATTCGTGTTTTAATAGGGATTGAATCGGTGCAAAACATTACGGTTCGCAAACTCACTTCCGGTATTTTTTCTGTAGAAATACAAATATTAGTGAAACAAGACGCAAACAGAGACAAAATTGTTTTGGAAATCCACCAAGTTTTAAAAACTGAATTTGGAGTTCCTTTTGTATCAGTCGAAATTCTTTCCGCTGACTTAAAAGCTAAATTACAAGCAATCTCAGTGAGAGAAACAGAACGAGAGTTTGGTCATCATGGTCATAGCCACGGGCATGCACACGACCACCACTAAGAAGATTTTCTATTTTTCTTTTGGACTAAATAATTCGTAAAAGAGTCTTCCCAAACAAAAAGTTGGTAATCAGGATCAATCGACTTTAGTTCTTTTGGGGAAGCCAGATTCCAATGCGATGTAAGGGCAAGAAGTAAAGCATCTGTTGGATAGGGAAATCCAGTGAGTAAATATTCTGCCTCCGGATTGCCATTCAATGGAGAAAGAAAGGTTTCTCTCCAACGGATCAGGATTTCTCTCTCTTCTGCGATCCTTTTATTTTCTTTAGATACCGATTTGGTTTTTCCTATGAGTAAAGAAACCAAAGATAGAAGTTCCTTTAAACGAAGTTCCATACCCAGTTTCCCATAATTTTCTAAAATCAGATCCGAATCTAATATGGGATATTCGCATAACGTCAGTTTTAGATGGCTTACTAACGGTGTGAAATCTGTATGAAAACTTTCCTCTATCATTTGATTTTCCACTGCCACATTACTCTCGGCAATGTTTCGCCGAACCGAATAAACTGGATTTTCAGCTTCTCTTTTGGTGACCCAAAAAATAACGTCTGCTTCTCCACCGTTTGTGATAAATGATTTTGTCCCGGAGAGTTTTCCATTCTCTAGTCTGGACTTCAACTTTCGAAGTTTGGTTTCCCAACCCGGCTCACTTACCCCGACAGCATAAATCCTTGTAGGTGTTTCGTTTTGAAAGGCAGCCCAATGGGAACCTTCCAGATTCGTAAGAGTTTGCTTATCCTTTGCGTTTTCATTTTGGAATCGATTTTGCTTTGTAGTTTCGGATTGGAGAAGGATCCCCCCTGCCACATTTACCTCCACCATACAAGAAAGGGCCAAGGATACTCCCACTGGTTCTTCCGCGAGTAATGAAAGTTTCTTTTGAAATTCTAAATAGGACTCAAGGCCCAAAAGGAAATGATAAAAACCCTCCTGAATGAGATAGGGTTTCCAACTCCGATAGAATCCTGTTTCTGGTCCACCAGTATCTTTGGGGTAAGAAGAACCAGATACACCGTATTTTAGAATTAAATTTTCTGAACCGAGTGACACAGCGGATTATTTAGATTTTTTTTTAGAATACTTAAGATCAAGTGCCTTCTCTTCTTCCAATACTTTCTTTAAGTAATGACCAGTAAACGAACGTTTTACGGTAACTACTTCTTCAGGAGTTCCCGTAGCAATCACCTCACCGCCACCGTCACCACCTTCAGGACCAATATCAATGAGATAATCGGCCGCTTTGATCACATCTAAGTTGTGTTCAATGATGACCATTGAATTTCCTTTATCAACAAGGACTTGGAGGACAGAAAGTAACTTTTCGATGTCTTCGAAATGGAGACCCGTTGTGGGTTCGTCCAAAATATAAAGAGTTTTTCCCGTAGGGCGTTTAGACAGTTCCGTAGAAAGTTTGATCCTTTGTGCTTCACCGCCGGAAAAGGTAGTGGCAGCTTGTCCTAGTTTGATATAACCTAGACCCACATCCATAAGAGTATCTAACTTACGTTTTAGGTTTGGAATATTTTCAAAAAAGACAACAGCTTCCTCAATTGTCATTTCCAATATATCAGCTATGTTTTTCCCTTTGTATTTTACTTCCAAAGTTTCGCGGTTGTATCGTTTACCTTTACAAACCTCACATTCGACATAAATATCGGGAAGAAAATGCATTTCAATTTTTAAGATTCCGTCCCCTTCACATTTTTCGCAGCGTCCACCAGCCACATTAAAACTAAATCGGCCAGGTCCATAACCTCTGACTTTGGCCTCTTCGAGTCCGCTATATAAATCTCGAACAAAAGTAAACAAACCTGTGTAAGTTGCTGGATTGGAACGAGGAGTTCTTCCAATTGCCGACTGATCAATATTAATAACTTTGTCGATCTGATCTTTCCCAACTATTTTTTTATGTTTTCCTGGAATGAGTTTCATCCCCATCACAGAACTTGCTAGTTCCTTATAGAGAATTTCATTAATTAGAGTGGACTTTCCAGATCCAGAAACCCCTGTAACAACCGTTAAAGTTCCAAGAGGGATCGATACATCAATATTTTTTAAATTGTTGTGACTAGCACCTGTAATTTTTAGGAATTTTCCATTACCAATACGTCTTGTCTCTGGCATGGAGATTCTTTTTTCTCCCGAAAGGAATTTTCCTGTGACCGAATGTTTGTCTTTTTTGATTTGTTCAGGTGTTCCGAAAGCTACAATTTCCCCTCCGTGGACTCCAGCACCTGGACCCATATCGACAATAAAATCAGCCTCTTCCATGGTTTCTTTATCATGTTCTACAACAAGAACCGTATTTCCCAAATTACGAAGCCCTTTTAAGGTTTGTACAAGTTTCGTATTGTCTCTTTGGTGGAGGCCAATCGATGGTTCATCCAAAATGTACAAAACGCCCATTAGGCGGGAACCAATTTGGGTTGCAAGGCGTATCCTTTGCATCTCACCACCAGATAGTGTTCCTGCAGACCGACTTAAGTTTAAGTATCCAACACCCACATCGTTTAAAAAATGAAGGCGTTGTAAGATTTCCTTCAAAATTGGTTTAGATATGGTGTCTTCTGCTCCTTTATATTCCGATGACTTGGTAAACTCTAAAGCCTTTTCAATCGAATAACCGGTATAAACATCAATTCCAACACCTTGAACTTTGACTGCAAGAGCTTCGGGTCGTAGTCGCCGACCGTTACATTCATCACAATCATGATTTGTCATAAACGATTCAAACCACTGGCGCATCGAATCAGATTTGGTTTCTTTGTAACGACGTTTCAGATTCGGAATCACACCTTCATAATTTTTGGAAAATTCATAATGAGAATTGGCTCCGCGGAAATCATAGTCGATATGAATCGAAGCATCCCCATGTAGAATGGTGTTTCGAACCTTCTCTGATAAATCTTTCCAAGCGGTGTTTAAATTGAATTTCAGTTTTTTAGATAACGCTTGTATGGTGGCCACGTACCAATAAGAATTGGATTTAGAACCACCCCAAGCCTCAATACAACCTTCCGCAAGAGATGCCTCTCTATCAGTAACAAGAAGGGATTCATCAAATTCAAGAAGGGCACCGAGCCCATCACAATTGGAACAAGCGCCAAATGGAGAGTTAAAAGAAAATAACCTGGGAGTGAGCTCTGGAATGCTGACATCATCACACTTGGGGCAAGAAAGTTTTTGTGAGAATAGATGGTCTTTTTCTCCATCTTCCACCACTACAATTCCATCTGCCGTCTTAAGAGCCGTTTCCACAGAATCAGACAACCGGGATTGGATTCCTGGTTTCATTACGATCCGATCTACAACAATATCTATATCTGCTTTGAAGTTTTTCTTTAAGGGAATTTCATCCTCAAGGGAATAAACTTCTCCGTTCACACGAACCCGATTAAAACCTTCCTTTTTAAAACGTTCGAGAACTTCGCGGTGTTCCCCTTTTTTCCCTTGGATGACCGGGGCCATAATTTGGAGTTTGGTTCCTTCCGGGAATAAATTGATCCTGTCTGTGATTTGATCGACCGAAAGACTAGAAATTGGTGTTCCACATTTAGGACAATGAGGTTTCCCTACTCTTGCATATAACAGTCGTAAATAGTCGTAAATTTCCGTGACTGTCCCAACCGTAGAACGCGGGTTTCTGTGTGTTGTTTTTTGTTCAATGGAGATTGCGGGACTTAATCCCTCGATTTGATCAACTTCCGGTTTTTCCATTTGCCCGAGGAACTGACGGGCATAACTAGAAAGGGATTCCACATACCGACGTTGTCCCTCAGCATAAATGGTATCAAAGGCCAAGGAAGACTTTCCCGAACCCGAAAGTCCAGTGATGACCACAAGTTTGTCTCGAGGAATGTCTAGGTTTAAGTTTTTAAGGTTATGTTCTCGGGCGCCACGAATACGAATAAAGGAATCCACATCGGATAGGTTGTTTTCCTCTTTCATTCTGGAAAGAATTTTAAGAAATGACGGAAGAGGTTCGCCCGTGTTTCGAATTCTTTTTTTGGTAATTTTCTTACCCTTTCGCCTTCTGTACCAGATTTACCTACGTCTAAGCCTTATTTTCCAATCAGGGAAAGAGGTCTATGAACTCGAATTCCCTGCGGTTTTTGAAGATTCTTACAAATCCTATTTTGTCAAAAAATTACAAGGTAAGGAAGAAACAGTCACAAGACTCGAACTTCTCATCCTTCTCAAACTCATCCAAAAGAATGGAAAAATCAAAACTTTAGATATCTCCCTTCCTCCACTCGAATGGACACTTTCTGAATTTTATGAAGTGAGAAACCAACTTTTGGCAATTAAAGAATCCGGTAAAAAGGTGCGAATCTTTACCAAAGAAGGTGGTGTCGGTACCCTCTTACTTCTCACGGCAGCAACCGAAAAGTATTTGGCACCAGAGTCAGAATTTATGGTTTTACTTCCAAGCGCCGAACCCATGTTTTTCGGCAAGTTTCTGAAAACTTGGGGGATAGAAGTTCAGGCTTTTGCTTCTGGCCCCTACAAGTCCTTTGCAGAAAGTTTTACAAGGGGAGAATTTTCTAAGGAAGCAAAAAAGAATTTAGAAACCTTAATTCTAGATCTACGGAAAGTTTTACTCATAGCTCTTACCAACGGAAATCCATCACTCGAATCAGTCTTTTACAAACCGATGTTATCTGCGGATGAATTATTATCAGCAGGAATCATCGACGGTATCAAAACAGAAACAGAATTTTTCTCTGAAGATAGAAAGGTATTTTCCGGTAACTATCCATCTCTACACTACAGTATCAAAGAATTTCGTATTTTACCAAAACGAAAAGCAGAAGTAGTTGTCCTTCCCTTAGAAGGAGGAATTTCTGGCGGGGATTTTTTACATAAAAATAGAGAAAATGGAAAAATCGAAGCCTTCTCACTCATTCCGAATCTAAAAGCCCTTGGTGAAGACAAAAAAATCAAAGCCGTAATTTTAGAAATCTCCTCACCTGGTGGTTCGGCATTTTACTCCGAACAAATCCACCAAGAAATTTTGGAATTAAAGAAAACCAAAATTGTAACTGCTTATTTCAAAGATACTGTCGCAAGCGGCGGGTATTACCTTGGTTCGGCGGTTGATCATATCACTGCCTCTCCTGTTTGTATTACAGGATCCATCGGGGCCGTTAGCATTCGTGCCAATTTACAAAAGTTATATAAGAAGTTTCAGCTAAATAAAGAAGCTGTTGGTTTTTATCCTTTTCGAGACATTCACTCAGAATTCCAACCCCTTTCCAAACAAAGTGTTCAATATTTAGAATCACAAATTAAAAAAACAGAAGGTTTGTTTTACAGACGTGTTGCCGAAGGAAGAAAAATTCCACTAGAAAACCTACCAAAAATTGGAATGGGAAGGGTTTATTTACCAACGGTTGAGAATCGAATCGTAGATGCTCTCGGCGGGCTTTTAGATGCAGTACATGAAGTGAAAGAACGGTTAGGTGGTAAACCCATCACTCTTTCTGAAGAACTCCCGGCATATAATTTGAGAAATAAAATTCCCATCCTTGGTGGACTCATTACGGAACTGAAAACCTTAGAGTCACTCAATGAAATTTCTCTTCTCTCACCAATTCGTTTGGCTTGGAAAAACAGAAAATAATTTAAAATTTGTTTTTCTAACCACCGGTTGCTTTTTCCAAACGATTGCGAAGTCCCTCTTCTCCCCGTTCCGGTTTTGGAACTTCGCAAAAAATGGTTCGAATTCCTGCAAGGTCGCAGGATTCAAAAAAAGCATATAGTTTAGACGCATAATCTTCATTAGATGACACAGAACAAAATCTGTGATTTTTACCTAAGGATTGTTTTTCAGTCATTTCCTCTAAACCGATGATTTCCTTACCTGTCCATGAAAATCCAATCCATGCCGTAAGAGTCGATTCACTCATTGTCTTTAAACTGTATAAAAACTCTTCAGTGGTTGCTAAGACCACACGGGCATTGGGTGCATAGTGTTTGTATTTGGTTCCGGGGCTTAAGGGTACGGCCCGAATATCATTTTTGGCAGTAGGCTCTGGAATCCAAAGATCGGGTAGGATTGACAGAAGTTCGGTGGATTCAATGGAGCCTGGTCTCAGAAGTGCCGGTGTTTTCCCAACCAGGCTTACCACAGTAGATTCAATACCAAAACTGGGTTCCTCTGCTTCCAAAATGCCATCCACAACTCCATCAAAATAGCGGATCACATCTGCTAACTTCGTTAAAGAAGGTCTCCCCGAAAGATTGGCTGATGGAGCAGAAATGGGAGAACCAGTAAGTTCGATCCAATCACGAATGACTGGGTTTTTCGGAATTCGCACCGCTAATGTAGCTAACTCTTTTGGGAATAGTGATTTGTCTTTTTTTGGAAGAATGAGAGTGAGAGGACCTGGGGAAAATTTTTCTAACAACTTTCGTCCTAAATCTCCTAATATACATACCTCTTCGATGGCTTTTATCGAATGGAAATGGGCAATGAGGGGATTGTCTTTGGGTCTTCCTTTGATTTCATACACGCGAAGGCAAGCTGCTTCCAACTTTGTGGAAGCCCCAATCCCATAGACTGTCTCTGTGGGGAAAATAACGACCTTTCCCTCTTGGATGAGGTTCGCAAGCAAACGTACATCCGAAGAGATTAAGGTTTTCATTTTAAAATTTGTTGGTTTTTGTTTTTGATTTCGAATCGGAAACTTTCAATGATTCTTTCGAATCAGTTACAGGAATTGTAGTTTCTTCTTTTGGTTCTTCTTCCTCTTTCGCTTTTTCTACAGGAGGGAGTTGGCCTTGAACCAACTTACTTAAGTAAACATTGATTTCTGGATCATTGTCTGTTACCAGTTGCCAGAAAGAAAATCCACCCAAATCATATTTTCGTAATAGGGTCATTTTTTCTTCGAAGGCTTTTCTGTTCATATAAAAAGCCACTCGATCACATCCACCGCTGGTATACCAAAGGGAAGGATCTTCATACGCACGGTTCTTATGAATGTCAGAAAACTTAGATAAGTTTCTCCAACTAGCCACTTTGTTTTCTTCATTTAAGATGCGATTGATATCTGTTGGTTGGCGATTTTTATGTGCCCCGGCTTTGATTCTTTGTGCATCCGAGTGGTAAATGGCTTTTGCCGAAGCCTTACAATTGAGAGCCCAGTCATATCCATAAGTTGGAATTGCCATATAAAGTTTATGTGTTGGCACTCTTTTTTTAGCATAAGTAATGATGTCTTTCAACCAAACGTTCGGGGCTTGAGGGCCAGGTCCAGGATTATGGTATTTTCTCGGATGAAGTTCATAAGCCATAATTTTCACGCGGTCTGCGTGTTTGGCTAGGAAGGCATAGTCGTGAGTAGTAGGCCCTCTCCAATTTTCACGAAAGTCAAGAGTGATGGCTTTGGAAAGGCCACGGCAATTCAATTCTTTCTTTTTACTTTTTTCCGCAGGTGTTTTTGGATGAACGGCAACGGAAATCAGTTTTCCTTTTTTATGAACTTCTCGTGCAAGAAGGACAAAAAACTCTTCGAACTTTTCCTTTTTATCGCAAGACATTCCTTCATAATCAATGTCAATTCCATCATAACCATAAGTCATAATTTCATTCACAATAACTTGGATGTGGTGGTCACGGATGTCATTTCTACCACCCATTCCGATGTTTTCTTGGATTTTTTCTTTTGGATTTTCCCAACGAAAAATGGTAGGAATGATTTTGACTTTAGGATTTAAGGCACGGAGTTCCAAAACACGTTCCTTTTTGGAAGTGCTAGACCAACTGGAAATCAATTCTCCGTTATTGGAAAGTCCTCCTTTCATCGTATAAATGAAGGGATGGATTTCGTTATATAAGTGTACTGTTTTTTTCATCGCCGTCCAGTCTGTGGACCAAGCAGAGGAACGAAAAGTTACGTTTTCATCTGGAAGAAAACTGGGGAGTTCCGCCGATTCTTCCACAGTCTGTGGCGCTTCAGATTCAGAGCTGTCCTTTGTTTCCATCTCCGAAGGGGTGCCAAGGGATGGAGTGGAGGCTTCCACAACGCTCGGATTGGCATTTCCCGTTTTGGGACTGTCTTTTAAAACGAGGGCCGTGCCGTTGGGTTGGATCAAATTCATTCCTAAATAGAAGGAGATTGTGGATAAAAAGACCCAAGAGGCAAATAATAAGGAATATTTAGCCGCATTCGAGAGCGGACGTTTGGGGGAGGATGGGATTTGAGATTCGGGCATATATTACTTCTAGTATGATTATCGAACGCGGATGAAAAAAAGAGTAGAGAATATTGAAAACGCTCTCACCCTATTTCTCATCCCATATTTTTTTAGAAGGGATTCTCTCCTAGCCTAAATTGAAATGAAAGGAAAAAGAAATCTATGCACGTTCTCAAACAAAAACCGGTTATCCTCTATACGGTTCTTCTCAGTTTTTTTCTAACCTTTCTTTTGCTTGCCGAACTTACCGGTAGTAAATTATTTTTTGCCTTTGGATTCACTATGACAATGGGGGTTATCCCTTTTCCTGTCACATTTATCATCACCGATTTATTAAACGAATACTATGGCAGGAAGGTAGTTCGAGCCACGACCTTCCTTGGGATGGTCATGTTAGGTTTTGCTTATCTTCTCATTATGATCGACATTCAAATCCCTGCAAGCCCCGAGTCGCCAATTGACGATGCCTCCTTCGAACGTGTGTTTGCCAATTCTGGTCTTGTGATCCTTGGTTCCATCATCGCCTATGTGATTGGTCAAATGATTGACCTCCACACCTTTCATTTCCTTCGCAAAAAAACGGGAGGAAAACATATCTGGCTTCGGGCTACGGGATCTACCATCATCTCTCAACTCATTGATTCTTATGTGGTGATCTTCATTGCCCTGGGGAAATACCATCCCGTATCGAAACTCGTCGCCATTGCCAATACCAACTTTCTTTATAAATTGGGGGTCGCTATCCTCATCACCCCTCTTCTTTATGCCATCCATATCTACATTGATCGTTATTTAGGGGAAACTTTAAAAAAACAAATGTTCCGATCAGCGATGGAGGAAGAAGGGTTGGAATCGACCATCCAACCCGGGTAAGGTGACCATGTTCCAACCAAGAATCGAAAGACTTAAATCCATACTCGGAAAAAATCCAGCCAATATTGGACATAGAGGTGCACGGGGACTAGCTCCAGAAAACACTCTCGTTTCGTTTCTTGTGGGATCCGAGTCTACACATTACTTTGAATTGGATACGATGCTTTGTGGTTCCGGAGAACTTGTAGTCATCCATGACTTTACAGTGGATCGCACTACCGATGGAAAAGGAAAAGTGGCAGACTATAAATATCGCGCTTTAGCAGAACTAGATGCCGGAAGTTTTTTTGAGGAGGCCTTTGAGGGAGAACAAATTCCGACACTCTCTCAGGTGATCCAAACCCTTCCGGAAAACACGGTATTTGATATTGAAATGAAAAGTGAGGGTAAAAAAGAAGAAAGGCAGGCTCTCGCTTCTGCCCTTGTCAAACTCATTCGAAAATACAAACTAACCAATCGAATTTGGGTGAGTAGTTTTGATTGGGACTTAGTGGATCTCATACGAATGGAAGAACCCGAAGTATTACGAGGACTTCTGATCGAAAAAGGAGATTCGCTAAACAAGAATTATATGGAATTTGAACCGGATCTGATTCTCCCTCATCTTTCTGCTTGTACTAAAGAATTTGTGCAAGACTTAAGAGAGAAATCATTACTTGTGATTCCTTATACAACCAATACCGAAGAAGAATGGAATCAATTGTTAGAAGTTGGAGTGGCCGGTCTCATCACTGACTATCCAGACCGTTTGGCCTATTATTTAGAATCCAAAAAATAAATCCAGATCCAATTTCCCCAAGGATCTTCATACAAAGAATAATTTTTTTCTGGCACAGATTGTACAAGTTGGAGAGAGGAAAATTCTGGATGTTTTTTAATCGCGTTGTCACAAAGAAGAGTGATGGTTCCCGGACGCACAGGGCAATGTTCCGTGGTTTTCGAAAAAACCAAACGTTCCCCTGATTCTAATTTCAATTCAGAATGGCCAAAACTTTCTTTTAGGACGGTCCCCCCGAGAAACGATAGGTAAAACCGTAGTGGAATCGTAGTATTTTCACCACCGTCTAAATTCACAGAGAAGAACTGAGGAAGAACTAAATCCATGTTTTTTGTTGTATTCATCATGCAAAGAACTCACTTCGTTATGTTGAGGTTCCCGGTTTAGAATCCTATGTCGATCCAATCTCCAAAACCATTATCCTTTTTTTTATTTTTTCTAAGTTCTACAATCATTAACTTTTTGTTATGCGAAACAATTTATTTTGAATCTCTTCATTCTGCAGACCATTTGTATCTCCCCCTATTTGTGAAAGACTTAGTTTCCTCTGAGGGAGTTCGCCACTGGTTCCTTCCTCCTTCTCCCTATTTTTTTCCCGATCTTATTTTAAATCTAATCCTCTATCCTTTGGTTCCTTTTTTATACCTTCCCTCAGCGTATGGAACTCTCCAAATGTTTTTTGTGTTACTCGGTATTTGCGTTTTCCTTTCCCAATATACAAACAAAACAGATTCTTTACAGTTTCTCTATCGATTGGAATTTATTTTTATATGTATTTCTCTTTTAGGATACTGGACATCGGATCATCCACTTCCCTTTGTTTATTTTCTTTCCCAAGCACATCATAGCACAGGTTTTTTTTTCTCACTTTTACTTGCCATTTACCTTTACTCTCTGTTAAACGATAAAACAAGATTCGAGAATGAAGTCGGCGTAGTCAACTTCCTCCCCTTACCATTCACTCTATTTTTTTTTATTGGATTTTCTTTACTTTATCTCTCGGACCGATTTTCCTTTTCTGTAGGTGCCATTTCTTTTTTTGTAGTACGGATTTGGGATACAAACCTTCCTCTCTCCGAAAGAGTTTCCTATTTCCAAAAAAAAAGATTTTGGTCCTTAGCGATTCTTTTTCTTTTTCTCAATGAACTCATATTTTGGGGATTGAAACAGACCTTTCACATTCCGGGAAGTTTTCAGATTTTAGGAAATTATCTGGCAAACCAACCTGTGGAGAAAATCCCTTCCTTGGCCGGAACCTATCTTTGGGATTTTTCAAAACATATCTACTACCAAGGCAAGTCGATTCTTGTCCTTTTGGGTTTAGTTTTGATTGGTTTTCCGAAATTTCCGAAACTCATCCGCCACCTGCTAATTGTTTTTTTTCCGGTCCTTCTCGGCCTTCTCCTTCTTGTCGGAAGGTTCACCTATCTCCATCCCTATCCCATTCGGTATTTATTTCCCCTGGGGTTTTTTGGAATCTTGGGAACCACATGGGTGTTCCTCTCTTATTCACGATGGATTTCCACATTTCAGTTTTTATTACTCTTCTCGGCCATCCTCTATCTCCTTACCTACTTACCCTTCCCAAGGGATAGAGTAAGCTCTCAGTTTTCCCGGATCACAGATGGAGAAGTTCCTTATGACTTGGAAAAACCCATCCGGTTTTGGAGTAAAAGTGGGAAAACGCCCATCCCCATTGGTAAAGATGGGAAACCCTACCATTGGATCACGGGTGCATTTCATACGAACTTGACAGAGTAAAGCGAACCTATGATCTGGAAGGAGATGGAAGATTACGTACGCATATTTGATACCACTCTAAGGGACGGGGAACAATGCCCCGGGGCTGCGATGAGCGAAGATGAAAAGGTGGAAATTGCCTTACACCTTGCCCGAATGAAAGTTGATATCATCGAAGCCGGGTTTCCGGTTTCCTCTCCTGTCCAATTCAAAGCGGTAGAAAGAATCGCTCGAGAAATCGAAGGTCCAATTATCTGTGGGCTTTCCCGGGCACTTCGTCCCGATTTAGAAGCAGCACGTGATGCATTAAAACCTGCGAAACTCAAAAGAATTCATACCTTCATTGCTTCCTCTCCCATTCATATGAAACACAAATTGGGAAAAACACCTGCAGAAGTTTTGGAGATGGCAAGACTTGCAGTAAAAATGGCAAGAGACTTTGTCACCGATGTAGAATTTTCACCAGAAGATGCAACACGTTCCGAATGGGAGTTCTTACGCGAGTTAGTCGAAGCAGTGATTGAAGAAGGTGCCACGACCATCAACATTCCAGACACGGTTGGATATACAACTCCACAAGAGTATATGGATCTATTTCGTTTCCTAAAAAAGGAAGTAAAGGGAGCTGACAAAGTTATTTTTTCTGCACATTGCCATAACGATCTTGGCCTTGCGGTTGCAAACTCACTTGCGACGGTTCTTGCGGGCGGTCGTCAGATCGAATGTACAATCAACGGAATCGGAGAACGAGCAGGCAACACTGCCATGGAAGAAGTGGTGATGGCTCTCAAAACAAGAAAGGATGCCTTCGGAGTGGAAACAAATATAGATTCTACTCTGATCACTCGTGGTTCGCATCTAGTAAAAACCATTACAGGAATGGTCGTTCAACCTAACAAAGCAATTGTGGGTGCTAATGCCTTTGCTCACGAATCTGGAATCCACCAAGATGGTGTGATTAAAAACAGACAAACTTATGAAATTATGACTCCAGAATCCGTGGGACTCAAATCCAATCGTATGGTCCTTGGTCGTCACTCCGGAAGAGCTGGATTTAAAGATAGAATCATCCGCATGGGATTTGATCCAAAACCAGAGGAAATTGACAATGCTTACAATCGTTTCCTTGAAATAGCAGATAAAAAAAAGGAAGTCTTTGATGAAGACATTGCTGCTCTATTTCAAGGTGAGATCAGTCGTTCTCAAGTTGATGAAATCTACCGACTTGTTTCCTTTGAACAAAATACGGGAACAAACAAAACTCCTGATTCCAAAATCTCTTTGCAAATCAAAGGAGAAATCAAACAAGGAGAAGCCCATGGTGATGGACCAGTTGATAGTATCTTTAAAGCCATTAACCTTGTCACAGGACTTTCCCCTCTCCTTTCTAGACTTGTGATTTCACCTGTAACAGAAGGTACTGATGCTATGGCGGAAGCTTCTGTTACTTTAGAAGATGGCGAGAGGCGAGTTGTAGGGAAGGGAGATTCCACAGATATCATTGAAGCCTGTGCGAAAGCCTATATCAATGCTTTGAACCGGTTATAATCCAGTGACAAATTCAAATGTAACATTCTCAATGGAGGCACTGGTCCGCAAGGAGTTACCTGCTTTCAAACCATACACTCCGGGCGAACAACCTGGCCTTACTACGTCTACGATCAAACTCAATACCAACGAGAACCCTTATCCACCTTCTCCAAAAATCAGAGAAGCAGTAGAAAAGGTTTTACAAACAGGTGTTTTACGAAAATATCCCAACTATCACGCAAGAAAACTTCAAGAATTGATTGCCAAAGATTATGATTTGGATCCCAACCAAATCTTAGTCACCAATGGTTCAGACGAAGCCTTACGGATGTTATTCCATACATTGATTGGTCCGGGAGATGTGGTGGTGGCACCCGATCCAACCTATTCTTATTACCCGGTCCTTACAGAACAAATGATGGTGGGAGCCACTTACAAAGCAGTTCCCCTTCTTCCTAATCTACATTTTGATTTTCCCGCCCTATCAAAAGAACAAGGAAAGTTACTTTGTTTTGCCCATCCCAATGCCCCAACCGGTGTGGAAGAAGATAAAACCGAACTTTTAAACTTAGTTAAAAATTTTTCAGGAATTGTACTTTCCGATGAAGCTTATATTGATTTTACAGAACCTAACACAAGTTTAATTTCGGAAATTAGAAATCATCCGAATCTCGTGGTCTCCCGTACCTTTTCCAAATCTTATGCGCTGGCAGGATTACGGGTTGGGTTTATTGTGGGATCCATCGATGTCATTTCTTGGATTCGCAAATTAAAAGATTCTTATAACGTGGGAATCTTGGAACAAGTGGTGGCGGAAGTTTCTTACGCAGACAAAGAATACTTTTTAGAAAAACGGTTAGCAGTGATTGCGGAAAGAACAAAGTTAAAAAAGGAATTGGAATCTCTAGGTTTTATAATCCCAAACTCATCAACCAACTTTCTATTTTGTAAACCAAAAGTAGGAATCTCTCCTGAAAGTTTATACTTACAATTAAAAGAAAAAAATATCCTCATTCGTTATTTCTCTACGGGAATTTCTAAGGACTACATTCGGATTACTATTGGAACTCCAGAGGAAAATCAAAAACTATTGGAAACAATTTGTAACTTTTTATAAAAAACAAACCCGGAGTACCTAAATGGGTAATCCGGGTTTGTAATGAATTTTGATTAGGGATTACCAAACACCTAACAAGGATTCATTTATTTCTGGATTTCAACCTTTGTTTTTTTCGGCTCCATTTTCGGAATGGTAAGCTCTAAAATTCCATTCTTCATTTTTGCAGTTGCTTTATCCGAATGGATTGCCTTTCCAATTGTAAATTTACGGAAGTAATTTCCTTCTCTGTACTCAGCAAGACGTACTTGCCCCCGAGCCTCTAGAGATGGAACAAATTTACCTTCCAAAATCAACTGATCTTTCTCTATAGAAATTTCTACCGAAGATTGATCCACACCAGGCATTTCGACTCGAAATAGAAGTTCTTCTTCTGTTTCCAACACATCTACATTTGGCGAGTAAACTCTAGTTGTTACCTTCTGGTCTTTTTCGGCAACGTTCTCTTTTGCTTCTTGATTGTTTTCTTTAGTGAGTGTATTCATAATTTGCTCCTTATCCGGCAATGACAGATACTTTTTTAGGTTTATCCTCTTCTCTACGAGGAAGGTGGATGTTCAAAACTCCGTTAGTAAATTTAGCAAGAACCTGTTCCCCATCCACTCGGAAAGGAAGCTCCAAGGTTCTATGGAATTCTCCATTAAAAATTTCGCGGCGATGTACTTCGGTTCCTTCCGCTAGTTCTTCTGCTTTTTTCTTTCCGTGAATAGAAAGTAAATTGTCCTTAACATTGATTTCGATTTGGTCTGGTTCGAGACCGGGGAGTAGACAAGTGACCAGAGCCTCGTCTTCCTTCGTGTATACGTTCACTGGAGGAAAATTTGAAGCGGAACCGAATTGGCTGTCCAAAATGGAACGGGTCAACTCATCATTCAATCGATCAAAATCTCTCCAGAATTGATTTGCTTTGGTTTGTGGGTCTAGAATTCGGAACAACATGCTCATTCTCCTTATTAGCACTCGAGCTATACAAGTGCTATTTTAATTAGCACTCTATTTATTTGACTGCTAATTGTCAATAATGTTTTCAATTTTAAAGGATTTTAGAAAAAAAATTTTGTCCCTGAAGGCCGATCCTCCTAGCCTGGAATCCAATGCCTATCCAAGATACTTTGAACCAACTGGGTGTAACAATCCCTCCCGTTCCTGCGGCCCTAGCTGCTTATATACCTTCAAAACGGGCCGGAAACCTAATTTTCACTTCTGGCCAATTGCCACTCGTGGCAGGAAAATTAGAAAAAACGGGAAAGGTGGGAAAAGACTTAACGCTTGCCGAGGCTAAAGAAGAGGCCAAACAATGCCTACTCAATGCTCTCGCTGCAATTTTACTTCATATTGATTCTTTGGACCAAATCAAATCTATCGTTAAGTTAGGTGTCTTTGTCGCAGGAACACCAGAATTCACAGAACAACATTTGGTAGCCAATGGGGCTTCAGAACTTGTAGCGGCAATATTTGGCGAAAAAGGAAAACATGCAAGGTTTGCGATCGGGGTAAGTTCTCTTCCTCTCAATGCGGCTGTAGAATTAGAAGTGGTTGTTGAAGTCGAATGACAAGTTCCATTGTATCTAAATTGATTGATTTAGTTTCATTCACAAAGGAATCAATTTTGTTTGTTCCCGAGCTAATACTCGCTTGGTGGCACCTAACAAAGAAAATTTTTCTATCTCTCTATCGTTATTGGACGACCAAACTATTTTTCGACAAAATATTTTTTATTTTTCTATTTTTACAACTCATCTTCTCGATCCTACCTTGGTTTTCTTATGAGATCAGTTTTTTTGAAATCAAAGAGTCCATTTCGCTCGGACCCAAGTTAAATTCTGTTTTTATTTTGATTAGTCTACTGAACTTTTTTTTTCTAGGGTTCTGGAAGTCACCTTGGACAAGGATCTGGTTTTTTTCAGGCCAAATGGTATCAATTGTGTTTGTAATCTGGGGTTATTTGGATCCGAAACGTTATTTTTATGATTTTGTAAAACCCGAAGAAGTCGGACTACATATACCATTTTATTTGTTTTTAGGATCCGTATTCTGTGCTTTTGTATTTGGATACCTCACCTTTAAAAAAGAGGATGAGGTTCTAGGTAGAATTTAACTTTATAAACTAAGTGGTCTAGTGAGATGTGAAATGCCTTCTCACTAGACGGTCTTTAAATATCTAAAAAATACTTTCTTAAACATTTACTTCCAAGATTTCTAAAACTTCTTTTCCCTCTTTTTCTTTTACATCCACTAGATAACGATTCACTTTATCTTTGTGGAAAAGAATTTTTTTGGAAAGGGGTTTTCCTATTTCGGAATTGAGAATCCTTTGAATGGGTCTTGCACCCATGGCTTTGTCGTAACCTGTTTCCGCAAGATAACGAACCGCTTTTTCGGACAATTCCAAACGGATTCCCTTTTCTTCAGCTTTGCTTTGCAGAGTGCGAAACATTCTTTTAACAACAAGTTCAACGACAGGAATCGACAGAGCAAAAAATTCGATCACAGCTGTTAACCTATTTCGAAATTCGGGAGTGAATGTTCTTTCAATGGCTTTCATAGAGCGGTCATCGTACCTTTCTGTATCAAAACCGAGAAGTGGTTTAGAACTTTCTTGGGCACCTGTATTCGTTGTTAGGATTAAGATGACGTTTCGAAAGTCAGCTTTTTTCCCTGTGCTATCGGTGAGAGTTGCATGGTCCATAACCTGGAGTAAAATGTTATAGATATCTTCATGTGCTTTTTCGATTTCATCAAATAACAAAACACAATGGGGATTTTTTGTTATCGCATCTGTGAGTTGACCACCTTGATCATAACCCACATACCCAGGAGGACTTCCTATCAAACGAGATACGGAATGTTTTTCCATATACTCACTCATATCAAACCGAAGAAACTCTACTCCCATTTTTTCTGCCAAAGTTTTGGCAACTTCCGTTTTCCCTACGCCAGTAGGACCTACAAAAAGAAAACTACCAATCGGTTTTCCTTCATCACTAAGCCCTGAACGAGAATAATGAATGGCATCCACAACCTGTTCGATGGCATGATCTTGTCCAAAAACAATGGATTTGATCTCGGAATCTAAATGTTCTAGTTTCTTTTTGTCATCAGCTTTCACTGTTTTTTCTGGAATCTTAGCAATCTTTGCGACAAGAGATTCAATTTCCAAAATCCCAACTTGTTTTTTGGATTTTTCTTTCTTTTCATCACGTAACTTAACAAAGGCGCCTGATTCATCCATTAGGTCGATTGCTTTGTCAGGTAAAAACCGGTCTCGAAGATGTAAACTTGATAGATCCACACAAGCTTCAATGGCTTTTACACTATATGTCACACCATGAAAGGACTCATATTTTGGTTTTAGACCTTTTAGTATTTCAATGGCATCTTCTCTGGAAGGTTCAGTAACCTCAATTTTTTGAAACCTTCTCGAGAGAGCATGGTCTTTTTCAAAAATTGATTTATACTCTTTGTAAGTGGTGGTTCCAATACATTTGAGTTCTCCATTGGCAAGGGCGGGTTTCATTAAGTTAGAAGCGTCAAGACTTCCTCCAGACACTGCACCAGCTCCAACAATGGTATGAATTTCATCAACAAAGATGATTCGTTCGGGTTTTCCAACAACTTCTTGTAAGATGGCCTTTAGGCGTTCTTCAAATTCTCCCCTAAATTTGGTTCCTGCCATAACAAGACCCATATCCAAAGAATAAATTTCCATATTTAATAGGCTTTTCGGAACAAGACCCTTAACCACACGTTCAGCAATCCCTTCCACAATCGAAGTTTTTCCTACGCCCGCTTCTCCAACAAAAATAGGATTGTTTTTCCTACGCCGAGACAAGATATGAATGGTCCTTTCGATTTCCACTTCCCGACCAATACAAGGATCTAGTTTTCCCTGTTTGGCTCTTTCGGTAAGATTCACGCAGAACTTTTCTAAAGCAGATTTACGTGGACCAGCATCTGATTCTTCCGTCACAGTTTCTTCGGTAAACTCGGGTTCGTCGGATTCCTTTTCTTTTTTAACCCCGTGGGAAATGTATTTGATCACATCAAGCCTGTTAACTTCTTGTTTTGCGAGAAGGTAATAAGCTTGGCTATCCTCTTCCCTAAAAAGTGCGACGAGGACATTGTTTCCATCTACCTCATCTTTCCCTGAATTTTGTACATGAAAGGCAGCGAATTGAATGACAAACTGAACTCCAACAGTATAACGTGGTTGGATTTTTAAATTGGGAACTGCGATAGTGGCCAAGTCTTCTTCAAAATATTCGGTTAGTTCTTTTCTAAGGAGGTCTAAATCACAACCTACATTGACGAGAACATCTTTTGTTTTTTCATTATAAGTAAGACCATATAACAAATGTTCTAATGTAATAAATTCATGGTGGTATTTGGATGCTTCTTTTCCTGCAAGCTCCAGGCTTTTTTCTAAATCGCTAGAAAGGTTCATTCGTCCTCCTCTTTTGCCAGTTGGCATTGTAATGGATGTCCGGCATCATCTGCTAGTTTGTGCACTTCAGCCACTTTGGTTCTTGCAATGTCTAGAGAATACACCCCACAAACTGCTGAACCAGAAGTATGTGCCTTCCACATAATTTGACGAGATTCTTCCATAGATTTCCTAAAAACATTAGCCAGAACATAAACCACAAATTCCTGAGGTGTGTAATCATCATTGATGAGAATTACCTTATACCGGTCGGGTTTCTTTAATTTACGTTTCTGCTTTTCTCTTTCAAGAAGTTCTACGTTCATGTCCGTGTAGGACTTTCGTTTTGGATCTGACATTATCCCTCCCGGAGAGCCTTAATAGGAGACTGTGCATTGTAGGCGGAAATGTTTTCCCTTTCCATAACAATCTCTCGTTCCAAATAGGATTCGATGGCGGCCCGGCCTTGTTCATTATAAATATGATGCAAACTGTACATTGGAACCGCTTCATAACCGCGAAGGAATTTATGTTCTCCTTGGGCACCCGCTTCCACTCGTTCCATTTTATGTTCTATAGCGTAATCAATCAATCGGTAATAACAACATTCAAAATGCAAATTAGGGATGTGTTCGAGAGCACCCCAATACCTTCCAAATAAGAACCCATCTCGAAATACATTCCAACTTCCACCAATTGGTTTTCCGGAAAGATCTGAAGCTAGGACAAGCAGAAGTCGATGGCGGAATGTATGATACATTTCTAAAAAAAATTGACGGTTTAAGTAAGGTTGGCCCCATTTTTTAGAATGGGTATCTTTGTAAAATTCATAAAATGTATGGGCATGATCTTCTGTAATCTTATCCCCTGTCAGAGTTTGGATGTTTAGGCCTGACTCTGAAATTTTGCGACGTTCTTGGCGAATGGTTTTTCTTCTGTCCTTTACAAGAGTAGATAAAAACTCATCGAAACTCGCAAAACCCTTGTTAAACCAATGGTATTGATGAGAAAGTCTGGGAGCAAAGGAATTTTGGATACCTGTTTTTTGTTCTTCCTCTTTGCAAAATAAAAGATGAACGGAAGATGTTTCCTTTTCCTTTCCGAATTGGAGTAACTTTTGTAAAAGTTCCGAACTTAAAAAATCCCTTTCTTGTGCCGTTAGATTTGGATGAAGTAAAATTCGACTTCCCGTCACGGGAGTGAAGGGAACAGCCACCGTCAGTTTGGGGTAATAAGGAATTCCGGCCCGATGAAATGCATTGGCCCATTGAAAATCAAAAATATACTCCCCATAGGAATCACTTCGCACATAGGCAGGCAAAACCCCCCATAAAACTCCCTCCCTCCGGGAGGAGACAAGAACGGGAGTCCAATCAGAATTTCCGATGCAACCGGTCTTTTCTAATCCTGCTAGAAATTCGTATTCCTGAAAGACCGAATCAGGGGGAACCAAAAGATTCCACTCCTCTTTTTGAAAGTCTTTAAACTGATGCGAGATTCTGATCTCAAATATTTCACTCAATGTAAACCTTAGACTCTAACTGACCACATCTTGTTTGTTTTGTTTTTTCCGAATGTGGTCAAGAAGCCTTTGCAAACTAGGATTTTCGGGATCTAACTCCAAAGCGGAACTGAGAATATTCTCCGCCCGACCCAGATTTTTATCTGCCAAGTAAGTCTGGCCCAAATTAATTAAGTTTTTGACATGGCTCGGATCACGAAGGCGCACCCTTTCCCCAAAATCAATAGCCGTTTTAACATCAGCCACTTTACGCGCACAAAAGGCAGTGATGTACATAATCTCTGTATCCATTGGTTTTAATAAACTATAGTCTTTGGCCATCTTTTTGGCATTCCCATAGTCCTTTAATTTTAAGTAGAGTTGGATGAATTTCTTTTTGATTTCAGGAATATTCTCTTCTAATGAATTTGCCTCTTCCAAATAAGATACCGCTTCTTGTAAATCGGAGGATTCACTGGCCTCTTTTGCTTTCAGAAGGAGTGTTTGGATTTCTTTCAGACGTTCTTTTTCAATTTTGTAACGTTCTTTTTCTTCAATGTAAGAGACACGTAACAAAGATAAGTCGTCTGTAAGGGTTCCATAATTACGCAGTTCATCATAAATTCGGTCTAGTTCCCCTTTTCCAGATTCGACTACTTTTAAAAACAGTCTTTCATCTTCGTTGATCACACGTTTCCCATCTTCTGTGTGAGAGATGAGTAAATCGTCTCGACCATCAGAACCTGCAATGAGAATGTCTCCCGCTTCGAGTTGAAACGTTTTGATATAAAGATTTCCTTGGACGCCTGAGGTTCCTAGTTTTCTAAACATCAATTCGTTTTCGATAAAACTAGCTATTCCATCTCGGTAAAGAACCATCCAAGGATGTTCTGCGTTGATAAAGTACAATAGCCCTGTATCATTATCAATCAAACCAAGAACTAATGAAACAAGCATCGACCCATCAAAACCTTCAAAGATCTTATGAAGTTCTAAAAAGGTGTTTTTAATCCAACGTTCCGGATAAGTATTTCTTGCCTCACTTAAAAGCTGTGTCCTTGTGATGATGGATTCAAAAACAGAACCAAGTACGAGAGCCCCGCCGGCTCCTTGCATGGATTTTCCCATGGCATCAGCATTTAGAAAAACTGTATAAGACCGATTGTTTAGAAATATTTGGTTGGCAATATTTAAATCTCCACCAATTTCTTTTTCATATTGTTTGAAGGTGAACTTTTTCTTTTGTTCTAGTAAAAAATCAATCCGCACATTGTCATGTTTCGCATGATTTGCGTTAAATGGCTGCAAAAGAAGAGAAGTTAAAAAATAATCACCATCTTGTTGGTGTTTTAATGATTGTACTTCCTTCAAAGTATTTTCCAATTCTTTGGTTCGTTCTTGTACCTTAACTTCCAGTTGGTCCGCATACTGCTCTAATTTCTTTCGTGCAGCTTGGATGGAGCGAACCATTCGGTTGAAGGATCGGGCCATAAATCCGATATCATCTTCTACATGAACGATTAGGCGATGTTCCAAATTTCCAGAATTTACTTCAGTCAAACCTTCGATGATTTGTTCTATGGGCCGAAGGAGTGCAATTAAAAAGAATAATCTATATCCAAATATCACAAGAACAGCCAAAGCTAAAACGCCGATAATCCAAGGTAAAGTTACCTCTTCTTGGAATTCCCTGTAATCAACGTAAGGATATCCGACTTCATGTACAAGTCCGTTTGTTTTATCCACGATTAGATAACTTACAAAAAAAGAATATTCCGGATTGTTTTCCGTAAATTTCACACGGCCACGATAGTTTCTGTCTCCGTGATTGGGCATAGGTGAAAACATTTGATCGAGAGCAGATGATTTTTTTTCTTCAGAAAGATTAGAATCAAGAACGGAACGTGCAACTGCATAAAAACCAGAAAGTGGACCTTCTTTTTTGGAAACCAAGGACTCTGCATTCTCCGAAAAATTCTTTATCGGAATTTCTCGTAACTTGTTTCTTGTATAAAGAATTTTTCGTTTTTCCGATTCCAATTCGTGAATCAAAGATTTTGGATCGATTATTTTTTCAGAAGATAAAAGTCGTTTGATTTCCGCCGCATAACCTTTACTAGTTTCAGGGAGACTAGAAAGTAAATTTTCTGTTTTTTGATTCCAGTCCTTATTTTGTTTGTAAGAAAGAATTGTTTCTAAGGCCCAGTAATTCCAATACTCTGCTTCATAACTTTCTGGATCAACATTGGTTTCTTCCATACCCTTTTTACGAACAAATTCTTTTTGGTTTGTATCGTAGGTATAATGGAAACTAGGTACTTGGTCCGTTTCAATACCTGCAATAAAGTTTTTTGCCCGAGCGGAATGCACCATATCATAGTTAGCTTCCGATTGTTGTATAACAGAATAAGCTACAAGTTGTAAAACAAGTAAAAAGGAAGCGAGGGAAATTCCGATGATCCGGGAAATGATAGTCGTTTTATCTTTTGTATTGTTGATGTATACAACATTGGCAACAAAGAGTCCAACAACCAAAACTAGATCTGTTGTGGTTTGATAAATCCCCCGACCAATGGCCCCGTCCCTAGACTGAGCATTCATAATTCCTGGAATGATGGTGACAAGGATAAATGCAATCAAGATACTTGCCGTTGCAAATCTTGATTCTTTTGGCATTTTAAAAATCTGAATCAAAGCAATCACAGAGAAGGTCACAAAAAAACCTAAAACAATCAATGCATATGCTTTATAAAAAACTGGAACAGGGAAATCCCAGTAGTGACCACTAAAGAAATACAACCTACCAGCCGTTAGGCTTATATAAACAAAATAACCAGTAACAACCACAACAATTGTATTCATTACCCAAAAAAGATATTTTTTTAGTCTGGGAAAATAAACCTCAGGGTAACTTAAGAAAAAACTAGTTAGGTAAGAAGCTCCAGCCATCGCTCCTATAATCACAAGCCAACGCAGATAAGCCGAAGATGGTCCCATAAAGGAAAAATTAACCATATAACCAAAATGGAAAAGACCGAGCCAAAGAGTCCCCATACCCAGTTGGTAGGTGGCTTCCGATTTTTCTTTAACTGTTAAAAAAAATTGTGCATTGTAAAAAGTAAAAATAACACCGACTAGAGAGCCGAATGTATAAAAATCAAAAGCTATATTTCCCCAAGAGTTCATGGGTGAAAACCCTAACAGAAATGGAAATCATGTCAACTTTGTATTTCTTTTCTTCTTAATTTGGTACAGAAAGTATAAAAATAAACATAGGATTAAGAAGCCGATGGTTCGGTTGTAGTACGACAGCATAACAACGATTTGGTTCCAGTGCCTTCCCATAACGGAACCCCCAAGGAGCAATAGTCCACACCAAAAGGAAACGGCAATTGTGTATAAGATGACAAATTTAATGACGTTCATTTTAGACATTCCGGCCACAATGGAAACAAAGAATCGGATTCCTGCGGAAAATCGGGACAAAAGAACGACAACAATCTCATGCCGGCGAAACCACTCGAGAGTTTTTTGTAAGTTTTCCTCTTCATAGAAAGCAGAAAGAAAAGGGAACCTTGATCGTTTTAGAAAGTTTAAAAACCTTTCCCCAAAGAAATACATAACAAGGGCTCCCAAAAGGTTGCCCAAATAAGTAGCCACCACTACAGAAACAAAAGAAAGTGGCGTGCCAGGACTAGAAGTAAGAAAACCGGAAAAAACAGTGATAGTGTCCCCAGGCCAAGGGGGGAAAACATTCTCTAAAAAATTAGAGAAACAAAAAAAAGCCCAAAGTAAAAGGGGTGGTAACTCTAAAATTCGAGTCAAAAAAGCATCAAACTGTAGAAAATCCAACACAAAGAAAAAGATAAGCCTTATCACCTGATGGCAACAAAGATTTAAAAAAATGAATGGAAGGAATCGATAGTCCACCGTTTGCTTTCCGTAATGCTTCGATTTTTACCAATTTTATTGCTATTTCTCTGGGCTTGTACTCCAACAACCCAAACCGAAATCTATCGTTTTGATCAAATCATTGTGACAAGGAATCCCACAAACGCACCACCCGCCTTCCCTCAATCCTTCTTTCCAGAAAATGCAAAATTCCTTCAATCCAGTGAATTCAAAACAAGCCATATCCATACCAAAGAAGCTTATATTTTACTCGAGTCAGAAGAAACGATAGAGAACATTCGTAAACGAATTGAAAGTCGTGCGGCTCAAGGAGATTGGAAACTCATTGATAAAACAACAAAATCGGGAGAAACTACTTATTTATTGGAAGGTTTTATTAAAAAATCTCTTTCCATTGTTGTTTCCGAAAGTGGTAACTCCGCAAACTATTTACGATTTTATTTTAGAAAACATTCCAGTTACTAATTATGAATTGGATTAAAAACAAAAACGAAATCATCGTCTACCTATTATTAGGTGCTATTTTCATAGGAACCTGTCTTACTTTATTTTTTGTGTTCAAACCTTTTCTTTGGGCTAGTTTTCTTGCTTTATTATTTTATTTAACAACACGTAAGATTCACAAAAAACTAAAAAATCTTTTAGGTGTGAAGTTTCATGGACTTTCACCTTATATTATGGTTCTTCTGATGCTTGCGGGAGTGTTTATTCCTTCCTACTTGATAGTATCAACCTTAATTAGGGAATCGTTAAATCTAGTCAGTTACATTAGAAACCAACTCACTGAAGAATCTATAGTTTCTTTACTTTTAAATAGCCCGATGCTCACAGATTTTTTCACAGAGAATGAATTTTTCTGGATCAAACTTCCTTTAATGTATAGAGAATATGTAGGACAACATATGGATATCTTGAACCTAGACTCCATCTATAGTTTACTAAAAAATTCGTCTGGATTTTTGCTCGGATCTTTTGAAGTACCAGGAGCTATTATTTTCAATGCATTTTTTACCTTTATTTTGCTTTTCTTTTTATATAAAGAAGGAAGCAGAATGGAACATGCACTATTTGTTTTACTTCCCTTTCCAACGGAAATTGAGGAAAGATTAGGACGGCGTATTGAAGAAGCCATTCGCACTGTGATGATGGGAAACTTGCTCATCTCCTTAATCCAGGGAGCCCTCGTCTATGTGTTGTTACTCTTCACATCCGTTTCGAACAAGTTTTTACTTTCAAGTATAGCAACTATTTTTTCACTTATTCCCGTTGTGGGAACATCCGTTGTATGGTTGCCGATAGGTTTGTATATTGGTCTGGTCCAAGAAAACTGGACTGGTAGTGTTCTCTTTATGGTTGCCGGAGCGGCAAGTTATTTAATTTTAGAAAACTTAGTTAAACCTAAAATTTTAGACAAAAAGTTAAAAACACATCCGTTTTTAATCTTTTTATCTCTTATTGGCGGATTACAAGAGTTTGGTGTAGCTGGTATTATCATTGGTCCTATGGCTTTGACATTAGTCATTATCCTCTGGGATTTTTGGAAAATCTTTAGAGAGACACGTTTTCAAACAGTTTAGATGGAACCAATCGATAGTTCTCTTAGTGTTAGTGATGTCAATCGGCTGATCAAAGCCAAACTCCAAGACTCATCCGAATTCAAAAACATTTGGGTTCGGGGAGAGATTTCCAATCACTCTCAAACCAATAGTTCTGGGCATATGTATTTTTCTCTAAAAGATACAACAAGTGTGATAAAATGTGCCTTTTTTTCCTTCCAAGCCAAAAACTATAAAGGAACCCCTCTCCGAAATGGTATGGAAATTTTAGTGTATGGTTCTGTATCTGTTTATGAACCTGGTGGATACTATAGCCTAACCGTACAAAAGGTGGAAGAAATTGGAGAAGGAGACATCCTTCTTAAAATCGAAAAACTAAAAAAAGCCCTTTACGATAAGGGTGTTTTTGATGTCACACACAAACGCCCTCTTCCTAAATTCCCGAAACGTCTAGGGATTGTTACTTCTCCCAAGGGAGCTGCTGTGGAAGATATCATCCGCATTGCTACAGACCTAAATCCCTCCATTCAAATCCTTGTTTCCCCCTGTCTTGTGCAAGGAGACGGTGCAGAACTTTCTATCATCGAGGCGATTAAAGAAATTAATGATCCCAAATGGGAAGTGGACGTAATCATTGCTGGACGAGGTGGTGGTTCTTTTGAAGACTTAATGGCCTTTAACCAAGAAGCCGTCGTTATGGCTTATTACAATTCCAGGATTCCTATCATCTCTGCTGTGGGTCATGAAATTGATCGTGTGCTTACTGACCTTGCCGCCGATGCGACCACTCCCACTCCCACAGCTGCTGCAAAACTCGCCATTCCCAATGTTTCTGACACCCTCATCCGACTCGATGAAATGGAAGATCGAATCAAAGCCGCCTTAACCAACCTGATACGCTTAGGAAAAGAAAAATGGGCAGGAATCACGGGAAGGCCTGTTTTCCAAAACCCAAAAACATTATTAGAAGTTCGGTCCACTGCCCTTGATGAACTAATGACAAAGATTTCTTTACTGGGTAAAAATTATTTGGTAAGGAAACAAAGTGAATTTCAAAAATTTGACAGCCTTTCCCAAAATTGGAAATCTTATTTAGAAAGAATTCACAACAAATTCACACTCGCAGAACAAAGATTAGATCATTTTTCTCCGCTTGGAACTTTAAAACGCGGGTATTCAGTAGTCCGGAATAAAAACAAACAAGTTATATCTTCTATTCATAATATCAAAGAAAATGAAAGTTTAGAAGTTTTCCTTTCCGATGGGAAACTTCTGGTAGACGTAAAAGAAAAAATTTAGGAATCGAAAATGGTAGAGAAAAAAACAATTAGTTTTGAAGAAGCCCTTCGCGAATTAGAAGACATAGCTGAAAAATTAGAAAGGGGAACTCTTTCTTTAGAGGACTCGATCAAGGCTTATGAAAGAGGGATGGAGTTAAAAAAAGTTTGTTCGGAACGGCTTGTAGATGCGGAAGCTAAAATTGAATTTTTATCTAAAGCACCGAGTGGTGAAATTGTGAAATCTGCCGTCAAAAAAAAGAAGGAAGATAGTCCATCCAAACCTGCGGAAGAAGATTTATTTTAAAGAATGAGTTTTCAAGCAGTCTTCATTGTTGGTTATCTATTCATCACCATTGCCATCGGAGTTTACGCAGCAAAAAAAGTAAAAAACTCGCGCGACTTTATCTTAGCTGGTAGAAGTTTACCTCTCCCAATCTCAACTGCGGCTCTTTTTGCTACTTGGTTTGGAAGTGAAACCATCCTTGGCTCCTCTGTCGAATTTGCAAAAGGTGGATTTTTATCGGTGATCCAAGATCCGTTTGGCGGGGCACTCTGTCTTTTTTTACTCGGCCTCGTTTTTGCAAAGTATCTTTACCGGATGCAAATTCTTACCTTTGGTGATTTTTATAAAAACCGCTATGGGAAAAAAATGGAACTCATTGCAGGAGTTTGTTTGATTTTTTCCTACTTCGGTTGGGTGGCCGCACAGTTTGTAGCACTCGGAATTATGGTGCAGATCCTTTTTGGAATCAACCAATTCACAGCGATTGTCATTGGAGCCTGCCTTGTTGTTTTTTATACTTACCTTGGAGGAATGTGGTCTGTATCTCTAACGGATTTTTTCCAATCCATATCCATCATCGTGGGACTCGTCATCGTTATATACGAGTTAAACGATATTAAACCGATCTGGACTTCCATTCAAGAAAAACCAGACGGATTTTTTCGATTTTTTCCGGAATCAAATTATCACGCTTGGACACTTTACCTTTCTGCTTGGATGGTTGTTGGTTTTGGATCCTTACCACAACAGGACATATTCCAAAGGGTGATGTCAGCAAAATCTGAAAAAGTAGCAATTACCGCATCTTACCTTTCCTCCGTTTTATATCTACTTTTTGCCCTCATCCCTTTGTTTTTAGGACTCCATGCGAAAAGCCTGCTTCCCGACTTTGATTTATACGGAGAAACAGGACAACTCCTCATCCCTACAATGATTTCTAAGTTTTCCAGCCCTTGGGTTCAGGTTTTATTTTTTTCAGCCCTCATCTCTGCTATCCTATCCACTGCCTCCGGTGCAATTCTTGCGCCCTCTTCAATTCTATCTGAGAATATTCTAAAGTACGCATTCAAAGATATGAATGATAAAAAGTTACTCCTACTTTCTAGAACTTCAGTCCTTATCATTGCAGGAATTTCATTCCTTCTTGCAGTAGGAAAACCCTCTATTTATGCTCTTGTGGAAGACTCCGGCGGGATCTCTCTTGTTACGTTATTTATCCCGATGGTATTTGGTTTACTCAGTCAAAGGGCCGATGAAAGATCCGCCCTTTTTTCTCTATTTGTCGGAATTGTGACTTGGCTTATACTCGAAATGTATGGAGACGATATGACAAGCCATTTCTATGGAACCATAGCAAGTCTTATTGCAATACTTATAGGAATGTATTTCTTTCCTAAGAAAGAGCAATCGATAGAAGCCAAGTAAACACATCCTTCATTTCAATTCCCAGAGCTTTGGCTTGTTGCGGGATGAGACTCGTACCTGTCATTCCAGGAAGGGTGTTTGTTTCTAAAACATACGGCACTCCTTCACTAATAATAAAGTCTGTACGAGAATACCCCTTGCAACCAAGGATTTCGTGACATTTCAAAGTATACTCTTGTAGTTTTTTTGTGATTTCATCACCAACAGGTGCTGGAGTGATTTCTTCACTTCCTCCTTTGGTATATTTAGCTTCAAAATCAAAAAACTCAGATTTGGGTCTGATCTCTGTTGGCACTAAAGCAAAAGGAATTCGTTTTTCTCCTTCCTTTCGTTCTAAAACTCCAATCGACACTTCCGTCCCGGAAATCAACTTTTGGATGAGGACTCTATCTTCCGAAACAAAAATTTTATCCACAAGAACCATAGCTTCTTCTGGTGTTTTTGCCATTCCTGTATTTACACTCGATCCACCTAATGTTGGTTTAATGAAAACTGGAAATGAAAAAGGTAGATTCAAAACTGTTTTTCTGGCATCTGTAATTCCTTTTTCTAAATCTACAAAAGGAGCAACAGGAATTCCGATCGTTTGGAATAACAGATTGGCACGATATTTATCCATTGCCAGAGCCGATGCCAAAACTCCAGAACCTGTATGTGGGATATCTAATACATCCAAAAAACCTTGAATCCGCCCATCTTCTCCTGCTCCGCCGTGTAATCCGAGAAAGGCGGCCTGAAATCCATGTTCGAGAAGGGCAGCTCCCGTTTTTGATTCAGAAATCTGATTCGCAGAAGAAAATTCTTTTAAAAATTCGGATTCTGTTTTACCCGTTGGATCCGGGTAAATTGGATCTTTTCCTTTGGGAATCCAAAACTTTCCAGTTTGGTCAATGTAAACAGGACAAATTTGGAATTTGTCCCTATCGATTGTATTGAAAATGAAATAGGAAGAACGAATAGAAATGATATGTTCCCCGGAGATTCCTCCGAAAAGCAGTGCGATTTTGGTTTGGATCATGAAATCACTTGATTCCTTTTCTTGAAACTTGAAGATATTGAAATTACGTGGATTCCCGCTTTAAAATTCAATTCGGAATTGTTTTTTGTCTCTTCTTTCAGAGTTCCACTCTTTTTGCCAAACTTCCCAATTCCTTTACCGAAGACATTAAATCCGACTACCATCAATTTTGGTTTTTATATGAATCAGAAAAGAGAGGCCGTCAAAGTTATTTAGCCTTTCGCCCATTTTATATGGGTTTCCAAGACAAAACCTATGCCTTCCGATTTAAAAGTTACCTCTCTCCCTTTTATTATAAAGAAGAAACCAACTATTGGTATACTTGGTCATCCTTGTTTTTCTTTAGTGGGACCGGGTTCAAACACGAAGAAGGAGACGAAGATGAAGATATCCTTTTCACTCCTCTCTTTATTTGGGGTAAAGGTGAGTCTCAAAGGGAAAACTATTTTAGTATCTTTCCGATTTATGGGAAAATTAGAAACAAACTCTCTTACCAAGAGCTGAGTTATGTTTTATTTCCTGTGTATTCGGAATGGAAATATAAAACCTATGAAGCAAAATCCATCCTTTGGCCCTTTGTGATGTGGGGCGGGTCTGAAACAAGGAGTGATTTTCGAATCTTTCCTTTGTATTCAAAAAAAGAACATGAAGGAAAATACAAACGCCAATCGTTTCTCTGGCCTTTTTTTCAATGGGGAGAAGAGAGATTAGATAAAAGGGAACCCACAACCTACTCGATTTTTTTCCCGTTTTATAACAGTAAAGATTCTAGAGATGGAAATATGAAAAGTCGAGCCTACTTATGGTTTCCAATTTTGAATTCATTATTCTCTTACGGATATGACAAAAAAACTGGGCAAACCAATTATACAGCGTTATTCATTTTTTTCCAATACACAACTTCCGAAAAAAACGATACACAAAAACTTGTATTTTTTCCATTCTATGGATTTTCTTATTTTGCAAACAAAGAAGCTGAATTCATTACTCCATTTTACATCCGTTTGTCTCAAAATACTTCGCATCTAAAAGCAAGTTCGCATTTTTTGTTACCTTTTTATTCCCAAATGAAAAGTGAATATGTCCAAACAGGTAGAGAAGACTATTACTTAAAACTTTGGCCCCTATTTCGTTATCATAAAGACCCTGACGGGAATTTTGGATGGAATACTCTTGCCATCATTCCGGTTCGTTTTGAAGTAATGGAAGATGTTTGGGAGCCTATTTTTTCCATCATTGAATACAAAAGGTCCTCTAATGGAGAGAAACGTTTGCATTTGATCACAAGGCTTTATACTCATAGATGGACAGAGGAAGAAACTCATATTCATATACCGATACTCTTAGAGTATTCGAAATCACCGACAGGTTTTCGTTATGAATTAGCTTATGGTTTTTTCGGCATCGATACAAGAGATACTAAAAATAAATACAAACTCCTTTGGTGGGAACTATGAAAGTCTTTTTTTCCAAAACATTGGAACCACTACTTTATGCCGTTGGGTATACGGTCCTTCTTCTTTTTCGTTCGATTGGCCAGTCCCACCATCTCTTCTTTAAACGAAGAGAAATCTTAGAACAAATGTTTATCGCAGGTGTGGGTTCTCTTTTTGTTGTCTCCATTGTTTCCATTTTTACAGGAATGATCCTTGGTTTAAATACAGGTCTTGGACTCAGGGACTTTGGAGCCGAAGGGCAAATTGGGCTTTTACTCACCATCACCCTCACTCGTGAAATGTCTCCTTTTATGACATCTCTCATCCTGGCAGCTTCCGTAGGTTCAGCTATGGCTGCAGAAATTGGAACCATGAAGGTCTCTGAAGAAATTGATGCCTTGGAAGTGATGTCAATCAATCCGATTCGCTATTTGGTGATGCCAAGGATTGTTGGTTTTTCCCTGATGGTTCCAGTATTATGCGTGTATTCCGCCGCCTTAGGAATCTTAGGAGGTGGAATTGTAGGTCATTTCCAACTGGGAATTGATATGATCAGTTACTTCCAAGATGTCTATTATCGCATTTCATCTGTTCCTGGATTAAAAGATCTATATGTAGGACTTTTAAAAGGATATGTGTTTGGAGTTGCGATCTCTACCATTTCTTGTAGCCAAGGACTCAGGACGGAAGGTGGGGCCATTGGTGTGGGGCAAACCACAAGACAAGCAGTGGTCACTTCCTTTCTGATGGTCATTTTTTCGGGTTATGTGTTAACGGCTTTATTTTATAAATGAAGGAAAGTATGGAAACCTTTGCCATTGAAATGAAAAACGTACATAAAACTTTCGGAAAACGAAAGATTTTACAAGGTATGAACATACAGGTAAAAAAAGGAGAGACTATGGTCATCCTTGGTCCTTCCGGAACAGGAAAGTCTGTGAGTCTCAAACACATCACGGGCCTTCTAGACCCTGATGAAGGAGACTGTTATATTTTCGGTGAGTCCATTGTACATGGAAACGAAAAAAAAAGAGAAGAACTTAGGTCCAAACTTGGCGTCTTATTCCAGTCAGGTGCCCTTATCAACTGGCTCACAGTCTATGAAAATGTCGCTCTTCCCCTACGAGAACATAAAATTGCCAGTGGTGCCGAACTTGATCGGATCGTTATGGAAAAATTAAAATGGTTGGATCTTGTTCCCGCTAAAGACACATTACCGAGTAATATCTCGGGGGGGATGAAAAAACGTGTTGGCCTTGCCCGAGCTCTTACATCACAACCTAAAATCGTGTTATACGACGAACCAACATCGGGCCTTGATCCTGTTATGTCCAATGTCATTAATGATTTAGTCATTCGATTGCAAAAAGAACTTGGTCTTACGTCCATTGTGGTTACACATGACATGAGTTCTGCATATAGGATTGCTGACAGGATTAGTTTTCTCTACGAAGGGAAAGTTTTGTTTTGTGGGACCTCTGAAGAGATCCAAAAATCTGCAAATCCCGTCATCCAACAGTTCATTCATGGAAATACAGTCGGCCCAATGATTCTCGATCATTCTGAATTAAAAAAAGGAAAATCCAATTGACTTTGCCTTTCACTTTAGGAGAACTTTAGGGAATGCCTACCATAGGTCGTGCTCTCATCGTTGGACTTCTGTTTATCTTTTCTCTTGTGGCTGTGGGTTATTTCACAATTGTCACAGAAGGTGGTCCTTTTCAAAAATCGGGATACCAACTTCCCGTTTATTTTCCTGATGCGGAAGGTATCAAAATCGGAAACAAAGTCACCATCCATGGAGTTCCCTTTGGATATGTTTCTAAAATTCGATTGGTGCAGATCGACGAATATGGAACCCTTCTCCCCGACGGCGAGACAGGAATTGGAACCAAGGTAGAACTCACCTTGCTTTTAAAAGGGAAAGTACAACTCTTCTCGAATTACGAAATCACAATTAAGAACGAAAGCCTTTTATCGGGTCGTGTGGTGGCCCTGGACCCCGGTTCCAAGTTTCCCGTGGATCCAAAAACGAAAGAATATATGCTCGCGGAACCTGCTCTCACCAAAGTGGAAATCTCTCCCAGATCAGGAAAACTCATGCCCATCCAAGGAAAGGTAACCCAAGACCCACTCGTCTCTCTTTCCGAACTCATCGCCGAGAATCGTTCTGACATCCGGAAAACAGTGCAAAATATAGCCAATATCACAGGGAAAATCAACGAAGGACAGGGAACCCTTGGAAAACTGATCAACGAAAGTGATGTCCACAAGTCCGTAAACACAACGCTCGGTGATGCCCAAGTGGTTTTGAAAGAACTAAGAGAAGGCCTTGAAGATACGAGAGAACAAGCTCCGGTGACTAGTTTCATTCGCTCCGCACTCAGTGCTTTTTAAGCACTAACACGTAAAGTACGACCCAATTTGTAGCAAAAATCTTGGGATTGGCGCACAAAAAGGGCCGTCACATTCCCACCACATTGTTGTAAAAAGGAGACATTTTTTTGACTTGGACTACCGGTTTTGGAATTGTCCCTACCCCCTTTTCTACAAATTTGTAAGTAGGAACTGATTATGGTAACGGCGATACACAGAAAAACGATCCAAAACTCCATCACATTACGGGGAATTGGGGTTCATTCCGGGAAAATGGTAACCTTACGGCTCCATCCGGCAGAAGCAAATACAGGACTTATTTTTTATCTCTACAAAGGCACCCAAAAGATTCGCATTCCCATCTCCCTCGACCATGTAGTCGACACAAGTAACGCCACGACCATAGGCGATGGAAGTTCCAACCGAGTGCAAACCATCGAGCACCTTCTCGCCGCAGTCCACACTCTCGGCATTACTGATTGTATTTTTGAAATTGATTCCGTCGAAGTTCCAATTATGGATGGTTCCTCCCTGCCGTTTTGGGAAGGAATCCGCTCAGCAGGAATCCGGGTTTTGGATGAAACCATAGAACCCATTACCATTTCCAACCCGATTTGGGTTGTGGACGGGGACAAGTACCTCGTCATGTTACCTTCAGACGAACTCAAAGTCACTTACAGCATCGATTTCAACCACCCCCTCCTCAGAGGACAATCTTACACCACTACCCTCGACGAATCCATTTTAGGAACAGACATCCTTCCTGCCCGAACTTTTGGCTTTTTGAAAGATGTGGAAGCTCTCCAAGCAAGAGGACTTGCTATGGGTGGATCCCTCGACAATGCAGTCGTTTTGACAGATGACGGGTATTTAAACGAAACCTTACGTTATGACAATGAATGTGTTCGCCACAAAATTCTGGATCTGATCGGAGATTTGGCTGTGATGGGAAGACCTTTCCGAGGCCATTTGATCGCTTCCAAAGCCGGTCATGCTCTAGACATCTCTCTCGCAAAATGCATTATGAGTCAAGTTACCGGAAACGAACTCACTCAGTTCAAAAGCAGAAGGATCCCACTTTTCGCTAAAAAACAAGCCACTCGTTAGAATCCCTCGTTTTTTACTTTCCAAACTGAGCCAAAGCCAAAAGTATTTTTGGCAAAGGGAAGGATGGAAGAAAAAACCACATTCAAGGGCATTTCTGCCTATCCAGGCACAGTTTACGGTAAGGTTTTCCGCTGGAAACAGTTCAAACGGAAACGGGAAGACCGGACGGATCTATCTCCTGACGAAATCAAAGAAGAAGTGGAACTTTTAAAAAAAGGACTACTCAAAACCGAAGAAGATCTAAGCGAACTCGTTCAAAAATCAAAAACAAACCGCGAACTTTCAGAAATCCTAGAATCCCAAATCGTCTTTTTGAACGATCCCTTATTTCGTGCCCGAGTTTTTGAGAGAATTGCACAAAACAATGAATCGGCGGGTCTTGCCCTAGAAACAGCCGTTAGTTCCTTATATGATGAATTCCAATCCATTCCTGATGAATTCTTCCGGGAACGGGCAGACCATATTTTAGATATTGGAAAACGGATTGAATCCAATCTCTATCCAGACAAAGCAGCTGACCAAACAAAAATTCCTGATGATGTCATCCTGATTGCCAAAGAAATCACTCCATCCGAGATGATCCAACTTGGTAAATGCCGACTTCGGGGAATTGCCACTGACTTCGGTGGAAAAACGGGCCATACTGCCATCATTGCCAGAAACTATGGAATCCCAACCATCGTGGGTTTAAAAAACATCACCTCACATGTAGAAGATGATGATTATATCTTGTTAGATGCAACGAAGGGAATCTTAAATAGATCCCCTGGAATCGATGAAATCAAACTTGCTGGGATCAGGAGTGAAATCCATAAAGTCCAACCAGTTCGAGAAATCAGCGACGGCCCAAAAATTATCAAAACCAAAGATGGGAAAAAGTTTTCCCTCCGTGCCAATATTGATTCCGAAGAGGAAGTGGATTTGGCTTTTGAACAAGGTGCCGATGGGATTGGTCTTGTTCGGACAGAAATTTTATTCATACGATATGTAGAATTCAAACCTACAGAAGAAGAACAATTTGCTGTTTACAAACGAATTTTATTGAAGATGGTTGGTCGTCCCGTTACGTTTCGTGTTTGGGATATAGGTGCGGATAAAATGGAAAATGGATATGAAGAAGCCAATCCATTTCTAGGAAATCGCGGGATTCGTTACCTGCTAAGACACCCTCATTTTTTTAAAGAACAACTAAGAGCACTACTCCGAGCGAGTGAATTTGGAACCATGCGGATCATGTTACCTATGATCACAACTCTTTCTGAAATTTTGCAAACAAAGATATTAGTGGCTGAATGTTTAGAGGAACTAAAAACCTCAGGACTTGTGATTACCAAAAAAATCCCCATCGGAATTATGGTAGAAACCCCTGCTTGTGCTTTGAACCTACCTTTTCTTGGAAATCATGTGGATTTTTATAGTGTAGGGACTAATGACCTTTTACAATACTTACTTGCAGTCGAACGTAACAACCATTTGGTGGGGGATTTATACAACCCTTGGCAAGTGGTATTTCTACTACTGTTAAAGAACATTGCGGATGTTGCCAATTCCCAGAAAAAACCAATTAGCATTTGTGGGGAAATTGGTAGTGATCCTATGTTTACGGCGGTTCTTATTGGACTCGGATTTCGGGATTTGAGTTCTGCTTTGCCATTAATGCGAGAAGTGGGTGAAAAAGTTCAGGAAATTTCATCTTGGAAGGCAAAACTTCTCGCCGAACAAGTGATTGGTCTTGCCGGCGAAGAAAAATTTGAAGAAATAGAAGCATTGGTTTTAGAAACAAAAGGGTAAGATCATTCTCTATTGAATTGTATTTTTCTAATCTACTGAAAACTCGTTTCCAATTGTTTCTTTTTATTTTTTCCCTTTGATTTTAACCGCTTATCTTTTATTTTTTCTTTAATTCGTTCAGATTGAATTTGGAGCTTCCTTTCCTGTTAACAAAGCTAAGATGGATTTCTTTTTGATCAGATAAATTCCGTACAAAAGGAAGGCACCAAAAAAGGAACAGATCACAAAAAATCCATAAAAGTTTGCCATACTTCCCCACTGGTTTTGGTACCCAGAAAGGATACCGGCAGCGTAATGTCCAAAGGCATTTGACAAAAACCATATCCCCATAAGGACAGAGGCATATTTGGTCGGTGCCATAAAACTAACAAAAGATAATCCCACAGGAGAAAGGCAAAGTTCACTTAAGGTATTCCAAAAATAAACAAACACTAAAAAAAGAATCGATACAGCAACGCCTGTTTCCGCATACTTTGCTGCCACCACCATCACCAAAAAACCGATCCCAAGTAAAACAAGGCTTAAGACAAATTTCATAACAGGATTTGGATTTTGATTCCGTTTGGATAACGCAGACCAAAGGATAGAAACAAGAGGTCCAAAAATTAAGATAAACAGGGGATTGATGGATTGTAAAACAGAGGCCGGAACTTCGAATCCAAAAAGATACCGATCCGTATTCCTTAAAGCAAATAGATTCAGTGAGGAACCCATTTGTTCAAACGCCATCCAAAAGAAAATACTAAAAAAAGAAAGTAGGACAATCAGTAAAATTTTAGGTTTTGTTTGTTTGTCATCCAGATTTAAATTTACAGCCGTTAACTGGTAACTTTCTTTTTTCCAAATGGAATCAGGCAATCGTTTGCTACCGAAATAAAAAACAACCATTCCTATGGCCATCCCCACACCAGCAGATAAAAAACCCAAATGCCAATCCACTCGCTCCCCTAAACTACCACAAATGATAGGACCAATGAGGCCACCCAAATTGATTCCCATATAAAAAATGGTAAACCCGCTATCCCGTAAACCTGGTTTTCCATCGTATAACCTACCAAAAATGGTGGACATATTCGGTTTAAAAAAACCATTTCCTAAAGCTAATAAAACAAGACCCAAATAAAAAAAAGACAAATCAGAAAAAGCCAAAGAGATATGGCCACATAACATTAAAAAACTTCCTAAATAAATAGAAAATTGATAACTAAGGAATCTGTCTGTTAAATATCCGCCAAGAACAGGCGTTAGGTAAACAAAACTAGTATAAAAAGCATACACAGCTCCAGCATCTGCATCAGAAAATCCAAGTGACTTTACTAAATACAAAACAAGCAGTGCCCTCATGCCATAATAACTCAGTCTTTCCCACATTTCTGTGAGAAAAAGTGGAGTGATCCCTTTGGGATGAATGTGAGATTCTACTTGGTCGATTTGGTTCTGCTTTTCCAAATGGTTTCCTCTTCTCCGATAGAAAAATTCACATAACGAGCTGCCGCAAATAAATAGTCAGAAAGTCGATTGAGATAGATTCTTAAATCAGAATGGATTTCTCCACCTGACTCAATATACACTAATAAATTTCTCTCTAACCGCCTACAAATGGTTCTACCGATATGAAGTGCACTTGCCATAGAAGAGCCCCCAGGCAAAATAAAAAATTTAATTTCAGGAAGAACTTCCATCAAACGATCAATTTCTTTTTCTAAACTTTCAACATCGGACGCGTGAACCACAGTTCCCTCTTTTGAATCTCTGGGCACATAACCAGCAAGTTCCGAGCCAATTTCAAAAAGAAAACTTTGAATGTTTTTTATGTGATCGAGAAATATCGGCTCCAAAGTTAAATCTTTAGCAAAGGAAAGTGCAAGGCCAATGGTGCTATTCAATTCGTCACAACTTCCGTAAAGGTCAACCCTTGGATCTGTTTTGGAGACCTTGATTCCAGAGGCAAGATAGGTTTGACCACCATCGCCAAATTTGGTGTAGATTTTCAATTTCTCGCTCCTTAAAACTCTAAATTTTCTTTACAGGCTTATTTTTTTTGGTATAGAATATTCTGGAAAGGCAAAATTCACAGAAGAACCAAGGGCAGGCAACCCCTTCTCTTCTCGATGAGAACGGATTTCTCTGGGAAGTGATTTTTACTTTTCTCCGCATGTAGGGAAACAAGCGGGTCATGGACACACAGGAGGGTGTGACAATGATTATCAATCACAACATCAGCGCGCTAGTTGCGAAACGGGCGCTCACAAACACTGGTCGTGACATGGACAAATCCATGGAACACCTAGCAACGGGTATGCGAGTCAATAGACCAGGAGATGATTCCCTGGGATTCGCCGTGTCCGAAAAATTAAGATCACAAATTCGGGGCCTTGGCCAGGCAGAACGAAATACCCAGGATGGTATGTCGTTCCTTCAAGTAACCGAAGGATCTTTAGACCAAGTAAACTCTATCTTACAGAGGTTACGTGAACTTTCCGTTCAATCCTCAAACGGGATTTACTCAAACGAAGACAGAAAACTTGTCCAGTTAGAAGTATCCCAACTTGTGGAAGAAGTAGAAAGAATCGGAACTTCTGCTGAGTTTAACAAAATCAAACCATTGGATGGAAGGTTTTCTCGTTCTTCCAAAAATCCGATGACTTTGCAAGTGGGTGCAAACGGTTCAGAGAAAATAGAACTCTACATCAACACGATGACTAGTTCTTCACTCAAACTAAAACAAGCTGGAAACAAGTTGACTCTATCAACTCCAAATAAAGCTTCCGATTCACTCCAAGTTTTGGACGATGCGATCACTAAAGTCAACCGTCTGCGGTCAGACCTAGGTGCCTATTACAACCGATTGGATTTAACACTGAAATCACTGAGTAACAACTATGTGAACATTGTTTCTTCTGAATCGCAAGTAAGGGATGCAGATATGGCAACGGAAATGGTAGAATATTCCAAAAACCAAATCCTTACCAAATCAGGTGTGGCTATGCTTGCACAAGCAAACCTTCGACCGGAATCCGTAGTAAAACTCCTCACGGACAGATACTAATCGGATCGAAAAAGAAACGGAAATCCTCCTTGCAAACAGGGAGGATTTCTTCAAACTTTGTCCTTATACTTCACAACGAGTGTAAGCGAGGACAATCACTTTGAAACAAATCATCTCCGGAATTCTTTCCCTATCATTACTTTCCACAATCTCTTGTGGATTATCAGAAAACACAAAAAGGCTAATTCTTAGTACTTCTATTGGTTGTGGAGTTGGTCTTGCAATCGGTGCCGTTTATGACGAAGCACAAAGAAAAAAAGATACAAAAAACAAACAGAACGATTTTCAAAGACAAATCAAAGAATCGTTAACAAGAGAAAAAAAGAAGCCACAAAACAAAGGTAAGATTGTAGGTCTTGGAGCTGGATGTTTGGCAGGACTTGGAACAGGTTTTTATCTAAACACTATGTATGACAACATGGCGGAAGAGATGAAAAAACAAGGAATCACATTAGAGAAAAACGAAAGAGGTGGAGAAACTGTTGGTCTCACTGCAACTATGGACGGGGGGATTGCTTTCGAAGATGGAAAAGCTGATCTAAAAGGAAAAGGAAAAGAGAACATTGACAAATTGGCAGAAGCACTTGCAGCTTACCCAGAAACCAAAGTCAATATCTCTGGCCATGCCAACCGAACAGGAGCTGAAGATCTGAACCAACGCCTTTCTCAAGACCGTGCTGTGACTGCAAAAAATGCAATTGTGGAAAATGGTGTAGAGAGCAAACGAATTGGTTCCGTACAAGGTCTTGGTTCTACCACTCCAAGAACAGTGAACGGAAAAGAAATTGATCCAAAAGACGGATCCAACCGACGTGTGGAAGTGGAAATCGTTCCTGCTTCTTAAAAATCGACTGGCATAAAAAAAGGGACCTATTGGGCCCCTTTTGGTTGTTACGGAAAAACCTACATTTATGTAGGTTTTTCTATTTTAAGATCCATACAAATTCAAATTACATACCAAGACCAGGGAATCCACCCATAGCCTGCATTTGTTTGGCGGCACCTGCTTGGGCATCCTGTAAGGCCTTGGTGTAAGCTTCCTGAATCGACTTTTCGAGAAGATTTTTATCTTTTTTATCAAGAAGTTCATCCTCGATTTGAATGGATTTCATTTGGAATTTTCCATCCAAAGTCACTGAGAGAAGTTTATTTTTGGAAATTCCTACAAAATTGAGACCGGCAAGTTCTTTTTCCATGGTTTTTACTTGCGATCGCATCTTTTTCATTTGTTTGAGCATATCAAACTTGTTTCCGCCTGCTCCACCGAACATAATTACCTCTTTTCCTTTCAGGATTATTTTTCTTAAAAAGAAGGCAAATATAAAACATTTCTTTGTCGATACTGTATTTATGATCCATCCCAATTCTCCATACAAACGAATCTGGGATCTTTTTGTTTTTGTTTGTATCACTTACTTCGCAATTGAAGTTCCCATTCGATTGGTATTTCACTATAAACTTTCTGCCGGAGTGAATTATTTTGAAAGAGCCATCCAAGTGGTATTTGGAATTGATGTAATTTTAAATTTCAACACGGCTATTTTAAAAGACCGTCTTCTCATCCATAACCGGAAGATAGTCACGAAATCATATCTACGTTCCTGGTTTCTTATCGATTTCCTATCAGCATTTCCCTTTGACCTTTTCGGCGGATTTTTTTTCCAATACTTTGGAATTACAGATAGTTTAAAAATTTTAAGGTTACTTCGTTCGGTTCGAGTCTTCGAACTTTTTAAATCCCTTCGCCTCCTTGCTCTCGGTGCTGACTCGGATGACAGGTTCAAACTGGTAGAAGTGATTAACCCCATGACCTTCCGCCTTATTTTCTTTGTGTATTGGACAAGTCTATTTGCTCATTGGGTGGCATGCGGTTGGATCCATCTCGGACCTGAATTTTTACCAGACAAAGATATAACAACAAGATACATCCGGGCTCTCTATTGGTCTGTAACCACACTCACAACCATTGGGTATGGGGACATCACCCCGGTAACCAACAGACAAACTGTATACACTATGGGAGTGATGATTTTGGGTGTTGGTATTTACGGGTATGTAATTGGTAATATTGCCACCTTACTTTCAAATTTAGATGTTTCTCGTGTTACCTTTCAAGAAAAACTAAATACCATTGATAGTTTTATTAAATATAAAAAACTACCGCCAAACCTCGCCAATCGTATTCGTTCTTACTACGTAAATCTTTGGGAAAACAAACACGGAATTGATGAATCTGAAATTTGGGACAATCTCCCTTCGGGAATTAAAATTGATGTGTCTTTGTTTTTACATAACCATTTGATTTCAGTGGTTCCCTTTTTCAAAAATGCTCCTGACGAATTAAAAAGAGAAGTAGTTTTAGAATTAAAACCAGCTTTCTATATGAAGGGAGATGTTATTTTTAAAGAAGGAGATGTTCCGCACAATATGTACTTTTTATCCAAAGGCCATGTGGAAGTTATCAAAGAAAAAACTGGTGAATTACTTGCGACTCTCAATTCAGGATCTTTCTTCGGAGAGATGAGCCTTATTGATGATTCTTTGCGGACGGCAACCATCAAAGCCGGTTCTTATTGTGATGTTTATACTTTGGGAAAAGATAGATTTGCAGAAATCTTAAAACACCATCCCGAGTTTGCCAAATATATACAGAGTATTTCCAAAGAACGTAAAAAAAATCAATCAACCAAAAAGAAATCAAAAACAAAAACCTAACCTCTGTTTAATAGCTTAAGGATATCAAGATTTTAGAGAAAGAATCGAATTCTCAGGGTCCACAAGAGAAATGGATTCATCAGCCAACCGGTCAAAGGCATACCAAGCGTTACTATCCTTCTTTAAAGGTTCTTGTTTTTCTGTTTTGGTTTTGATGGATTCCGATTTTGGGATCTCTCCGAGACAAGGAATTTCTTCTATTTGTTTGAGCCGCTCAAGGAGGTCTCTATGTTTTTTGGATGGTCCGAACCAAGAAGGAACAAAGGCTGTTTTTTTCTTTTGGCTAAAAATGGTCTCCGTTTGTGTGATTTCATCTAAAAGCAAATTCACAGCACGGATCGTCCATTTACTGGGAGTTACAGGAATCAAAATCAGTTCTGAATTATAAATGGCTGTTGTGAGTTCATGTTTAGCCGAACCTGGTGTATCGATGATCACAAACTTGTAAGTATCCCGAACTTCATCCAGAGCTCGTTTGAATTGTAAACAAAGGCTACTCGAATCCGGATTGTATTTGGTGAGTTTGGCTAAACTTAAAGTAGAAGGTAAAACATCAAATTGTTTTGTTTCACGAATACAATCTGTCATTCGTTTCATTCCAAGAAGCACCGTCATCACATTGGACTCATCCAAAGAACTGAGATCCAAATCAGGTAAACAGTAGTCCGTTAAGTCCCCCTGCATATCCATATCCACTACGAGGGTTTTTCCGCGCCTGGCAAGAGCGCAAGCTAAGTGGGCCGCGGTGGTGGATTTCCCACTTCCTCCCTTAATATTGGAAACAGAGATGACCTTCATGGGGCATAGAATTCTCCTAATTCACCCTTTGGCCACTGATTTTTTTTTGAATTTTCCTTGGAAAGGACTTCGTAGTCCTTAATTTGGGTTCAGTTATGGCATTCACAATTAGGTTCCGTGTTTGGGACAAACAAGAAAAAGAATTCACTCAGAAAGGCTTTAGTTTAACCCTCGATGGGAAACTTTTAAAGTTTGGACAACCGATCCCAAATGAGGACAATTATATTGTTAATAGTTTTACTGGTTTAAAAGATAAATACGACAAAGATTTATTCGAAGAAGACATCATAGAACATACTGTTGCCAAAGGGGGGAATCTAACCCAACATACAGGCATCATACGATTCAACAATGAACATGGTGCATTTTATATTGAAAATGGTCCGCCGTTACTCCAATTGTTTTCCATCCGTAAAGTAGGAAATCCATACGAAAACCCTATTTTATATGATCTCTATTTAAAAAGTAAATCTTGAGATTTTTATTTCCAATCATCACTTTTTTATTTTTCCTTTGTTTTCCTCTAAGTGCCAATCTCTTAGAGGATTATTGGCAAGCTGTTCAGAACTCAAAAGAAAAATTTGAAATTTCAGACCACAGCCCTAAACGATTTAGTTTTCGAATCGGGGGTGAAATTCCGGCAGTGCTTCATAAAGAATCCCTCAACCATGAAGTTTTTTGGTTCTGTCAAAAATATTTAGATAAGTATCATACAAATTATCCATATCCAAGATTCAAACAGGATATCAGATCTCACCTAACTGATTTATATGGAGACCCTGCGCAAAATTTCCTCAGTGGAAAACTTTCCTTTTCCTGTTTTTCTGGTTGGAAGGAAGGAAGTTCCCTTCTAAAACTATCATTCTTTTTGAACGAAGAGGAATTTTTTCCTTACCGTTGGGATTATTATGATTCCAAAGGACAGCTGTTTTTAACGGAAGAGGATGAAACCAAAAATGGCAAAAAAGACAGTTTTACTTACTACTCTCAATCGGGTTGCCCAAAAGAAATCACAAAAGATAAAAACGACTTTGGAGCCATGGATGAATGGTGGTATTATAAAAACTGCCAACTGGTTCGTGTGGAATATGATTCCAATGAAAATGGATTTAGAGAACGTATTTGTCATTATGAAAATGGAAAAGAATCCTACTGTGAAGGAGTTGGTGAAAAAGAAGAAAGGGAAGCAATTGAATTTGAATCCCATCAAAAATTTCCGGAAGCTTTAAAGGCTTATAGAAAATCTCTAAAAGAATACAAAAAGGAAGTTTCTAATGGAACTTCTAGAACCTGCTCTCTATTAAAAAAAATTGCTAACATTGAATACAATGAGAGGGACTTTGTTTCTTTTACCAAAACTTTAGATGAATTTTTTTCCTATCGAGCCTGCGAATCTGATTCTTTGGATGTCCTCATCTACAAATCCTATTATTATTTATATGTTTTGGGAGATTACAAAACAGCCAAAGATAGTTATCAAAAAACAGCTGAAATCTATCGAAAAACCCATGGAGAAATCAGCCCGGAAATTTTAATGAATTTAGCATATTCTCAATTTATGGACAAAGACCCTAACTCCTGTTTGGCCAGTTTAGAAAAATTGAATAGTCGTAGGCTCTCAGCCTACCCTCGTTTTTTTCTCTTCTACTATAGGGGCTCCTGCGAAATGAGCCTTGGGCGATTTGAAGATGCTTACACCAACTTAAAACGGGCACAAATTCTAGGTGGTGAACGTGAATTTTTGCCAGTTGTTTACTACAAGTTAGGAAGGGCGTCCTTTGCCACAAACAGAGAAGTGGAAGGGAACCTTTGGACCCACCAGGCTTTGTTGTATGATTTTACTTTGATGGATCAAATGGATTCCGATCCCTACTTTGAAAGATTCTTTGAATCTCCAAACGGGAAAACGCACAAAAGAAAATATTACTTGAATAAACAAAAAAAACAATGATAGTCGTCTCCTACGGAGACTACTGGATCAATGAAAAATTTTACGACGCTGAATGATGTTTTTTATTATGCAAATCGAGCTTATGGTTCTAAGGAAATGTTCCTTGGAAAGGATGCTGGAAAAAACTTTATCGGTCGTACGTTCTCAGATATATTTCACAAAGCAGAAAACTTAGCTCTTTCCCTTTTACAAATGGGAATCCAACCGGGAGACCGAGTGGGTCTTATGGCAGACAATCGAACGGAATGGGCGATTGCCGACATCGCGACTCTGTTAAATGGTGCCATCAACGTACCACGTGGTTCAGATTCCACTCCTCAAGAAATTGAATACATCTTAAGCCACTCAGAAAGTAAGTATTGCTTTGTAGAACATGAAAAATTATACGATAGTTTGAAACCGGTACTTTCCAATACCAAAGTGGAAAAGGTCTTCATTTTAGATCCAGGATTCAAATCAAAAGATAACTTTGCCATCCCCATTGATACACTCATAGCCGATGGTGAAACACTTCGTAAAAACCTTCCTTCTTTGGAACTCAGATCCAAACAAGTGAAACCAGATGACCTATTTACCATTATTTATACTTCCGGAACTACAGGAATGCCCAAAGGTGTGATGCTTTCGCACCAAAACATGGTATACAATGTGGTGAAGGTTCCACCTCGTGTGGGATTAAAGAGTTCGGATCGTACCCTTTCGATCCTTCCTGTTTGGCATATTTTTGAACGGGCCATTGACTATGCGATCATCGCGGAAGGTGCTTCCATCGCTTATACAAACATTCGAGATCTCCGAGATGACTTTCAAAAAATAAAACCCAGTTTTATGGCTTCCGCTCCAAGGCTTTGGGAAAACCTTTATCTTGGCATTAAACAGAAGTTAGAGAAAGCACCCGAAAACAAAAGGAAACTTTTTGACTTCGCTTATGATATTTGCAAAAAATTCAAAGATGGACAAGATTATCTTGCAGGAAACAAACTTCTAACCAAAGAAGAATCGCCTTTCGAACGGGCTAAAAACACAGCTCTCTCCCTTGGGTATGTCTTAAATTTGTATTTACTCTCCAAGGTTTTAGATGGACTCGTTTTTTCTAAAATTCGAGATGTTTTAGGCGGCCACCTAACAGGAACAATCTCTGGTGGAGGTGCTCTTCCTGCCCATGTCGATGAATTCTTTAACGTAATCGGAATTCCTGTGTATGAAGGTTATGGAATGACGGAATGTGCCCCCATCATTTCCGTTCGTTCCGTAGGAAAGGTAGTTCAAGGATCTGTTGGAAAATGGCCAGAAGGAACTGTTGTTAAAATCGTAAATGAACAAGGTGAGTCTGTTCCCAAAGGGAAAATGGGTGTCATCCATATCAAAGGACCACAAGTGATGAAGGGGTATTACAAAAATGAAGAAGCCACCTCGAAAACCATCCTCGATGGTTGGATGAATACGGGAGACCTAGGTTTCATTTCTTTTAACGATACACTTTCTGTTCGCGGGCGTGTTAAAGACACAATCGTACTCTTAGGTGGCGAGAATGTGGAGCCGGTTCCGATCGAAAATCTACTCTTGGAAAATGCTCTCATCAACCAAGTCATTGTCGTCGGTCAGGATCAAAAATCACTGACTGCTCTTGTTTGGCCAGATAAAGATCGAATGAAAGAAGCAGGCTTGAACCCAAAAGACGGCGAAGATCTAAACCAAAATAAAGAGATTCGATTGTATTTTCAAAACATCATCAAAAAACAAATATCTTCTGAAAACGGATTTAAGTCTTTTGAGAAACTATCTGACTTCCGGTTTTTACCGAAAGCCATGGAAGTTGGAGATGAACTCACAAACCTTTTCAAAATGAAAAGAAATATCATTCACGACAAATACAAAGATCTAATCAAATCGATGTACAACTAAAGAGAATTGAGTATAGTTCCTACCACTTCCCCAAGTTCCCGAGAAAGGTTGGGGAGGTTAGATAGAACTTCTAATTCTTTTTTCGCAATCTTTGGTAAATTTCCTTTTTGTTTGGATACTGGAGAAAACAGTTTTGTTAAAGCAGCAGCCATTTGTGGGTTGATTTCATTCAAACGTTTGATCCTTTCCGCCAAAAAGGTATAACCACTTCCATCTTCTTTATGAAATGAAAGTGGGTTTCTTGCCAAACTAAAATACAAAGATCTCACCTTATTCGGATTACGAATGTTAAACTGTGGATGATTTTCTAATTGTTCTGCAATTTTACATCGATCCTCTCCAGTAGCCACTTGCGCAGCAAACCAAACATCCAAAACCAAATGATCTTGTTTCCATTTATCAAAGAATAAGTTTACAGATGTTTCTTTCTCTTTGGACTCTACTTCCAAAAGAAATTTGAGAGCGGAAACTTCCTCGCTCATATGTTTGGCTTCTCTTTGTTCCATCACCGCCAATCGTTCAAATTTTTTTGAAGGATCATATAGAAGATAATAAAGTGCGATATTTTTTAAACGTCGTTTCCCAATTTCTTCCTTGGTTTGAACAGGAATTGTTTTTCTGTTTTCTTCTAATAACACTTGAAATTCTTTTGTAAAAGTAGTAGAGATAGATTCTATGGCCCAAACTCTTAAATTTTGAATTTTTGTGAATTCATAACATCCAATACTTTCGCTAATCTGTGTTAATCCAGGAAAAGAAAGATAAAAACTATGATAAGTTTTATCCCAATTTCTCCCAAAGGAATCTCCGATTGTTTCTAAAATTACCGAAAAATTATCTTCTTTTCCGAAAAGAAGCGACTTACGAAACCATTCAAAAATCAGATTTTGAAAAGCAAAAAAACGTGAAACACCATCCGTTTCTACTTTTGCTAAAATTTTGATTTCCTCTTCTGATTGTTTATAATCTAATCTTATTGGACTGGAAAGAGAACGAAATAAAGAAACAATTGGTTTGGTTCCCTTACTGTCAAGTGCCGCCATACGAATCTGGTCGCGGGCACCGGACATCACACGTTTTTCTTCTCTCACTAATCTTCCTTCTCTATCAAATACCGCAAAGGAATTTGAAAACACTAACGGATATTCGCTGGAACCGGTATCGGTCAGCTCTAAAATCCATTCATTGGAATCTTTGGCATAAATTTCTTTTACTGAAATCATTGGGGTTCCACTGCGGTGGTACCAATTGCGAAGATAGGGAATTGCGGAACCATTCACTTCTTCCATGGAGGAAACAAATTCTTCAAAGGTGACCCCTTGGCCATCATATTGGGAAAGGTAGAGTTTTAATCCTTTTTTGAAATTTTCTCTCCCAATCAGTTCTGATACCAAACGGATGACTTCTGCTCCCTTTTCATAAACAGTAACCGTATAAAAATTATTCATCTCTTTATAAGTTTTAGGAAGGATGGGATGAGACATGGGACCTTGGTCTTCCGGAAATTGAAATTCTTTCAGAAACAATACGTCTTTAATTCGTTTCACCGAAGGGTCAGTCATATCTTCTGTAAACCACTGGTCACGAAATACAGTAAGTCCTTCCTTTAGAGTTAAATTGAACCAATTGCGGAGTGTGACCCGATTGCCTGTCCAATTGTGAAAATACTCGTGAGCAATCACAGCAAGGATGGCTTCAAAACTTTCATCGGTAGCCGATTTTTTATTGGCAAGCACGAGTTTGGCATTAAAGAGATTGAGTCCTTTATTTTCCATGGCACCCATATTGAAGTCTTCCACTGCCACAATCATAAATAGATCCAAATCATACTCTAATCCAAAAGTATCTTCATCCCACTTCATTGCTTTTTTTAAAGAATCAAAAGCAAAACCTACCTTCTCCTCATTTCCTTTTTCTATGAATATCTTGAGAGTGATCTCCCTTCCGGATTTGGTGATAAAAGAATCTACTGTTTCTTGCAATTCCCCTGCCACGAGGGCAAACAAATAGGATGGTTTAGGAAATGGATCTTCCCAAACCACTTCCCGTTTACCACCTTCAAATTGTTTGTCGCCTACCAAATTTCCATTGGACAACATCACAGGAAAAAGTGTCTGATCTCCCGAAATGGTCACAAGAAAACGCATCATATTATCTGGTCTGTCGATGGAATAAACAATCTTACGAAAACCTTCTGGTTCATTTTGGGTACACAACATAGAACCAGATTTATACAATCCTTCGAGTGAAGTATTCTTGGCAGGACAAATTCGGTTTTCTACAGTGAGGCGAAACTTGTCCTTTGGTGGATGCGGAATGAGGATTCCTGTTGGAGAAACTTGGTAGTCTTCGGGATCAACGATAGCTCCATCAATCCGAAGGGATAAAAATTCTAAAGATTCTCCATTTAAAAAAAGAGGTTCAATACTTTCTGATTGAAGAACAACTTCGTAATCAGCTCTGACAACCGTCAGGTGCAGATCTAAATCAAATCGTAAATCTAACTTGGGGGTTAACCAAGGATTTGGTTTATAGTCTTCTAGTTTGTGAATCGGAGAGAAGGAGGATTGCATCATCCTCCTTCTTTAAGGCATAGGCCTTACCGGAAAAGTGAATTTTAGTTCTGTTTTTCTTTTCTTTTATCCTCAGCAAAGGTCACTTTTAGATTCCGACCGTCGACAGGTTGGCCATTCATTTGGGTCACAGCCTCTTCTGCCTCTTCCGGATTGGCGTAAGTAATAAATGCAAACCCTCTAAAATTACCAGTTTCCCGGTCATGAATCATTTTCAGATCTTGAATCACTCCGTAAACGGAGAAAATCTGGCGTATATTTTCTTCCTTAAGAGAAAATTTTAAATTCCCTACATAAATTTTGTTAGAAACCATTCCTGTCCTCGTAAAACCAACTGCATGTTCCAATGTCCTTGGAACGGCTCGATTAGATACAATTGAAAGAAATTGTCAACATCAAATATTTCTTGCATATTCTGAAAGATCGAGATTATTTGTATGTCTTCTCTAGGTACCCCTTTGAACGAAAAACCCTATATCCTTTGCATCGATGACGAATTCTTTATCCTTTGGAACCTGAAAGAACAATTAAAAAAAGTATTTGGGTCCAATTTCACTATCGAAACTGCAGAAAGTGCGGAAACAGCAAAAGAGATTATGAAAGAAATTGCGGAAACCTCCGCAGACTTAGCGGTCGTCATTTGTGATCATGTCATGCCAGGACAGAAAGGCGACGAATTCCTGATCGAAATGCAGGAAACCCACCCTCGTACCAAAAAGATTATGTTAACCGGCCAAGCACCAGCACAAGCCATAGGGAATGCCCTGAATCATGGTTGTTTGTACCGGTATCTCTCCAAACCATGGGATGCCCATGATTTAGAACTCACCATCAAACAGGCCATTGATGCTTACTTTCAAGAGAAGTCATTAGAAGAAAAAAATAAGGAACTAGCGGACTCTTTGTACTTTCATAGGGACTCCAAATATCCAAATTTTGAATCTTTAGTGAAACAACTCAAAGGAGATGGTAACCATCGCAACGACCAATCCATCTTACTGATGAAAATTGTGAGTTTCCCAAGCATAATCAAAACCTTTGGAATCGAAGTTTACCGAAAGATATTTAAAAAACTCCTCCAATTACTTTCTGTACATCTACAAAACGAAGATACAGTTTTCCATATTTATTCGGATGAAATTGCCATCCTTTCGAATCTTTCCGAACAAGGACTGGTTGAAAAAATGCGTAGTTTTCGGATGATCTTAAAATCCGACGATTTGATTTTGGATGGAGTGGGATTCCATTTGGAATGTCGGTATTCCTCCGCTTCTGGCCAAGAAGATTGTTACTACAAAGCAAAACTGGCCCTATTTCGTGCGGAAACACAAGGTTCCACCGACTTTGTATCTTACACCGAGGACCTATCAACAGACCACCACCTACAAAATTTTCAGTGGAGTCAAAAGATCCAAACAGCCATTACCAACAAACAAATTGTTCCTTATTTCCAGGGTATTTTAGACAACCAAACAAAACAAATACGAAAGTTTGAATGTTTAGCAAGAATCAAAGATAAAGATACCATCCTCACACCAGATGTTTTTTTAAAACTAGCAAAGGTTACTGGAAGCATTCGAATGATTGGTTTGCAAATGATTGATGAGTCTATGAATTTTTTCTCTGACAAACCATATGATTTTTCGATCAACCTCACCGAATCCGAGTTAGAATATAAAAGTTTTAGTAAATGGGTAGAGGGTCGTTTATCACATTACAATATTGATGCCAAACGAGTGACTTTTGAAATACTAGAAGACATTAGTTTTTCAGAGAATAAAAATAGTTTGTATACCATTCGGGATTTAAAAACCATTGGTTGTCAAATTGCCATTGACGATTTTGGAGTTCAGTATTCCAATCTTTCTCGTTTACTCGAAGTGGATCCTGATTATCTAAAAATTGATGGTCAGTTCATTAAAAACCTACCAGAGAACAGAACTGCCTATCTTCTCGTCCAAGGTATTGTCGAACTAGCACGTGGAATTGGTGCCAAAGTAGTGGCAGAGTTTGTTGATAGGGAGGCCATTCAAGATATGATAGAAACTTTAGGGATCGAATACTCCCAAGGTTATTTATTTATGAAACCTTCTCCAAATCTGCCAGAAACAAACAAATTACAATTATAAGTCGTGGAATCTAAATCTATAAAACGTTATCTAGACCATCGTTCTAAAAATACAAAACTTGCCCATTGGATCTTACTCGGGTTTGATATTGTAACTCTGGTGATTTTTATACCCACATTTTATGTTACGGGCATTTTTGGTGAAGACCTTTTCATTAACATATTTCTAATCGTTATTTTTTTTGTTTTTTTTATTATTCCCCATATCTTTCTTTATATCTTTCAAAAATCAAAGTGGACAGAGTTTAATTCTGATACAAAAACAATTCATTTAGGTGAACGAAATAAAATTATCAAAAGTTTAAACTTTAATCAAATAAGACATACATCTATTTCAGAATATACTTATACAGTGAAAACCAAAAACGGATCAAGGACAATTACTGTTTTTACTGTGTTAGGTCATTTAGAAGCCGAAACTCTTCAATTGGCAGAATCAACCAATTTCCCTGAAATTCGTTCGTTTGGAGAAACCATTACCAAAATATTAAAAACTTCCATCCAAAATGAATCGGGAAAATTGATTTCTTATTCAGAACTAGATCTACCCATCCATAAACGAATCCTACCAAAAGAAATTTCAGAATCCGAAATTACCTTTCAGCCCGATTCCCAAATCACGATTACAAGGACAAACCAAGAGAGTTTACTGAAATCACGGTACCAACCTAAAATATTTGTATTTGTTGCCATTACAGTTAGTTTTGCTCTCACTTTAATCATTCATTTTGTGATTGGATCTGTCTTTGATTTATCAATAGAATCTTGGAAATTCCCTCCTTCGTATTTTCAGTTGGTGTTTTTGATTGTATCTCTAAGCATTGGTTTTTTTCCTTTGGCTTATGTATGGTGGAATTACAAAAAAAGAAAAGAAATTCGAATCACAAAAGATTCAATTTATTGGAATGATACCTGTTATGTTTTTCAAAAATGGGAAGAGATTCTTCTCAAAGAAAACAAACTTTATATCGTCAACGATTTAGAAACAAAAACTCATTCTTTGTTTTTCTTTTGTTTACCAGGTGACTATCCTATTGTGCGAAATTGGATTTTAATAGAGATTGGAAAACAATCTGGTGGAAACGAAGACTTAGGAAGGTTTTAATTTAGATAGGATCACAAAAGGAACCCTATCCATTTCCGATTGGGAAAAGGTAGGGTTCCAAAAGATTAAAAAGACTTATTGTGCGGGAACAACAGGAACTTCTTTTTTCTTTTTCTCTTTGGAGAGCAGTCCTTTGAGTTTTTCTTGAGTGGCAGGGTCTTGGAGTTTTTCCTTTCCCATTTGGATGGCTTTTTGCCCTTCTTCTGAATTGGCTTTTTCGATCAGTTTGTTCACAAGACCTGGTTCTTCAGAACTTCCGTCGCTTGTCTGGGAGCTTGCACAACCGATTGAGAGTGATAGCATGATTGCTAATAGTAGTGTTTGTTTCATTTGGAGTATCCGTAATTGTGAAAAATTAGATTGATAAACACCTTTTCAGTCAATGGAAAAACAAAATCGTTTGTAGAAAACGAGGCTAACTCTAAAACCATTCCTAAACTCCAAGTAAAGTATAAGGATGTTTCATGAATCAATCCACTCATGACAAGGATTCAGCCCAATTAGAAGCACTGGGGCTCAAATCCGAATTTGAACGCAGTATGAGTTTCTGGGAAAACTTTTCCCTAGGATTTACTTATCTCTCCCCCGTAGTCGGAGTTTATTCCGTATTTGCCCTAGCCATCCAAGCTGGTGGACCCCCTATGATCTGGAATTATCTTCTCGTAGGTTTTGGCCAATTCCTCGTTTGTCTAGTCTTTGGAGAAATAGTATCCCAGTATCCGATCTCTGGTGGGATCTATCCCTGGTCACTCCGTTTGGTGGGAGAACGATGGGCTTGGATGTCGGCATGGGTATATGCCTGGGCACTTTTTACAACAGTCGCTGCTGTCGCAGTGGGTGGAGCTCCTTTCTTAAGTCAACTTTTGGGAATCGAATTTGGAAACTCTGGTTTTATATGGATTGCCATCATCATGATTCTGATTTCGACCCTTCTCAATCTCAGTGGAACAAGACTACTTTCGAAGGTTGCCTTCTTTGGATTTTTATGTGAACTCATTGGTGCTATTGTTGTCGGAGGATACCTTCTACTCTTTGCAAAAGTGAATTCAATTTCTATACTTTGGAATACATTTTCTCTCGGAAATGGAGTGGATTATTTCCCAGCTTTCCTTGCTTCTTCCGTGGCCGCTATGTTCTGCTATTATGGGTTTGAGGCCTGCGGGGATGTTGCAGAAGAAACACCGAATGCAAGTATAGCAATTCCTAAATCCATGCGAATGACCATTTATATTGGAGGGGGTGCTGCCACCTTCGTTTGTTTGGCGCTATTACTTGCCCTGCCCAATGTTGAAAAAGCAATCTCAGGCGAAGATAATGATCCTGTCACCACAACGCTAGTTGCCGCAATGGGACTTGTAGGCTACCGTATGGTAATTGTCGTAGTAATGGTTTCTTTTTTATCTTGTTTACTCAGTTTACAAGCCGCTGCAAGTCGATTGTTGTTTTCCTTTGCCCGTGATGGAATGATTTTTGGAAGTAAACATTTAAACCATCTTTCCAAATCAGGTAAGGTTCCAGTGAATGCACTCATTGTCACAGGCCTCATTCCTATCGTCATTGCGAGTATGGGTCATTGGTTACAAGATGCAGTGACAACTATCATCAGTTTTGCATCTGCAGGGATCTATGTAGCCTTTCAAATGGTTGTCATCGCAGCTTTGTATGCACGATTCAACGGATGGAAACCGAAAGGTTCATTTACTTTAGGAAAACTCGGAGTGTATATCAACGGCCTCGCTCTTTTTTATGGCATCACCGCGGTTGCCAATATGGTTTGGCCAAGAACTCCTGAAGAACCTTGGTACATCAATTATGGGATGATCTTTACTACCCTTGTTGTGATTTCCTCAGGGATTCTCTATCTACTGATAGCCAAACCGCATCTAAAAAGAAAGAAGTGATTCTCATTCGAATCGAATCCTAATATTTGGGAAAGATCATTCTCTTTCCCAAACCATGTATTCGCCACCAGAAATTTCTTCTTTCAAAACAGTTTTAAAACCAGGCAAATAATTCCCACCAAATCCATGAAAGGTGATGAGTTTTGATTTTGGCTTCAATAAAAGAAGATTTTGTTTTAAGATTTGTAAGTCCTTTAGAAATCGACTTGCCGATTTTTCTTTTTGTTGATCAATCGAATGTTTTCCTTTCATCGTTTCATACAAAGGATTAAAACAATAATAATGTGAATGGCCGGATGGAAAGTTTTTTAAAAAATCAAACCTTTGGAACTCCACTTGATTTCTATCCCAAAGAATTTTTTGAGATTCGGATACAGAGACTAGGTCTTCCCTATCTTCCAGACCAATGATACGAATGGTATCTTTTGAAAGCAAAGAAAGATAAATACAAAACTTTCCCACTCCAGAACCTAAGTCAACAATGGACTTTGCCTGATCCACTTGCAAGTAGGCCCATGTCCTCTCAATCACAGAAACAGGCGTCCATTGGAAGGGAGAAAGAGTTTGGAAATTTTTTGGTAAATAAGAATCCCATACGACATCTGTCATTGGATCCCCTACGCTGATTTTCTGTCTTCGATCCAAAAATTGGTTTCTCATTTTTTCCCTTGTGTTACACCTATTGGCCTATGGACCAAAAGATTCAGTATTTGAACCAGATGATTGAGATCATTGATAACAAAGTTACCATTTTTAAAAAGAACAAGTCCAAATTACCCCAGGCTGCTTATGCTGCTGAAAAACAAGTTCTCACTCGCACCATCCAAGATACAATCCAATTGGCAGAAGAAATCAAACCTGTTCCCTTTTCTCTGATTAATGACTTGAAAGCACTGATCAAACAATTATAATTTTTATTTCCTTCGTCTTAGGCTAATGCCATGAAACCCAATTTTTGTTACCAAGTTCCCGTTGTGGTTGGTTCTGGAATTTCCGGGGCAACTATAGCCATGATGGATTCAAGTGTTGTTGTTTACGACAAAGGAAGATCCTATGGTGGACGGGTTTCTGGTAAGTTTGGAACCGAGCCCTTTGTTTATGACTTTGGAGCGACCATGTTTCGTGACCTAATGGAAGTACATTGGCTCGGCCAGGAAACAAAGTATTCTTTGTCTGAAATTTGGAAAACCAAATCGATAGAGATCCAAACCAAGGGAATCTATGATAGAGACCATTTTTATCCAATAAAAGGAATGTCGGATCTGGTTCTAACAATGCTTGGGAAAGTAAAACCTTTCCAAGGTCATACTCTTAACAAATTAGAATCTTCAGAATTAGAAACTTGGAATTTAGAATTCCATAACTCGGCGACCAAAGAGATAGAAACCGTCTGTTCCCATTCGGTCGTTCTCACCCTTCCGATACCACAAATTTTAGAAATCATCGATAGATCTGATAAAAATTCCAAATTACAACGATGGGCTAATTTTTTAGAGCCTTTTAATGACTACCGCAAAACATTGGTTAGTTATTTTTATTGGGACAGTTGGAAACCAAATTGGAAAACTTTTCATTTAGATCCAAATTCATTGATTCCCATCACTACATCTCTACACAGAGGGAGTGATTGGGAATACCAAAGTTGGGAAAGTTTAAAGTATCCAAATGAGTTTCAAGAAGGTTCTGCCCTTCTTGTACAATTCGGAGCCATATTCTCTGAAACTCATTTTGAGAATTGGATGGACTCGGAAAAAAAGCCAAACCCAGAATATAAAGAATATCTGATCCAAGGACTGAAAGAAAAATTTGGCGCACCTGAACCCAATCTAATTTGGACCCATAGGTGGAAATATGCACAAGCCCAAATGCCTCTCCTTGGTCGCGAAGGCCCCTTGTTACTGGACTCCGAGACTTTCGAGGAATGGAAACAACTTTGTAAACAAACAGGAATTACCATCCTTGGCGATTGGTTTTTTGGTGCGAAAATAGAAAGGATCGTTGGTGGAATCTATTTCCTATCTCATAACAACTTACTCTGATTCTTCTTTGGCAAGTAACTCGCGAAACTGATTCACTCTCCGTCGATTGGCAAAGATATCCCATAACCCAAGTATCGATTGCGAACGAATTTGGGCTTCCTGTTTGTCTTCAGGAAAATAAATTTCTACTCGATCCGGAAAACGAAAAACCTTTGTAAAAAAAATTACTCGAATGTATTCCCCATCCTTTTCTTCACTAATCCAAATGTTTTCCGATTCGTGGAAGTATTTGGATATTCTATCAAAGGCAACCCGGCGAGAAGTTTTATAAAATATGGGATCTACTTTATGAACAATATTGTATTGCATACTTTGGCTAGAAACACAGTTAGGTGATGGAGGACAACCCCTGAGTTCACCGTCGCTCACACCGGAGAGTGGACTTAAGACACTCATACAACAAATAAAAAAAACGCTCAATGCAGCTTCCATTACTTCCAAAAAAAATGTATCTCTATTTTTTACTTGCAGAATTTCAGAATTTCGTGTTTTTTATTGGCACATGAAAGGCATCAAAAAATTCACAATTTCTGGATTGATTATAAGTATCATCTTACTCATCGCTATTGCGTATTATTTTTCTGGTTTGGTTTTGTATCCCAAAGTCAATTGTAACGCAGATCACCATGTTTTTTGCCAAGGACCTAAAGAAGTGGGTTTAGACTTTGAAGAAGTAGAAATCGAAACCGAGGACAAACTGAACCTTGTTAGTTACTGGATTCCCGCCAAACAATCTAAAGCTACCATCATCCTTGTACACGGGCATGGAGGCCAAAGAAACGAAGGCATTCGTTTTGCAAAAAGCCTTCATGCTGCTGGATACAATTTGTTACTCCTTAGTTTACGAAGAAACCATGGTGGTTTTGCTTCCATGGGTTTTCATGAACAAAAAGATGTATCGGCGGCCATCAATTTTTTAAAAAAGAAAGGTTTTGAAAAAATTGGGATCTTTGGATTTTCTATGGGTGCTGCGACAAGTATCATTGCTATGGCAGACCATCCAGAAATCAAAGCGGGAATCTTTAGCAGTGGTTATGGGAGTGCTATTGACGTGCTCGTTGAATCGGCTAAACGTGATTTCGGTATTCCTTACTATCCACTGATCCCGGTAGTCAAACTCGCACTCAACTTACGAGGAGAGATGGATATTGATACGGTAAGACCAATTGATAAAATTGCTTCCATTAGCCCAAGACCAATCGCTTTATTCCATTGCACCAAGGACGATTATGTAGATTACCATCATGCAGAAGATCTATTTGCCAAAGCAGGAGAACCAAAATCACTTTGGTCCCCCGACTGCAATCGGCACGAACGCCTTTGGAATTTTGATCCGAAAGAAGCAGAATCGCGTGCGGTCGGATTTTTTCAGAAGTATTTAAAATAGGGATTTGCTCGAAGGGGGACTCGAACCCCCACACCTTGCGGCACTACCACCTCAAAGTAGCGTGTCTACCAATTCCACCATCCGAGCGGGTGTGTATGTAGGACAGGTTAGGAAAACGGGTTCTTTCGTCAAGGAGATGAATTTTCTCTTGTCACTTGCCCTAACCTTTCGGTAGGTTGTAGGGGTCATCAGTATGCAAGTATCCGATCTAACGTTTCGACTCAAACTCCTATTTATAGGATTCCTTTCGCCTCTACTTGTTTTGGTTGGTCTTACCTTATCTTCTCCTTATTGGTTAAAATCATCAGAAACTTATCAAAAATCGGATTTAGCAGTTTTAGAAATAACAAACCCACTCCCTTCCAAAAAGATTCTAAAAGCAGTGGCAACTTTATCTCAACGTGAAGATTTCAAGAAACTACTCCTTGTTATACGAGAAGATAAAACACAAAATCTTCTCTATTCACCACAAGAACGTGAAACAAAAATCAAAGAACATTTAAATTCGATCGGAATCAATCCAAACATAGTCTCTTCTCTTATCATTCCTGGAACCAAAATGGGTGACACAGACGAGGCATCGAAAAACCTATTAAAAATAGCCGTTTCTGACAATCTAGGAAGTATTTTACTACTTTGTCGGGAGTATGAAACCAAAAGAGTTTTGGGAACCTATCGCAAAACTTTATCTAGTTTGCCCATCAAGGTGACAGCTTATGGATTTCCAACGGATGTCTCCGGTTCCAACTGGTTTTTAACGGAAGATGGAGTTCGGGAAATCACCGGCGAATTTGTACGTTATTTGTATTCTTATATTAGAGGTATCCTTTAGATGGATGAAATTAAAGATTCCAACGAACTGATTGAACAACGCATTCAAAAAATTAACGATTTAAAAACAAAAGGAATCAATCCCTATCCACTTCGTTTTTTTCCTAATGCCAATTCCAAATCTCTAATTGCGGGATTTGATCCAAATCAAACAGAAAAAAAATCATTCAAACTTGGTGGTCGTTTACACGCGAAACGAGTGATGGGTAAAGCAAGTTTTGCTCACTTAAAAGATGCAGAAGGTTTGATTCAACTTTATGCCACACGTGATGATTTGGGAGAAGAAAATTACTCTCTCTTTAAATCATTGGACTTAGGAGATTGGATTGGAATTGAGGGTTGGTTGTTCCAAACACAAAAAGGGGAAACAACACTTCACTTAACAAGCGTTCAACTTCTTGCAAAATGTATCCGCCCGCTTCCTGTAGTCAAAGAGAAAGATGGCGTTATTTATGATGCTTTCTCTGATGTAGAACAACGCTATCGAATGCGGTATGTGGATCTTGTTGTGAATGAAAACGTAAGAGAAACGTTCAAAATGCGTTCTAGGATCATCTCTGAAATTCGAAAATTTTTGACAAATGAAGGATTTTTAGAAGTAGAAACTCCGATGATGCAACCTATTGCTGGTGGCGCTGCGGCACGTCCATTTGTGACCCATCACAATACTTTGGATATGGAACTTTTCCTTCGTATTGCTCCTGAACTTTATTTAAAACGACTTATTGTTGGCGGAATGGATAGAGTGTTTGAACTCAATCGTAACTTTCGTAACGAAGGAATTTCTACAAAACACAATCCTGAATTCACGATGATGGAAGCTTATATGGCCTTCGGTGATATGGAAACCATGTTATCTCTTACAGAGAGAATGATTGTTTCTGTGGCTGAGTCCATTGGCAAAGGTTTAAAGTTTGCTTATGGAAAAGACCAAATTGATTTATCTCCTCCATGGAAACGTGTGAAATACATTGATATCATCAAAGACTATTCAGGAATTGATTTTAGCAAAATCACAGAGCTAAAAGATGCCATCGCACAGGCAAAAACCAAAGGTGTGGACTCTTCTGATTCCGTTTCCATTTGGAAAGTATGTGATGATGTTTTTAGTTCCCTTGTTGAACCACACCTAATTCAGCCGATCTTCATTACTGATTTTCCAAAAGAACTTTCACCACTGGCAAAATCTGGGGAAGACGATCCCAAATATGTGGAACGTTTTGAACCATATGTTGCCGGACGCGAAATTGGGAACGCCTTCACCGAGTTAAACGATCCGTTTGACCAAAGAGAACGATTTGAAGAACAAGTGAAACAAAGAGAAGCTGGTGACGATGAAGCCTTTATGATGGACGATGATTATATCCGTGCCTTAGAATATGGACTTCCACCAACAGGAGGACTTGGAATCGGAATCGATCGACTTGTGATGTTACTCACAGATTCTCACTCCATCCGTGATACCATCCTATTCCCACTAATGCGACCTGAATAAATTTAAAATTCAAAAATACAAAACTAGTTCCCTGATTTGTTTTAAAAAATTTTAAAGAAAAGTTTGAAACATAAAAAAGCCTCCGAAGGATACAATCCTGAAGAGGCTTTTCTTTTTTATCAAAACAGAAAACTTTACTTTTTGTTGATATTGAGTTTTGGTTCTGATTCGATGGTGCGAATGAGTTTCGACAAGTTAGCTTGTAAAGAAGCTGTTTGGCTCGAAGTTAACTGATAATTGAACGTTTCCTTTCTGTTCGTATAACTGATTCCAATATTTTGGCTTTCACCCACTTTCGGAATGATTTCTGAAGAAATGGCGGAGGTAATGATGATGGTGTCAGAATAGTCGGTATTGGTACGTTTTAGGTTGTTCCATGTATCTCCCAGTTTTAGGGAAACACCAATGGGCAAATCTACATCAAAGGTTCCAATTTCATAAAGTAAAAAATACTGAACAAGGCCTGAAGTATTGTCCCTTTCCGCTTTAAAATACACACAAGGTCGTTTCGCAAAAACGAATAGAAACCTTTTCAAACAAACCTCATTGGAAATGGCAGTTTGTTGGTCTAAGGTTGGTTCCGGTGTGACCACATAGGCTCTCGTTCCTGAGCAGGAAACAAAAAGCAGAAAAGTGAGGAAAATGGAGGAAATTCGGGTGAGTGAGAAGATTCTTTCCATGGTAAGCTCAAGCTTTTTCGAGGTGCAAGGTTTGGCAAAGGAAAAAATCCTGTTCCTATGGTATCTTATCCTAAAGGAAAAATAAAAGTCCTACTTCTGGAAAACATCCACAAGGATGCGTATGAACTTTTCCACCGAGACGGTTTTGACGTCACCCTCGTTAAAGATGCGATGGAAGAAGCAGAACTCATCGAAAAAATTGCAGATGTTCATGTTTTAGGCATTCGTAGCAAAACAAATGTTACAACTAAAGCCCTAGAGAATGCTAAAAAATTAATGACCATTGGATGTTTCTGTATCGGAACAAACCAAGTCGAACTAGAAGACGCAGAAAAACGTGCGATTCCTGTTTTTAATGCTCCCTACAGTAATACAAGATCGGTTGCCGAACTTGTCATCGCAGAGATCATCATGCTTGCAAGAAAAGCAACCGATCAATCCCGCGATGTCCATCTAGGAAAATGGAATAAAATTGCAAAAGGTTGTTTTGAAGTACGTGGCAAAACACTTGGAATTATCGGTTACGGACATATTGGATCACAAGTCTCTGTTCTTGCAGAATCGATGGGAATGAAGGTAGTCTTTTTTGATATCATTTCCAAACTTCCATTGGGAAATGCCTCTTCTGTTCACAGTTATGAAGAGCTGCTACAACAATCCGATTTCATTACCTTTCATGTTCCGGAAACTGACGAAACAAAAAATCTATTCCGTAAAGAACATTTGAACCTTGTCAAACAAGGTGCTTATTTACTGAACCTCTCTCGAGGGAAAGTATTAGAGATTGATGCTCTTGTGGAAGGATTAAAATCTGGAAAACTTGCTGGGGCAGGAGTGGATGTATTCCCGGAAGAACCAAAGTCAAATGATGATCCCTTTGTTAGTCCTCTCCAACATCTACCAAATGTTATATTAACACCTCATGTCGGTGGTTCGACAGAAGAAGCACAAAAAAATATTGGATCGGAAGTTGCTGAAAAACTATTGAAGTATGTTAACAATGGATCTACAACCTTCTCCGTAAACTTCCCTAATATTGAACTCGGAAGTTTGAAATCGGGATACCATAGAATACTCAATATTCACCAAAACCAACCAGGTTTTTTAAGAGATATCAACTCAATCATTTCTGATATGGGTGGAAATATCCTGACTCAAAACTTAAGCACCTCAGCAAACATTGGTTATTTGAGTATGGAAATAGACAAAAACTTGGGTAATGAATTGAAAGATAAAATCAAAGCCCATAAACACTCCATTCGAACTCGAATCCTGTATTAGAACTTGGGAAGGATACATCCAAATGATAGAAATCCTTCCCATTTTTACAAACTCTCCTCTTAGAAACTTTAGTTACCTCGTTTATTCCAACAGAACAGGCGAGGCTTATTGTATTGATCCCTTTGATGCAAAGGGAGTCCTTACATATGCCAAAAAGTTAGGAGTCAAAATCAAAGGAATTTTAAATACTCACGAACATGGGGACCATACGCAAGGGAATCTGGAATTAAAAGAAGCAACAAATGCAATCATTTACGGACATAAAGATGCCAAACATAAAATTCCAGGGATGGATCAAATTTTAGCGGAAGGTGATATTGTATTTTCTGTAGAAGAAGAATCTCTAGTAGTTTGGGACACACCGGGTCATACATTTTCTCACCTAAGTTTTGTTCGCAAAAACCCAAAAATTGTTTTAGGTATTTTTTCAGGTGATACTTTATTTAATGTGGGAGTAGGAAATTGTTTTCGCGGCGGAGATCCTAACGTTTTGTATGATACGATACAAGATCGTTATGAAACCCTACCCGATTCTTGTTTACTGTATCCCGGACATGATTATTGGGAAAACAATTTGAAATTTGCAGAACATGTAGACCCTGAAAACAAGTTTCGCGAAGAATTTAAAGAATCATTACAACCCTATCAGGTTTCAGAAATGGGGATAGAAAAGAAACTGAATCCATTTTTTAGAAGGACGACCAGTTCTGTCAAAAACAGACTCGAAGAATTGCAAATAAAAACACCCAATGATCGTTCGGTATTTTTAACCTTACGAAAGTTAAGAGACAACTGGTAAGCCCTATGTCTGAAGAAAAATTTCCAATCTCTAGATCTTTTTGGAAGAATGTCCTACTCGTAACAACCAGTATTTTGTTATTATCCTTTGTTAGTGTTTATTTGTATTCTGATTCAGAAGAAAAGTATACCGGGGAATCGAAACCAGAAAGAGATTTTGATTTTCAAAAAGCCAAACGTGTTTTGAAACGATTTTATAAAAAAGTAGGAACTGATTTTTACTGTGGTTGTAAGTTTTCCGAAGATTCAGAAGTGCAAGGAAGACTGAAAATTGACTTTGAATCCTGTGGTCTCAGTAGCCGAAAAGACAACCACCGCCAAACATGGATTGAATGGGAACATATAGTCCCAGCTCATAGTTTTGGAAATACCCGCGAATGTTGGACTAAAAAAGATTGTGAATCCAATGGAAAACTGGTGCGGGGACGTAAATGTTGCCAAGGAACCGATCCTGAGTTTAACAAAATGGAAGCAGATTTACACAATATTGTTCCTGTCCCTGGTGAAATCAATGCGGACCGGGGAATCTTTTCTTATGGAGAAATTGAAGGGGAAGAAAGGGTGTATGGTCTTTGTGATTTTGAAATCAATTTCAAAAACCAAACAGCAGAACCAAAACCAAACATTCGCGGAGACATTGCCCGAACCTATTTTTATATGGAATGGAAATATGGAATTGCAGTTCCTGAAACGAGAAGAAAACTCTATGAGTCCTGGGACAAACTAGACCCACCCGATACATTTGAAATTAGGAAAAATGAAATCATCGAAAAAATCCAAAAAGTAAAAAACCCATTCATTGATTGAATTTGAAACTACACTCCGATTCTAAAAAATTACGAAAAACCATCATCCTTCGAGAAGGCGTTCGATTGTTCGGATGAACCACCCAAACACTACCAAAATTTTCCAAAGGAAACAAACCAAGAATGGGAATTAGTTTTCCACTTTGTATTGCCTCCTCTATATCCCAAAAAGATCTGATAAGAACCCCCTTCCCCTTGATACCCATTTGCACCAAACTTGCTGCATCGTTTGATAAAAAATTTCTTTTCCGACTCACATCATTCAAACTAAGATTGGTCCCGGAAAAACGAAGCACCTTATGTAAATCCAAATACAAAAGATTATGGGTTTCTAAATCTTTTGGTGAAAGGATTGGTTTATGAGCTTTGATATAGGAAGGACTAGCTACAATAGAGATTCGATTTTTAAATAGTTCCGTTCCCAGTAACCCAGAAGGAACTTCCATTCCCACACGAATTCCGATATCAATGGATTCTTCCATAAGATCTAACAAACTATCAGTGACGATGAGTTGGATCGTAATTTTAGGATTCTGTTTTTGAAACTTCTCTATGATTTCGGAAACAAAATTGTGAGACATAGAACTCACACAAGTGACTCGAAGGGTTCCTTCTAACTCATCCTTTTTGGTGATCGAGTTTTCCAAATCCTTTACGTTTTCAAGGACTGTGATTACTTTCTGGAAAATTAGGTCGGCATCTCTTGTAGGGATCACTTTTCTTGTGTTCCGGTAGAACAACTGGGTGTTCCAAACTTTCTCTAACCCTTGGATTCGTTTGGCGACAGCTGCCTTCGTCACTCCCATCCGGGAAGCCACTTGGGTAAAACTTCGTTCTTGTACTACCAAAACAAAGGTTTTTAGATCATCGAGGTCACGAACGGAAGGAATCATACATCTATTGTAAACCAAAAATATACAATTAGTCAAGTAGGAAGCACATTGGATCTTTTTTATTTACAAAAATCCACACACCTTAGAGACCGAACATTATGAAAGCAATTGTTTCTGTTTATGATCCCAAAGAAAACAAATCCGTATTACGGTCGTTAGAGATTCCTATGGAGCCATTGGGGGATCATGATGTTCGTGTCCAGGTAATGGCAGTCTCTGTCAATCCGGTTGACTATAAAGTCAGAAATTCGATCCAAAAAGAAAATCCTGGGCCTAGGATTTTAGGATGGGATGCAGCAGGTGTGGTTACGGAGTTAGGTGCGAAAGTTTCCAGTTTGAAACTAGGAGAGGAAGTCTATTATGCGGGGGACATCAAACGACCAGGGAGTAACGCCGAATTTCAAGTTGTCGACGAGTGGATCGTAGGGAAAAAACCAAAAAACTTAAATTTTAAAGAAGCGGCCTCTCTTCCATTAACAACGATTACAGCCTACGAATCCATATTTGATAAACTAAAGTTGGACCCTTTGGCAAAAAAGAATGTGCTTGTCGTTGCCGGCGCGGGTGGTGTGGGAAGTATCGCCATCCAAATCCTAAAACAAATGACCAAGGCCAAGGTCATCGCCACAGCTTCAAGGGAAGAATCAGTGGCTTGGGTCAAATCCCTCGGTGCTGATTTAGTCGTGAATCCAAACAAAGATTACCTGGAACAAATCCAAACTTTTGGAGATGGTGGCGTAAACGAAGTCCTCCTCTTTAGCGATCCAAAGGACCATTTTGAAAATTTGGCAAAGGTGCTTCTTCCCTTTGGAAATATTTGTTCCATTGTAGAATCGGCCTCTCCTCTCAATATGAATCTTCTTAAATCCAAAAGTAACGGGTATTTGAATGAGTTTATGTTTACAAGGTCAATGTTCCAAACAGAAGATCGTATCAGACAAAAACAATTGTTAGAAGAAATTGCAGGACTAGTGGAAAAAGGAAAAATCATTCCTACCAATCAATTGGATTTGGGTGAGATGACAGAAGAGAGTCTAAACAAAGCACACGAACTTTTACAAACAGGAAAAACAATCGGTAAAATTGTACTCGGAGGAATGAGAAAATGAATACAGGTTTAAAAGATAAAAAAGTATTAGTGACAGGATCTACAAAGGGGATCGGATTTCAAACCGCCCTCAGTTTTGCAAAAGAAGGAGCAGAAGTTTTCCTCCATGGCCGGTCAGACAGTGCGGTGGAAACGGCCAAAGCCGAAATCAAATCCATCCTACCCAATGCAAAGTTAGGCGGTGTATTCGCTGATTTGGCAGCAGAAGAAGGAATTCAAAAACTAACCAAACAAATCCCAGAGCTTGATGTACTAATCAACAATGCCGGTTACTTCGAACCAAAACCTTTTTTCGAAATTTCAAGAGAGGATTGGAAAAAAATGTATGAGACCAATGTTCTTAGTGGGGCGGAACTCACACAAAATTATTTGAAAGGAATGTTAAAAAGAAACTACGGGCGGATTGTTTTTGTTTCGAGTGAATCGGCTCTCAACATTCCGGTAGAGATGGTGCATTATGGGATGAGTAAAACCGCACAACTTTCTATCTCTAGGGGGAGTGCTGAAGTTTGTAAGGGAACCAATGTTACCGTCAATTCTGTATTACCAGGTCCCACACTTTCCGAAGGAGTTGAAGAATTCATCCAAGCCCTGGCGAAAGAAAAGGGAAAATCAAATGAAGAGATGGCAAGGGATTTCATTCGTGAAAATAGACCCTCGTCTCTTGCGGGAAGATTTGCAAAACCAGAAGAGATCGCAAATGTAATTGTTTTTTTGGCAAGTGACCTGGCTTCCATGATCAATGGAGCCTCCGTGAGAGCAGATGGTGGGGTTTATAAATCGATTTAAAAAGGAAAGAGAGACGGCAGTTCTTTCTAAATTTAGGAAAAGAGATTTTGCTTCATTTACAGAAAACCGCCGAATTTCGATGCTGGAACCTGTATGAAAGAATATGACATCATTGTCATTGGTGCGGGTGCGGGAACCAAACTTGTCACCCCACCCTCCAAAATTGGAAAACGAGTGGCTGTGTTTGAAAAGGAAACGCCTGGTGGGACTTGTCTCAACAGAGGTTGTATCCCCTCGAAAATGGTGATTTACCCTTCTGAACTCATTCGTATGGCATCGGATACGGAAAAGTTTCCTGTATTTTTCAAAGAAAAACCTAGTGCCGATGTGACCCAAATTTTCAAACGCGTGAATGAAACGGTAAAACAAGATTCCGATTCCATTCCTTTAGCCTACGACAAAAATCCAAATATTGATTATTACCCCAAACAAGTTCGATTTATAGACAAACGCATTCTTACCGATGGAGAAGAAACATATACCGCCAAACATATATTCATTGTTACAGGGACAAGACCCAATATCCCAGAAATCCCTGGATTAAAAGCTACTCCCTTCTGGACATCTAGAGAAGCTCTATCACCGGACAAGTTTCCGAAATCACTGATTATCATCGGAGCCGGATTTATTTCTTTGGAACTCGGAGCTGCCTACAAGGCATACGGTTGCCAAGTGACAGGTCTCACGCGAACAGACATATTGCGATCAGCCGACGGAGAGATTAAAAAAGAATTAAACAAACATTTGCCTTTCCCGATAGAATCCCATTACCAAATCAAAACGGTAGAACACAAAGATGGGTTGTTTATCGTAACAGGAACGAACGCGGAAGGAAAAACAAGCGTCCATTCCGCAGAACAACTGCTAGTAGCAACAGGCATCAGACCAAACACCGATGACTTAGGTTTAGAACATACAAAGATCCAAACAAACGCCAGTGGGTATATCCAAGTAAGTGATACCTTAGAAACCACAGAACCTGGAATTTATGCCTTTGGTGATGTGATCGGTCGTTATTTTTTCAGGCATAGTGCCAACTTTGAAGGAGAGTATCTCTTTGACCATTTGTATGGAACAAAAACGAATCTTCCCATCCAGTACCCACCGATGCCAGAAGCGGTTTTCACTCATCCGCAAATTGCTAGTGTAGGTTTTACAGAAGAAGAACTCATCCAAAAACAAATTCCTTATTACAAAGGAGTGAACCCCTATTCTTCCAGTGCCACGGGAATGGCGAGAATGTCTGATTCTGGTCTTGTGAAAGTTCTAGTTTCGAAAGAAACCGAACAAGTGATAGGTGCCCATATCATAGGGGACGAAGCGGCAAACCTCATCCACCAAATCCTTCTTGGCATGTATCTAAAGGCAAAGTTGGATGATTATTTAGGAATGATCTACATCCATCCCGCCATTTCGGAAATTACTAGAAATGCATTCCGTAAAGTAAAAGAAGAAAAACTAAAAGGGGCAAAATGAAAAAGTTTTTATTCAATCGTTACGACAAAGAAACCTTAAAAAAACGTGTGGAAAGTGATACAAGGGAACGCCGAGTCATTTCCTTCTACCGATATGTAAAAATCGAAGACCCTCTTCAATTTCGAGATCAACTTTATGATGCCTTCGAGGATTTAGGAATCCTAGGAAGAATTTACCTAGCAAAAGAAGGAATCAATGCCCAATTTTCGATTCCTACGGAAAACTACGACCTTCTTCGGACGGCAGTAGATTCAATTCCCGAACTAAAACAAATTTATTTTAACGATGCAGTTGAGGATAGAAAGGAAAGTTTTATCAAACTGGCCATCAAGGTTCGGAAAAAAATTGTCGCAGATGGATTGGATGATTCCCAGTTTGATCCCTCCGATGTAGGAACCCACCTAACACCATTGGAGTTTCATGAGGCGCTCGCAGAACCTGGAGTCATTGTTGTGGATCTTCGGAACAACTATGAATCCGAAGTGGGACATTTCGAAAATGCTATTTTACCAGATGTTGGAACATTTAGAGAAGAACTACCCCTTGTCGAAGATCTATTAAAAGAGGATAAGGACAAAAAAATCCTACTCTACTGCACTGGTGGAATTCGCTGTGAAAAGGCAAGTGCTTACTTAAAGTATAAAGGTTATTCGAAAGTGCACCAATTACAAGGTGGGATCATCAATTACGCAAAAGCAGTTCTGGATGCAGGTGTCCCTTCCAAATTCAAAGGTAAAAATTTTGTTTTTGATGATCGCCTTGGAGAAAGGGTCACTGATGATATCCTTACGGTTTGTTATGTCTGTGGAAAACCGAGTGACCGCCATACCAACTGCGCAAACCTCGGATGCCATGTCCTTCTCATCCAATGTAAGGACTGTTCCAAAGAACTTCTAGGTTGTTGTTCTGAAGAGTGTAAAAATATAATTTTACTTCCTGAAGAAACACAAAAAAACCTAAGAAAAGAAAATATTAAAAACAAAAAGTATCCAACACACCACCTAACAAGAAAACTAGTAGGAAAATAAATGCAAAAATATGCAATAGAACTCGAAGGTTTAGAAAAAACCTATCCGAATGGAGTAAGAGCCCTTCGTTCCATCGATTTGAAAGTAGAAGCTGGAGATTTTTTTGCCCTACTCGGACCGAATGGTGCCGGAAAATCCACAAGCATTGGAATTTTAAGTTCTCTTATCAACAAATCAGGTGGGAAAGTCAAAATCTTCGGAACTGACATTGACACACAACCCGACCTTGCCAAAACCTTTCTCGGAATTGTTCCCCAAGAATTTAATTTTGGAATTTTTGAGGCAGTAGAGCAGATTCTTATCAACCAAGCTGGTTTTTATGGAATCCCTTACAAAGAAGCCAAAGCAAAAGTAGAATACTATTTAGAAAAACTTTCCCTCATAGACAAACGAAAGTCAGCTGCTGGTCAACTCAGTGGAGGAATGAAACGAAGGCTTATGATCGCACGTGCCCTTGTCCACGATCCCAAACTTCTCATTTTGGATGAACCTACAGCAGGTGTAGACATAGAAATCCGTAGATCCATGTGGGATTTTTTAAAGGAACTGAACCAAGCCGGAAAAACCATCATCCTCACAACCCATTACCTAGAAGAGGCTGAATCTCTTTGTAAAAACATAGCCATCATTGATAAGGGAGAAATTGTCGAAAATACATCGATGAAAAAACTCCTCCACCGGTTGGACAAAGAAACCTTTATCATCGATTTGAAAAAATCCATCAAATCCAAACCTATGTCCAAAAAATTCAACTGGGAATGGTTAGACGATCACAGTTTAGAAGTACAATTGGATAAAAAAGAATCGGTAAACCAATTGTTTACGGAACTGACAAAACTAAACTTAGAAGTTTTGAGTCTTAGAAACAAATCCAATCGTTTGGAAGAACTATTCTTATCATTAACAGGAAAAAACTAATTATGTGGAAACAAAACTTCACAGCCTTACATACCATTGTGAGAAGAGAATGGATTCGAATCATCCGGATTTGGGTACAAACTCTCATCCCACCTGTCATTACAATGGCCTTGTATTTTTTGATCTTTGGCGAACTCGTCGGACGCCAAATTGGAAAAATTGGAGAGTTCACTTATATTGAATTCATTGTGCCTGGACTCATTATGATGAGTGTCATCACAAATTCCTATAACAATGTAGTATCGTCTTTTTTCTCTAGTAAATTCCAAAGAAACATTGAAGAGTTACTCGTATCCCCTACATCACCTTATACAATCGTCGTTGGTTATACGTTTGGCGGAGTGGTTCGTGGTATCTTTGTGGGAATTTTAGTCACCTTGACTTCCCTGTTTTTTACGAACCTTAGATTCCATAATCCTTTTGTGATCATCATTACCATTCTAATGACATCAATTTTGTTTTCTCTTGGTGGGTTTGCCAACGCCCTTTTTGCAAAAAAGTTTGATGATGTGACCATCATCCCTACTTTTATCTTAACCCCTCTCACTTACCTTGGTGGTGTGTTTTATTCGGTAAAGAACTTACCTGGATTTTGGCAAACCGTTTCTTATTGTAATCCAATTCTATATATGGTAAACTTATTTCGGTATGGGTTTATTGGTGTTACCGATGTCAATTTATACTTTTCTTTTGGATTTATCACTCTACTATCGGGAGTACTATTTTGGATCAATGTGAGGTTAATGAAAATTGGTTATGGAATCAGAAACTAAAGAATCAAGACTCAGTCGGATGGAAAAAATCCTTTCGCAAAAATTTCAACCTGTCTCGTTTTCCCTTCGGGATGTTTCCCTCGAACATGCGGGTCATCCCGGAATGACTAAAGATTCGAAGGAAACCCATTTCCGTTTGCAAATGGTTTCCTCGTTATTTTCAGGAAAATCCACAGTAGAAAACCACCGATTGGTCTACGCCGAACTGGGAGAAGAATTTAAGAAAGGACTCCATGCTTTGGAAATGGACCTTTCTGCCCCAGGTTGAGTCTAATAAATATGACCAAACCAGTTCTCATCAGTTTTAAACTTTGCCCTTTTGTCCAACGTTCCGTCATCAACCTTCTGGAAAAGAAAGTGGATTACGATATCAAATACATTGACCTCGCAAACAAACCCGATTGGTTTTTAAAGATTTCTCCTTTTGGAAAAGTTCCCGTCTTACAAGTAGGAGACGATGTCATTTTCGAATCCGCAGTCATCAATGAATACCTAGATGAAACAAGTGCTCCTGCCCTTCATCCCAAAGACCCCATCCAAAAAGCAAAACATCGCTCCTGGACAGAATTTGCAAGTGCCCTTCTTGTGGACCAATACGGTTGGACTATGGCCAAAGAAAAATCGGACTCCGATAAAAAACGGGAAGAGCTCCTTTCCAAATTCAAAATTCTAGAAACTGGTTTGCCGGAGTTGGAAAGCAAAACACTCTATTTTGCCGGAGAGAAAATGCATTTAGTGGATACTGCTTTTGCCCCATTTTTCATGAGGTTACAATTTTTGGCAGATCACAAACCGGAACTCTACCTATTAAAAGATTTTCCTAAAATTACGAAATGGAGTGAAACTCTACTTTCACTGCCTTCGGTAAAGAATTCTGTTTTACCAGAAGTGCCTAAAGAATATCTTGAATTTATCAAAGCCCACCATTCGTGGATGGGAGGAATACTATAGGATGACAATCCCAGAAATCCAAAAGAAAATTGAAGATGGCCTACCCGGCTCTAAAGTGGAAATTCTTGATCCCTATCGGGACGGAGTCCATATCAAGGCTGTGGTTACCTTTTCTGGTTTTTCCGGCAAAGGTCTCATTGAACAACACCGTATGGTGTATGCCACTTTGAAAGATGAATTAAAAGAAGAAATCCATGCATTGGCATTGGAAACTAGGAGCGAATAACCATGGAACAAGAGTTAAAGGATAAAATTGAATCCTTAATCAAATCAGAAAACGTGTTTCTATTTATGAAAGGAACACCGGAAATGCCACAATGTGGATTTTCTGCGGGAGTTGTCACCACTCTCAAACAACTCGGAATCCCTTTTGGATCCTTTAATGTTCTTTCTGATATGAAAATCAGAGAAGGAATCAAAGAATTCACAAACTGGCCTACCATTCCACAACTCTACATCAAAGGTGAATTTGTGGGTGGTCATGACATCACCATCCAAATGGCTCAGTCCGGTGAACTGACAAAAAAAGCAGGATAATTTCTAATGATTCGCCTCTACCAATATGATACTTGCCCCTACTGCCAAAGAGTGATTCGCGCTGCAGAATCTCTTGGGCTTGTCGTGGGAAAAGATATAGAATACGTAGAGGCTTTTCAAGGAACTCCTGGTCGAGCAGAAGTAGTCAGGCTCGGAGGACAGTCCCAAGTTCCATTCCTTGTGGATGGGAATGTCCAGATGTATGAATCAACAGACATCATCGCATACCTAAGAACAAAATACTCTTAAATCTTTCGATTGATAAACAAATCAATCAAACCCAAGTAAATCCAAAATTTTATCACCAACAAACCTCGGTTTGCCGGAGTATGGAAACTCATGGATATAGAGTACTGGATTGAAATTGATTTCTAGAATCGCGTAGGTTTTTGTATCCGGTTTTGATTCAATCTGAGAAGAGATGATATCGATTCCACAAATCACAGCCCCAGCCGCTTTGGCTGCGGAGACAGCAATGGATTTAAAATCCGGATGTACATTATCAGTAACATCAAGTGAATCCCCACCGGTAGAAATATTGGAGTTCTTTCTGAGGAAAACCTGTTTTCCTATTTCAGGAACCGATTCAAAATTAAGGCCTTGGTCTTTTAGAATTTGTAATTCCACTTCTGACATTTGAATTTTTTCCAACGCAGTTTTATGGCCTTCTCCCCGTCTCGGGTCTTCATTCTTTTTTAAAATCAAATCCCGAATTGAACTTTTTCCATCGCCCAAAACGTTTGCAGGCACCCGGTTACAAACAGCGATCACTTCCTCTCCAAGAACTAAAAATCGATACTCAGGCCCTTCGATGAATTCTTCAATGATGATGGAGTTAGAAAGTCCAAGAGCAATTTTGACAAATGATGTAAACTTATCTAAACGATCTCCTGGATCGGAGATTCCGATTCCTAGTCCAAAGTTGGTTGTTACAGGTTTGATCACTTTCTTTTTATCTAAAAAGAAAGTATAGTCAGAAAGTGCTGTTTCCAAATTCGAATAATTTCGACCCACAGGAACACGAATTCCATTTTCCTCTAACACAAGTTTAGAGGCGATTTTATTCTCCATAACAAGGTAAGTCATCAAACTATCCAATCTAGTTTTACTTGCCTCTTTGACAAACTCAGAGTGACTTCCTTGTACGAGACGAAGGAAATTTTCCTTTCTGTCTACCATCTCAATTTTGATCCCACGAGTTAGGGCATCTCGAATGATGATTTGTGTGGAAATTTCTAAATCTTCAAATCCAGAAGGTAATGGTTTTGTATCTGTCACTTCAAACCCCACTACAAAGTTTTAAGGGTTTGATTTGAATGGGTTTTTGATTTTTCTTTAAATGACTGCCTTCTAAATTTTCTATCTTTTGTTGTTCGTAAATGGATTGAACACTTAAATCTTCATAATATTTCACCAGGTTCGGCGGAAGTGGGTAATTTAGAAGTTCTTCTTTATGCAATTTAGCAAGGGTTAACCCAAACTCTCTAAAAGTTGATTTATGGATTTCTAAATCAAGTTCTGACATTGTGGAACCAAGTTGGCTAGGATCGTTCCATTTTTCCCAAAGACTTTCCCAGGCTTTGCTATAAGGGCCATTTGCATCATTTTCATCCAAAAGATCAGCAATGGGTTGGATTTCGACAAAAAGTTGGTAGGTCAAATCCCGAAGATTCATCTCTTCCCCTAGAAACTTAATTTTAGTATCTTCTTTTCGTCCGAACCAAGTGGTGACCTCTTGGTTTTTTCTCCAATCAGCCATCTCCACCAAATCAGATTTAGGTGATTCATTCAACATACAATAAAGAAGAACCATATGTAAAAAATAGAGTCTGTTTTCTTCGACACCAATGGCAGAAAATGGATCCAAATCAAGAAGTCTAATTTCTAAATACTCCACACCACGTTCCACGAGAGCATCCACAACACGTTCGTCTCCTTTTGGAACTTGTTTTGGTCGAACAAGAGAATAGTATTCGTTTTCCAATTGTAAAATATGATCATTCAATTGATTGGTTGGTTTTCCATTGAACGCTTTGTAAGGATTGTAGGATTTGGAAACCACCTGACACATATCACTCGCATACTCTTCTAACGAATTTACTGAGATCGGATATTTTCCTTGTACTTTACTGGTATAACCAATACTAGAAAGGCGAAGGGTTGTGGCAAAATCGGATTTTAGAGTTTTGGAATCTCTTTTTTTGATTTGTTTGGATTCATCCGTAAAAGTAACATCCGTTAGACTAGATGATCCAAATAGATACAATAACGCAGGGGAAATTCTATAAAAGTTACGAATGGTATCAAAATAAATTTGTGATTTAGTCGCTGGTGTTAAAGGTTTTTTAAAACGTTTTTCAGAGACCACCGACAACATACAGGTGTCGAAGGAAACATTGTAATGGACTCCCGAAATGGTTTGCATCTTCTTTCCATACCGGTGACCGAGTCCATTCCGATAGATGGTTTTTTTTCGACCCTCAACGGAAGTTCCATAGTTTCCGACTTCAATTTTGTTTTCTGTTGGCAAAACCGGCGGCATACTAAAAGGCCAAAGGTATTCAGAACCCAACCGACTAGCCGTAAAGGCATGTAACTCAGTGAGTTCTCGGAGAGCATCAGGAATGGATTTATGTACATTGGTGGCATATTCAATTTGTGCTTCGGCAAAATCGGTTTTAATGAGTGGATGGGTAAGACTTGCTCCGAGTGATTTGGGATGAGGAGTGGATGCTAGTTGCGACTTTCCATCGACCCTGGCACTTTCTCTCTCTAATCCATGTTTGGCGCTTAGCAAACAAGCTCTGTATTCTTCTGATAATAATGTACGTGTTGAATTTTTTTTAGTCGATGTTAATAACTTTCGTTTCATGGTTTAAAAACCTAAAGGGACTCCTTCCCCTTTGGGATCTGACACGCCGATCAGGCGGTCTCCCTCTCTCGTCACGGCAAATACTTTCGCACGATGCCTAATATATTGGACTTGATAAAATGGTAATTCCGATTGGGGAAAGGAGTCTTTTATTTCTGGATCTAAAAAAATCCGATCGGGTTGGAATTGGTGGTGGATCCTAGGATAAGCTACACTTTCGTAGAGGTTTTCTTTCTGGACCAAATACCGATAAAGCGTATTAAAAATTGAGGTTGGGATTTGGGAACCGCCGGGCGCTCCAATCACCATTTTCGTTTTACCAGCCTCATCTAGAAGGATAGTCGGACTCATACTGGAAAGTGGAGTTTTCCCGGGTTCAATGGCATTGGCCTTGGAGCCCACAAGTCCATAAAGATTGGGAACTCCAGGTGCTACAGCAAAGTCGTCCATGGTATTGTTTAAAACAAGGCCAGTACCTGGGACCATTTGGACGGCTCCAAAAATTCCATTTACCGATTGGGTTGTGGAGACTGCATTTCCATCCTTATCCATAATCGAAATATGTGTGGTATTGTATGATTCCGGTTTTTTACCTTCGTCTTTCAAAACGGGCCAACTTCCTGAGACTACCTTTTTTTCAATTTCGTTTACTTCCTCTTTGGTATAACCAGAAGATAAAAGTCTGGATACAGGGACAGTTGTGAATAAAGGATCTCCTCCAAGTTCTGCCCGGTCCCTGTAAGCTACTCGCATAGCTTCCGTAATGCGAATGACTTCACCAATGTTTCCTTTAGGAAAAGTATTTCGTTTCTGCATTTCCGAATACAAATTCATCATAGTGACAAGATGAACTCCAGAGCTAGGAGGTGGCATGGTGAGAATGGTATGTCCCCAAGAAGAACTAATCAGAGGATCACTGATTTTCACTTGGTAATTTTTAAAATCCTCAACCGTCATAAAGTTTTCATAGTCTGAATAATACTTGGAAAGAAGTTGGATGGTTTCTCCATCCAAAAACTCTTTCTCTGCGTTTTCAATGATCCTCTCCAAAGTTTTAGCAAAATCTTCTTGGATGAGAAGTTCCCCTTCTCGTATCGCCCGGTTATCAATCCCAAAAACCTTTTTCATAGCCGGATTCATTTCTGGCCAAGTTTTAGAAATGGCCCCCGCTAAATCATTATAAACAGAAAATCCACTCCTCGCATAACGGAGTGCAGGTGCAATGACAGTATTTAAAGGTAATTTTCCATGTTGTTTCTGGATTTGTAAAACTCCTTGAACGGTTCCAGGAACCCCGGCACTATAAGCACCTTTTAAAGTTTTACCTGAAATTACCGAGCCATCCGGATTTAAGTAAAAAGAAGAAGTTCCCATTTTGGGAGAACGTTCCCGAAAGTCATAAGCCCATTTTCCTTTTGCTGGCAAATGAATGACCGCAAATCCTCCACCTAATAAGCCCGTAGAATGAGGGCGAAGGACAGAGATGGCAAAACTGGAAGCAGTAAAAACATCCACCACATTCCCACCTTGTTTCCAAACTTCCATTCCGGCTTGGGAGGCTAAAGGATGGTCGGATGAAATGATAATTTCTTTTCCCGAAAATTCATAACGACTTCGTTTGTCAGCTGAGCCTTCAATTTGCGGAATGGTTGTGGGATTCTCAAGTTTTCCTCGGAATGAATCCTGAAGAAAGGGAATCGTCTCACAACTGTTAATTAAAAATAAAACTAGAAATAAAAACGTGGTTCGATAGGAAAAACTCAATCGAAGATCCCCATTTGCATTTTAGCTTCTTCGCTTGCCATAGCGCGAGGTTCCCATTTCGGATTCCAAACAACATGTACAACGGCTTCATTAATCCCATCCACACGAAGGGCATGGTTTTCAATGTCTTGTTTCATTTGTGGACCGGCAGGGCAAGCAAGAGAAGTATAGGTCATGGTGATGTCCGCCTTTTCCCCTTCCACTTTGATATCATAAATCAAACCAAGTTCGATGAGCGAAATTCCAATTTCTGGATCTTCTACCATACGAACACTATGGAATACTTCCCATTCTTTCTCTGTTTCAGGATCACGAATCATTTCATTTCCTCACTCAATTTCACTAAGGTTTGCCATGGCAAAAGTCCACAACGATAACGACCAGGATGTGTTCGAAGGGTTCTAAAAAAGGATATCTCTTCTGGATCTTGAAACAAGCCAGAATCCGCCCCTTCCAAAAAATTTTTCCTTTCTAATAGATATGACTGAAAATCTTTTCGCTGCAGTGTCGATTTATTTCGAAAAAGAAGACCTGCTGCTGCAGAACAAATAGAACAAGACTCACCACCAAGTCCTAAAATTTGGATTGAATGGTTTTTATCCTTATGGTAGTAGATAAAAATTTCATCACCACAAAGAGGGTTTAAACCTTTGACCACTTGGTGGTCGATCAATGGTTTTTCCCAAACAGCAAAGGATTTCCAACGAAGGAAATCTTCAAAGTTACTTTCTTGCGACACGACCGAATATTGATTTTACTTTGTCAATGGAATGGACAAGAGCATCTATATCTTCTTTTGTATTGTAGAGATAAAATGAAGCCCTACAAGTTCCCGGAATGGATAATTGTTTCATTAATGGTTGGCAGCAGTGGTGGCCCACACGAATGGCAACACCCTCTTCATCCAAAATAGAACCGACATCATGAGGATGGATTCCCTCCATAGTGAAAGAAACAACTCCTCCCCTTTTGTCTAAATCCTCCGTTCCATAAATCTGAAGACCACCAATCCGATTCAATCGTTCCAAGGCATATTCAACTAACATGCGCTCATGTTCTTTGATATTCTTCATTCCCACTTTTTGTAAATAATCCAAAGCATGACTAAATCCAATAACACCAGCAATATTTGGAGTTCCCGCTTCGAGTTTGGCAGGAAGGGCCGCATAGGTAGAACTTTCGAGTTCCACCGATTCAATCATGTCACCACCGCCAAGCCAAGGTGGCATAGCTTCTAGAATTTCTTCCTTACCAAAAAGAACTCCCACTCCTGTAGGCCCAAGCATCTTATGACCTGAAAACGCATAAAAGTCTACATCCATATCCACTAAGTGAATGGGCATATGGCAAGCCGCCTGTGCCCCATCGACTAAAATCTTAGCCCCTACTTGGCGAACACGATCGATAATCTTTGTTAAATCATGAATCGTACCTGTCACATTGGACATTTGACTGATCGCAACTAATTTCGTTCTTTTGGTAATGATTTCATTTAGGTTGGATAAATCGTAAGTGGTATCTTCTTTGATAGGAATGAATTTCAAAAAAGCTTTTTTTTCCAAAGCCAACATCTGCCACGGAACTAAATTGGAATGGTGTTCCTGAACCGATAAAACAATCTCATCCCCTTCACTGATATTGGTTCTGCCCCAGGTCTGTGCGACTAAATTGATCGCATCTGTTGTTCCCCGAGTGAAGATAATGGCCTTCGCACACTGTGCCTGAAAAAAATGAGAGGTTTTGATTCTAGTGCGTTCAAATAGTTCGGTTGCATGTTGGGATAAATAATATACCCCTCTATGAATATTAGCATTATCATTCGAATAATACTCATTAGTGGCATCAATCACAGACTTTGGTTTTTGTGAGGAAGCTCCATTGTCTAGATAGACAAGTGGTTTTCCGTTTGGCAAAATCCGAGACAATATAGGAAAGTCTTTTCTGATTTGGTAAGGATCTAAACTCATACCGCCTCCAAATCCACTTCCAAATCTGCACCATTCACTCGAACCGGAAAAATCACGAGAGGTTCGGTTGCAGGAAGAGCCAAAACCTTTCCGTTGCGAACATCAAATTTAGCAAAATGTCTGGGGCAAGTAATGACAGAACCTTCTAATTTTCCGCAAGATATCTCCTCCCCGTCATGAGTACAAGAATCTTCAAAAGCAAAATAGTCACCTTCGACTCGTGTTACCACCACGTTAAAATGACGAGTTTTCACAACGACCAGACTACCTTCTGTTACTTCTGAAACAGATATCAATTTTTTAAAGGCCATCATTTGCCTCCCAAAAGAATCTCTTTGATTCTCGATTCCAAAGACAATTTGACTTCTTCCGAAAACCCAATGGAATGGATGGTTTCTCCATAAAATGCAGTCACAAGTAAGGACTTAGATTCTGCCGGTGTCAGACCTCGAGAGAGGAGATAAAAAAACTGTTCTTCGTCAATATCACCAACAGTGGCACCATGTGTACAAGATACATCTTCTGCTAAAACTTCTAATTTGGGGTTTGCTTCCGCTCTTGCTTTTTTGTTTAAAGAAAGATTGAAGGATTCTTGGTGGGCTGTCACCTTTTTTAAGTTTGGTGGGATAATCAAATTTCCTGTAAAAATATGGTGGGACTTATCCGTGACTATGGCTTTATAACTAATTTTACTTGTGGTATGGTCTGCATGGTGATACATTCCCATATCCAAATCTTTTAGATTCCGTCCTCCAAGAGCAGACACACCATCCACAGTGACTTCAGCACCTTTACCAAGTAAGTGAGCATGTAAAAATAATTTGGAACGGAACCCACCGGTCGGATAAAGATGGTATTTTACATGTGAGTCATTGCGACCAAGGATACAAATATTGCGGAAGCGGTACAAATCTAAATCGCTGGTTTCTTTATCTAAGATTTCTAAATAAGATGATTCTCCCGCAACATAGAAATCAAGGGAAGAGGACATATGAAGGACTTCTGTTTCGTGGATACTTTCCATTCGGACTTGGGTTTTGGCAGTACGACCCGATTGTAAATAGAAAATTCGAACAGAAAACTTAGGCCCATCACCAAACTCTTCAAAATCAAATTCACTTTCTCCTTCATCCAAAAGAATCACTTCAATCCGTGGAGTAGCAATCAAACTAAGAAAAGCAAAATAATCCTTAGGTGTGAATTTAATAATATCGGAAAGAATTTCGTTAATAGTTTCTTCAGGTAATGAATGTTCAGTGTCCCAGTCCTCTTTGATTTCTAAAGAAATGGATTTGGGATCAAACTGTAACTCTTTCCAATCAACAGAACCCACAGGGAACTTTCTCCATGCCTCATCTGAATCGGAAGGAATTTCTAATTGGTTCCAAACTTCATACAGAGATTTACGAAACACTTCGGTTCGTTCTTTCGAGAGAACAAAACGATTACGTGTAAGTGAAGAATTCATTTGACTCCTTCTCTCTCCAAAATCCAATCATAACCGACTTCTTCTAGTTTTAAGGAAAGGTCTTTGCCACCTGTTTCTAATATGCGGCCGTCTGCAAATACGTGAACAAAATCAGGAACAATATAATTCAACATCCTTTGGTAGTGAGTGATGAGTAAAATGGAACGTTCTGGATTTCTGTTGGAATTGATTCCTTCTGATACAATTCGTAATGCATCAATATCAAGTCCCGAATCTGTTTCATCTAAAATAGATAGAATCGGTTTTAATAAACTCATTTGCAAAATTTCAGCGCGTTTTTTTTCACCACCAGAAAAGCCATCATTCACATAACGACCAATAAACGACTGAGGAACGTCCAAAAGATCCATTGATTGTTTTAATTCTTGTTTAAATTCCTTAACTGGAACATCTTTCCCACGATGTGCTTTGAGGATGGACTTTAGAAAGTTTCCAATTGTAACACCAGGCAGTGCCGTTGGGTATTGGAAGGACAAAAAGAGTCCGAGTCTTGCCCTTTCATCAGTTGTTTTATTTAAAATGGATTCTCCTCGAAAGAGGATATCTCCAGAAGTAATCGTATATTTTGGGTGGCCAAGAATTACATTGGAAAGTGTACTCTTTCCCGATCCATTGGGACCCATAATGGCATGAACTTCACCGGCCCCGATGGAGAGATTGACCCCTCGGAGGATCGTTTTGTCCCCTACATTAGCGTGTAGAGATTTAATTTCGAGAATAGCGGACAAGGTGGTTTCCTGTTTTGTATATATTTAGAATGATTCTATATTTTAGACGAATCCCTTCTACCAGGAAAATGCACCACTCAAAAAAAACAAGATTCTATTCCGACCAACCTACCTGTGCAATCAGGATCTTTCCATTCATAAGAGAGAAGGTGAAAATCACATATTGGTTTTGGTTGGAAATATCATAAAGTGGGTAAGTAACCCCCCATTTTTTGCGAAACCGTTCCGACTCCTCTTTGTGTTTTAAAAAGTATGGTTTCCAAGCATAGTTGTTTCCAATTTGGCGTGACCGTTCCAAATACCCTCCGTTCATCCGATCCAAATCGTAAGTAGGAGTGATTTGGTAGCCTTCTGCATCACAAACGAAGACCTTAAGGATTTCTCTTGGTAAAGAACTTAGGATTTGCCCAAACCGGTAGGAAAAATCCTCCTCTTTGACATCGGAAAGTTCATAAAACAGGTCTTGGAGTTGGTCAATGATCCTTTGCTCCCGAACCCCCTTTTCTCGGAGTTCTTTGGAACGAACACTGGAGAAGTTTTCGAGGACAGTTTTCATTTTATCAGAGAAAGTATTTCGGTTCAGAAAATGCGGATTCGGAGTCGAAAAATAGAATCCTTGCAGAAGGTTGGCTCCCATAGAAAGGGCAAGATTCACCTCTTCTTCGGTTTCAATCCCCTCAAAAAGAAGTTGGCTTCCGAGCTTTTGAGACATTTCCGAAATGGCACCGAGAACTTGTTTGAAGGAATTTTTATTCAAACTCTCTCTCATGATGCGAATGTCGACCTTCATAATGTCAGGATGCAAATAACCAATTCTTTCTAAGTTGGAAAAACCGGTTCCCAAATCATCGATGGCAATTTTAAGCCCATAATCGCGAAAGATCTGTACGATTTGGATGAGACGGTCAATAGACCCGTCAAACTCGTCTTCCGTGATTTCGATGACCACTTGGTTGCGATCGATTCCATATTTTTCAATGAGTTGGATGATATGAAAGTTTTCAGCAAAAAGATCCGTATGATGAACCCTTGATAGGAAGTTCGGCATCATATTGAAAAAGAGTTTGGTGCGGAGGTTGCTCTCTTTTAAGGTTTTGACCGCCTTTTCCCGAAGGATGCGGTCAATATTATAGACCGGAACTGGGTCTTGGTCCCTATTATGAAAGAGACTTCCCAAAGATTCATAAGTGTTCTCTTTCGGATTGAACTGCCTTCCGAGTACTTCGTAGGCTGAAATCGAGCGATTGATTGCGTTGACTATGGGTTGGAAATGAGGGACAAAGTATGTCTCGTTCCAAAACTGGTTTCCTTCCGTTGATTCCGTTGTGAACATGGTTCCCTTTCGTCCACCTTAGAACTAAGTTCAAAACTGACAAGTCAAAATCCCCAAATTTGAGACAATCTAAAGGAATTTTGCCTTAATTTTGACTTAAATATGTCAATATTTCCTAGATGGTGTACCCATCAGGGACTGCTGTATGACGCGGAACCACGATAATCCCCTCCCGAATCCGCACGTATTCGTCTTCATATTCTTGGAGGTTCTGTTCGTTTAACAGCCGAACGTTGGCTCCAATCGCGCAGTCTTTGTCGACAATTGTCCGTCGTATTTCACAGTTAGGTCCAATCCCAATGGGTATCTTTCCTGACTTCCGGTCAAAGTATCCGTAATGGTCGAGTCCCATGATAATGGAATCGTAAATTTTGGTACCAGAAGCAATGAGTTGACGCACCCCAATGATGGAACGGTGCACTTCACATTGGTTGAGGATGGTTCCTTCTGAAATGAGAGCTTGGTTCACCACCGCCTGATTGATCTTAGAGGGTGGAAGGGCCCTTGCCCTAGTGTAGATGGGAGTTTTTTCCAAGTAAAGGTTGAACTTAGGGATATGGTCAGTTAACATCAAGTTGGCTTCGTAAAAAGCTTTGATGGTTCCAATGTCTTCCCAATAACCGTCGTAAGTATAAGCTTTTACTTTTCGTTCGCGAATGGCCTTTGGTAATATTTCTTTTCCAAAGTCAGCCATATTGCGATCTTCCAATACATCGATGAGTGTGGATGTATTAAAAATATAAATTCCCATATTGGCGAGGAAATTACCGTTCTTTGTGCGACAGGATTCTACCTGAGAGATGTCTTGGGGTTTTTCAATGAATTCCTGGATGAACCCACCCACTCCTGCCTTTACAATTCCTAGTCCATAAATTTGATCTTCGGAAATGGCATTGGTGGCAACAGAGATTTCTGTTTCGGGATCCATCAAATGGCTCTGCATAAAATCAGAAAGATCCATATTGTATAACTGATCACCAGAAAGAATAAGAACATATTTGGGTTTTTGTTCTCGGATATAGGGCAAAACTTTTCTTACGGCGTCAGCTGTGCCTTCAAACCAATTGGCACTGGATACCGTTTGTTCGGCAGCAATGATTTCCACAAAACTCTTTTGGTGGATATTATTGGTCGCATAAGTTCGGTTAATATGACGATTTAGAGAATATGAGTTAAACTGGGTTAAGATAAAAATTTTTTCAAACCCACTATTCAGTGAATTAGAAATAGGAATGTCTATGAGGCGGTATTTACCACCGAAACTCACGGCGGGTTTCGATCTTTTTTCTGTAAGAGGTAATAAACGAGTTCCTTTTCCTCCACCTAAGATGATGGTCAAAACTTCATCTTTTTTGAGAATGAAGTCTACACAATCAATAGAGTCTTCTTGAAATCGCATACCTTCCCTTGTAATTCAATTGGACGAAAAAGCAAGAAAAGGTTAAAAAGATTTCTATTTTTTTAATAGAACTTCTAAAATTTGTTTTCCGTCCATCTTTCCTGTATAAGGATTTATGGCGCGTTCTGGATGGGGCATCATTCCTAGAACGTTTCCAGCTTCATTACAAATCCCTGCGATATCATTTAAAGATCCATTAGGGTTTTGTTTGTAACGAAAAACCACTTGGCCATTTTTTTCTAATCGTTCTAAAGTATTCGCATCAGCAAAGTAAGCACCTTCCCCATGAGCAATCGGAATGGATAGTGTTCCTTTGATCCCTTGGGCAATTTTGTTTTCAGAAACAGGAATGAGATCCACATCTTTACAAATATACTTTAAAGTTCTGTTATGGAGTAAAGCACCAGGAAGGAGTCCCGACTCCGTAAGGATTTGAAATCCATTACAAACTCCTAATACCTTTCCTCCTTTGTTTGCATAACTCACAACGGATTCCATAGCATTGGAAAATTTTGCCATAGCCCCACATCGTAAATAATCTCCAAAGGAAAATCCACCTGGTAAAACCACAAGATCAGGACTGTCGGAAAAAGATTCTTTATACCAAGTGTAATCTACCTTGGCTCCAAATTCAGATTCGAGAACAGATCCCACATCCTTATCACAGTTGGATCCAGGAAAGGTAATCACTCGAACCTTCATACCTTCTCCACAACCAACCGGTAAGTCTCAATCACTTGGTTCACAAGTAAGGATTCACAAATTTCTTTGGCAGAGGTTTCTGCATCCGATTGGGAACTGGCAGTAATTTTCATTTCGATGTATTTTCCCACTCTTAGATCAGAGATAGAAGTTTTCCCTTGGTCATGAAGGGTGCGGAGAACGGTCTGGCCTTGTGGGTCAAGAACCGATTCTTTGAGGGTAACGTTTATTTTTGCGACAAACATAGCGTGATTTTATCTTCCAATTCCAAGTATTTTTTACGTAGTTCTAGGATCAAGGATTCGGGCAAAGCGGGAGCGGGAGGATTTTTGTCCCAATCCGTGGATTCGAGCCAATTCCTGAGAATTTGTTTATCAAAACTGGCAGGCGTTTTTCCGAGTTCGTAGGTGCTGCCGTCCCAATACCGGGAAGAATCCGGGGTCAGGATTTCATCAATTAAGATGGGTTTTCCGTCAATTAGTCCAAATTCAAATTTTGTATCACAAAGGAGGATTCCTTGTTTGGCCATAAGGTCGTGGGCTTTGTTGTAGAGTTGCAAGGAAAGATTTTTTAGCTGGGAAAACAGTTCTTCGCCAACTTCCGCTTCCATTGTGCCTTCACTCACATTTTCATCATGGCCGGAATCATTTTTCCTGGCCGGTGTAAAGATGGGAGTTTCAAACTTGTAAGACTCAAGGATTCCTTGGGGATATTTGACTTGGGCGATGGTTCCATCCGTTTTGTATTCCTTCCAAGCAGATCCGGTTAAGTATCCCCGAACCACACATTCAAAATCAATTCGTTTGGCCTTTTTTACAAGAACCGAACGACCGCGAAGGGATTCTTCATTTTGAAAGGGGCTTGGAAATTTAGAAACATCGTCTGTGATCAAATGGTTTTGAATTTCAGGAAAAAAACGAAACCAAGCAGTGGAGATTCGAGTTAGGATTTTGCCCTTATCCAAAACTGGTTCTTCAAAAACGACATCAAATGCAGAGATTCGATCTGTCGCTACAAGGAGAAGTGAATCCCCCAAATCATAAACATCTCGAACTTTACCTTTATAAGTAGGAACCGGAATCATAACTGTATACACACCATAGCCATATCATCACTCGGAGTCGAAGCCCCGCAGAATTCTAAAATTTTACTTTGAACTGCCTGCAAAATATCCGTTCCCGACTTTACAGACTCATGAAAGATTTCTTTCATTCCCTCTTCCGTAATGTATTCGGATTGGGAATTCATCGCTTCACTAGCGCCGTCCGTGTACATAAAAAACAACGACCCACTTTTTAGTTGTACGGTTTGTACTTCATCGTTTGCGGTGAAGTTGATCCCCATAATCATAGGACTCATACCTTTTAAAAACTTGGTTTCACCGTCGATATAAACAATAGGTGCAGGATGCCCCCCATTGATATAAGAAAGTTTTAGTTCCTGATCAATAATCGCATAACAAAAAGTAATGGCATAGTCTTCTGGAAGTACTAACTCCATGTTTTTTCGTAAATGTTCTACTCGTTCCCGTAAACCCATAGTCGCTACCAAGTTGAATAATTGCATTTTAAACATCGCACCGATGAGTGCTGCACTTGGTCCATGTCCTGAACAATCAGCGATGACTATATGAAGTTTTTTTTCCTCAATCCAGGAATCAACAAAGTCACCACCAATTTGTAAATAAGGATGGAACAAGGTTTGTGCTTTGATTCCATTCCAAATAAAACTTTTTTCAGGAATGAGTTGGTCTTGAACCCGTCTTGCTGTTTGTAATTCTTTTTCGTATTTACTTTTTTGTCTGTACAACTCGTCTTGTAAGTCTTTCAAACGGATGACGGAATGGATTTTAGCAACTAATTCTCTTTTATTGAATGGTTTGTTGATAAAATCATCCCCGCCGTTTTTCATCGCTTCCTGGAAACCAACTTCTCTTTCGATGGAGGTGATGAAAAGAATAGGAAGAAGTTTGAACTGATCCATAGTCCGAAGTTCGCGACAAAAAGAAAAACCATCCTGAACGGGCATGTTGACATCTAACAGAAGTGTATCAATTGCAGTGTTTAAAAGAACAAGTCGCGCCTCTTCCGCTGAATAAGCCGTATAAGTCTTGAATCCTTCTTGTTGTAAGAGGTATTTCAAAAGTTCCACATTTTCGGGAACATCATCCACAATCAAGATGGTATGAATGGATTCAACTTCTGCCATGAATTAGTCCAGTTCCGATTTCAGCTTGGATCTGATATCTTGGATTTTTTCGCTACGGTTGGAAACAAGAAAAAGGAAAAGGAACAGAAAGTGGAAGGCGATGACCCCGAGCCACATACTTTGTTTCATATCTGAATCCATCCCACCTTTTCCAAGAACACTACCCGGGTGGTTTCCTGGGTTTTCAATCCAACGAATGGCACCCCAGGTAAGGATGGCACTCACCGCACAAAGGACAGAAAGGTAAGCAGAAAGGATGGCTTTTTTGGACTTTGAAGGAACTAAATAACGAAAAATAAAATAACTCACAAGTGAAATACAAAGAATAAAAAAAGACTGCAACCTAGCGTCTGTTTTATCCCAAGGCACTCCCCAAGCACTGTATGCCCAAATGGGTCCAGAAAATAAAACACCGAGGGCAAATAAAAAAGCAAGTTGGTTTGCAGTGAAAGCAAGCCTATCCCAAAGCATATTTCGTGTAAAAAGAAATACCAATGAAAAAAGAAAGGATAGAATTGGGCCATATAACGCAACCCAGGCGACAGGCACATGCAAATAAAAAATTCTGTGGCTTAGGCCTTGCTCTAAAATGACGTTCGGATAAACTAACGAAACGATCACGGCAAAGACAAGTGACGTACATACAACAAGATAAAAACCGATGTCGAAAACAGGGTGGAATATCCGAATCTTACGTTCCATTTTTTTCCAGATTTTCAAAGATTGGCAGAAATTCGAGGAGAAAACAAGGGCTTAACGCTCATTCCTTAGAATCTCAATCATCACCGAACCAAGAGTTGCATAAAATAACATAAAAAACAAAAGTAAACCTACGGAAGGTAGGTAAAACCCTGGTTCCAGCCAATACCTATGTTCTGCCTCCAATCCAAAAAGGAAAAGTGGGATGGAAAAGGGAAGTTGCAACAAAGGAATGATGATTTCTTTTAGGCGGCTTTCGAAAGCAATGAGGCCAAGAGAGACTCCAAGAAAAACCAAACAACCACTCCCCAAATTAGCAAATAACCACTCCCCGAAGTACCGGTCCACAGTCATGTTTTGAAAAAAAACAGAAAGGACGAGAACAAGGCACGCGTTCACTAAAATCGTACAAAACCAAATGGCGAGTGATTTTGCTAAATAAAGAGAAATGGGGCTCACAAACGAAAGACTTGCTTCCCATCCCATGGACTCGCGTTCTTCCCAAAGGCTTTGGCTTACAATCACAAAGTTGAGCAAAAAAATAATGGCCCATTTGACTCCGCGAATGCTCCGTTCAGATAACATCTCGTTCACTTCGATTGAGGTATAAAAAATAAAAACCACGGAGATACTCAAAGTGAGAAGGGAAACAATTCCCCCAAGAGAACGACCAATCAGATAAAATTCTTTTTTAAGTAAGGTGAGTAACAAAAACACCTCCCTTTTCCATCTTCAACTGGGAGGTACACTGCAATCCCTCCGGTATGGAATGAAGTACAATTAGAATGAGTCTGGATTTTGATTCGAGATTCAAAAGTTCAGTGAAGATTTTTGAAGAGTCGGCATCAAGGCCCGTATAAGGTTCATCAAAAAGAATGATATCAGCAGACGAAAGTAAAACTCGAAGGATGGCTGCCTTTTGTTTCATACCACGAGAAAAAGTATGAATGGGATCCCAAATTCGTTTCTGCAATCGGAATGCTTCTAAAATTTTGGTCTGTTTCTCCAGATCGGGTGCCTTCTCATCTAACTTAGCGAAATAGTCCAAATTTTCTTCTAAACTGAGCGAGGAATAAAATCCAAGTTCATGACCAAGGTAAGCGAGTTTTTTTTTGCCCTGATTCCATTTCCATTTTGCAGAAGACGGAGAATGGTGGTAAATTTCTTTAAGGAGAGTGGACTTCCCTGCTCCATTTTCTCCAAGCACTGCGACAAGTCCGGTCTGAAAAAAAGAAAGATTGATCTCTCTCAGTAAGACCTTTTCGCCGACATTTATAGTAAGCGCTTTTGTTTCCAAAAGGGTTTGGTTCATTCTACACCATGTTCTTCCGTAGCTTCAGTCTCGCACTTCTGTTTTTATTTCCCACAATCATTTGGGGACAAAAACTCATAGGAAACCAGGAATATCCTGAGATCCTATGGGGTAAAGACCAGGAGTTTGATACATCCGATTTTCCAAACGGTTCTTTTATCTATCACAAAGAAGACTTCATTTTGGCTCGAGGAAAACTCTTCCAGGGGGACCCACCTAAATCCAATGGAAGTTTTAGTTATGGAACAGAAACCATCACCAATTCAGGGAAATGGAATAACGATACCATTGAAATTTTACTGAATGGAAAACCAAATGTTCGAGCAGAGGTCATCAAACGTCTAGAAGCTGGGATTCGTTTTGATCCCCAATTTTTCCCCTTCCGTTATAATTTGGGAAGATTGTATTCACTGGAGATGAAGTATGAAAAAGCTCTCGTGGAATTTGAATACGCTAAAGCGGAAATGCCTGAGTATTTTAAGACCTACTTACACATCGCAATCCTATCCGAAATCACAAGGCAAGTTTATTATGCGATTATGAATTACAAACTGGCAGTGGAAAAAAATCCCTATGATACGGAAGCTCTCATTCGTCTTGCTGATCATTATCTGGCTACAGGACTCAAAAACCGCGCCCTTCTTTATTTAAACAAAGCCCTCACCATTGAAGAAGAAAGTCCGAATGTCAAATTAGGATTTGCAAGGCTTGAAATGGAAAAGGGAAATTTCCACATTGCTTACAAAATCTTCAATCGAACAACACTCTCAACTGCGGAAGGAAAACCAAAACCTTACGATAAAAAATTTCATTATTATTTTGCAGAAACAGCGTCCAAAGTAACAGACTATGAAACGGCAGAAGAAGAATACACAAAGATGTTAAGTTTCACCAATGACCCCTTCTTTGCTACAGTCTCTTCCAAAGTGATAACAAGAAGGCGAGACATCGCTAAAAAATTTGCTGAGGCCAAACGAACTCAGTTAGATGATTCAGAAGAAGAAACAACTCCGCCAAACGAATGATCTCTTGCTGCGAGTAAACTTTTTAATAATTGCGATTTCGGATGAGCTAAAACTTTTTCAGGTTCACCAGACTCTACAATCTGACCCTCATCCAAAACAAAAATCTGATCACACATATAAGATAAAAAACCTAAATCATGAGATACAATGAACATTCCTAGATTTTCAGTTTTGTTGATTTGTTTCAGTTCTTCAGCAATTTTTTTTTGAACAAGCACGTCCAAAGCAGTAACAGGTTCATCCAAAAGTAAATACTCTGGCTTTGTAAGTAACGCTCGCAAGATTGCAAAACGCTGCAGCTGACCACCACTTAACTCTTGTTTTGTTTTTTTTAATAAATCTTTAGAAAGATCTAATCTTTCACAAAAAGTTCCAATTTTTTCCCATTCATTTTGTTTTGTTTGATTACTCAAAAAATACTGATGTTTGATACGCGCAGGTTCTAGTAACAATTCGAACATAGTCCCTAAGTGAGAAAAACTGGCAAAAGGATCCTGGAAAACCGGTTGGACTTTGGGATTTTGTTTTGCTGGTAGTTGTTCCCCATTCCATAAAAGCGACCCAGCCCATTCATATCCATCCGCGGGATCCAAAAGCCCCAATGCCAATCGGAACAAGGTGGACTTTCCAGAACCTGATTTACCTACAAGGCCAGTAATTTGTTTAGACTCGGCGGAGAGATTGATATCCTTTAACAAAGAACGAGTGCCGATTTTGACAGAAATATTTTTAAGAGTAAACATCAGATTCACTCCATAAAATCATTGCGTTTCTTATTTCCAAAGGGAAGCTGAAAGGTAAGGAGACTTGGGAATTGGAACAAATTAAAATCACGGAAGTGGGACCAAGAGATGGACTACAAAACGAAAAAACCATTCTCTCCACTCAGGATAAATTCGAATTCGTATCTCGTCTAGTAGAAAGCGGCCTCCAACATATAGAACTCACTTCTTTTGTCAGAAAGGATCGTATTCCGCAAATGGCTGATGCCATCGAACTTGCAGGCCTCGTCCTTCCTAAATTCCAGAGCCAAGTCCAATTTTCTTGCCTGACTCCGAATACCAAAGGGTATGAAGGAGCGAAAGAATCTGGATTTACGGAAGTTGCAGTATTTACGGCAACCTCAGAAACATTCACGAAAAAAAATATCAATATGTCCATCGAAGAGAGTTTGGATTTTTTTAAACCTATCTTCACGGAAGCAAAATCCGATGGAATCAAAGTAAGAGGTTATATCTCAACGGTGATATCCTGTCCCTATGAAGGTAAAATCAAACCAGAACGAACGCTAGAGATCGCCGAACGATTGTTAGATGCAGGGGTTTACGAAATCTCTTTGGGTGAAACGATTGGCGTTGCCGTACCCACAGAGGTTGAATCACTTTTGAATGTTCTACTCAAAAAAATTCCAAAGGTTTACCTAGCAGGTCATTTCCATGATACCTACGGTATGGCGATCGCCAATATCAAACAAGCTCTCACTATGGGAATTCGTAGCTTTGATAGTTCTTCTGGTGGGCTCGGAGGTTGTCCTTACGCCAAAGGTGCAGCAGGTAATGTAGCCACGGAAGATTTAGTTTATTTTCTTCACAAAGAAGGTTATACAACGGGAATCCAACTCGACTCTCTAATCGAAGCTAGTCGGTTTATGGAAGAAAGGATTGGAAGAAAACTTTCCTCAAGAACTTATATCGCAATGAAAAATGCCGATTGATTCAAAACTCCTCCATTCAAAACTAGAAGACCTTAAAAAAAAATACCAAAAGATTACCTATCTCGATACCGATCCCATTTGTTTTCCCAAACAATACAAAAACCCATTGGATATCGAGATCATTTCTTTTATCTCCTGTCTTTATGCCTATGGGAATGTCAAAAGTATCCAAGGGTTTTTAAAACCGATATTTGCCGGACTTGGACCCTCTCCTTTTCAAACTTTGAAAGAATCCGGGGAATTATTTCAAACCTTTCTGAAAGGATTAAATGTCTATCGTTTTCAAACTAAAAAGGACAACCAAGTTTTCTTTCAAACCTTAGCACGAGTTCTCAATGAAATGGAGCCCAAGTCCCCACTCCTCGAATCGAAATTTTTAGATCCGAATCAGGGTGAATTCCAGGAAGTAATCTCCCTCCAAAGGTTTCAAAGTTTTTGGGAAATGGAACTAAAGAAAACGAATGGAAATAAGACCCTCACCTACGGCCTTCAATTTTTAATCGGTAAGTCCACCTCAAAGTCTCCCAAAAAACGACTCTCTCTATTTTTGAGATGGATGGTGCGATCCTCCTATCCTGATTTTGGAATTTATCAAAAGATAAAACCAAACCAGATTCCTTTTCCTTTGGATGTTCATATTCAAAAGTTAATTCAAATTTTAGGAATCACAACACGTAAAAGTTTTGGATCAAAAGAGGCTTATCTCATAAAAGATTTTTTTCTGAAACTAAATCCCGACGATCCGTTGTTATATGACTTTTATTTAACGAGAGTGGGAATCATTGAAAAATGCAAAGCAGAGTATCAGAAAGGTGTTTGTGAAAATTGTTATTTGAATGAGGTTTGTTTGGTAGTGCCACGGGGAATTGAACCCCGATTGCAAGGATGAAAACCTTGTGTCCTAACCATTAGACGATGGCACCGATTGAGAAGAACGTTTTAAGAGTGATTGAAACTCTTATGTGAGTCGTCGGGGATTCGAACCCCGGACCCATTCCTTAAAAGGGAATTGCTCTACCAGCTGAGCTAACGACTCGTTCTGTAGCCAAGAATATCGAACCACCTTTCTCGGTCAACAACTACTTAAAAAAAAGGTCCAGAGTTCCTTATTTTTTTTAGTCCATGATGATCGTATGTTCACGATCCGGTCCCGTCGACACAATACCAATCTTAGTATGTACCAATTCCTGTAAGGACTTAATGTACGACTGGCAAAGTGGTGGTAATTTAGAGAATGAATTGATCCCAGAAATATCATCCTTCCAACCTTTGAACTCAGCAAACAACGGTTTGACGTCCTCTAATCCTTGAGATGGGAAAAAATCTAACTTCTTACCTTTGTATTCATAACCAACAACAACGGGAATGGACTCATAATGACTGAGTACATCAATTTTGGTAAGAACAAGAGAGTTGATACCGTTAACTGTGACAGCATGTTTGATCATTTGTACATCAAACCAACCACATCGCCTAGGTCTTCCCGTGGTCGAACCATACTCGCCACCTAACTTGCGCAAGACGTCGCCAGCTTCACCCAAAATCTCAGACGGAAAAGGACCTTCTCCCACTCTTGTAGCATAGGCTTTGGTAATTCCAATTACGTCCTGTAAGTATCTGAAACTTACCCCGGAGCCGGCAAGAGCTCCGCCAGTTGTCGGATTAGAGCTTGTTACATAAGGATAAGTTCCAAAATCGATATCAAGTCCAGTACCTTGTGCACCTTCCAAAAGCACTCGTTTTCCTTTTTGTAATTCCGAATTTAGGTAGTACACTGTGTTCACAATGTTTTTTCCCATTTTATCCGCGAAGTCCAAAAGGAAATCATACATTTCAGTGATGTTAACTGGCTCTAAATCATAGTATTTTACGAGTTCTTGGTTTTTGACTTCCAAAATATGAGTGAGTTTTCGTTTGAGAAGGTCTTTGTCTAAAAGGTCACCTGCGCGGACTCCGTTACGTAACATTTTGTCTGCGTAACACATTCCAATTCCTTTTTTAGTCGTTCCAATCTTCCTTTCTGGAGAGGAACCGGCTTCTCTTGCTTCATCAATCAAACGATGATATGGCAAAAGAATATGACAAGAATCACTGATAAGAACTTTCTCCTTCACCCGAAATCCATGAGACTCCAAATCGGCACATTCCTTTAGGAAATACTCAGGATCAAGAACCACTCCATTTCCAATCACACAAGTAGTATTGTCATAGATGATTCCAGAAGGTACTAAATGAAAAATATATTTTTTTCCGCCTACTACCACAGTATGACCTGCGTTCGCACCACCTTGGTATCGAACAATGATATCTGTATCTTTAGAAAGGTAATCGATTACCTTTGCCTTTCCCTCATCACCCCATTGTGCTCCGACAACTAAATTTGCAGGCATAATTCCCTCATTTAACTTTATTTATTAATTCTTCTATGGAATCCAGGTGCAGGGCAAAACCACAGGCATCCTTGCCAATTCCAGTAAAACTCTCATACAATTCATTGTAAACGCCACCGGCAAATACCGGTTCGGGATCTCCCGCTACATAACCTTGAAACATAAACCCGGTATAATAAGAAAGATCTCGAACAAGCGACGGATCCCAAATGCTCGGAACACCATCAGCCCCCTTTCCCCATTCTGTAAAAAAGTTAGTGATGGATTCTAAATCCCCTTTCAGTTTTTCCCATTCCCCAGGTTCCAAAATCTGATGGAGGGATTCTTTGAATTTAGCAATTTCGACCACTGGAATTGGTCGCAGCAAAAGTTGGATCATCTGCATATGAGATTCTTTTGTATTTTCTCTAGCTGCTAAAGAAATAAGTTCTTGTACGTTTTTTGTGTATAAAAACTGGCGCAAAACTTTTGTTTGTTCTTCATTCCATCCGAGGATTTCCAAAACCGTTCTAAAAAATGATGAATGACCAAAAACAATGGTGAAAGGAACTTTGGGTACTGATAACATCCAAAGTTTTTTTAATATTTGGATTTGGGAAACAATTTGGTTCGTATCGCTTTTTCCTAAAGATTCCACTCCAATTTGTAAGATCTCTCTTCTGGATGCGTTGCGTTTTTTGTGATCACGAATTTTACGAGCAAAGTAAAATACATTTTGATTCTCTTCCCAATGGGATCTTGCGGCCATTCCCTTCACAACTTGTAGTGTTAGGTCAACACCAGGAGAAAGTTCATTCCCATCCCAGTCTTTTGCCACAAGCAAACTTTCTACTCCGTGATCCAAATGGGAACGAAACGAATTCGAATAGTCAAAGGAAGGAAGGCTGATTTCAGAATACCCTTCTCTTTCAAAGAGTTCCGAAAATGTTTGTAGTAAAATCCGCCGGTTTTTGCTTTCTTCGGGGCCTAAAAAATGAAATCCATCGGGAATCCATTTTTGTTCCGAGGAAATTGATTTGTTTTTTTGATTCATACCGGGATCTCGATCACCCAAGAAGTCAGCTTAGAGAAATCCTGGATTTACGCAATCAATTGTAAAAATCGAATAGACAAATCGAAAGTTTTCAGTAATTTAATGTCGGTTTAGAGGCATACATGACAGAAAAAGAAGCCACTTTGGGACGCTGGCATAAAGAATTTTTTGAGAACATTCACCTATTTGTAAAATCGGGTCTCACCGAATCCGAAGCAAAGTCTATTTTAGAAGAGTTTTTAGTTCTTTCACAAAGCACACCCAAACCGAAGGTCATGGAAATCTTCCAAGAACCAGAACGTTTGGAAGAAATCGGGGTCTATACTGACATTCGCCCAGAGCCTCGGGACTTTATGTTAAAGTTCCTCGATCCCATTATGAAAAAATTTAAGGTAGAGGGAACCGAGAACTTAAAACTACTAGATGGGGTCATCGGCAAATACCCTGTGACTTTAATTTCAAACCACCTTAGCCATTTAGATGCCCCTGCCATCTTTACCCTACTTTACAACTCTGGCCCTGAAGGAAGAAAGATTGCCGAATCCTTAGTTTTCATTGCAGGACGATTGGCATTTGAACCAGACTTTACTAGACTCGGTCTCTATATGTTTGGAACCCTTCTTGTTTGTTCTAAAAAGGATATGGCCGACAATCCTTCTCTTTCTGATGTAATGACCAAAATCAATATGAGGGCCTTCCGTAACTCACAGAAATTACAAGCGGATGGAAAAGTAATCTCCATTTTCCCTGAAGGAACCAGATCTCGTGATGGACGACTTATGCCTTTTGTGGACACAGTGTACCATTACGTTGCCAACAAAGTCATTTTGCCTATCTCACTGGAAGGTACCGAAAAAATTCTACCCATAGAAGGTTTACTCTTCAACCAAGCGGTTGGTAAACTTGTCATCGGCAAACCAGTACTTGTGGGAGAACTCACGAAGAAGGAAATGCAAACCTTTCCGTCTCATATTGAACAAATTTCATTTCCAGGAACAGGTGACAAAAAACAGTTCATCATCGATAATTTAGCACTTCTCGTTGGAAGTAATTTAAACAAACACAAACATGGAACTTACCGTAACCTTTACAAAGGAGATATAAGAGAAACAAACCAACTCATTTCTTTTCCTAAAAAACCAGATGAACATGTGGTTATCATTGGTTCATCCAATATGTCTGTAGCCTTTGCCTGTGTGATGGCAAATAAAAACGTAAAAGTAACCATTTACAGTCCCGATTCGGAAATGGTAAAACAATGTAATGAAGAAAAAAGAGATATTCTCCATTATCCCATTTACAAATTACCACCAAACATTGAATTCTCGGATAAGCCGGAAATTATGGAATCGGCAACTCTTTTCATCCAAGGGACAAATCCTTGGGAATTTGATAACATTTATTCAAAAATCAGAACTTATCTCCAAAAAAACAAGTCGCCCATGGTAAACGTAATCAAAGGATTTACCGGTTCCAAAAAAGGACTCATTCTAGAAGATCTAAATGAATTGTTACTCATTGAACGAGACCGTCTCGCCGTAGTCTCCGGTGCTTGTTACCCCGACCAAATTATGGAACGTAAAATTTCCGGATTCGAAATCTCTGCTTTTGAGGACTCTCTGATTCCCAAATTGCAAGAACTCCTCTCTAATAATTACGTATTCACAAGAACAGCGATTAATTCCAGAGATACCAAAGGTGTCCAACTTGGAGGAGCTTTAAAAACCATTTATGCTCTAGCAATGGGTCTTGTGGAAGGTTACTTTAAACGAGAGTTAGGTGGCAATGTTGATAATACTCTATTCCATTTGAGCAATCGTTTTTTCAATGAAATGGTATCGATAGGAGTTTTACTCGGTGGAGATCCAACAACATTTAATGGACTGTCAGGAATGACAGACTTTATGTTGGCTTGTTTTGGATCGGATACAAGAGATAGAAAGTATGGTTATGATCTGGCAAATGGGACAAGACCCGAAAAAATTACGAATGGATTTTATGGATTAAAGGTCTTACCTAACCTCATCCAACTAGACGAAAAACGTCATCCCATAGTCACAGCGGCCTATCGAACGGTAATCCAGAATGAAGACTTTGATTTAGTGGCTGAAAAACTGCAGATGCAACTTGCTAGGATTTAGGAAGGAAGACGATAAACTCAGTATTGCCGGGTTCCGATTGGAATTGGATCCGGCCATGGTGCCTTTCTTCTACTGACTGTTTCACAATCCCAAGGCCAAGTCCAGTCCCTTCCCCTTTTTCCTTCGTAGTATAAAACGGTTCAAAAATCCGTTTCTGGATAGAAGGAGGAATCCCAGGCCCGTTGTCTATAATCCGTACGGTAACTTCTGTTTCTAATTCGTCCACTTGGACGGTGAGAGTTCCTTTAAATGCCATCGCTTGTAAAGCATTGTAAATCAAATTAGTCCAAATTTGAATGAGTTCATCCGGATAACCAGAAATAGATGGTTTCGCATTATACAACCGAACACATTCTACCCCCGATTTCATTTTATTCTGATAGAGAGTCAGGACCGTTTCAATTGTATCAACTAAATTGATTTCTGTTTTTGCTTGGTTTCGGTCATAACGTCCGTAACTCCGTAAACTATATACAATTTTGGAGGTCCTCTCTACAGCCAATCGAATCGATTCAATACTTCTTAAGGTATTTAACTCAGAGAGAACTAAGTCAAGTAAGGGGGATGATTTAAAATTTCTTAAAAAACTTTCATTTTCGAGAAAATAATCGGGAACTCCCAAATCAACAATACGATCGGCCAAATCATAAGCAGAATCAATTCCAAGCCCAACAAAAACTCCTTCTAAGTGTTTTTTGGCCTTCCTGGATTCCGCAAACGCATAGGTTTTTGGTTTGATTGTAAATAATTCGATAACAAAGGAAATAACTTCATTGATTTCATTGTCTGAATATTTTGAAAAACATTCTTTAATTTGGAACAACCGGCTTCCAAAATTTCCCATACGGTTGTAAATTTGTTCACTAAAAGCGGAAATAGCAGCAAGTGGATTATTAATTTCATGTGCCACACTAGCAACTAACTGCCCCAAGGTGGCCATTTTTTCAGAGAGAATCAATTGATCCTGGGTTTTTTGTAGATCTTCTAAAATTCGATTTAATTCTTTTGTTCTTTCTTTAACTGCAAATTCTAATGCTTCTTTATTTTGTTTTGATTCCGTAATATCAATGAGGATCGCAAGTAAGGTAGGTCTTCCATGATTATTGATAATGGTATTTCCCGAAACCACATGGCGAATTTCACCGGTTTTCATACGAACACTGGCTTCCATCCCCGTACTCCAACCTTTTCTTTGGACTTCCTCCAAAAGGCGAGCGCGGTCCAACTTGGTGATCCAAATATTTAATTCATGAGAAGTTTTTCCGATAATCTCCTCTCGTTCGTATCCAATTAACCGGCAATAAGCTTCGTTGATGTCGTCATACCTACCTGTTTCTGCATTAGATAAACTCACGGCAGCAGGATTGAGACGAAATACACTTTCAAAAAGTTCCTTACTGATAACAAGTTCACTTTGTAAAACACGAGCGAGGTATTCTTTTTCTTTAAATGCAGTTACATTCTGCCCTGCTGATAAAAGATACTTTCCGTTCTCTACAATACGACCGCTGAAAAGAATCGTTACAGTAGATCCAGTTTTTGTGATCAGAGGAACTTCTAAATTGAGAACATGTCCGTCTTTCTTTAAACCAGCTAAAATAAACTCCCGGTCATCAGAATTAGAATAAATCCCTAAATCAAGAGTCGATTTGCCAATCACCTCTTCCTTTGTCCGACCAAGCCAAGAACAATATACATCGTTGACATCAACATACAAACCCGTTTGCATATCAGTGATCGCCATCCCAATAGGACTAGAACTGAAGGCAGTATGCCAAATGGAATCAGATATGGAAAGGGAGGGAGTCATTCGTTTTGAATGTAGAATATGATCAGATAGCAAAACGATTGCAATAAAAAAAAAGCCTACTCAAGAACGAGTAGGCTTCGTTTCAAACCAGGAAAAAGTTTTCGCTTATTTCGCTGCTGCTTTTTCTTTTTTGGCTTTTTTAGGTTTTTCTTCCTTTTTAGCCGGTTTTTTTTCTTCGCGTTTGGCTCTTACTTCCGCTTTTAACTCATCTTGAGTTTTGCGATCGACAAGCTCCAAAATTCCCATTGCCGTGTTGTCAGAAGGACGGTTTACTAAACGAATGATTCTTGTGTATCCGCCGACTCTTTCCGCATAACGGTTAGCAAGGTCTTTTAAAAGTTTTGTTACGATCTCTTGGTCACCAAGGTGGCTATAAAGATATCGTGTATTGTGCAGAATCGCTGCATTTTTCTTTTGTTCGTCCAAATTTGCTAAGTTAGCATCTAAGTTGCGTTTTGCTCTAGTGATGATTCGTTCTGCGTAAGAACGTGCCACCTTCAACTTCGCAACAGAAGATTCAATTCTTTCATGACGAAGTAAAGAGATTACCATATTTTGGATCATAGCTTTTCTATGATCTGCGGATCTGTTGAGTTGTTTAACTTTATTACGTTTATTCATCTTAAAAATCTCTCATACCGAACGAAAGTCCCATAGAGGAAAGTTTTGCTTTCAACTCTTGTAAACTTTGTTCGCTGAAATGTTTTGATTTAGTCATTTCGTCTTCTGATCTCTTAACGAGTTCACCAATGAAGTCAATTTCCAAACTGCGAAGAACGTTTGTAGAACGAACAGATAGTTCTAATTCTTCTACGTGTTTAGATAAAGCTGCTTTTAATTTTTCGTCAGCTTCATCCAACTCTTCTTCTTCTTCTTCAATTTCTTCTTCAAAGTTAATGAAAACAGTCAGGTGATCTTTTAGAATTTTTGCTGCTTGTGCTACTGCATCTTCTGGAGAAACAGAACCGTCAGTCCAAACTTCCATAGTAAGTTTTTCATAATCAGAACGTTGTGCAACACGAGTTTCCGATACTTCAAACAATACTTTTTGAATTGGTGAAAAAATAGAATCGATTGGGATAGTTCCCAAAACTTCGATATCTTTCTTTTTGTCTTCAGCAGGAACATAACCACGTCCCCTTTGAATTTCCAAATCCATAATCAAATTTGCATCCTCGTTGAGGGTTGCAATATGAAGGTCTGGGTTCATGATTTCAATAGAAGAATCAACAGCTAAATCAGCTGCACGAAAATAACCGGCACCTTTTAATTCTAGGTGGATTACTTTGCTTGCTTCTTTGTCTTCAGGCTCGTATTTAATTCGAACTTGTTTTAAGTTAAGAATGATACGAGTTACGTCTTCTGCTACACCTTCAATATAAGAGAACTCGTGAGAGACTCCTTCAATCCGAATTGCGGAAATTGCCGCGCCTTCAATAGAAGACATGAGCGTACGACGAAGGGAGTTACCGATCGTAGTACCAATTCCTCTTTCGAAAGGTTCTGCAACAAACTTACCGTAGTTTGGTGTATTCACATCGGTTGTGAATTCGATTTTTTTGGGTCTTTTAAAACCTTTTAATAAATTCTTTGGAGACAATGTCGTATCCTTCTTCTCTAAATTCTTACTTCGAGTACAACTCTACGATTACCTGTTCTTTCACAGGGATATCAATATGCTCTCTTGTTGGAAGTGATAACACTTCTCCGGAGAACTTGGTATAATCCACACTCACCCAAGAAGCAGTGCGATTGATTGCTTGAGCTAGTTTGATATTTTCTTCGATAAACGCAGATTTTTGGAATTTCTCACGGATTTCGATTTTATCACCAACATTCACACGATAAGAACAAATGTCCACTCGGTGGCCATTCACAAGAATGTGTCTATGTGCTACAAAGTTACGAGCTTGTCTTCGAGTTACAGCAAAACCCATACGATAGAGAACGTTATCCAATCTTCTTTCTAGGAATTGGAGTAAATTCTCACCAGGAATTCCTGGAGTATGAGAAGCTTCTTCAAAGTATCTACGGAATTGTTTTTCTAAAACACCGTAAGCGCGTTTCACTTTTTGTTTTTCACGAAGCTGAGCTCCGTATTCAGTAATCTTTCCTTTTTTCTTAGGAGGAAGACCTGGTGGGTACTTTCTCTTTTCTAGGGAAGATTTTTCTTTATGTAAAGTATGACTATTTTTGAGAAAGAGGTTGAGTCCCTCTCTTCTCATCAATTTAACAACTGGACCTCGGTAACGTGCCATATCTAATTCCTACACCCTTCTTCTTTTTCGTGGTCGGCACCCATTGTGAGGGAGCGGAGTTACGTCTTTAATGAGCTTGATCGCAATGCCTTTCGTAGTTAAAGAACGAATGGCTGATTCACGTCCAATTCCAGGACCAGAAACCATTACATCTACTTCAGAAAGACCAGCGGCTTCGATAGCTTTTTCTGCTGCATTCGTAGCCGCTACTTGAGCTGCATACGGAGTGGATTTTTTGGATCCACGAAATCCCATCATTCCAGAGGAAGACCAAGAAAGAACGTTTCCAGCCATATCTGTAATCGATACGATTGTATTGTTAAACGAAGCTTGGATATAAACCTTACCCCGTGGAACGTTCTTCTTCTCTTTTTTCTTAACCTTTTTGGTATCTTTTTTATTCTTTGCGTCTTTTTCAGCCATGGATTAAGTCCTCTACTTCGTAGCCTTTTTCTTGTTGGCTACAGTTTTCTTGACACCCTTGCGAGTTCTTGCATTGGTTCTTGTTCTTTGTCCGTTAACAGGAAGCCCGCGTCTGTGGCGAAAACCTCTGTAACAGCCTACGTCCATCAATCGTTTGATGTTAAGGTTGACTTCGGAACGAAGATCCCCTTCTACCTGGTATGATTCTTCAATGACTCGTCGGATCGCGGCTTCTTGTTCGTCCGAAAGGTCCTTCACCCGGATAGATTCGTCAATTCCTGCTTTTTTCAGGATATTTTGAGAGGACGTCTTACCAATACCAAATACGTATGTAAGACCGATCAATATTCTTTTGTTTGATGGTAAATCAACACCCGCGATACGTGCCATATCTTTCTATCTTTGCCTTTGTTTGTGTTTTGGGTTCGTGCAAATCACTCGGATTACACCTTTTCTGCGAATGACTTTGCACTCTGGACAGATTTTTTTTACTGATGCTCTAACTTTCATTATAGTTCCCTATTTCTTTCTGTAAGTGATACGGCCCTTGGTAAGGTCATAAGGAGAAAGTTCTACAGTAACTTTATCGCCGGGTAAAATACGGATATAATGCATACGCATTTTTCCCGAAATATGTGCTAGAACTTTGTGACCATTCTCTAGTTCCACACGGAACATAGCGTTCGGTAACGGTTCTAAAACGGTTCCGTCAATAGTTATTGCTTCTTCCTTAGCCAGGGTCTATCTCCTACTGGATCGATTTTAAAATAGTGTTAGTGATTTCTTCCATACTTCCCAAACCATTGATTTGCCGAAGGATCCCAGAGCCTTTATAAAAGTCTATCAGGGGCAACGTCTTGGTGTTGTAAGTATGCAGACGGTTTTTGATGGTCTCTTCGTTGTCATCCGAGCGTCCTTCTTTGATCGCTCTACCTAGCAACCGTTTGACGAGTTCTTCGTCAGGAACGTCTAGGTTGACAACGGAGTCGAGTTCCATGCGGAGCTCTTTGAGGATTTCCGAGAGAGCCTTTGCTTGCTCCACCGTCCTAGGAAATCCATCCAGTATGAATCCATTTGCACAATCAGCTTCGACCAATCGGTCGCGAATTATGCCTATAACGACAGCATCTGGAACAAGGTCTCCAGCGTCCATATATTTTTTTGCTTCAATTCCCATGGGGGTTCCGTTTTTTACGGCAGCACGGAGGATGTCTCCGGTAGAGATCTGTGGAATTTGGTATTTCTCTTTGATGATGTCAGCTTGGGTCCCTTTTCCAGCACCTGGGGGCCCCATAAAAATGAGTCTCTTCATTCGTTACACTCTTCCCTTGATTTTAGTCTTCTTCATGAATCCTTCGTAATTTCTCATCAGGAGTTGGGCTTCGATTTGTTTCAACGTTTCTAGCGCCACACCCACCATAATGAGAAGTGAAGTTCCTCCGAACGTATACACTAAAGTTCCACCACCGGTGTTAGAACCGAGGTTTAAAAACTTAATGATGAGATACGGAGCAAGAGCAAGACCAGCAAGGAAAAGAGCACCCGGTAGGGTGATTCGATTCAAGATTTTCTCGATCATATCTTTTGTTTGGCTTCCTGGACGAACTCCCGGAATAAACCCACCGTATTTTTTTAGGTTATCAGCTAACTCTTGTGGGTTGAACTGGATTGCCGTATAAAAATAAGCAAAGAAAATGATTAGAGATGTATAAATCACATAGTAAAAAAGGGCATGGTACCAAATTTGTGAAAATGGATTGAAATAGTCCATAATCACTGCCCAACCTGCCCACTGACCACCCTTAGAGGATAACCACTGAACAATTGTTTGCGGGAAAAGAATGAGTGAAGATGCAAAGATAATTGGCATTACGTTTGCACTATTCACTTTGAAAGGAATGGATTGGCTACGAGCCTGAACCATCTTTCTTCCCACCATTTGTTTTCCGTAATTTAACGGAACACGTCGAACCCCTTGGGTTAAAATCACCGTAAGGGAAATCAAAACAATAAAGATGATGATAAGGATAAGGATACTAAGAGCGTCAGAAGTATCAGAAGTAAACATAGCAATGAGTGCTTCTGGCATACGACCAATGATCCCGGCAAAAATAATGAGAGAGATACCGTTACCGATTCCGCGTTCTGTGATCTGTTCCCCAAGCCAAATGAGGAGCACTGTTCCCGTAGTGATGGAGAGCATCGCAATCGGTAGGAAGTAACCTTCCACAGATGGGTTGATGAGTCCCGGGTATTTCGCCTGCGCTGTTCCCGATCCAGTAGACCAAGAATTTGCAAGTTGGATCACAGCAAGTGATTGGATCGCACAAAGGATAAGAGTTCCGTACTTAGTGTACTGTTGGATCTTCTTTCTACCCTCTTCCCCTTCTTTTTGCATCTTTTGCAAACTAGGAATGAGAACCATTACTAACTGCATGATGATGGAAGAAGAGATATAAGGCATAATCCCTAGTGCAAAAATAGAAAATTTTAAAAGAGCACCACCAGCAAACAAATCTACCATTCCAAGGAAACCTTCACTCGGATCGGCAGTAATGCCCGTTACAATCAAACTATTGATACCCGGAATGGTTACATGAGTTCCCATTCTGAAAAGTAACAACATACCTATCGTAAATAGGATTTTAGATCTTAATTCCGGGATTCGAAAGATGTTAGCGATGGTTTGAAACATAGGTTATCTAGTTTTTTTTCTCTTCTTTTTTCTTTTCTCTAATGATGACTTTTCCACCCGCTTTTTCAATTTTCTCTTTTGCAGAGGCAGAAAAAGCATCTACCGTAATGGTGATGGCAGCAGTCACTTCTCCAGTTCCGAGTAATTTGATTGGTCCTTCTACTGACTTAATCAATGACTTGGCTTTGAGAATGGCAGGAGTTACTTCCCCAGAAAGACCTGCTTTTGTCAAAGAGATCAAGTTTACTGGTTGGAACTCAACAGAGAAAATATTTGTAAATCCACGTTTTGGCAAACGTCTGTGGAGAGGCAACTGTCCACCTTCGAATCCACGTCTCATCGAAGCGGCCCGTGCTCTTTGTCCTTTGGAACCACGAGTGGAAGTTTTTCCCATTCCCGATCCTGGACCTTGACCCACCCGTTTCGGAGAAGTTTTTGCCCCTTCCGGAACTGGAACCAAGTTTTTGTTGCCGAGGGATGTGGATTTTTTGGGACGTTTTGCCCCAAATCCACGACCTTGTTCAATTCTATCTTGTGCCATACAATTATACCTTTTCCACTTTCAACAAGTAACCTACTTGTCGTAACATCCCTTTCAATTGGGGAGTCATTTTGTGTTTTTTGGATTGACCTTTCTTTTTAAGGCCGAGTGCAATTAGGGTTTTTTTGTGTACCGGAATGATACCAATAGAACTTTTTTCTTGCGTTACGATCACTTCTTCCATAGCCAGATTCCTTCTTATAGATCTTGCCCAAACAAGTGTTTGAGGCTAACACCACGTCGTTTTACCGCCATTGACGGAGTTTCCAACTGTTGTAATGCATCCATAGTCGCCTTCACAATGTTCATCGGGTTTGAAGATCCCCATGACTTTGTTAAAACATCTTGAATTCCTGCTCTTTCCAAAACGGAACGAACAGAAGCTCCTGCGATGATTCCCGTTCCCGGGGAAGCCGGCTTCAAAATCACTCGAGCGGATTTAAACTGTCCCACAACATCGTGAGGAACGGTATGACCGATATAGTGAATGGATTTTAAATTCTTTTTTGCCGATTCAATGGACTTTCGGATGGCGTCTGGAACTTCATTTGCTTTTCCAAATCCAATCCCTACTTTTCCTTTAGAGTCACCTACAACGGAAAGAGCATTAAAGGAGAAACGACGTCCACCCTTCACTACTTTGGCAACTCGGTCGATTTTTACGACCTTCTCAGTAAATTCTTTTGTTTCTTCTTCTAACATCATTTAGAACTCCAATCCACCTTCACGGGCAGAATCAGCAAAAGCAGCGATCTTTCCATGGTAAACCATTCCAGATCTATCGAGAACCACTTGGGAAACTCCTGCTTTTTTCGCTTTCTCAGCGACTACTTTACCGAGTTCGGTTGCAGCCGATTTACTCTTCTTAGAATTTTCATGTTTCGGAAAATTTTTCTCTAGAGTGGTTGCATAAACAATCGTTACACCTTTTGCATCATCAATGATTTGTGCCGTTAGGTAACGGTTTGTTTTATTAAAAACCAACCGAGGTCTTTCCGATGTAGAGCGGAGTTTGTATCTGACTCGTTCCGCTCGTCTCAATCTTTTCGTATTTTTAGCTGTCTTATTGATCATGACGTTCTACTTCTTACCGGTTTTTCCGGCCTTTCTACGGATGTATTCGTTCTGATATTTGATTCCTTTACCTTTGTAAGGCTCAGGAGGTCTTTTCGAACGAATGTCAGCCGCAACTTGTCCAACCAGTTGTCGGTCAATTCCCGATACTTTGATTTTTAGCTGATCTGCAACATCGATTTTGATACCAGTAGGTTCAGGGAAAACCACTTCGTGGGAATATCCAAGAGCCATTACTAGATCCTTACCGCGTTTTTGTGCACGATAACCAACCCCAGTAATTTCTAGGTTTTTTTCCCAACCAGTTGTCACACCTTTTACGCAGTTCATCGCAAGGGAACGAACGAGACCGTGGAGAGCCACAGTCTTTTGGTCTTCACTTTTACGAGTAAAAACCAATTCGCCGTTTTCAACATTTGCGCTGACACCTTCGTAAAGCGGAGTTTTTAGTTCCCCTAAAGGCCCTTTGATTGTAAGGGCTTCAGCTTCTGCTTTCACTTCTACCTTTGCAGGCAATTTGATAATACTTTTTCCAACTCGAGACATGGTGATATCGTTCTCTAGAATACCTTACAGAGAACTTCCCCTCCTACTCTGAGTTTACGAGCACGTTTACCAGTCATCACACCTTTCGAAGTAGAAAGGATGAGTGTTCCGATGTTATTTCGGAACGGTCGGATTTCACCAGATTGGATATAAACGCGACGACCTGGAGTGGATACTCTCTCGATCATACGAATTACCGGTTTCTTTTCCGTGTCGTATTTTAATTTCACTTGGAAGTCATCAAAACTTCCGTTTTTTACTGTTTGAACATCATCTACAAAACCTTCTTCTTTAAGAAGATCTAGGATGGACTTTTTGATTTTGCTACCAGGAATCACACAAAGCTCATGTTTCGCTTGTTGTGCGTTTCTGATTCTTGTTAGCATATCTGCTATTGGATCTGAAAGACTCATACTTACCTTAACCTAATTACCAGGAGGACTTTTTCACACCGGGGATCTGAGCCTTGCTAGCAAGGTCCCGGAAGCAAAGACGACACATATCAAAGCGGCGCAAATAAGCGCGTGATCGACCACAAAGAGGGCAACGATTGTACTCTCTCACTTTGAATTTTTGCTCTTTGGCGTGGCGTTCCATCATTGATTTTTTCGCCATGAATAATCTCCTACTTACCTGCCGCTCGGTAAGGCATACCGAAGGCTTGGAATAATTCGAACGCTTCTTTGTCCACTTCCGTGTTCGTTACGAAAGTGATATTGATCCCGTAGATAGTATTGATTTTATCAAAATGAATCTCTGGGAAGATGATCTGTTCTTTTACGGACAGGTTATAATTTCCTCGACCGTCGAAACCTTTGGGGTTTACACCGCGAAAGTCACGAACCCGTGGAAGAGCCACGTTAATGAATCTGTCAAGGAACTCATACATATGATGACCACGAAGGGTAACTTTGCAACCAAGCACCATTCCCTCTCTCACTTTGAAACCCGCAATGGACTTCTTAGCGAATGTTTTCACCGGTCTTTGGCCTGTGATTTGGCCAATTTCTACCAAACAAGCTTCCATCGCTTTTGGGTTTGTGTGGGCTTCACCCATACCAACGTTGATCACGATTTTTTCTAGTTTGGGAACTCGCATCACACTTTGAAAGCCGAGTGACTTTTGGAGTGTAGGACGAATTTCCTTCTCGTATTTTGATTTAAGCCTAGGTACCATAACTATACTTCTTTCCCTTCAGGTCGAGTCACTCGTACGGATTTACCATCCTTCTTGGCAAAGCCCAAGCGTACAGCCTTAATTTTCTTCTTAGGCTTCGCTTTGTTCTCTGCTTTTGCGTCGTGAAACATCACATTGGAAATATGGATTGGGAATTCGATTTCGATCGCTCCACCTTGAGGGTTCTCTTGGGTTGGGCGCACGAATCTTTTTCTCTTATTCACACCTTCGATATAAACGCGATCTTTGCGTTTGTCGATTGCTAGAACTTTCCCTTTTTTTCCTTTTTCTTTTCCGGAAATCACAAGAACTTCATCGTCCTTTTTGATTTTCGTTTTTTTGAATTTAGTGGGCTCGGAGCCTCTATATGCTAATTTAGCTGCCATTCTAGAGAACCTCCGGAGCGAGAGATATAATTTTCATGTATTTTTTATCGCGAAGTTCACGAGCTACAGGTCCGAAGATCCTGGTTCCTTTTGGATTCCCTTTGTCATCAATGATGGCAACGGCATTGTCATCGAAACGAATGTAAGTTCCATCTGGACGACGAACTTCTTTTTTCGTTCTCACAACAACGGCTCTTTGAACTGCTTTGTTATGCACTTTTTTACCTTGCCCGTCACGAAGACCGTAGGCAGGTTGTGCTTCCTTAACAGCGACGATGATTTCGTCACCAAGCGTAGCGTAGCGTTTTTTGGAACCGCCAAGCACTTTAACGCACATGACTTTTTTCACACCCGAGTTATCGGCTACTTGTAAAATAGTTTCTTGTTGGATCATACTAATTTCGCCTTCTCAATTACCTTTACAAGTTTATGGTGTTTCTGTTTAGAAAGTGGTCTTGTTTCCACAGCGATGACTCGATCACCAACTTGACACTCGTTCTTCTCATCGTGAATTTTCACACGAGAAGTTCTGGTCATAATCTTCTTAAACCGTGGGTGCACTTTTCTTGTGATGATTTCGATCACTACAGTTTTATCCATAGCATCGCTCACTACTACACCCTGAATGGTTAAAGACTTTTTAGAGTTTTTATCTTCCATAACCTACTTCTTCTTACCTTTGCTAGTTTTGGCAGCTTTAGGAGCTGAACCAGCTTTTGGTGCGATTTGTTTGAGTTTGCCCTGTGCGGTTAGTTCCTTCTCACGAAGGACAGTTAACGCTTGAGCAATTCTCTTCTTATGATTGCGGATTAGTTTTGGGTTCTCAAGAGATCTTGTGACACCAAACTGGAATCTTGCTTTTCTTACTTCTTCGGAAGAGGAAAGAATTTCTTTCTTCAAATCTTCTGGAGATAGTGATTTGAAATCGTCTTTCATAGAACGTTCCTCTTAACAAATGAAGTTTCTACTGGCAGTTTGAAAGCCGCCAAATGAAGGGCTTTTCTTGCTGTTTCTTCATCAATTCCAGCCATTTCAAAAAGAACACGGCCCGGACGGATCTCAGCAATCCAGAATTCTGGGTTACCTTTACCTTTACCCATACGAGTTTCGGCAGGTTTTTTAGTGATAGGAAGATGAGGGAAGATCCTGATCCACAATTTCCCACCTCGTTTTACTTGGCGGTTAATAGTAATCCTTGCAGCTTCGATTTGTCGCGCTGTGATACGACCGGAAGAGATGGCTTTTAAACCATACTCACCGAACGCAACGTAAGAACCTCTTTCGTCCTTACCTTTCAAGCGCCCTCTTTGGCGTTTTCTAAATTTTACTCGTTTAGGTGCTAACATGATCGTTTCTCTTTAGTACTTCTTAACTAGTTCTACGTTTTACAGCGTATTTATCTTCATCGGACTCTTCCTTAGTTGGGAAGTAGTCACCTGTATAAGTCCATACTTTCACACCGATTTGTCCGAAAGTCGTGAGAGCTTCTTTGAATCCAAAGTCGATTTTAGCACGAAGAGTATGAAGAGGAACTCGTCCTTCCATATACTTTTCTGTTCTTGCCATATCAGCTCCGTTTAATCGTCCGGAGATTTGGATTTTTACGCCTTCTACCCCACCGCGCATCGCACGACGAAGTTCTGCTTTCATCACTCGACGAAATGGCATCCTTTGTTCGATTTGAAGGGCAACCGTTTCAGCAATTGCTTGTGCAATCACTTCCGGTTTTTTCACTTCGATGATGTTCATCCCAATCGGTTTATCAGCGTATTTTTTTAGTTCTTGTTTTACCGCTTCAATGTTTTGGCCTTTTTGACCAATCACCATACCTGGTTTAGAAGTATGGAGGTTCACGTTGATTTTTTCAGGGAATCTTTCGATTACGATTTTAACAACGGAAGCGTTTTTGAATTTCTTCTGAAGGAATCTACGGATCTTGATATCTTCGTGAAGATTTTTAATGTAATCTTGTTTGGAAAACCAAACTGAATCCCAATTACGTGTGATTCCGATTCGTAGTCCGATTGGATTTACTTTCTGACCCATAGTTTAGCTAACCTTCTTTTCGATTTCAGATACGACAACAGTGATGTGGCTTAGGCGTTTACGGATCCTAGAGGCACGTCCTCGTGCTCTTGGGCGGAAACGTTTCATGATAGGGCCGTCATCCACATAGATTTTTTTAACATAAAGTGAACTTGGATCCAAACTTTCGTTCATTTGGACTGCGTTCGCCACTGCCGAATTCAAAAGGTTGATGATCATTGAACTTGCTGCTTTGTTTGTAAAACGCAAGATATCAATTGCTTCCTTATAATCGTATCCACGAACTTCATCAGCAACCAGGCGAGCTTTTCTGGCAGAAATTCTGAGGTGTTTTCCTACTGCTTTTGCTTCCATCTCTCTACCTATTTCTTCGCTACTTTTTTGTCTCCACCATGACCTTTGAAGGTTCTAGTGGGAGCAAATTCACCGAGTTTGTGACCGATCATGTTTTCGTTAACATAAACAGGAACAAACGCTTTGCCATTATGAATCATTACGGTGTGACCGATCATGTCTGGATAAATGGTACTTCTTCTGGACCAAGACTTGAAGGGAGTTTTTTTCCCTTCAGAGTTCAACTTGGTAATTTTTTTCATGAGGTGGTCGTCAATGAACGGACCTTTTTTTAAGCTTCTAGCCATGATTATCTAGACCCTACCTATTCCTGTTTTTCTTACGTCTTTGGACAATAAAACGGTCAGACGGTCTAGTCTTACGTGTTTTAAATCCTTTCGTAGGTTTACCCCAAGGAGTCACAGGGTGACGACCTCCGGAAGTTCTACCTTCACCACCACCGAGTGGGTGGTCCACAGGGTTCATAACGACCCCTCTTACTTTCGGTCTTTTTCCTAACCAACGGTTACGTCCCGCTTTTCCAATGATCACTAAGTTGTGGTCTTTATTGGAAAGTTCTCCGATCGTTGCTAAGCACTCTTTACGAACCTTACGGATTTCCGAAGAAGGAAGTTTGAGAGATACATAGTCACCATCTTTAGCGGAGATCACAGCAAAAGATCCTGCTGTGCGAGCGATTTGACCGCCTTTTCCGATATGTAGTTCAATGTTGTGAACGTTAGTTCCAGCAGGGATTTTATCTAAAGGAAGTGTGTTCCCTAGTTTGATTTCTGCATTGGCACCAGATTCAATTTTATCACCAACTTTTAGTCCGTTAGGAGCTAAAATGTAACGGTATTCTCCATCTGCGTAACAGATGAGAGCAATAAAAGCAGAACGGTTTGGATCGTATTCGATTGTTTTTACAGTCGCAGGGATTCCAAATTTATTACGTTTGAAATCGATGATCCGGAACTTTCTTTTGTTACGTCCACCTTTCCGTCTAACAGCGATACGTCCCTTGTTGTCACGACCAGCTTTATAAGAAATGTTGGCAGTGAGCGGTTTGTAAGGAACCACTTCAGTGATTTCTTTGAAATCTAAAACGGAATAATACCGGCTAGATTGTGTTGTGGGTTTAAGTTTTCTAATTCCCATAATTAAACCTTAGCAAAATCCAAATTTGCTCCGTCAGCAAACGTCACTACAGCTTTTTTGTAGTGAGGTCTTGGGGACGGCATGTTTCTAAAACGTTTCATTTTCCCACGGTAAACGGCTACGTTTACATTTGTTGGAACTACGTTATACATTTGTTTCAGGGCTTGTTTGATCAAAGTTTTGTTCGCATCCGGGTGGACTTTGAACGTATACTTGACAGTTCTTTTTCCCATACGTTCTCCAATTGATTGAAGGTCTTGCGACTTTTCTGTAACAACTGGTGATAAGATTACATTCTCTAGGTTCACTGTCTTATCCTTTCTTAGAATACTGAGCCTGAAGCTCTTTTAAAGCGCTTTCAGAGATTACTAAATTGTTATTATAGAGGATGTCTCGGCAAACGACTCGTTTGCTGTTCACATATTTGAGGTTCTCTATATTGCGAGTGGATTTTTTGAGGAATTGGTTTTCACCAGCTACCACAAAACCCACGTTACCCTTCTCTGCAATGTCCATGTTCTTCAAAATGTTGTAGATGGACTTTGTGGAGTAAGAAGAAGGTTCTACGTCTTCTATGATCGCGATTCTGTTTTCTTCTGCCTTTTTGTTAAGGATGGAGAGAACAGCCTTTTTCTTTACGCTGCGTGACAAGTTAGAGGAATAATCTCTTGGTTTTGGTCCATGAATGATACCACCACCAACGAAATGAGGTGCCCTGATGGATCCTTGTCTTGCACGACCAGTTCCTTTTTGAGCCCAAGGTTTGATTCCCCCACCGCGAACTTCAGAACGATCCTTAGTAGAATGTGTTCCTTGTCGATTGTTCGCATTTTCAGCTTTAACCGCATCATAGATGGCTCCAAGCGAAATGCCGGTAGCAAATAATTCTGCCGGAAGTTCAACTTCGCTTACGAATACGCCTTCTTTATTGTATTTACGCGCTTTCATGTTCTACCTATCTATCCGATTTTTTCTATCGTAACGATACCGCGTTCTCTTCCTGGAACCGGACCGGATACAAATACCAAGTTGGCGTCTGCATCAATTTTTACTACTTTTAGGTTTCGAACAGTGCTCTGTTCAGAACCCATTCTTCCGCCCATTTTCAAACCCTTGAACACACGTCCAGGAGTTGTGTTGGAACCAATAGAACCAGGGTGTCTTTGGAATCTGGAACCGTGTCCAGCAGGACCGCCAGCAAAACCATGGCGTTTCACAACACCTTGAGTTCCCTTACCCTTAGAAGTTCCGGTTACCTTCACCGTGTCATTCAAAGCAAACACATCTGCGAGTTTTACCTCAGCACCTACTGCTACATCTTCAAAACCTTTGAATTCAATCAGAGTTTTTTTAGGAGCGGCAATGTTTGCTTTTTTAATGTGTCCAACTTCGGCCTTCGTCATGTGTTTTTCCTTGGCATCACCAAATGCTAACTGAACAGCTTCATAGCCATCGTTCGCAGATGTTTTTACCTGGGACACAAAACAAGGACCCACGCGTAAAACAGTTACAGTAACCATTTTACCTTCGTTATTGAATATGTGGGCCATGCCCAATTTTTCGCCGATTAAACCTTTAGCCATGGATCCTATCCTTAGGATTTAATATCTACGGAAACTCCAGCAGGGAGTTGAAGCTTCATCAGGGCTTCTACCGTATCTTCATTCGTATTTAAAATATCGATGAGTCTCTTGTGAGTTCTCATTTCAAATTGTTCTCTAGCTTTTTTATTCACGTGCGGAGAACGTAATACCGTGTAGATTTCTTTTTTCGTTGGAAGTGGGATTGGACCGGAGACAGTAGCTCCGGTCCTCTTCGCAGTCGCAACGATTTCAAAGGTTGATTGGTCAATCAACCGATGATCGAAAGCTTTTAACTTAACGCGAATTCTTTGTCCAGCCATTGCGATTACTCAACGATCTCCGCAACAACACCAGAACCGATAGTTCGTCCACCCTCACGGATAGCAAATTTCAAACCTTGGTCCATAGCAATTGGGTGGATAAGTTCGATTGACATCGTAACGTTATCTCCCGGCATAACCATCTCCATTCCACCAGGAAGGTTACAAACACCAGTGATGTCTGTAGTTCTGAAGTAGAACTGAGGACGGTAGTTGTTAAAGAATGGAGTATGACGTCCACCTTCGTCTTTAGTAAGAACGTAAACTTCCGCTTTAAATTTTCTGTGTGGAGTGATAGTACCCGGTTTCGCAAGAACTTGACCTCTTTCGATGTCTTCTTTTTTAGTTCCACGAAGAAGAGCACCAATGTTGTCTCCAGCTTCTGCTTGATCGAGTAGTTTACGGAACATTTCAATACCAGTAACAACTGATTTTGTAGTATCACGAATACCAACAATCTCGATCTCGTCGTTGATCTTAAGAACACCTTGCTCCACACGACCAGTTGCAACAGTTCCACGACCAGTGATTGAGAATACGTCCTCAACTGGCATAAGGAAAGGTTTATCAACAATACGTGTAGGGTTTGGAACGTAAGTATCAACAGCTTCCATAAGTTTAAGAATGGATTTCATTCCTAGGTCAGAATCTTCACCTTCAAGAGCTTTTAATGCAGAACCAGAGATGAAAGGTGTTTTATCACCAGGAAAGTTGTATTTGTTAAGAAGGTCTTTGATTTCCTCTTTAACCATCTCAACCATATCGTCTCTTTCATCAGCAGCGAGCATGTCCGCTTTGTTTAGGTAAACCACGATGTAAGGAACCCCTACTTGACGAGCAAGAAGGATATGTTCTTTAGTTTGTGGCATAGCACCGTCAGTTGCAGATACTACGAGAATCGCAGCGTCCATCTGAGCAGCACCAGTAATCATGTTTTTAACATAGTCCGCGTGTCCCGGGCAATCTACGTGTGCGTAGTGACGGTTAGGAGTTTCATACTCCTGGTGAGACGTTGCAATAGTAATCCCACGAGCCTTTTCTTCGGGCGCGTTGTCGATTTGGTCGTAAGCAATCGCTTTGTTTTTTCCACCCACTAACTTCGCAAGCGTTGTTGTGATCGCTGCTGTTAGGGTTGTTTTACCGTGGTCAACGTGACCAATTGTTCCGATGTTTAAGTGTGGTTTTGAACGGTCAAATTTTTCTTTAGCCATTGTTAGAATCTACTCCTCAATCGTGGTGCAAGACCCGATCCTCGGTTCTTTACTCCTTTAAAACTGCATGAAATTCATAGGTAAAAGCAGTCCTTTCCCAAGAAATGCCAATCCCTTTGGTCATGTTTCTAAGAGCCCCTGAAAAGCCAAGCAGGTTTTGGGCCGGTGCATTGGCTTTTAAGTGACTCTTCCCTGCCACAGCTTCCTCGATGGATACCACCTTAGCGCTTCTGCGACTTAGATCAGAAAGAACTACACCTAAGTGGTCTGCGTCCACCATCACTTCTACTTCCGTGAGGGGTCCGACCAAGTATGTGTTTGAAGCAAACAATTCCTTTACGCCCGCAAGTATTGCTACTTTCAAAAGCGTTAAAGTGATTACTGAATCTCCCTTAGGCATCTCATAGGAGAGAACTCTAAGTTTGAGACCTGTAACTTCCTCACCGTAAAACCCGTGTAAGCAGGCTTCCAAAAAGGATGTTTCTATCGAATTTTTTACTTCTTCCGGAAGACTTACCTCGAAGGCAATTTGCTTCGAAAAGTCGGCAGTATCTTCCAGGACTGCGATGAGCGCGCCGCTTGATTTTTGGTCTTCAAAGGCACGATGCTCTAGGGCAACCTTATGAGACATTTTTTTAAGAAGCTCTATTTTGGCAATGTTTATCGAACTAAACCGGAGTTTTTTTTCCGTTCTCTCCATGACCCTTCGAATCCCAATTTCCAAATGGAGCTCGCCTCGCCCCAGGAGTACCATCTGTCCGGTATCCTCTTTGTTTGTTAGTTTGTAACCTGGATCTTCCCAAACAAGCCCTTCCAAGCGACATAACCAAAACTCTTTATCTATTGATTCTTCCGGCTCCATCACAACGGAAAAAGGACTCGGGGAACGATCCGCCGAAAGGTTTTCCCCTTCCGACTCGAAATGGAGCAGTGAACTCACTGGTCCTCCCGGAAGCAAAATCAAACCTTCGTTGTTTTTAAGGAGGACAAGTTTTCCTTTTTGCAATTCCGAGATTTCCTCTTCTGTGTCGGGATTAAGAAATTGGAGTGGTGGATCTGTATTTGTTCGATCGGCATCGGCTTTGTTCAAGACTCGGGAGACCTTGGAGAGGTCCGCTTGGTCCAGGTCTTTCGTGGGATAGACTACCGCATATCGTCCGATGGATGGGTCTGTCCGACGAGATAGGACAAGGAGAGGACAGGAGGAAGATGTGAGTTCTTTCGGATCTTTGGGTTCTGTCCAAAGCACCAAATCCAAAAGCTCCCGAACACCCTCCCCCGTTTTGGCCGAACCCCCATAAACAGGATAAAGTTTCCCAGCCTTAGGTCCGGTTCGGAGTCCTATCATCGAAAAATCGATTTGGCCCGAGGGATCATTCCAGGAAGAGATCATGAGTTCATCACTCCAGGAAATAAGCTCTTCCTTCACTGTTTTTGGAAATCCTGCTGAGTGTGTTAAATAGAATTCTAATTTTCCTGATTCATTTTTCTGAAAGAGAGAGACCGGAGCTCCGGCCAAAATTTCTTCCAGGGAAACCAGAGTGTCCAAATAGTCTTCATCAAACCGGTCGAGTTTATTGATGAAAAAAACCATGGGAACGTTTGCTTTCCTGAGTTCTTCAATCACAAGCCTCGCTTGCGATTGGACCCCAGTGCCCGCTTCCAGAACGACAATCGCCGTTTCCATGGCAGCCAAAAGATCAGTCACTTGGTTTCGAAAATCAATATGGCCCGGCGTGTCTACGAGTTGGATTTGAAACTCACCAAATGTAGTTTTCCAAGGAAAGGAATGAAAAGTCGTCCGAATGGAAATTCCCCGCTCAATTTCTTCCTGCAAACTATCCGATTCTGTGTTCCCATCTTCGATGGAACCAACTGCCGAAATTTTGCCTGCTTCAAACAAAATTCTTTCGGTAAGAGTGGTTTTCCCCGAATCAATATGTGCAAAAATTCCAACAGTTCGGTATTTCATGTTTTTTATACGTTAAAATAAAAAAGCCAGGTGGTTCACCTGGCTTATCAATGTTTGGAATCGAATGGAAAAAACTACCAGCGGTAGTGGGAGAAAGCCTTGTTGGCGTCTGCCATCTTTCTGATGTCTTCTTTTTTCTTGATCGCAGATCCTGTGCCTTTTTGCGCTTCTATGAATTCTGCAGCCAATTTGTTTTTCATTGATTTTTCGTTTCTACCACGGCTATATTTGATGAGCCATCGGATTCCTAGTGCAAGTCTTCTTTCTGGTCGAACTTCAATAGGAACTTGGTAAGTCACCCCACCCACTCGGCGAGATTTTACTTCCACTTGTGGTTTTGCATTTTCTAAAGCTTCTTGGAAAACAGCAAACGGATCTTGTCCTGTTTTTTTAGCAATTACTTCTAAAGCATCGTAGAACACGGCTTCAGCGACACTTTTTTTACCATCTACCATTAGGCAGTTGATAAACTTAGAAATCACTTTGTCATTGTATTTAGGATCGCCTTCGATGTGGCGCGGTTCAACTTTTCCTCTTCTTCTAGACATATACCTTTCTCCGATTACGCTTTAGGACGCTTAGCGCCGTATTTTGAACGTCCTTTACGACGTTTGTCTACACCGAGTGTATCCAGTGTTCCACGAATGATATGATAACGAACCCCTGGTAAGTCTTTTACCCTTCCCCCACGGATGAGAACCACGTTGTGTTCTTGGAGGTTGTGACCTTCACCAGGAATGTAAGCAGTGACTTCAATTCCAGTAGTGAGGCGAACCCTTGCTACTTTACGAAGAGCTGAGTTCGGTTTTTTAGGAGTAAAGGTCATTACCCTAGTGCAAACTCCACGTCTTTGTGGGCATGCTTTAAGGGCAGGAGATTTAGTTCTTTTCTTTTGGTCTTCTCTTCCAATACGGATGAGCTGGTTAATTGTAGGCATTCGATTCCTTCTTCTACTTCTCTGTCTTTAAAAAAATAATGACGTTTTCGTCCAAAATTCCAGATAGGGACATTTTGTAAACGAAAACATGATTTTGTCCCCAGAAACTCTCGAAAAGTCTCTAAGGACAAAGTTTTGGTCTAATCGTCGTCGTCCTCATCGTCCGAATCATCAGATTCTTCTTCCAACTCATCTTCATCCTCGTCCTCTTCGGCAACAAGTCTAGAGAGTGTGGCAGTAGAAACCGGAGCCGCTTCCGAAAGTTCGGAAACTTCTTCTTCCTCTTCTTCTGATTCCAGATCCCAATCTAAGTCTCCAGGTAGTTCCTTGAAAACTTCGATGTCACGGTATTTTTTCATACCCGTTCCCGCAGGAATCATGTGACCAATGATTACGTTTTCTTTCAGACCCATTAGGTTGTCTGTTTTTCCTTTGATGGCAGCATCCGTTAGAACCTTAGTTGTTTCTTGGAACGATGCTGCTGAGAAATAAGACTCGGTGTTTAGGGATGCTTTTGTTAATCCCAAAAGAACTGGAGTTCCTTGTGCTGGAGATCCCCCTTCTTTTTCCACTCGATCATTTTCTTCATCAAAGAGGAATTTATCCACTTGTTGTTGGTTCACAAAAGATGTGTCCCCACTATCAGTGATGATCACCTTACGAAGCATTTGGCGAACCACAACTTCGATGTGTTTATCGTTGATATGAACCCCTTGTAAGCGGTAAACTTCCTGAACTTCCGAAACTAGGTATTCGTGAAGAGCATTTGGTCCTTTGATCGCAAGGATATCATGCGGATCAAAATTTCCTTCATCCAACTGATCTCCACGTTTCACAAAGTCACCTTGGCGAACACGGATTTGTTTTCCGATTGGAATTGCTACTTTTACTTTTTCTTGTTCCGCTGTTTCAGGAATGATGTATAGAATTCGTTTTTCTTTAACGATTTCACCTTTGTCTTCGATTTTACCGTCGATTTCTGCAAGTGTGCAGGCATCTTTCGGACGACGAGCTTCGAAAAGTTCATCAACCCTTGGAAGACCACCGGTGATATCTCGTGTTTTTTCTGCGACTGATGGAATCTTGAAGATCACATCCCCTTCTCTTACTTTGTCTCCATTTTGGAATTGAAGAAGAGCGTCCACAGGAACAGAGTATCCATCTGATCCAACTAGAACCTTCGGAACGAGACGATCCTTTTTCTGTTCTACCACTTTTAAGATGATATTAGAAGTTTTTGGATCCACATCACGACGAACGTTTTTACCGATTTCTAAATCTTCCCATTGAATTGTTCCTGCAGTTTCAGAAACAGCCACTTCGTTATAAGGGTCAAATTCAGCTAGTGCCTTGTTTTCTTCTACGATTTGGCCTTCTTCTGCACGAAGGATGGTTCCGATTTTCACTGGAATGACAAAGTCATCCCCCAAAATGCGGAGAGTTGTTCCCACAAGAGAAACGGTTCCTGCTTGGTCAGAAGTGATTCGTTGTTCTGTCGATTCACCAACTTGGGTCGCAAATACTTCCCCTTTTTCTAATCTTTGACCTTCAACCACACGCACACTGGATAGTGTATCGGTATTGAATTCTTGGATGAGTCGGTTGACGATGATGGTTCCGCGACGAGCAAATACTTTTGCAGAGTTTGCGTTAGTCACAAGACGACCGTTAACTGATTTTACTATGGAACGATATGGAACTTTATGTTCTTTTTCTTGAATGGTAGCAGAAGCCGCACCACCCACGTGGAAAGTTCTCATCGTAAGCTGTGTTCCCGGTTGTCCGATCGACTGAGCTGCAATGGTTCCCACTGCTTCCCCAATCTCCGCTGGAACAAGGCGAGCCATGTCCATACCGTAACATTTTGTACAAATTCCATGACGAGATCTACAAGTGAGTGGAGATCTTACTTTGATTTTATCATAACCAAGGTTTTCAATCTGTTGACCAAGCGCTCTTGTAATGAGTGTGTCTTTCGGGAATACCACTTTCTCAGAAACTGGATCCACTAAATCTTCAGCCGTATAACGACCGAACACTCTGTCCGCAAGAGATACAATTACGTTCTCCCCTTCTTTTACGATTCCAAGAGTGATGTTTAACTTAGTTCCACAATCATCTTCAGAAACAATTACGTCCTGAGAGATATCCACGAGACGACGAGTGAGGTAACCGGCATCGGCAGTTTTTAACGCTGTATCCGCAAGACCCTTTCTCGCACCATGTGTAGAGATAAAAAATTCTAGAACCCCTAAACCTTCACGGAAGTTAGAACGAATCGCAAGTTCGATGATTTCTCCAGACGGTTTCGCCATAAGACCCCGCATCCCGGCGAGCTGACGAATCTGTTGTTTGGAACCACGAGCACCCGAAGCTGCCATGACGTAAACCGGATTGAATCCAGCTTGGTCTTTTTCGAGTTCCTTAAACATACCTTCAGTAATTCGGTCATTGGTTTTGGTCCAAATCTCGATTACTTTTTTACGACGTTCTTCGTTGGTAATGATACCTTTACGATACTCCATATCCGCTTTTTCAACTTCTTTGTTGGCATCCGTTACAAGTCCCTCTTTTTGAGGAGAAACTCGGATGTCATCAATCGAGATTGTAGGAGCAAATACAGTCGCGTAACGGTAACCAAGTCGTTTGATTTCATCAAGCATCACAACAGTGATTCCTGGCCCAAACTTCTCGTATACGTCTGCAATGATTTTGTTTGTTTCTTTATCACCGAGGGTTCTGTTGATATAAACATACCCTTTTGGCATCACTTGGTTGAAGATAAGTCTTCCAGGTGTGGTTTCGATGATTTTCCCTTCGTGTAAAACAGAAATTTTGGAGCGAATTTCAACAGTTTTTGTTTCAATCGCATACATTACTTCTTCAAGACCAGTGAAAAATTTTCCTTCACCTTTAGCGTCTTTTACTTCAGAAGTGAGGTAATAAATTCCAAGTACGATATCTTGTGTTGGTCCACAAATCGGTTGTCCATTGGCAGGGTTTAGAATGTTATGCGGTGATAACATGAGCATCCAAGTTTCTAACTGTGCTTTAGGAGCCAGCGGAACGTGGATTGCCATTTGGTCCCCGTCAAAGTCGGCGTTGAACGCGTGACAAACGAGTGGATGGAGTTTGATTGCCTTTCCTTCTACAAGAACAGGTAAAAATGCTTGGATCCCTAGTCTATGGAGAGTTGGAGCACGGTTGAGGAGTACTGGATGTTCTTTAACTACAGTTTCCAAAACATCAAAAACTTCTTTGTCTTCTGCTTCGATTTTTTTCTTCGCAGATTTGATATTTGGTGCTAGTTCCAAATCCACAAGGCGTTTCATAATGAACGGCTTAAAAAGTTCCAAAGCCATTTTTTTAGGAAGACCCATTTGGTGGTATTTAAGCTCAGGACCAACTACGATTACGGAACGACCAGAGTAATCCACACGTTTCCCGAGTAGGTTTTGGCGGAACCGGCCCTGTTTTCCTTTGAGCATGTCGGAGATAGATTTTAAAGGTCTATTTCCTTTTCCTTTTACAGTACGTTTGCGACGGCTATTATCAAAAAGAGCATCTACTGCTTCTTGTAACATACGTTTTTCGTTTCGTACAATGATTTCAGGAGCTTTCAAAGCAAGAAGACGTTTGAGTCGGTTGTTTCTGTTGATCACACGACGATACAAATCGTTAAGGTCGGAAGTTGCAAAACGTCCCCCCTCTAATTGAACCATCGGACGAAGTTCTGGTGGAATGACCGGAACTACATCTAAAACCATCCATTCAGGACGGTTTCCAGAATCACGGAAAGCTTCCAAAACTTCTAAGCGTTTAAAAATACGTTTGTCGGAGATTTTGTTTTTATCTTGGATCTTTTGGCGGATCACACGAGCTTCTGCATCTACGTCGATACGTGCGAGAAGTTCTTTGATGGCGTCCCCACCGATACCTGCGATAAATTTATCACCGTATTCATCTAAATAATTATGGTATTCATCTTCATCGATGAGTTCCCCTCTGTTCCTTCCGGAATCAGCAGGGTCAATGATCACATACTTCTCAAAGTAAAGAACACTTTTGAGTTGGTTGATGGTCATATCAAGAAGTAGTCCCATACGAGATGGAACAGAACGGTAATACCAAATGTGTGATACTGGAGCCGCAAGTTCAATATGGCCCATTCTCTCACGACGAACTTTGGAGTGAGTTACCTCAACCCCGCATTTGTCGCAAACCACTCCCTTATAACGGATGGATTTGAATTTACCGCAGTAACATTCCCAATCCTTAGTGGTTCCGAAGATTTTTTCACAGAAAAGACCATCTCGTTCCGGTTTTAGGGTACGGTAGTTGATCGTTTCCGGTTTTTTGACTTCCCCGAAAGACCACTCTTTGATCCGCTCGGGTGATGCCAAACGGATCGTAATCGATTCAAAACTATTGTAATTTCTCATACTTTTTCCCTTCCCTAAACGTTTTCAATGGTCTCGAATTTGATTTTCTTTTTGTTTTTCGAGAATTCATCTTCGTAATCAGAGATATCCACTTCCAATCCTTCGGAGTCTTTGATAATGATATCAAGTGCGAGACCTCGGAGTTCCTGAACAAGAACGTTAAATGATTCAGGAATACCCGGTTTGATTGAGTGAATTCCTTTCACAATTGCTTCGTAAATTCTGGCACGTCCAAGCATGTCATCTGACTTGATGGTAAGTAACTCTTGTAAGGTGTGTGATGCACCATAAGCTTCAAGAGCCCAAACTTCCATCTCCCCTAACCTTTGTCCCCCGAACTGCGCTTTACCACCAAGTGGTTGTTGTGTTACGAGTGAGTAAGGTCCAGTGGATCTTGCGTGGATTTTGTCATCCACCAAGTGAGCCAGTTTCAACATATAAATGTATCCGCAGAATACTTGGTTGATGAATTTTTCTCCCGTTCTTCCGTCGTATAACTGAAATTTGCTGTTTTCCGGTAATCCTGCTTTTTTGCAGAAATCGTGAACGTCACCTTCAGATGCTCCGTCAAACACAGGCGTTTCAAAATTGATCCCGAGTTTTTTCGCTGCAAATCCAAGTTGTGTTTCAAAGATCTGACCGAGGTTCATCCTTGAAGGAACACCAAGTGGGTTGAGTACGATATCAACAGGAGATCCGTCTTCCATGTATGGCATATCTTCTTGTGCCATCACACGTGCTACGACCCCTTTGTTTCCGTGACGACCCGCCATCTTATCACCCACTAGGAGTTTACGTTTACGAGCCACATAGACTTTTACCATTTCTTCCACGCCAGCAGCGAGTTCGTCGCCAGTTTCACGGGAATAACGTTTGATATCGATCACAGTTCCTTCAAAACCGTTTGGCATACGAAGAGAGGAATCTCTTACTTCTTTTGCCTTCTCTCCAAAAATGGAGTGTAAAAGTTTGTATTCAGGAGTGAGGTCGGTTTCTCCTTTTGGAGTCACCATACCAACCAGGATGTCACCTGGTTTTACTTCAGCACCCACACGGATCACACCAGACTCATCCAAATCACGGAATGCTTTGTCCGAAAGGTTTGGAATGTCACGAGTGATTTGTTCTTGTCCTAGTTTGGTTTCCCGAGCTTGGATTTCGAATTCTTCAATGTGGATAGAAGAGAAAACATCGTCTTTGATGATTCGTTCTGAAATGAGAATCGCATCCTCAAAGTTGTAACCTTCCCAAGGCATAAATGCAACGAGTACGTTTCTACCAAGCGCCAAGTAACCAGCATCAGTGGAAGGTCCGTTAGCAAGAACGGTTCCCTTTTGGAGGATTTGACCAAAGTCACCGTATTTTTCACCTTTGATGATTTGTCCGGCAACCGGTGCACCAATTCCTAAGTCTTGGCCTTCTTTCACAACGGAGATATATTGTACTTCTTCCGAGTGGAAAAGTTCATGTGTTTCTTTTTCTCCGTTAGGAGAAGTGAGTTCCACACGTTCTTTAGAAACCTTACTTACCTTACCACCAGTTGTGGTGTGTAACATGGAAACGTTTGGTTTTTGATTAAAACAAGTACCTTGGTTGGTTTTTTTGAATTTAATGAGTGGATAGTGAACAATCTCTTTGGATTGGTCTTCTTTGATCCAAACACCAGTAGCATCTACTTTGGAAACCACACCATCTTTTTTAGCGACGATACAAACACCTGCATCATATGCCGCACGAGCTTCCATACCAGTTCCCACAAAAGGAGCTTCTTCTGTTAAAAGAGGAACTGCTTGGCGTTGCATGTTCGAACCCATAAGTGCGCGGTTCGCATCATCATGCTCGAGGAAGGGAATGAGGGCTGTAGATACAGATACTACTTGTAACGGTGCCAAATCCATGTATTGGATTTCTGCCGGGCTACGGAAAGGAAAGTCCCCTCTATGACGAGTGGAGATGAGTTTGGAAGTGAATTCTCCTTTGTCATCTACAGTCGAATTTGACTGAGCCATATAGTGGTATTCTTCTTTGTCCGCTGTGAGATACTCGACTTGTTTTTGAACTTTTCCGTTTTTTACAAGGCGGTATGGAGTTTCGATAAACCCGTAATCGTTCACCCGAGCAAAACTAGACATGGAAAGAATGAGACCAATGTTTGGACCTTCCGGTGTTTCAATTGGGCACATACGGCCATAGTGAGAATAATGAACGTCACGAACTTCGAAACCGGCTCGGTCACGAGAAAGTCCACCAGGTCCAAGAGCGTTTAACCTACGTTTGTGGGTAAGTTCCGCCAATGGATTGGTTTGGTCCATAAACTGAGAAAGTTGCGAAGATCCAAAAAACTCATTGATCACCGCAGTGATTGGTTTGATGGAAATAAGAAGCTGCGGAGTTTGTTGTTCTGGCTCTTGAACCGTCATCCTTTCTTTGATCACTCGTTCTACACGAGAGAATCCAAGTTTCAATTGGTTCGCAATTAGCTCACCAACAGAACGAATCCTTCTGTTTCCTAAGTGGTCAATATCGTCCGGATAGTAGTTTTCCGCTTCAGACATAAGCATCACAAGATAACGAACTGTTTCGATGATGTCTTGTTTTCTTAAAACTCGGTCCTCAGCTTTTGCAAATTCTTTTGGATTATTGAATTCGAATTTACTGTTGATTTTGTAGCGACCAACAATCCCCAAATCAAAAGTTTTTGGAGAGAAAAAGAGACGTTTTAGTTCTGCTTCTGCGTTTTCAATCGTAGAAGGTTCACCCGGTCTCATGATGGTGTGGAATTTTTTGACTGCGTCTTCGTAGTCATTCACACCGTCTTTTTCTAAACAATTGATGAGAACTGGGTTGTCTTTTCCTTTCGGAAATTCAATGACATCCACATCTTTTACCTTCATTTCACGAAGGATGGAGATATTGTCCTCATTGATTTTGGAACCAGCATCGAGCATAACCTCGCCCGTTTCCATGTTGATGATATCAGCAATGGTTCTGCGACCAATCAGACGTTTAAGGTCTTTCGGATTGGCACCAGCAATCTTCATTTTAGAAGATCCATAGAACAAACGTAATACTTCTTCGTTGGTTCCCATACCCATTGCTTTTACAAGAAGGGTTGCTGGGAACTTTTTCTTACGATCGATTTTAGCAACAAGGATCCCTTTGTTGTCCATCTCGAATTCTAACCAAGAACCTCGGTAAGGAATCACACGAGCAGAGAAAGTATCTCTTACTTGGTCGTAAGAAAAGAAAATACCAGGCGATCTATGCAACTGGCTTACCACTACCCTTTCCGCACCATTGATGATGAAAGTTCCGTGGTCTGTCATCACAGGAAGGTCTCCCATGTAGACAACTTGTTCCCGGATTTCTCCGGTATCTTTGATGATGAGTCGAATGACTGCTTTTAGTGGTACGGCAAAGGAAGAATCAGTGTCTTTGCACTCTTGCGGATCGCGTTTTGGCTCTCCCAAGATATAATGGCCATATTCCATGACCATATCGTTGTTTGGTGATTCGATTGGAAAGGATTCACGAAATACAGCTTCCAATCCTTGGTTCAAACGTTTCGTCGGATCTTTCACTTCCGACTGGAGAAACCAATCAAAGGATTTTTTCTGTACGTAGATAAGATTAGGAAGTAAATTGAGGTCGGTAATTTTACCGAAATTTACCCGGTTTCTAATTTGCATTCGGGTATGCATGGAATACTCTCCCTAGAGACATGAAAATAATAGATGGTATGATAAACGAAAAAATAGAGGTGGGGACGCCTACGGCCTCCCTGCCTCTAAGTTTTTGAAGACTGGGTTTAAAAATTGGCAACCGATTAACCGGCAGCAGCAACTTCTACTTGAGCCCCAACACCTTCGAGTTTTTTCTTAATATCAGCAGCTTCGTCTTTAGAAACGCCTTCTTTCACTGATTTTCCACCAGCTTCTACAAGCGTTTTCGCATCTGCCAATCCAAGACCAGTGATTTCGCGAACGAGTTTAATAACGTCGATCTTTTTGTCACCGTGTGCTTTCAAGATGATATTGAAAGTAGCAGGCTCTTCAGCAGCAGCTGGACCACCTGCACCCGCAACCGCCGCTACCGCAACTGGTGCAGCAGCAGAAATCCCGAATTTGTCCTCCATCTTTTTCACTAGATCAGCTGCCTGAACTAGTGTAAGACTTCCAATTTGTTCTAATAGCGCGTCAACAGACATCCTATATTCTCCTTATCCTACTAATCACTATGATTACTAATTGCCGTTTTTCTCGGCTACAGCATTGATGGCGCGAGCCAATGATGCCATGATTTGATTGATTCCAGAAGCAATTTGCGTCGCAGGAGCATTGAGCCCACGAGCCACTTGCGAAAGAAGTTCTTGTTTGGACGGAAGTCCTGCAATTGCTTCTACTCCGGATTTACCCAAAACTTCCCCGTCCATATAGCCGGTTCTGATTTCGAGTTCCTTCTTATCTTTTGCAAAGTCCTTACAAACTTTTGCTACTGCTGGAAGTGCATCCAGAGAGAAAATAGCTGCAAGAGGGCCTTTGTAAACATCCCCAAAATCAATGGAGTTGTTTTTATGTTCAGAAGACTCTTTTAAAGCACGGAGAAAAAGGTTGTTTTTGATCACCTTCATTTCCGATCCTTCTTTGCGAAGTTTCGCACGAAGGTTGGACATATCTTCAACAGTTAAACCGCTGTAAGATGCTAAAATAAAGTTCGGTCGTTTTTCTAAACGACTTTTAAGTTCTGCTACTGCTTCAATTTTAGATGGATTTGCCATGATTCTTACTCGTTATATGTTCGCGTTTACTAGTTCTTTTACATCGACTTTAACGCCGATTCCCATAGTCGCCGCAACAGAGAAAGACTTTAGATAATCACCCTTCGCATCAGAAGGTTTGTCTTTCATAAGAGCTGCAACAACTGCATTGATGTTGTCAGAAAGTTTGTCATCAGAGAAGGAACATTTTCCAACACCTAAGTGAACCACTCCCCCTTTGTCAGGGCGGTATTCAATTCGGCCGGCTTTTAGTTCTTTTACTGCTTTTGATACATCAGTAGTCACTGTTCCTGCTTTTGGTTTTGGCATAAGGCCTTTACGACCTAGAACTGGACCAAGTTTACCCACTTCCTTCATCATATCAGGAGTAGCCACACAAGCGTCAAAATCAGTCCAACCACCCGCAACTTTTTCAATAAGATCCATATCACCTACAAAATCAGCACCAGCTTCTTTTGCTTCGTTTTGTTTGTCTCCTTTGCAGAAAACCAAAACTTTGATCGTCTTTCCTGTTCCGTGTGGAAGGGAAATTGTCCCTCTTACGTTTTGGAGAGATTTATAATTGATTTTAGTCGAAATCTCTAATGTTCCATCGAATTTGGAAAAACTAGTAGCTTTTGCCAAACCGACTGCATCGCCCAGGGTATAAGCCTTTGTGCGATCGACTTTCTCTTTGAGTTGGATATACTTTTTGCCGCGTTTCATGACTTCAGTTCCCGTTTCCTATGATTACTCGACGTTTACACCCATGGAACGACAAGTTCCAGCAATGATATTCACTGCTGCATCCATATCGTTCGCATTTAGGTCTTCCATCTTAGTTTTTGCAATTTCTTCTAGTTGAGCTCGTTTGATAGTTCCCACTTTTACAGTGTGTGGAGTGGCAGATCCACCTTGTAAGCCAAGCGCCTTCATAACAAGAAGAGCTGCTGGAGGAGATTTAGTTACGAATGTAAAACTTCTGTCAGAATAAACAGTAATTACTACTGGGAGTTTGAGACCCATTTGAGTTTTTGATCTCTCGTTGAACTGTTTACAGAATTCCATGATATTGAGTCCGGCTTGACCAAGAGCGGGACCTACTGGAGGAGCTGGGTTTGCTTTCCCTGCTTCCACTTGGAGTTTAATTTGTTTTACTACTTTCTTTGCAGCCATCTCGTTTCAAGTTCCTTACTAAAAGTCAATCTATCAGTTCTACTGTTCCGATTTTACTTGGAGGTAATCCAACTCCACAGGAGTGGATCTTCCGAAAATTTCTACACGAACGCGGAGTCTTCCCTTATCAGGGAAAATTTCATCCACGAGTCCTGTGAAATTAGCAAACGGACCATCTATAATTTTCAATGTTTCGCCCACTTTGAATAGGAAACGAGGTCTCGAAACTTCTTCCGATTCCACACTTCCCACATCGCTGAAGAGGTTTTTAATCTCATCCAGGGATAGTGGCTCCGGACCTTTTCCTTTTCCGCCTACGAACGTAGACACAGAAGGTAAGTTCTGGATTTTAAATCGAAGGTCATCGGTCATGTTCATCTCAACGAGAACGTAACCTGGCATGAGTTTTTTCTTTGTGACCTTCTTTTTGCCGTTTTTCATTTCGGCAACTTCCATCGAAGGAATTTTTACTGCGAAGATTTGGTCTTCCAGCTTTTGTTGTTGGACCATCTTCTCAATGTTTGTCTTCACCTTATTCTCGTGACCGGAATAAGTTTGAAGCACATACCATTTTTTATCTAAAGAATCGCCCACTTCCCTACCTATGTTCCTAATGCCCAGAACCATTTTAACAACTTAAGGAATACAAAGTCCGAAGCTGATAAAAATAGGGAAAAGATAAATACTGTAACTAGGACTACAACGGTAGAACTTACAACTTCTTGGCGCGTAGGCCAATGTACTTTTTCAAGTTCTGCTTTACATTCCTGAATGAAACTCGTAGCTTTCATTGATCCTTGTCCTGTTCTCTAATTCTATATATTCTGCAGTCTGGCAGGGCTGGAGAGAATCGAACTCCCACCAAGGACTTTGGAGATCCTAGTTCTACCATTAAACTACAGCCCTAAACAAGCCCTCTACCAGGCTTGAACTGGTGACCCCTTCCTTACCATGGAAGTGCTCTACCACTGAGCTAAGAGGGCAAAACGTTCCCACCCAAGCGCGGGTTTCCAAGCGAGGCTAGGTTTTTTACACTATTTTAAATGAGGCTCTTTGGTCAATGGAAAATGAGTTTATTTCCTGGAAATGGCAAAAAAACAGGAAAAACAGTGAATTTCCCTTGAGATTTTAGTTGTGGATTTCCCGGTTCGATAATAGAACCATGTGGGATAAGTCCCCCACTTTAAGGAATGATTCGTGGCGAAACCCTTTATAGAATTAGAAACAAAAATCCCCGATTTGGTAAAGGCAAAATCCAAAATTGTCGTACGATCCTCACGGATGAATCGCCAACTAGAGCAGTATGTTTTAGGGCTTATCACAAATATCCTTTCTGAAGTGGGACAATCCCAATTTGTGGAAATGCTTTATACAATTTCCAAAGAACTTACCATCAATGGAATCAAAGCCAACCAAAAACGAGTGTTCTTTGAAGACGAAGGCTTAGACATCACTGACGAAAACGACTACCTCCAAGGGATCAAAGAGTATTCCAAAAAGTTTTCAGAAAAGATGGCTGATGAATATGGAAAACGTTGTCTTGCTCGCGGGGTTTACGTACAAATCAAATTCCATTACTGCTTAGATGGACTCCTTGTTGAAGTGACAAACAACACACCCGTCATCAAAACCGAAGAAGTGCGGATGCGGGAAAAAATGAAAAAGTCCATGAACTACAACGACATCGCCGAGTTCTATATGGACAATATGGACAACACGGAAGGTGCAGGTCTTGGAATTGCCCTCATTATGATCCTTCTCAAAAATGAAGGGGTTGACCCAAACCTATTTCGGATCATCACTCATGGAGATCGAACGGTAGCGCGCGTCGAAATACCATTTAACGACAATTACGTGTCGTTTCGTAGCGCCGAACTAGCAGAAATCTAAGAAAATCAACCCCCGATTTGGATAGACCTCATGTTCACCATTTTCGAAACTGGTGGACATGGAATTAAAAGGTGCAAACATTCTCGTCACCGGATCAGCCGGTGGACTCGGAAAGGCAATGGCTTACCGCTTAGGAAAAGCTGGTGCCAATATCATTCTCTCTGACATTCAAAAAGACAAATTGGACGAAACCGTCGCCCTCTTCCAAAAAGAAGGTATCAAAACGACCGGCATTGTTGCCAACGTTGCCAAAGAAGAAGACAGCATTCGCCTCATTGAAGAAGCAGCAGCGTTCCAGGGAAGTCTCGATGTTGCTATTTTAAATGCAGGAATTTTACGCGATGGCCTGCTGATTCGAGTGGACAAAGAGACAGGAAAAGTAAAAGGCAAAATGGGAATCGACCAGTGGCAATCGGTCATTGATGTCAATTTGACAGGGGTGTTTCTTACGGCTCGTGAAGCCGCTGCCAAAATGGTAGAACAAAAGAAGGGAGTGATCATCCCTATTGCTTCCATTGCTATGCACGGAAACTCAGGACAAACCAATTACAGCGCTGCGAAAGCTGGTGTTGCTGCTATGACTGTAACTTGGTCAAAAGAGCTTGCAAAATTTGGAATCCGAGTGGCAGGAATTGCACCAGGTTTTATTGGAACCGAAATGGTTCTAAAGGATATGAACCCAGAAGCTCTCGATAAATGGAAATCCATCATCCCAGTGGGAAGACTTGGGGAACCAGATGAAATTGCATCCACAGCGGAATTTATCATCTCAAATGATTTGGTAACAGGTGTGGTTTTAGAGATTTCGGGTGGTGTCCGAATCTAACTTTGATTAATTACTTCGCCCTCGGGTTTCGAGGGCCTTTGAAATTTATTGCATGTTTTTGTCATTTTTTTTATAAACGAAAAAAATTTCGTAGGTAAATACAATACCTATTCGTCATAAGGATATAACGGAATTCTTACTGATGAAAATAAAAACTGAACTGACAAAACAACAATTGGAACAAGCCATTAAGGGAATCCAAGGGATTGCCCACCCGATCCGCTTATTGATTCTTTATACACTAGCAAAAGAAGAAAAAACGGTAGGACAGCTTGTTGAATTGTTAGGAACGAGCCAATCGGCAGCTTCTCAACACCTAAGTAAGATGAAAAACAACGGAATCTTAGAATCTCGAAAATCTTCCAACCAGGTATTTTATAGTTTGAAAGATCCCAAATTCAAAGATTTGATCCAAACCATTGTCAAAGTGTATAAAAAGTAAACACTAGTTCTCTTCTTCTAACAAGAAACGAACATACTCCCCGACAGAATCCCTGAGGTTGGTATAACCAAAGGGATACCCCGTTTGACCTATCTTTTCCATTTCTGCGCAGGTGTAGTATTGGTATTTGTCTTTTAGAGATTCTGGCATCTCCACATATTCGATATTTACTGGTTTGTTCATAGCAACGAACAAAGCGTTCGCTAAATCGTTCCAGGTTTCGGCAATCCCCCGTCCTACATTGTACAATCCATACTTTCGTTCACTACAGAGATAAATACTGATTTTACTAGCATCCTTTACATAAAGGAAGTCACGTTTTTGTTCTCCATCCTTGTATTCTGGTTTATAGGACTTAAATAATTTTAATTTTCCTGTATCTCGAATTTGTTCGTATCCTTTCAGAACCAAACTACGCATGTCTCCTTTGTGGGCCTCCCCATATCCAAAAACATTGAAGTATTTGAGTCCGATCACTTTGTCGGCGATTCCCATTTTTTTAGCATACAAATCAAAAAGTTGTTTGGAATACCCGTACATATTGAGGGGTTTTAAATTCTCGATAGCAGCCTGATCATTGTATCCAAACTCACCTTCCCCATAAGTTGCGGCACTCGAAGCATAAAGAAAGGGAATGTTTTTTGATACGGCAAACTCGGCCAATTTTTTCGTATAATGAAAGTTATTTTGTATAAGGTATGTGGCGTCTTTTTCTGTGGTAGCAGAACAGGCGCCTAAATGATAAATTTCTGAAATCTCACTTAGAAGTGGATGCCCCGAATCCAACATCAACTCGAACTTTTCTTTCTCGTAATAATCCTGGAAAAAATTCCTTTGTAGGTTTTTCCATTTCTCTGTTGTTCCCAAATGATCCACGACCAAGATGTCAGTGTTTCCATTGTGATTTAGGTCTTCGATGATTTGGGATCCGATGAGGCCTGCGCCTCCAGTGACGAGAGTTAGTTTTTTTGCCATGTCTTCGTTTTAGTTTTTTATACCTAAGGTTTCTATCTATTCACTTTTTACAAACAAGAAGAAAAACAAATGTCGAATTCTAAAGGATCCGATCAAATGAAATCAGAGAAAGTCGATCATGTTTCCAAATTTTTCATTTACTTGTTTTACTGTTTCCGGAAGAGGAACAAGAACTTCAGGAATCCAAGGTTTCATCCTACAATCAAAAACAATCGGAACTTGGTAGGAAATATGGTTTTGTTTTGTATCTGTTCTTGCATAAACATCCGATGCCGGTTCCATTCTTGTGAACATAGTCCAGATAAAATCAGAATCCGTTCGCACTGAATCTTCTGCGTCATCCACAAGAAATACATAATGGAACCGACCAAGGTCTTCCTGGAGTAAAGCTGAAGCCAAATGATCTTCTTTAAGATAACCAGATCCTTGTACCACAAGTACGCCCGGTAAAAAAACTTTTGGATTTTGAAAACGTTTGTCTTTGAAATGACCAGAAAATTCCTTTGGTAGATTGGGATACTTTAAAGGTGCATTAGCCTCAGTAATTCCCATCCATAACATTTTACTGCCTTTATTCACCGTCCCACTGGTATAATCCAAAGTATCTTGGCTGATATGACTAAAGATAAAAAAATCAGTTTTCGGATCACACCTTTCTGTAATGACTCGGAAAGTTTCTGAAAAGTTTTTTAGATTCACTCGTTCGTTTGTCACAAGTAAACATTTTGTAAGAGACAACTGCCCTTCCCCCAAAATCCTTAGGGCTCCCATAAAGGCTTCCCGGAAATAACGTTCCTTTACAATAGCAGCGGCAAGAGAATGCACACCTGATTCCTCATAAGCCCAAACGCCGAGTACCTGTGGCATGACCAATGGAAACATAGGTGATAGTAAGTCTTGTAAAAACTCAGCGATGTAATGATCTTCTTGCGGAGGTCTTCCTACAACGGTAGCCGCCCAAATGGCATCTTTTCTGTGCAGAATATGTTTTAGGTCTAAGTAGGGATAATCGTGTAACAAGGAATAGTATCCATAATGATCGCCAAAAGGACCTTCTGGTTTTCTTAAATCGGGAGGAATGGTACCAATGAGAGCAAAATCTGCATCCGCAACAATCGGATAAGGAGAAACCGATTTATCTTTTTTCATCCTTAGTTTTTCGCCCATAAGGAAGGAAGCAAAAACAAGTTCGGGGATCTCTTCGGGAAGTGGTGCCACGGCCGCAATAGTGAGGGCTGGAGGTCCACCGATGTAAACATGTGCCGGAAGGGCCTCTCCTTTTTTTTCGGCCTCATAATAATGGAATCCACCTCCTCTATGGATTTGAATGTGCATACCTACGGTTTTGTCACCGTAGAGTTGTACCCGGTACATTCCTAAGTTTCCATTTCCCGATTCTGGATGTTGGGTATAAACCAAAGGTAAGGTCACAAAGGCACCTCCGTCTTTTGGCCAAGAAACCACTTGAGGTAAGTCATTTGTTGAAAGAACCTCACCAGAGAGAACAGGAGCTCTTCTAACCTGTTTTAAACCCACTTGGAAGGGCAATAGTCCTAGCGAACGTTCTTTCCAAAGTTTAGAGAACCTAGGTGGAAAAATTTCTTTCGCGAGTTTGGCCAGACGTTCGATCGTTGCCACGGGTTTTGGCCCAAAGGCAAGATGGATTCTCTTTTCTGAACCATAGAGATTGGTGGCTACGGGAAACTTGGTTCCTTTGACATTTGTAAATAAGAGGGCTGGGCCTTTTTTGGCCACAACTTGTCTTTGGATCTCAGCAAGCTCCAAATAAGGATCCACAGGTTCGGAAACTACATGGAGTTCTCCTTCCTTTTGCAAAAGTCGGACAAAATCGTTGGTGGATCGTAGTGAAACCATAAAAAGGAATAGACGGCTCCTTGTTTTCTTAGACGCTATAGGGCATAAATTCTATGTCCCAAGAACCAAATACCACACAACCAATCATTACCGATATCAAAAGAATTGCTGTCTGCGGAGGATCTTTAGGAAGAGAAAGGCGCTCTTATGTCAGAGGGCAAGTGGTCGATGTGGGGATTACTGATCTTATGAAGGCGGAAGGGCTCTGGGATTTGATGACAGGGCTTTTTATCGGGGATGAAACAAAAATCACACCCTTTTTAGATTTCTCTTTGGCGCCCGTGAGAAAACCCGTATTAAAATTAGAGGTTTTTGATTTAGCGGGGAACAAAATCTACACCTCAGGGAAAATCAAAGCAGATGAAGACGGATTTTTTTCCTGCGAAATTCGAGACAAACTCCCAATAGGATCTCATGACTTCCAAGTGGTATTGGAAGGGTTGGATAGTTTTCGCCAATACTCAAAAGATCTAGCCCATTTAAACAACACCGAAGATTCTATTTTAGGAAAAACAACAATTGTGGGAAAGGGTAAACTTAGAATCCTTCCAGAAGACTACAAAGGAATGGTTGTCACATCAGACATTGATCAAACTTATTTAGCAACAGACATACACTCAGGAAAAGGAAAATTCACTGCTGTCTTCGAAACACCTAACCAAAAACAGGCGCTTCCGGGCATGCCTGAATTGTATCGGGAAATGAGGATAGCTCTCTCAAACGCCCCTCTTGCTTTTATTTCCGCAAGCCCCCACTTCTTTCGTAGAACTATGCTTGCTACCATTGCCAAAGACAATATCCAAATCGAATCCTTACATCTCAAATACTTAGAAGGAACCATCAAGGGAGTTTTTGACAAAGTACTGGGAACAATCTTCAATCCAATCGAATTTTTACAAAATGGATTCAAACCAGCTTGGTCTAGGACAAAAAAATTCTTAGGTGCTTCCTACCAAAGTCTCTTTGACCAAATGTCCTATAAACTTTCGATCCTTCTTTATGACCGCATCTATCTACCGACAGAATCGAAGGAAATCCTTCTTGGTGACAATACAGAATCGGATTATATGATTTTTACCCTTTACCAGATTATTTGTATGGGAAAATTAACTGGGGATGAATTAGAAGAATATTTATACAAACTGAATTTCCTTGGGCGGGATGCAATCACAAGAGATGCGGCAAAAAAAATCCGTCTTCTTGCAGAAGAAATACAAAGGATTCACGGAAACATTAATCCAGTAAAACTCAGCATCATCAATAAAACCAGCCATGGTCCAAGTGAATCAGAAATGCGTGAAAAAGTAAAGGAGGCACTTCCTGAGGGAATGTATGAATCGGCATTTGGAGCCAAACAAGCATTCTACGGAACAGAGGGTGCTATCGGAATGGCTCTGATCTTAGAGTCCGAAGGTTATTTTACAATCGAACAAAATCTAGCCGTGGTGGCGGGAATGATTGGGAAGGTTTTAGAGGGAAAATTAGTAGATGAAGGATTTCTATTGAAATTGTTTGATGAATTGACAATTCCGAAATCAGCGGAAGGAGCAAAGCAGAAACTAAAAGAAGGTCTCGTTTCTGCCTTTAAATCTTAAAATCTAAAATCCAGAACCGATTTTATCAGATCTGTTTTAATCTTGAAATCGGCTTAGGTAATAGTAGAAAAACAGTTTTTTCTTGATCGCTAAACTGCAAAGGTTGATTAAAATAGGTATCGTTAAACACAACCAAACGATGCCTGTAGACAAAACCCCCTCAGGAATGAAAGCAACAGCAACCATCTGCTTGATGATTAGATAAGGGAAAAAAGATAAAAAGGTTAAAAACAAAGAAACAAGAGTCCTTTCTTTGGCATTTCCTTTCACATAGTAAAAAGTATTCGTAGAAATATCAAACCTAGCTTGAGTCCATTCTCTAATTTTCAAAAAAGGTTTCTCTATCACAAGATAACTGACAAGAGCAATGATAGTAGAGATAAATAGACTAATGAATGAAGCCTTAATCAACCTGAGAAAATCATTATTTTCTACAATTTTATGATCCAATACGGTTAACATTACCGTTGTATTCACCAACATATGCACTAAATAAATCCCATAACTGAGTTTACCGATAAAAACCAAAAATGGATTCGCCAAAAAAAAGGAAATCTTAGAAAAAAATCCTCCGACTGCCCCAAAAACAATCACGAAGGCAAAAAAAGAATAAAAACTAATTCGATAAACAACAAAGTATTCTTTTGCTTCCGAAAATTCTAATGTACATACATAACAAAAAATAGAAAACAAAATACTAAAGATTATATAAAACGCAGTTTTAAGTCCCTTAATTTCCGTTGAGATCTTACCAGACCTCCAAAGTTCCATTAGCAGAATACCATAAACAAACGGTTCGAAATGTGTATGGATTGGATGAAACAATGTTTGTACATAAATATCAAAAGATTCAAACTTAGAATTCTGAAAATAATAATACCGAATGAAATTAGGAAACAAAAGAAGGAGGGTTAAAAAAATAAATTTCTGATTTCGATTGGTGAGAACCTTAGTATAAAATAAAAAAACAATTGGCATGGCCAGATAAAATTGTTCTTCCATTGATAGAGACCAGCCATGCACCATAATACGATTTGGAAAATAATTGGATATATAAGCTAAATCAGTCCACCAATAGGAGAGTTTCAATTTTAAACCTACAAGACCCTCAGCAAAAACAGATGCACTTTCCGTTCCTTGGCTCTTTTTTAAGATTCCAGCCATTATGAGAATCGTAACAGACAAAATTACATAAAAGGCAGGAAAAATTCGTAAACTACGTTTGATAACAAAATTTTTCCAACTCTCCACAAAACTCGCTCTTTCCAATTCCCTTGAGAAGGAAGTGGAAACCAAAAAAGCACTAATCACAAAGAACAAACTCATTAGAAATTCGACATTCTGCGCATTGTTCAAATACGGGGCATAATGGCTCGGAAAAGACTCAATAGAAAATGCAAAACAATGAAATAGAATTACCAAATAACAGCTGAGTGCACGAATCCCATAAAGCTCGTTAATTTCCTTTTTGTTTTTCTTAAAAATTTCAAAAAAATATTCTTTCATAATGCTACGATATTGGCATACTGTCTTGATAAATCGTTAGAAAGCAATCGATTATTCATACAAAACGAATTGAATTAACTAAGGTTTATAAGGGAATTTCACAAGAATGAAAAGAAGTCATAGTAAAATGAAAACCGGGATCCTTTGGATTTTTTTTATTTTAGTAGTTTTCTATTCTATCGAATATACCCAACCACGTTATTCACTCTTTCAAGACAGCCATGACAAAGCAGTACAAACCTATTCTATTTGGCAAAATCATTTTTTGTCGGATAATTTGTATTATCCGGCAAAAGCTTTTGATCCTAATTTAGAGTTTTTCCACCTTGCAAAAAACTTATATATCAAAACTAACGAAAAGTTAGTTAGTGCCTTCCCCATCCAATTTGCTTATTTATTGGCACCCTTCCTTTTTGTATTACCAATTTCATTTTTGCCATACACTTCTCTGCTTTTTCTTCTTTTAACTTTCTTTTTCTTAAAAAGATATTATCATTTTTCTCTTCTATTGATAACAATTTCCTTTTTTGGAACCTTTCTCTGGCCACTCAGTTGGGAGTATTCTGAATTACCGGCGATATTTGCCTTCTCTACTATTGCTTTATATCCTTTCTTAAAAAAAGGAAGTTCGGTATCATTTCAATTGATCAGCGGTGTTTTTCTCGCTTGGATCATCATAGTAAGATTAGACACATTACCTTTTTTTGGCATTTTTTTTCTTAGCCATTTATATTTTTATCTAAAAAGAAATGGGTTTCAGCAACTTCAGAGTTATCTAAAATCCTATTCTGCATTTTTACTATCGACTATAGTGTTTCTCATTCTTTATTTATCGATCAATCAAAGCTTATATGGACATTTTTTAGGTACTCGATTTTTAGCAAATTCAAGTGGATTTTCCGCTGGTTTTTCAAAAAGATTACAGTGGTTTCTAAGTTTATTATTCTATTCGAATAGAAAGATCGGCTTTTTTGGATACCTACCTTTCGCCTTCATTCTGTTCACAGTCTATTGGTACAAATACAAAACCATATCTGATTCCAAAAAAATTCTCCTAATTGCAACATCGTTAACACTTCTCATCATACCATTCATTGCACCTAATGACGGGTTTAACAATTGGGGGCCCAGGTTTTATACAATTCTAATTTTTCCGTATCTTTACTTATTAAAACCTTTCTTCGGCTATTATTATCAGAAAAGGAAGAAATTGTTTTTTTCTTTTTTACTCACCTTTGGTCTTTTTACCTTTTCGTTGGGAATCCTTGGTGCGAAGTTACAAAAGTCAAAAACTAACTTGGAAAAAAAATTCGCGCCGATTTTAACAGAGGTAAAACCTGATATTCTTGTATTGCAGGACTATCTAAATTTTTATACATGTGGAAGTTATTATTTCGATCATATTGTAATCGTTTCTTATACAACAGACCTAAACTCAAAACTATTAAATAGAATTTTGACAACAAACCCAAATTCAAAAATTGCCTTTATCACCTGGAATCCAGTTCTATTTTCGAAGGAAATGAAAGAGGCAATCAATGAAGACAAACGGAAATCGGGATATCCCATTTCTGAATGGGAGGAAGGCAAATTAGAAACTCAAATGCGATTGATAACTAGTGATTTCCAGATTTTGGATAGACAAACCTATCGCATTTGGACGGGAACTGTAAAATCAAAATAACAAATCAAAAAATGAAATGGATTTTATTTTCGGGTCTTCGGATTTCCACCTTTCACGAACTCAACCACATACAAAGGACGTCCTTTTGATTCTTCAAAAATCCGAGCAATGTATTCACCTAAAATTCCGATTGAGATCAAAATAGATCCTCCAATCAAACAAATCAATGTCACGATGGTGGCCCATCCTGGATTATAAACAATTGGCATTTTTAAAATAAAATGTTGAAAGGCTCGAAAAAGTGCATAAACACCGACTCCAAAACCAATGATTGCCACAACAATTCCTAAACCCAAACTAAACCGCAAAGGTAATGGAGAAAAAGAAACTGCTGCATTCATCGCCAATTTTAACATTTTTTGCAAAGGATATTTTGTTTCCCCCGCAACTCGTGGATCACGATTGTAATACACAGGAGTTTGTGGAAAACCAATCCACGCATTCATTCCTCGTAAGAACCGATGGTTTTCACGTAATCCATTTAAGGCATCCAAACACCTTCTCGAAATCAGACGAAAATCTCCAGAATCCAACGGAAGATCTTTATGAACTAAAATCTTCATAACTCGGTAGAAAGCCCAAGCAGTCGTTTTCTTAAAAAAAGATTCCCCAGAACGAGCCAGTCTTTGCCCATATACAACATCATATCCTTCTCGATATTTGGAGAGCATCTCTAAAATCACTTCGGGTGGATCCTGTAAATCAGCATCCATAACAACAACAGCATCACCTTTAGCATAATCCATTCCCGCTGTTACGGCAATTTGGTGGCCAAAATTTCGAGAAAGACTCACAACTTGAATTCTTGAATCGACCTTGGACCAATCAACTAATTGAAAAATAGTTTCATCCGTACTACCATCATTGACAAAAATGATTTCTGTTTTCATTGAAAGGAGTTTCAAAAGTTGGGTTAACCGTTCTTTTAGAAACGGAAGAGCAGACTCTTCATTGTAACAAGGAATAATGATAGATAATAAATTCGGATTTTTTCTTTCTTCTAAGTAATATTTCATAAAACTCCCAATTGATATAATCTAAAATTTCCCGCAATCGACTTTCGATTGCGAAGTACGTGAGCTAATTGGTTTGATCCGGGCCTAGCAAAATCAAAGAAAGAGTGAGTATTCCCATTAAATCGCTTAACTAAAATGGCAACCATCTCCATTTGAAATCTTGTCATTTAGAAACTTTACCAAATTAGATTTAAAGCCAATTACTAAATTTTAACCGGATGGACCAATCTTTCTTTCCATCTTAAAAACGGAAGTTCGATAATCAAATAAACAATCCAAGAAATTAGAAATGTATTTAAAATAACCCAGAAAATCGCGATAAATACTGAAACCAAACTTGGTTCACGAATTACTAATGGTGTAATCTTTTTCGCAACCAAAGGAATTACGATGATATGCCAAAGATATGCTGTATAACCTAACCTAGCGAATGGTCGAAATATAGGAAAACTAAACAAATTCAAAATCGTTCTATTAAAAAAAGACAGGTACATTAAAATTCCAAATCCAATAGAAACAATGGAGGGTCGAAAGACGATAGCAAATGCGCTACCAGAATCTATTTGATGCATCCATACAATCAAAGAACAAGAAAGAAGCAAAAGAATCCAAAAGAAAATGGTCTTTCCTAATATTTGAATCTGACTCCAAGGATACCGATGGTATAATTCATACACCAACATACCATAGAGAATAGAATCAAATCTGCAATATAACAAATAAACAGCATCCATATTTGGATCAGGAAAGGAAACCAAATAGCGAATAAGTAACGCGACAATGAAACAGAGTCCGTAAAAATAAAGTCGAAATGAAAAATTAATTTTAAAAAAGAAAAAAACACAGAAAAAAGGTAAAATTAGATAAAAATGCTCTTCTATCGACAGAGACCAACCGCCATTATAAACAACTGGCACGTGAAAAATGTCAGTCAAATACAAGGCATCCACCCAAACATTCGCTAGGCCAATTCTAATTTCTTCAAACATTGCAGCTGCATTTGGGTCTTGAATCAATGCTGGGTTAAATTTTGATAGTTGATAACTTTTAAAAAAATATAGAACAGCTAAAGCAAAATAAAATGCTGGGAATATACGAAGACTTCGTTTGATAAAAAAATCTGAAATACTAACTACACCCTTGCTTTCGTATTCACGCCTGAGACCTCCATAAATCAGGAAACCGCTAAGTAAAAAGAAAAAATCGACCCCCGAAGAAAGAGAACTCAGAAGTAATGATAACCACTCAGGTGAATCATTGATAATTGGCTTAACTGTAACCCAAACATGAAATATAACAACTGATAAAATTGAAAAAGCCCTAATTCCATTTAAATTTTCATACTCAAATGATTTCTTTACAAAAATCGAGCCAACATACTGAAGTATCTTTCCTATCATTTCTTTTTGTATTCCTCTATAGTAAAACCATAAAACAAAGATTGTCCAACTTTTTCCATCGCAACGGATGAAGGAAGCCCAAGACCATTTCCACCTAAAAAACGTTTAACGACACAGATTTTTGATTGTGAAATCTCTAAATCTGCACCAGTCAGAACCGGAGAAAATTCTTTATGACCATCCCAGCTTAAATACAAACTCAGATATTCCGGATATGAATCAGAAAATAAAACTGGGGGTTCACAGTTGTTTGCAATAAAATGAGCTGCCCCTCTCCAATCTTCCTTAAATACGAAATAGTAATTCTTTTTGAAATCAATAAGAGAAAAAAGAGTTAAGAAAATCAACACAACAATGGTATACCAACGCTCGACAGCAACCTTGAGATGATCCGCCACAAAATAGTAAATTAAAGGAAGTGTTACGATCCAATTTCGATTGGTAACAATGGGTTTAAATAAAGAAAATAGACTTGTAGAAATTACAATACAAAAAGCTACGAAAAGAAATGTTTGTGAAGAAGAAAACCTTTCACTAGTATCACTACCTTTCCAACCTCTAATATCTTTAAATATCCAATAAAAGAATACGAGAATAGGAACAATCACTGTCAGAAATAAAAACTTCTTTGAAGTATAAAAAAACAGAGAATAATATGCGAGATACAATAGCAAACTTGGAGGATCAATCCAACTGGCAGTAGCAATCTTTGTACCATTCATCAACTGGTATAAAAAAGGAATAAAGGCTAAAAAAGTCAATAAACCAAGAAGAAAAACCCATCTAGTTTGTTCATCTCGTTTCCATAGAAACCGTAACCAAAACACAAAATATAAACTTCCGACAAAAATAAAGCCGAACAAATGAACATAAGAAACTAAGATAGAAGTAATAACTAAAGAGATAAATCGGAATCGCTGACTGGTTTTGTTATCTAAATTAACGAATAAAACAAGGATAATCGAGGACAAACAAAGTAGAAGCGAATAAGATCTAACTTCTTGAGCATAATAAATTGCCCCTGGCGAAAGAGAAATTAGAAATAAAAATACAAATCTTTTTGGTTTTTCCCAAGATTGAGTCAAAATCCAAAGCACAAATAAATTCAGTATAGAAATAGAAACCGGAAACAACTTTATCGAAAATTCGGTGAACTTTGGTAAAAATCGAATCCAATAAGAAAGTAAAATTTGAAACAAAGGAGGGTGAGGGTCTTCTGCAAGATAGATCCAAAAATCAGACCAACTAGAAAGAGAAGAGCCATACACTGAATAAAGTTCATCACCCCATAAACTTTGGCGATCCAACTGATAGAGTCGAAGAAAAACCCCAATAGCTAAAACCAATAGAATGCCTAATTCGAAACGATATCTATGAAATGTAAAATTTTGTTGTTTCAATTTTTCTCCCAGAACATCAGACGAAACCCGGCGATTTCCTCATCAGAAACTTTTTTATAATACTTAGAATTAATTTCGTATTTCGTATCTACCCAATTTTCATAGAATTCCTGAGTGACATTATCGTCCTTCGGTGGCTTAAAATTATAAACAAATACTTGAAAATGTTTTACATTAGAGCTCAAAAACTTTAATTCTAAGTCACTAAATTCGGTCTGCCGATTTGCAATCCAATGTGGTTTTTTCAAAAATGAATCAGATATAAGCAACAAATCAAAAGTGCTCAAATGAACCACTGGTGCATTCGGATACTTTTCTAATTTCTCCTGAAAGATATCGTGGTATTTTTTAACATAATCAATTGTTTTGAAATTTCGCCGAACGTGATAAAGCCCAAATCCAATCTGCAACAATATCAGAAGAAGAATGATTTGACGTTCTCTCGGTAAGGTCACTGTCGAAAGTAATGAAATAACAAAAATCGAAATAATAAGATAAGAAAACTCTGTAAACCGTAAACCTAAGTATAATCCTCCAGAAGAATACGGACTAAGGAAAACAACACTGAAAAATGAAAGAATCGCGGATACAATCATTACTTTTTGCAGATATGTTAGATTTACTTTTAAAACAGAATAGATAACCAGAGACACAATAGGCAAACAATAGAATAAAAAACCAATACGATTGGTATCGCCAAAGAAAAATTCAAAAACTAAATGAATTCTTTCTTTAAAAAGTAATCTAGAAAAATCATCGAAACTAACCTTACTTCGAACGCCAAGAACCTCTTGGAATTCGTTATAGTTATAATAACCAAATAAAACCAAAGCGAAAACCAAACCGAAAACAAGTGGACAATACTTTTTTACAAACAATAGTAACTGGCTTCGATTGTAATACAGAACAACTAAACCTAAAAATCCGATATATATTACTGATTCGGAACGTAGGAAAATCGCAACTCCCCCACAAAAACCAAAAAAGAAATCGCGGACAATAGAACTTTTCGCTGTGCTTTCCAAACGAAAAACGGAGTAGAAAAAAGAAAGTAAAAGCAGATGAGCTGGGATACTCTCTGAAAATTCAATAGCACTTGATACAGCGTATCCGACTAAAAACAAAAGCCCTGCTAATCCTAAGTATTCTACTTTCTTTATCGCGAAAATCGAACGTAAAAACAATACAACAGAACAACTCAAAAATAAATAAAGTAAAAGTATAACGGCATTATAAGCGCGATAGGGAATAGGAAATAGGGAAAAAAACTGTGCAAAGAAACTTGGATATTGAAAAACACAGGTCCTCTGACCATTAACTTCTGTAGTAAAGTAAGCCCATGGATAACGAAAGGGATAAAACCGGAAGTCCGAATCGAAGTCATGGTATTTGGAAAAACACTGATGAGAATTAATTCCTCTCTCTTTATATTCCAATGTTTGATAGAGTTTGATTTGAGAATCCGACTGCATTAAAGGACCAAGTCCACTATCCCATCCAATCCGTTTGAAAATCAAAAAACCAACACAGAAAACTAAAACAGAAATAATGACTTTTGGATTCGTTATCGCCAACTGCAAATGATTCATCCAATTTAGAATTTTCTTCATTTCTGTTTCTCCAAAAGAAAACCTTTAAAGTGAGCCAGCGAATGTTTAGACTGAATCTTATAAACGACCGGTTTTAGTTCAAAATTAATATCAAATTTTTCTTTCCATATAGTAGAAGGAAATTCCTCATTCACGAGTTTATTTCCCTCCCATTGTAAATATAAAATTTTCATTTTTTGATTTCCCAGAATCGTTTCAACTTTTTCCCAATCTTCGTTAGAATAAACAGCGACCTGTGGATATTTAATATAACTATCACCAACTAGATAAGACAAAGAAAGTCCACGTTGGACAATCAGGTCTGGTTCTAGTGAATCGATCTGTTTCATAATTTGATGATATAACTTAGCAGAAGATGACCATTGTTTGATGGCCCTTGAATCTGATTTGTAAGAGAAATAAAGAAAAGGTAATAAAATTAAAAAATATAAAAGTGTGTATTCTCTTTTAGCAAAGGATAAAAAAACACCAAGCATTAGAAGATAAATGCCACTTTCATAATATCGCATTCCAAATATATCCACACCTGCTCGGTAAGGTGATAAAATTGGTAAAAGAAATATAAACAACAGACCAGAAAACAAAAAGGGAAAAATCTCGGACTTCCTTTCCCAACACAATACAATGAGACCTAAAAATAAAATCGGATACCCTTTAAAAATTCCAATTTTAAATTCGTTACCCCATAAATCCGCAAGCCATTCTCGAATCAGGTTCCTTTGAATCGCTCCAGATCCCATATCGGTCACTGTGTTTAATCCTCGCATTCCAAGTATATGACCATACACTTGATGATTCCAATAAAAGAAGACTATTTGTACTAGGAGACAAAGAAGAATATATGGGATGAGATTCTTTGTTAACTTCCATTTATTAGGATCCAGTCCAAAACCAATCCCTAAAAAGAAAATAAGGGCAATTGTGGATTCTGGACGAAGTTGGAAATTAAAAACAATGGCAACCGCAAGAAGGACTCCGTAACGAAAGCGTTTTTCTTCTTGAAACTCAAGGAAGGATAATATTGCAGATAAAAAGAAAAAATTGGTTAGTGTTAACTCGGAATAATCTAAAGCAGAAAGAAAAATCGGAGTTAGACATTGAATGCATAAAACGGCAACTAATATTACAAATCCCCTCTTCTCGTATCTAGTCAATATTCGATCCAGAAGATAAAAATTAAAAAAGAAAAATAGAATGGGAATATAAGTGATCCACTTCTTGGATGAAATGGTAATTAAGATTTTTTGAATCCAGCTAAACAATACTGGGTATTGAAATACACAATTTCCGTCTTTCAAAAAGAAAGCCCATGGGTATCCAAATGGGATCATGGAAGTATCGAACCCCAAATCTTTAGCTGGAAAATAACAATCCTCAGCAGGACCACCTTCAAGGTTATGAATGACTTGATAGTATTTAATTTCAGGGTCACTAGAAACAAATACAGTATTGTCATTCCACTTCCATCTATAGAAAATGGGAATTAGTAGAAGGAGAAAATAGATAAACAGCCTTCTGGGAAAGCTCATTTTAATCTCTTTTAATGATATGTGCTGTCACAGCTTGCAAACCAAAGATAAACAGAGCCAAGCTGAGGTTAGTTGCAACAATAAATTCACGTTCAAAATTAATAAAAACAAAACCAGATTTTTGCCATTGCAAAAATATCCAAATGACCGCCAAAACAATGATTCCGAAACCACTTAACAATACGAAAAAAAGTCGGTCTTCTTCCATAGATAAAATTGACTGATATATCCTACTAATCCTCGGCTGTTTGGTTGCGATCAGAAGTCCAGTTCCCCAAAAACTCAAACCCAAAATTGAAAAAAAGGAAAATAATACCATAGAATGTAATCCATACAAATTAACGCCGGATATGGTGATTACCTTTCCTACAAATACAGAAACAATAAGTTGAGACCATGCAACAAAAAATATGGAAATACCTACTCGTTCAAATAGATGAGGAGCATAAAATAAAATCCTCAATAAATGCCTCATTCCATCGCGCCATGTACGTAAGTGAGGAATTCTTCCAGCCTTATCAGGATACAAGGAAACTGGAACATGATACATAGTAGAATCATTGATCAAAGCTTTGATCAAAAGTTCTGATGCAAATTCCATTCCCTTACTTTTTACATTCCATTTTAAATAACTTTCTTTTTTAAAACAACGGAATCCAGAATTACTATCATGAATCTTTGTTTTTTTAGCATAAAGTAAATTGATAATCCAATTAATTACAGGGGTCCCTAAGTAACGATGTAAAAAAGGCATGGCTCCAGTATGAATTTTACCGTCTAACCGAGAACCAATGACCATATCACAATTTGTTTCGATTTGTTTTTCAATGAGTGCGGGAGATTCCAAAAAATCATATGTATCATCTGCATCAGCAAAAACAATGATTTCACCTTTGGCACTCCTAATTCCTGTATCAAGAGCGGATCCGTATCCCTTTTCTAGAGCAGAAACTACTGTTGCACCAAATTTTTTTGCAATAACTATCGATTTATCTTTACTACCGTTATCGGATACTAATATCTCAATGTCGTATTGGTTTTTATAATCTCTCTGAATGGTTACTAGTTTTTCTAGAACCAAAGGAAGGGTCTTCTCCTCATTTAAACAAGGAATGACAAAGGAAATTGATTTCTTTTTTTTCATAAAAAGTCCCGAGTATAAATTCCAAATGGATCTTTCGTTGATAGAAAATATCGACTCATATGAAGAGCGTTTTCCATCTTTTGTTGTTTGATCACATAAGCCATTAAATTAGCAGAACAAAGTTCCTTCCGAGGCATAGTTTCAAAACATTGAACAAGTAAATGAGCTTCCCTTTTCGTTCCTGTAGCTAACGCAAGTTCAAGAAAAAAATACCTTTCACCTAAAAAACGAATCTTCCAATTTTCAAAGAAATCTGAATCTTGATCCTCTAGCTGACGCAGAGAGGAATCTGTTTTAGATTGAAATTCGTAAAAAGAAGAAAGCTGCACGTATTTATAATACTTAAAAATTGATTGTTCTACAAAACCAAACCGAATAGAAAACAAGAGTAATAAGGAAAAAGAAATAGTTAAGAAGATTTTTGAAAAAAATGGATTTACCTTCTCAATATTCTTATCTTCATCAAACGTAGGATGTAAGAGACATACAGTTGTAATACCCAAAAAAAAGACATTCGCAACTTCTAAACTACTGAAATCAAGAAACTCATGTATTAACCAAATAAAAAGGATAGTAACCAATAATCTTTCTTTGGGTAAAAACTGATTATACTTTTTAACAAATCGTACTGAATAAAAAAACACAAAATAGAAAAAAACCAAAACCCCGGCAATCCCTACCGAACTAAACATCTGAAAATACAAATTATGTGCTAAAGGAAAAGTATGAAAGTGTATCATATAGTCTTTCACGAACTCAAAGTCAGCAATAGATAAATAACGTACATCTAAAAACGGAATTACTTTTTCTGGATTAAAACCTAAACCCAATATCGGTGCATTGGTAAGTGTGGAAAAAAAATGCAACTTCCAAATGGACAAACGGATTCCGATTGTCCCCATATCTAAAAGCATCTTTTCAGAATATATAGAAAATAAAATATATAAAAGTGCGATAGGAACAGCCAAAACCAAGAGAACCTTTTTCACTGAATTCGAACGCTGATTCCACATAGTTAAAAAGACAAGTAAACCAACCGAGAGTATTGATATTCTTGAAACAGAGATCATGAGTAAAAAAGATGCAAAAAGCAAAACTACAAAGTAAAACAGATTTTTATATCGCTTCCCTAGCTGCATAGAGTAAACAGCAAGTCCTAATACTAAAAATGAATTTGATCCGATCAAACTTACAGGAATAAGGAATAAATCCTCGCGATAAGAGCTAATGCTAAAATTTGGCTCCAAAAACATTTTAATAGAAAGTATAACAGCATTGATGAGAAATGCCCAAAGCAATCCATCCACTATGATTTGTTTGTTCTCTTCTCTCCAGGTCCTAGCAATAGAAACAAAAACCAATACTTCAAATAGTAGAATAATTCGAATTAAAGCAAAATCGTCATACCAATCTCTTACAATCCAGTATAAAAAGATAGCAAGTCCAACAAGCAGAAGCCAATTGATTCGATTTTGAATTAATTCTTGATGTCTAATGGTAAGGACGAGTGCAAATCCAATGGGAATTACCGGATAACTCATAAAATTAGATGTCACAAAACATGGTAAAATTGCTAAAATGCTACCAAAGGAAAAAAATTCTTTCTCTGAATACTTGGAGTGAAGGTAAATTAAGCCAAGAGACCAGAAAAACATAAACAACTTAATCGCAAGTTTTTCTGGCAGGAGCTGAATGGGATCATACTCGGCTAATTTAAAAAAAACAAAATTAGAGAGTAATATAACAAAGAGAAGGTGAAATAAAGAAGAAAAAGAGTTTTTCTTCTTTTTAAAATTCCAAACGAAATAAATCGTAAAAAGAAAAAATCCTAAACCAATCGCATCATTTCTAAAAAATTTTTGGTTTGTTTCTCCAAAGAAAAGACTTAAAAAACCAAAAAAGATTAAAAAATCAAAAAGGAGAAGTAGAATTCTCTTCATTTTTAAAGCCAGTTGGCAGTTTTAGGAATGTATTTATCTGGCATAGATTTGTAAAAAAAACTCTTCTTGGAAACTATTAGGTTGAAGTATAGAATGTGACGAAGTGCTGCCACTCCATCCTTCCAAGTAATTTTTTTCCCTTCTAAATAATTCCTTGGGAAATAAGAAATAGGGAATTCTAAAACTCTGATTTTTAGCCGTGCCAACTTAGCCGTAATCTCCGGCTCAAATCCAAATCGTTTTGATTCCAAATTAATATTCTGAACAATCTCAGCTTTAAATGCTTTGTAACAAGTTTCCATATCAGTGAGGTAAAGGCCACTGAGAAAATTGGAAAGTATTGTAAGGATGCGATTGATCAAATAATGAAAGGTGCGATGTACTTGACGTCCGTCTTTTTTAAAACGAGAACCGAACACAACATCCGCTTTACCCTTAGCAATTGGCTCTATGAGCATATGGATTTCTTCCATATCATATTCAAAATCTGCATCTTGAACAATAATAATATTTCCTGTTGCCTCAGCAATTCCCCGGTGCAACGCCGCACCCTTTCCTTGATTTTTTTCTTGGATCAAAATCTTATGTTCGGAACGAAAACGAAATTCTTTTAAAATGGCAAGCGAATGATCGCGAGATGCATCGTCGATGAATACAAGTTCTTTTTTTGTAGGCAATTGAAGGGAGTCTATCTTTCCTAAGAATTCCTCCAAATGACCGGATTCATTATAAATAGGAATGATTAGGGATGTTTTGTTTGCTTTCTCAGAACTTCCGAGGTTACGTCTAGCGACCATAGATACTATCTAGGAATTATGGAGATAAATGAAAGTCAAGCGGTAAAAAGCATTATATGAGATAGGGAATTCGCTATTTATTTCTATATTTACGAAGACCCATTATGCCGTGAATCAATGTTAGGATTAAGGCATAAACTGCAGAAATATTTTCACGGTTTTTTAACATACGGAAATGGGCTAACATCACTTTTTTCTTGTTAGATGTAGCAGCTCCCCTACGGACACGATACCGTGCTAAAATTTCAGAATTGGCATACGCAATTTTACCGTCCCGAAGGATATCAAGCCAGAGCGCATAATCATCCCTTAAACTTTTCAAACTTGGATCAAAGAATTTTTTCCCAACACTCGGAACATGATAAATAGCCGTGAGCAGACCGACTCGATTGTAATGTAACAAATCTCGATACGAATATTTCTTAGATTTTACTAGGAACGGTTCACAAAATTCGAATCCATCTTCATCGATGATTCGGTAGGACGCAAAGGAAAAGGGAGCTTTGGATTCCTCCATAAATGGAATCATTTTTTCTAAAAAATCCGGCTCCCACAAATCGTCGGCATCCAAAAAAGCGATAAACTCTCCCTTAGCCAATTTGATCCCCGTATTACGTGTGTCAGCAGATCCGGAATTTTTTTCCTTAGCGATAAACTGAATACGAGAATCGGTACTCGCAATTTTTTTTGCTAAAGAAGCCGTTTCATCTTTAGAACAATCGTCCACAAGTAACAATTCCCAATCGGTAAAGATTTGATTCTTTAAAGAGTTCACAGATTCCTCGAGATAGGAAACTGCATTGTAAGCAGGCATAATTACAGATACTTTAGGCATAAAAATTTACTTCATTTTAAAGGGATTGGTTTATTAGAAAGGAAAAATCAAAATAGAAAACAAGCCGGATTCGATATTTTTGAATGGATGGGCCTGTTTTAAAATTTACGTTAACTTCTGGCCCTTCACCTCTTCAACCAATCGATACAACCTTTCTTTCCAATGAACATTCTGCACTTCAAATGTTTTCCTGAATTTTTGTTTATTCAGCACACTGTAGGCAGGTCGTTTGGCATCTGTCGGATACTCTTCCGTTGCAATCGGTATTACTTCACAATGGTACCCAAAGGCTCGAACAATCTCATAAGCAAAATCATACCAACTAGCAACCCCTTCATTGGAGAAATGAAAAATTCCAGACTGATCAGAGATAGCAGCAGAAAAACATACACGTGCTAAATCGCCTGCCCAAGTCGGAGAACCTATCTGATCAGCGACAACTCGCAAACTCTCCTTTTCTTTGGACAATCTGGCAATGGTATTAAAGAAATTTTTTCCAAACTGTGAATAGACCCATGATGTTCTTAGGATAATAGAATCTGGATTTACTTCTAAAACAGAATCCTCCCCATCCGATTTTGTTTTTCCGTAAACGGATATGGGATTTTTTAAATCTGTTTCATTATAAGGGCGAGAATGATTTCCATCAAAAACAAAATCTGTCGAAACATGAATCAATTTTGCACCTATTGACTTTGCATACTGAGCTAGGTTTCTCGGACCATCCACATTTACCAACTCCGCACTATGTTTATCTTTTTCGGCTAAATCTACTGCCGTATAGGCTGCTGCATTGATAATAGACAAATAATCGGAAGAAGTTTTATTAGTGAAAAAATCCCGAACACTCTCTTCGGAAGCTAAATTCAATTGAGAACGATCGACAAACTCGAAACGATAATCTTTCTCCAAATGAGATAATTGTAAAAGTTCATTTCCTAATTGCCCCGTTGATCCTGTAACTAGAATTGTTTTCATTTTATTTTGATTTCTTAGTTCTTAGGAATAAATAGTTTCGTTTAAAATTCGAAGCAAATACTGACCGTATCCATTTTTTTTCAGAGGTTCGGCTAAATTTTCCAATTCTTTTTTAGAGATATAACCTTTACGATAAGCGATCTCTTCCGGACAGGCAATTTTAAGGCCCTGCCGTCTCTCAACAGTCTCAACAAAAGTTGATGCTTCAAGAAGAGATTCATGAGTACCTGTGTCAAGCCAGGCATATCCTCTACCCATCAGTTGTACATCCAAATTGCCTTTTTCTAAATAAATCTTATTTAGATCGGTGATCTCAAGTTCCCCTCTTTTGGATGGTTTAACTTGTTTTGCGTATTCAACGACCTTTGCATCGTAAAAATACAAGCCGGTAACAGCATAACTACTTTTAGGTTTAATTGGTTTTTCTTCGATCGAAACTGCCCTTCTTTCAGCATCAAATTCAACAACACCGTATCTCTCGGGATCATTTACATGATAAGCAAAAACAGTTGCACCATTCTTTTTGGCTACTGCAGCACTTAGTTGTTCTTCCATACCGTGACCAAAGAAAATATTATCTCCTAAAATCAAAGCTGATGGTTCACCGCCGTTCAAAAACTTTTCCCCGATAAGAAAGGCCTGCGCTAATCCATCTGGAGACGGTTGAACCTCATATTGAAGAGAAATCCCCCATTGAGAACCATCACCTAACATCTCTCGAAATAGAGGGGTAGACTCTGGGGTTGAAATAATTAAAACCTCTTTAATTCCCGCCAACATTAAGGTACTTAAAGGATAATAAATCATTGGTTTGTCATAAATAGGCAGTAATTGTTTACTCACAACCTTTGTCACTGGATACAGACGTGTTCCCGAACCACCGGCTAAAATGATACCCTTCATTTATCTTTTAATTCCTTATATTGTGAATCGTAGTATTTATTATATTCGCCGGATAGAATTTCTTCCCACCAGGATCTATTCGCCAAAAACCAATCAACAGTTTGTTCAATGGCCTCTTCAAACTTATATTTTGGTTTCCAACCTAATTCATTTTCGATTTTTGCAGGATCTATTGCATAACGAAAATCATGACCAGGCCTGTCCTTAACAAACTGAATCAACTTTTTATGAGGTGCACCTTTAGGATTTCTTTCATCCATTAATTCGCATATTTTATAAACAATTTCTAAATTGTTTTTTTCGTTTCGAGTACCAATATTATAAGTTTCCCCAAACTTACCAGTTCGCATCACTAAATCAATGGCAAGGCAATGATCTTTCACATACAACCAGTCTCTTACATTTTCTCCAGTGCCATAAACGGGAAGTGATTTCCCTTGAAGACAGTTCAAGATCATAAGAGGAATTAACTTTTCCGGAAAATGAAATGGACCATAATTATTAGAACAATTCGTTGTAATGACTGGTAAACCGTAAGTGTGAAAATATGCACGAACCAAATGATCCGATCCAGCCTTTGATGCGGAATAAGGAGAGTTAGGTGCATAAGGGGTTGTTTCAGTAAATGCTCCTTCTGCACTTAAAGAACCAAACACCTCGTCGGTAGAAACATGTAGAAATAACCTTAGTTTATTTTGGGCATGTAACATTCTCGCAAATTCCAACATGTAAAAACTCCCCATTAGATTTGTTTTTACAAATTCCTCGGGTCCAAGAATGGATCTATCGACATGTGATTCTGCTGCAAAATGTGCAATCTCAGTGACAGGGATATTTTCCAATTTAGAAAACACTTCGGTTTTATCAGTAATATCTAATTTAATAAATTGAAGCCTTGAATCGTTTTTCCACTTATCTAGATTTTTTAAATTACCTGCATATGTTAATTTATCAACAACAATGATAGATACATTTTCCGTCGATTCGAGTATCGTGTGAACAAAATTCGAGCCAATAAAACCAGCCCCACCAGTGACAAGAATCCTTCTATCTTTCATTCTTTGACCTTTACTGCCTTTTAATTGTGTTATTACTATATAAATTATGTAAAAAAATTATCAAATTCTCTAAAAGGGACTGATAAGATCTTTAAGTAATGTTAGCTGTTTATCTTTTTCGGATAATATACAACTGTCTGTGTCGATACCCCAATCAATTCCGAGAGCCGGATCATTAAACAAGATTCCACCCTCGGACTCCTTAGAGTATTCATTCGTTACTTTATATAAAAATTCAGTATTGTCTTCTAAAACAAGAAACCCATGAGCAAAACCGGATGGAACCCAAAAGATTTCATGATTTTTCTCTGTGAGAGTTACAGATACATGTTGTCCGTAGGTTTTTGAGTTTTTTCTAATATCAACGGCAACATCCAATACAGACCCCTTTACTACCCGAACCAACTTTCCCTGATCCATCGGTGGAGCTTGAAAGTGGAGTCCTCGCAAAACATTACGATTGGATTTAGAATGATTGTCCTGTTGGAAAAGTTCAGGAATACCTAAGGCAGCATATTCCGAAGCCTTAAACGACTCCAAAAAGAAGCCCCTATCATCGCCATGAACCGTAGGCAAAATGAGCACTGGTCCCGAAATAGGGAAATTTTGAGTTTTCATAGATTTATGCTTTAAAATGTCCTTTATCGAACTCTTCAAACAAGTTCTTTTCCCAAGAGGGACATGTCAATAGAAGAAAATTATCAAGGATTCGAACGGAACGATTAACAATATTTTGTTTTCAGATAAAGAAACTGAAATAGATTGGGAGTTACATTTATGAAACCAAAAATTTCAGTATGTATGGCAACATATAACGGTGAGAAATATATTGCGGACCAACTAAATTCTATCCTCATACAATTGTCAGAAAACGATGAAGTGATTATTTCTGATGATTCCTCTTCCGACCGAACAGTAAAAATTTTAGAAAAATTTGCATCCGAAGACTCCAGAATACAATTATTTCTGAATCAGAAATTCAGAGATCCAATTCAAAATTTCCAAAATGCGTTAGTAAAAGCTTCAGGAGATTACGTTTATTTATCAGACCAAGACGATCTTTGGTTGGATAACAAAGTAAATACCATTAACGAGATATTGAAAAGTTATGATTTGGTTTTACATAACTCAATTGTTACTGATGAAAACTTGAACGTGACCCACTCCTCCTTTTTTAATTTGTTCGGGTCTAAAAAAGGAATTATCAAAAATATTACAAGAAGCTCCTATTACGGCTCTTGTATGGCATTCCGAAGGACTATTTTAGATAAAGCAATTCCCTTTCCTAAAACGAAAGAAATTGGTCACGATCTTTGGTTGGGACTCGTTGCCGAGTTAACAGGTAAGGTGTTTCTATTAGATACTCCTTTCATCTATTACAGAAGACACCAAAACACTTTTACCTTAAGAGGGTTAGGTGGCACAAAAAGGAGTATCTTTCAAATCATCCGAGGAAGATTGATTATGTTTAAGGAACTTTTTAAGTTCCTTATCAAGAGGTTTTAAGTTATCCCAATCTCGAACGGATTTGATTTTCGAATAATGTCAGGGCAGCATCAATTGTTTCGTGCATATCGAAATACTTATAATCGCCCAACCTACCACTGATAAAAACATTTTTCAAAGAATCAGCTTCCTTTCGATAAACCTTTACTAGATCAGTATTTCGCTTATCATTAATAGGATAGTATGGATTGGATCCGTCATCTAATGATGAAAATTCTTTAATGGTTAACGTTGAGTTTCCATAAGTTCTTTCTGGATGTAAATGCCTTGGTTCATGAATTCTGGTAAAAGGAACTTCTTCTTCAGCATAATTCATAACGGATGTACCTTGGTAATCATCAACAGGATGTATTTCTGTTTCAAAACGCAGAGTACGATATTCCAATTTGCCAAACTTATAATCAAAGTATTGATCTATTGGACCACTATAGATTAAAATTGTTTCTTTGGGAATTTTATCCTTTATGTCAAAAAAATTGGTATTCAGACAAGTTGTGATCAAAGGATTCGCAAGCATCCTTTCGAAAATCTTCCCATAACCATCCTTAGGAATCCCCTGCCACCGACTATAGTAGTAACTTTCATTGTAATTTTTACGAATGGGCAAACGGTTTAAAATAAACTCAGGTAACTCTTTAGGATCTTTGTTCCATTGTTTCTTTGTATAACCTTTAATGAACGCTTCATACAAAGGTCGACCGATCAATGATACTGCTTTTTCTTCAAAGTTTTGCGGTGGATGGTCGAATTTTTCTTTGGCCTTCTCCTTTTCTAAAAAAGAATCTACCTCATACGGTTTGAGATTCAAACCGTAATACTGATTGATTGTCTCCAAATTGATAGGCATTTGGTAGACTTTATTTTTAAAAGTTGTTAGGACCTGATGATAATAATTATTGAATTCAGTAAAACCGTGGATATAATCCCAAACCTTTTGATTAGAAGTATGGAAAATATGAGTTCCATAGGTATGGAATTCAATTCCGGTTTCTGGATTGATTTCGGAATAACAATTTCCGCCGATATGATTTCTCTTTTCAATTACGAGAACTTCTTTTTTTAATTCAGAAGCAACTCTCTCAGCAATGACCGAGCCAAAAAAACCCGACCCTACAACAACAATGGGAAACCGTGAATAATCCATATTAGTAAAAAAATAAAAGGTTATACGATATCAAGGGATTTTCAGAATATTTTAAATTTTTCTCTTAAAACAGTTTACAGAAGATAAAGATCTAAGTTTTTATAAATTCTTAGTTCGATTGTTTTTACAGAAATCCTTCATGATTAAACTTCAAAAAAAGAAAACGAAGATACTTTTCAAAGAATTAATTCTAAGATTATTATATATTGCCCATAAGTCAAAATTATTCCGAAGAATATTTTTGGCTGTCGTCCCGGAAATCTATGTAAACACGGTATTCCGTGAAAAACAATTCAATCGATTGGTTTTGTTTTCTACTTTTAGTACAACTGGAAAAGTTTCCAAAAATTTAACATTTTATTTACGTAAATTACACGAGCTTGGATCCGATATTGTATTAATTGATACATCTCCAATTTCACTACCAGAAGAAATCGAATCCATTCGGCCTTTCATAAAACAATATATCTGGAGAGAAAACTTCGGTTATGATTTTGGTTCCTGGAAAGTTGGGTTATCAGAAACAAAAGACTGGAAATCATATGAACAAATTGTTCTAACGAATGATAGTGTGTATGGTCCTCTAACACCTCTTCAACCAATCTTTTCAAAATTCGTAAATACAGATATAGATGTCTGGGGACTTACAGACTCTTACGAGTTCGATTACCACTTAATGAGTTACTTTTTAGTTTTCCAAAATAATGTATTAAAATCGGAAGCTTTTGAAAGGTTTTGGAACCAATTTGTTTTTTATCCAACTCGATGGAAAAAACTACTCATTCTAGAGTATGAAGTCGGAGGCACTAAATATTGGAAAAAAAACCATTTTAAAATGTCTGTGTTTATACCCTTTATTTCATTAAGTCCAAACACTGACAAAACTTACTATATTAACCCGACCCATGTATTCTGGAATACAATCATCACCGAACATGGATTTCCTTTCCTAAAAAGGGATCTAATCAAAGCCCTTCTGTCAAAAAATTTAACTCACGAAATCAACGATCTTTTAGAAACAAATCAATACTATCCTATAAATCATATTGATCTTCTCAATAACTGATCGAAGATTTATGCTTTTAAAGGATCCAATCCTTCTTTAATGTTTGTCTTTCCTGTTTCCTCACCTTAGTGGTGTTCGAAAATGACGACAATTGCAAAAGTTAACCAGACAGAATATATTCTCTATCCGGTTGCCTCAAAGAATTTAAACCTTAGTGCTTTGTAAATAATTCCGATAGTTTCTTAGATAAATATAAATCAAACCGAGGAATGTGAAATTTCAAATACAAGACAACCAATCGAAATGCAGTTATCCTTCTAAAAACATAATCAATTGCTAACTTTTGTTTATAAGACCAAGGCGCAGTCGAAACTCCCGTGTTATCATTAATTGAAATAGGATGTTCAAAATGAAATACGAGATTTCTCGGAATGGAAAGAAAAAATATATAATCAGAAATGATTAGTTTAGGCGTTAACAAATAATAACCATAAACTTCATGTAATTTTTTTTTATAAACTACGGACTGATGTAAAATGGCTCCCCGCTCATAACTTGCCGTGCCAGGAATTAATAAATCCGGAGTTTTGAGTAAATTACACGTATACCAATTACCAAAAATAAAATCGTATGTATTCAAATTATTTAACTGAAAAATGTCAGATAAAACTTTAGGATTAGCAAATCTATCCCCAGCATTGAGAAAAAGAAGCCACTCTCCCTTTGCAAGTTTGGCACCTTTATTCATAGCGTCATAAATTCCGCGATCAGGTTCACTTACCCAATAATCAATCTTCTTCTCTGAATCTTTTATTAGCTCTTTCGTTCCGTCTGTAGAGCCCCCATCAATAATAATATATTCATAGTTTGTAAACTCTTGACTTGCTACACTTTGTATTGTATGGTCCAAAAAAATTCTGTTATTCAATACAATTGTGATAATTGATATTTTAGGTGTTTTAGATTTAGATTTCATTAAGATTCAAAAGTATCCTATTTTTCAATATGATCATCAGTGGCAAAGAATAAAGGGGTAAAAATTCTGCAAATATTCGATATTCATAGATATTAGCGGTATACAAATATACAATCAAAACCAACCAGCCAACAGGAAGCATTCGCCGCAATCTGATAGGCAATATTTTAATATTATTTCTAAAATAAAACGGAGATAAAAGTAAAAAAGGAAAAATCAGAAAAGCCAAGCGGTAATAACCTTCAAAAAAACTAGGATTCTGAATTTCATACATAGTCGATGTAAAAAAACTTAGATTAGACCAATACTGATCTTGATAAACAGCACCACTCTTGTCTGCAAAAAGGAAATTTAAAGAAAGTTTGATTCCGAACCAAAGACCTAATAAGAAACTAGTCTTCAACAAAAGTTTCCATCGGGATCCAAATTTCCAATGCACAAGAAAGTAACATACAATAAATATCAAAGAAGTCTCTCGATTCAAAGTAGCTATGGCAATCAAAAAAGCAAAAGTAACAAAGGACTGAGTTTGTAGCGAGAACAACAAAAGAATACAAAACAAAATCGAATATGTATCATACAAAAAATACAATGGCATATACCTTGGCAAAAATAAAAACCAAGGAATTAACAACATCAGAAATACAGTAGATACGAGCGCAAACTCTTTACTACCGTATAACTTTGAGTATAGATAATATGAGAAAAAAATTGAAAAATGCCCAACAAACTCAAGAAAATAAACAATTTCTTCCGATGTATAATCTGTTTTTCCTTTGATATATTGACCAATCCAACTTGTCAACGCTCTGGAAACGAATGGTTTCCCATAATCATGAGAAAGAAAATTATCATGGCCGATAAAATTAAAATTCAATTGGTTATGTAAGCCAGTAAAAAGTAAAGCGATTGCAACAAACCCAAGAATCAATCCGATTTTAAATATAAAATCTCTGATATGTAAATTTTTAATCTGTAACATTGTATTTAAGTTTACCTAATCAACCAATTCAGAGTTTTCATTCTAATTACAAACAAATGGTTTTTGGGTTAGATAACGAAATTGATCGTATTATTTTTAAATACTACAATTGCAATTTTCTACCAAGTAACATGCCTATTTTTTCCACGGAGTCGGTTTCAAAATTAAAAATAGGTAAATTTGCAATGATATCAATTTGATTTGCAGAGCCTGTGGCGTAAGAAAGATTTCCGTTTTCATCTCTTGATTCCCTGGCAGGATTCAGCGAATATGCCTCTTTCGCTGATTTCACCTGAAACCTTCCAGCAAAATCATTTCGGACAAAAAATGCATTATTACAAATGTTATTGCAACCAATCAATTGATAACCTTTCTGATCCATAAGACCGGTAAACGCTGGCAAGGAAGCTCCATAATACAATCCAGAATAGTGAGCGTTAAATCTTTGAAAATTCGGATCATAAGGTATAGAAATTTTCTTTTCAGGACCAAATAAATTATTAATTTCCGCAATTACCAAAACGGGTGTAACACAATTGATTTGTTCTAAAACCCAATAATCATTTCCGTCAATATCCACGCTCAGTATTCCAATATCACCAGAAAAATCATTATTTAAAATCAAAGAATTAATGTTTTCCTTTGTAATAAAGGCATTTACCGCCCGTAAAGAATTTTGCCAAAAGTAATTTTGTTTTCGAATATAATCAATATTAGTTTTAGATCCATCGATTATAAGGCCATCCCAATGCCGACTCATCATGAGATAACGAGTATTTGATTCAGAATAATTTTCTACGCCGAATTCAATATACGATTTTGGCATTTCAGGAATTCTATTTATAATAAAATCTATTTGGCCATCTTCATCCCATTGTGAAAATACTTTAAATCCACTATTTGTAAAACTTTGGTGATCCGTATTTTGATTTAATCTTGATTGTAACTCTCCGATTGAAATATGCAGATTTTCAATTTTTTCAATGAGTTGATATTGTTTTTCTAGAACTTCACCCAACAAAGGTCTTACCAATTTTCTTAAAATTTGTTTAATCAATCCCATTCTAATTTCCAATTATATTATATATATATATCTTTATTTTCAGTATCAGCTTTTTAATTCTCGACGGATAGTAATATATCTCGACAAAGTTATGGAAAAAATCTTTGAGAATTAATTGAGTTGGATGTATTAAAGGATACTGTATCTGTTCTAATTTTAAATTTGCAAAACTTGAATTTTGGTCAATAGTATGAGTTCCGTCTTCTCGAAAACCTAAATTCTGAACCAAATTTTTAGAAGGCATAATAGAAATCCTTCCTTCTTTCCAATTATGGTATGACCATTGATGATCCCATGTATCGACCTTACCAATAGAAGATTCTTCTATCCAAAACTTCCAAGTTTTCCGAGCCCTTGTCCCACTAAAATATTTTTTAAGTACCGAATCAATCTCCGATATCTTTAGTTGATCAGACTTATAACCACTCCAAGCCCTTCTCCAGGTTGCCCAACCCCAAATATGAAAGTATTTTGAATAAAAATATGACTCCTTTAGAGTAATTTGATTATAAAAAAAATTAACACCTGAAATCATACCAACCTTTGGATCATCTTTGTAACGCAAAAGTAGTTCTTCACAAAAGGAAAAAAAGGATAAATCGGGAAAACAATCGTCCTCTAGAATAACACCCATCTCTTCATTTTCAAAAAACCAGGAAATTGCTGATGAAACACCTAAACGGCAACCTTGATTTTGATCAGAAAACCGAATTTCTGTAGGAATAGAATTGGGAATTTTTTTTAAAAGATTACGAACCTCAAGAACTTTTGCAGCTTCCTTTGGTTTATCAGATCTCGCACCATCTACTGCAAAATATATTTTAGATGGATTATATTCTACAATTCTATTTAACGTAACTTCAGCTAAATCCGGTCGATTAAAGCCAATTAATAGAACAGGTAACTTCATATTGCATTTAACTCGTTTATAATTTCTTCCACATGGGACTTAAAATCTATTGTATTGATCGGGATCACAGAACCGCGAGAAAAAGATTGGTATAAAGTTTCTTTCTCAGAGCTTAAATTCTTTTGAATTAGAGGAGGGAAAAAAACTTTCAATTGTTTATAACTCTCTGGATATGGAACGAATCGAAAGATATGATTTCCGTTAGAAAAACAAAATACTTTTGCAACTTTAGAAGCCATGGCCATATGTAATCCACTAGAATCCATAGTTAGCACTGCTTTTGAGTTTCCAATTAAATCAATTGTATCCACTAAAGTAGTTCGACCACACTGAGAGACAACTCTTGGTGAAATCCCAGACAAAATTTCACCGTGTTCTAATTCCCGTTTTCCACCTAAAATGATAATTTCAAAATCGGTAAAATCAAGAAGTTGTTTAATAATAAACAAAAGGTTATCAAGAGAAAGTTGTCTAAACGTAGCACTCGCACCAATAAAAAATGAAATATATTTCTTTTCAACCACCGATTTTTTAAAAGGAAGATCAAGCTGAATATTAGATAATGATTTATCGAGCTGCGAAAAAAAATTCCGATTTCTGTCAAACTCAAACTGATTTCTGGAGGCTTCGTTGATCAATGTATCATACTTTTGATCAGCAGCTAACTTAAATTCAGTTAAATAATTCAAATCATCTCCTTTTTGACTAATTTTACGTTTGGAGGACAATGACAATAAAAGAAAATCGACGATACTATCTCTAGAAAACGTTGGTTGAACTACGGTATGAATTTTAAAACAATTAAGCTTTAGAAGAATCAAAAGTCTGTAGGCTCGATTCTTAATAATTCTTTCAACATTCACCCAAATAACTTTTTCAGCAAATTCATTATCGTATTTTTCATAGATCGATTTCCAAGAACTGTTTGCTACTAATAGTATCTTTTTATTTTGAACAAATGAAGTTTTTTTAAAAGGTAGCAGGAAATTTCTAAATAATATATAATCCCCAATCGAATCCAGTTTACAAACAAGAATGTACTCTGAACTAAATATAGAAAAAACTCTAGTGATTTTGCTTAATAATATGCTAATTTTTTTAATCATCGATCTAATTTACTTAATTGATTTCAAAGAAGTTATGTTTATATTCCAAACGAAAAAAACCGAAAATTGAAGTTTCAAAAGTGGTCTTAATTCTTTGAAAAAAACAAGAAAAAGTGTACTGGCGCAAAATTGAGAAATCAATGTCGCAATTGCAGCACCTGTAATTCCGTATTTCGGAATCCATACATAATTCAAAATTATGTTCACAAATAAACCAAACAAACTTTTCCAAATGGTGTACTTTTGCAGATTTTCAATTAAAAAGAAATTCCCACCAGCAACACCTAAAAACACAAAAATACCTGACCATATATGTATTTTTAATATCGAAGAGGATGAATAAAACAAATCGCCATATAAAAACAAAATCAAAGTTTCGGAAAAAAACTGTATCCCGACTGCTCCAAAAATGGCGATCCAAAAAACAATTACATGTAAAAGTTTAAAACGTTTCTCATAATTGGATGCGCTTTCATTTTTTAATTTAATCAAATCAGGAAAAAAAGAAGAAGAAAGGCCGATCGGAATAAAATACCAAAATTCACTCCACCGAACACCAACGCTATAAATTCCGAGCTCAGAATCACCCAACATCGAACCAATCATAATTTGATCAATCTTCATGTAGACAATAATCGCAAGGCCCGCAATAAACAATGGGAATGAATCATTTAGAATTTTTCGAACTCGTTCGGAGTTTAAAACCTGAAACAGTGAAAAACTTTTCTTTCTATTATAAAAATAATAAATCGATAACGAAGTAATGATTCCTTCTAAGGCAAAAGTTAAAAAAAGAAAATTAAAGGATAAATTTAAAAATATAATCAATATACGAATTCCAGAGATAACCAAAAAAATAAAATTTTCAATCCATACTATATACCGAACTTCTAATTTTGCTTCGTAAATATATCGAACTACCGAAAAACATTTAAAAAGAGAAGGAAGAGATAAAAGGAAGGTCAATAAATACAAATCATCAGTAGGTCGTAATATCCATATAACAAAAAATGATAGGATAAATGAAACAAAACCAAAAACAAGGAAAATCGAAAACGAAGCAGATAATATCTCTTCCTGTTTTTCCACTTCGGAAACAAACATACGGACCAATATTCCCTCAGAACCAAAAGTAATTAGTGTCCCCAAAAGTACGATTATGGCATTAATATAATTAAATTTACCAAACCACTCAGGGCCAAGATATCGTACGATCCATATACTAACAAAAAGACCAACAGACAACTTTAATAACTTGTCTGCGATAAGCCAAATACTGTTTTGAAAAATTAACTTCAATCTTTGACTCTGGAATAAATTTGGGAGCAAAGATGTAAGAGAAAAATGAAAACAAAAGCCGGTAACATTGGCCCAAGAGTACTGGGCTGAAATATTCCATATATGAGAATATAAACTAACCCTAATAACATTGAAAATCGGTATGGGTCCCTAGTGTTAATCGATATTGAATAATAGGATAATAAAAAACCAAAAATAGTGCCAAAACCAAAAATCGCTACTAAACCACCATCTCGGTACATTGTAAAAAAAATTGAACCAAATGCGTTGAACAAAAGTGGTCTTCCATAGGAATCCTGGCCAATTACAAAATTTTGATGAAGATAGGCACCCACAATGTCTGTTTGGGAAACTATTGGATAAGATAGTTTATTCAACACTAGTGTCCAGTAACGCTCAACCCCACCAATTGTCGATAAACCGTAAGTATAGTTATGCAGTATTGAATTTGGGTTTCTTAATTCTAAATCAAATATCGCAAAAGATTCCGTGTGGTAAGTAACAACAAAAGTTTTAAGGATTTCTATCATTCCTTCATTTCCCTTATTCAAAGTAATGAAAAGAGAAAAAAGAACAAGAAAAGAAAACGCAGCTATCAATTTTAAAGAATGACGAGTTAGTTTAGAAATTCCACTAAAGTAGGCAGTAAAAATCAAACCGAACAATAAAGTAACAATTAAGAAATGATACCCGAAACGTCCAAACATCATTACTGCATCTAATATAATTAAGGTTACACCAATTAGAATTAAACCAAGTTTCCTTCTAAGCAAATAATATGATAGCCCTGTAAATAGATATATGTATTGAAACGGACCTATGACTAGGGAATGAAGTAAAGCCAGGGCATTTGAATTAAAGAACAGAGTGGAAGTACCTGTAATCAGCCCAAAAACATCATTTCGATACATCCCGGGAGGCATAATAAAGGTTAATATATAGATCGCTCGAAAAACAAAAAAAATCTGAACAGGCAAAAGAACACAGATAGCCAACCAAAACAAAATCTTATATAAAGACTTTACATTTGAAAAATTAAAACTTCTATTTTTCCATTTTTGACTTATCCTTTCAAAAGAAATGTATGCAGCTGTTATAGAAGCGAAAAAAAGAAAATATACAAACTGAGTATCTATATCGATAATCTGAATTCCAGAAATGGAAAAATAAGATAAAAAGTTCCAAATCCCCCACCAGGAAATGATCAGGATTAAAACAATACCACGAGAGCTTAACCAAGTTAATAACACAACAAGCAATAAATAGAAACTAAAAGTAAGTAGAATCATATTTAAATTTGGAAGGTACGTCTAGAGACAAAATTTCCAATAATTACAAAAGGCATAGCAGGAAGGAAAAATCGGAAATCTCCAAAAAAGATAGAATAAAACAGAATAAAGTATAATGGAATAAAAAATATCAAATTTCTTTTTAATCCAAAAAGGACAATGCGAATCAGAAAAGCTGCAATTAAAAAAATGTTAAGCCAAAATGAAAAATTAGAAAAAATTTCAAAACCAGTAGACAAATCATACTGGAACATACCTGCATAAAGAAGTTTATCAGCAATAGTCGATTTTGTAAAATCATCTGTTCCCTTCCTTAGTTGATAAACCCCTAGGACTGTATTCATTTCATAGTTTTCGTTAAATAGAATAGAATCATTAGGATAGATAACAAGAAGTTTAGCTAACTCCTTTTTTTCAATGTATCGAGGCAAAGCACTGTTAAGATTTGTGCCAATTCCAACAGAGGGAACCCAAGGGCTTGGCATCGGAAATATTAAATATGCAATTTTTTTACTTACCAAAAGAGGAATATCTTGATACTGATTGAACCAAAAATCCAAAACATTTTTAGTTAAATCTTGCGATGGGAATTGGGTCAAATTTTTCAAGCCCTCTTCGTCATAATGACCCGTCGCAAATTTATTATTTCCTATAAATAGATTAGTGGATCCATTTGAGGAAACTAAATGAAGATGATTGGTTTTAGTATATAAATAAAAAGACCAGGGCAAATGAATTACAATAACAGCGGCATATAATGTAAAAAACAATTTCACCTTATTTCTGCCACTTTTATCAAAAATAATTAAAACCAAGGGAAAAAATATTAAAACAGGTTTAATAAATAATGATAAAGCAAACACAACCGAAGAATAAAAATATTTTTGCTCTAAATACAGATAAACTAAAAGTGATAAAAAGAAAATAAAGGCAGTCTCATTCCACAATAGGGAGTTATAAAAGATAAATTCAGGATAAAAGATTAAAAAGAAAACAGAAACCAACCGCAATTTTTTATTAAAAATAAAACGTATTGAAATCAAATAACAAAAAACAACCGTTCCTGATGACATGGCAACGTTCATGAGCTTCAAATAAAACAAATTACCGAAGCCCATTTTTATGGGCACTGAAAGTAGAAGAGAATATCCCATTGGCCAATAATAGTCAATGGTTCCTGTTTCCACAAATTTCACTGCATTCAAATAATATGCATACCCATCCATTGTAGGATATGATTCTACATTTATGATCCAAAGAATACGAACAATGAACGAAGTAAAAAAAACAAAAAACAAATGCAGAAAATTTGAATTTATTGAAAAGAACTCATTTATCTTCATCACGAAAAGTTTACCTAGCACCAAAGCCGGTTAATATTGTTTTAACAGTTTTAAAGGTAATCAGTAAATCCAACCAAAATGAAAAATTCTTTATATAATAAAAATCATATTCTAATTTTACTTTCATTCCATCAACTTCTGCAGCATAACCTTGGTTTACTTGTGCCCATCCACTAATTCCTGGCCTTACAACATGCCTGTAAGCAAAAAATGGAACATCATTTTCATACCATTGCGACAAGTCGAAGGATTCAGGACGCGGCCCAATGAAACTCATATGTCCTAAAAGAACATTAATAATTTGTGGTAATTCATCAACTCTGTATTTACGAAGAAAACGTCCAATTTTTGTAATCCGCGGATCGTCTTCTGCTCCAGTAAATCCGCCACCTTTTTTATCTTGAAACATCGTTCGAAATTTCAACATCTTAAAAGTTTTTCCCCGAAACCCCATTCTTGTCTGAATGAATAAAGCGGACCCTGGTGATTCAATTCTAATCAAAAAAGCGATCAAAATCATAAATGGTAATAAGAATGGAATCACTACAAGCGCAGCAAAAACATCTATCAGTCTTTTTACAAACTCATAGAAACTTGATGGTAGTAGACTACCGAATTCGTTTTCAGATAAATGATTAATCTGAACTTTCCCGGTCAGTGCCTCTTTAATTTTTTTTGTTGAATACACAGGGATTCGCGAAAGTGTACATCTTGCCAAAAATTTCTCCCATTCAGGAGGCATTTCCTTTGAAGAAAAATCTGCTACGATTGCATTGAAACGTTGGTTTTCGAGGCTCGGAAGTTTCAATACCTCAAAAAGAGCGCCGTGCGCGGTTCCAAAATCTCTTGCCTCACCAAATGGTAATAGTGCGTATCGAACCATTCGATACCTTCTACCAAGAAAAAAACCAAGATAACACCAAGCCAATGTTACAATATATCCGATTAACATAATCTGTATCGAATATGTTAATCGCGCAAAAAGTATATAAAGGATAGGAATTATAAAACAGAGAGTTGCCACTGGAATTACATAAGAAACTGTTTCTGATCCTGGCAGGCGAAAAATTTTCCTCAAAGAAAATGTTGAAATGAAAAAAGCAGTCAAAGTAGACACTAAAGAAGTATTTAGATTTGGATCATTCGATTTCCAAAACTGAAATCCCCAAATAGGAAAGGCAGTCACGGCAATCAGTAAAATTCCACCTGTAAAAAATTGGAACAAATAACTAAGGAGAATTTGTTCAAACCATCTAGAATGCCGTCTAGTGTATTCAGTCATTGTTAGTTTTTATCACCGCTTTCATTTTTAGTTGTGGAAAGAATTTTATGAACCGTTGTTGCTACTGAAAAAGTAGATTCCAACAACTTTTTAGCGTTTTCTCCCATTTTAGTTCGAGTTTCTGGATCTAACATGGTCTGTGCATTTTTAAATAAATTATCATGATCACCTGCTACGCAAACCAATCCAGCATTCTCAGCTTCGAGCACGTTTTTCAAATCGTTTCCTAAATTGACGGCCCCTAAAATTGGAATTCCAACCTGCATATACCCCAAGATTTTACCTGGAAAGTTATGTGTTTTGTGCCGAGGGTGTAAGGTGAATAAACCTACATCAACTTGGCTTAAGATAGATGTAAATTCACTTTGGGAAACGGATCCAAACAATAGAGAATTACTTAAGTTTTTTGTAGAAATTGTATCTTTAACCAATTCGAATTCATCACCTGCACCAAGAAATAAAAAACAAACATTAGGAAAAACCAACATACGTTCCGCTAAAATAAGAAGGTTCTTCATGTCTTGGGCCTGACCAATGTTACCTCCGTAGAAAAAAATAATTTTATTCTGAAGATTGTATTTTTCCCTGATGTTAATTGAAAATTGATTTTTATTTTTTTCTAAAGGAGATGCCCAGTTGTATAATAGCTGTGTATTTAAACTGCTTTCGTAAGTTTCCTTAAACCATTTCAAATTCGCTGGTGATTGGATTCCAATACAATCAGCTATTCGATAAAGCCGTCTCTCAAAAAATCGGAACAAATAAGCCAGTATTGAATGGTTACCAATAATTCCATTATCGATAACCCACTGTGGAAAGAAATCCCGAAGGATCAGATAGGAATGAGAATTCCAAATGGCTTTTAGATAACGGACTAAACCCGACCAAAATATTGTTGGTGAATAAAATACAATTAAATCGTGTGGATTTTTTTTTAACCAAGGAGATAAAGCCCGGAGTGCGCGAAAAGATAATAAAATTTCATTAAAAAGTCGAATAGGTTTGGAAACATTCTTTATTTTTCCTGAACGAAATCGAATGACTTGAATGCCTTCAAGATCACTAAAAGTAACTGATTCTGTTTGGTCAGGATCCGGAGTAACAACTGTGACTACATTTCCCAAATGTAAGAACTCTAAAGAAAGTTCATGCATCATTTTTCCTGCGACTTTGATGCTCTTTGGCAAATAATCATCAACTATAATCAAAACTTTCATTCAGTTTATTTCAGAACCGATCTTAATACTTTTTCCAAACGATCCGATTCACATAATCTGTATAACTGTAAATAATTCTCACAACTTTAGTTGATACATTCGGCATAGAATAATCACTAACGACTCTAGAATTATCGAAATAATTAACTCCCGTATCATCTAACAATTCAAGTGCTTGTAGAATGCGTTCCTTGTTTAAACCAACCATCATTACTGCAGCTTCTTCCATTCCCTCTGGTCTCTCATGAGCTTCCCGGATATTTAATGCAGAAAATTTAAGTATAGAAGATTCTTCCGTAATGGTTCCACTATCAGAAAGAACTGCTTTTGACTCTATTTGCAGTTTGTTATAATCCATAAAACCGAGTGGTTTTAAAAGTTTTACATTTTTATGAAAATTTATATTTAAACGATCTATCTTTTTTTGAGTTCTTGGATGAGTTGATACAATCACTGGAAAATTGTATTTCTCGGAAATTGTATTCAGAGTATCTACTAACGAATTAAAGTTTTGATCAGAATCAATGTTTTCTTCCCTATGAGCAGATACTAAAAAATATTCTTTGCTCTTTAAATTAAGTTGATCCAATATCTTAGATGACTGAATACCAGACATATAGTGATTCAAAACTTCAAACATTGGACTACCAGTTTTAATCACCTGATCTGGAGGCAAACCTTCGCGTAACAAATACTCTCTAGCAATGGAACTATAAGTAAGATTTATATCAGCTGTATGATCAACAATTCGCCGATTTATCTCTTCAGGTACTCGCAAGTCAAAACACCTGTTTCCTGCTTCCATATGAAAAATTGGAATTTTACGCCTCTTCGCAGGAATTACAGAAAGACAACTATTCGTATCACCTAGCACTAGTATTGCATCAGGGACATCATTTGATAACAACTCATCGAATCGAATGATTATATTTCCGATAGTCTCAGCACCATTACCACCAGCTGCTTCTAGAAAATAATCAGGTTTTCTAATTCCTAAGTCTTGAAAAAAAATTTCATTAAGTTCAAAATCATAATTTTGCCCGGTATGAATGATTTTATGGTCACATGCTTTGTCTAATGCGTTTAGCACTCGAGAAAGTCTAATTATCTCCGGCCTTGTTCCAATAATCGTAAAAACTTTTAACTTGTTCATTTTGTTATTTCAGCGACGAAAGTATCTGGTAAATCTCTATTAAAAACTTCATTAGCCCAAAGCATTACAATAAGTTCATTATCTCCGATATTTGTGATATCATGAGTCCAACCAGGGATAGTATCTACTATCATTGGTTTTTCACCTTCTACTTTAACTTCGTAATATTCCTTAGTTACTAAATGTTGAAATCGAAATAACGCCTTCCCTTGTATGATCAGAAATTTTTCCGTTTTTGTATGATGATAATGCCGACCACGTGTTATACCAGGCGGAGCAGTAAAATAGGAAAACTGCCCAGAAGATTCAGTCTTCAACATTTCAACAAAACGCCCTCTGGGATCTTCATAAGAAGGTATGTTATATTGGCATTCGTTAATGGGCATATAACTAATAAATGTAGAATAAAGAGCTCTCTGGAAGTTGGTTCCTACGGATGATATATGAAGTGATGTTCTTACTTTTTCAAAGCGATAAAGCGTATCTGCCAATTCCTGGAGTGTTGTGGTATATTCAGGAGATATCGAAGGATACAGTTCGCGACTTTCCGTTGAATGAACTAAGCGCTGATAAAATTCACTTAATATATCATCAATAAAAACAAGGTTTAGGACTTTAGAGGGATCATGAATTTCAATTGGCAATGCCCTGGAAATATTATGACAAAAAGTTGCTACTACTGAATTATAGTTTGGCTTTGCGAATTTTCCAAATACATTCGGAAAACGGTAAATCAAAACCCTTGCGTTTGTTTTCTTTTGGTATTCACACAAAATTTCTTCCGCTTGTTTTTTCGATCTTCCGTACGGATTGTCTATACCAGCTTGAGCCGATGAAGCATATATAATTGTAGTATTTTTATTAATTGAAGTAAGTTTTTCGACAATCTGCTTTGTTGAATTAGTGTTACCTTCCTCAAATTCCTTTTCTGCCTTAGGACGATTTACACCAGCTAAATGAAAAATTACTTCAGCCTCACGTAAGTAAGAATCTAGTTCTACCTCGCTAGTGTTTCGAGAACTCAGAAACAATTGTAGCTCTTTCTTTTCTGCAAGAAAAAGATGAAGATTTTTCCCGATAAATCCTTCTGAACCAGTAATTAGAACTTTCAATGCAATGTTTTCCTAGTTTTTAATCCCACGGTTCCGATAGTTTTCCATCTACAAGATTTCTAATAAAATCTAATTTCAAAAGTAGAGTTTTCATTTCTTCAACATTTAATCGTTTCGTATTGTGGGAATTATAGTCTTCCGATATACTAATTTCCTTTTCACCCTGATCGACAAACTTACCGTAATTTAAATCTCTAAGATCTGGAGGAACTCGGAAATAATCCCCTTCATCAATAGCCGAAGCCATTTCTTCCCGACTCAGTAGAGTTTCATAAAGTTTTTCGCCATGACGAGTACCAATTACCTGGATCTCATGATCGTTCTTTTTAAGCAGATCCAAAATTGCCTTAGTTAAGACTTCAATAGTTGCAGCAGGTGCCTTTTGAACAAAAATATCTCCATTACTTCCGTTTTGAAATGCATACAGAACCAATTCGACTGCATCCTCCAAAGTCATCATAAAACGAGTCATATTAGGATCCGTGATGGAAATCGGTCGCTTTGAAAAAATTTGATCCACAAATAGCGGAATGACTGAACCTCTTGATGCCATCACATTACCATAACGTGTTCCACAAACCATTAATTTGTTATCACTTAAGGTACGTGCTTTTGCGACCATCACCTTCTCCATCAAAGCTTTTGATATCCCCATTGCGTTAATGGGATACACCGCTTTATCTGTACTAAGACAAATCAGCTTACGAACTCCCATCTGTTCGGCGACATGGATTACATTTTCGGTACCGATTACATTTGTTTTAACCGCTTCCATCGGATAAAACTCACAAGAGGGAACTTGTTTCAGAGCGGCAGCATGAAAGATATAATCAACATCCCGGAAAGCTCCATACAAAGATTGAATATCTCTAACATCACCTAAAAAGAATTTTATCTTTGGGTCGTTGTATTTTTTTCGAAGGTCATCCTGTTTTTTCTCATCTCGGCTGAAAATTCGGATTTCCTTTATATCTGAGAGCAAAAAACGGTTAAGAACTGCTTTCCCGAAAGAACCGGTTCCGCCAGTGATGAGTAATGTTGCGTTGTTGAACATGTTTGTGATTAATTCCAATTTAAAATTTACATTTTTATCTATGATGATTTTTCAATATCACTTGGTCTCTTTCTTCTATGGTTGGATAGTTGATCAAAACCGCCCGAAACTTTCCCTTAAAAACAAAGAAACTTCCTACACCGACACCGATATACTCAAATTTTTGAATCGCTTGCTCTATATCAGAAAAACTGCCGACACCCCCCATAATTGTCATCGGAATCGTTAGGTGACTATAAATTTTTTCAAAGATAGGAAAATCAAAACCTTTCATCATCCCATCATTGTCTATGGAATTAATAATGATTTCGCCAACACCTAAACTTTGAAGCCGTTGGGAAAACTCAACAGGATCTAACTTCGAATTTATGGTTCCATTATGAGTCCAAATATCATAATTAGAACTTAACGTTTTTTTCTTTATATCGAGTACAGCGACAATACTTTGACTTCCGATCTCTTCGGCAATATTAGAAATGATATTAGGGTTCTCTACTGCAATAGAACTTACAGCAACTTTTTCAATTCCCATAGAAACGACTGCTTTTGCTTGTTTTACAGATTTTACCCCGCCCCCATAACATAAAGGCATACGACTCTCATTGGCGAGATTTTGTAATAACTTTAAATCAGGATCTTTACGAAGTCGTGTGGCATCAATATCGATTACCATCAATTCATCGGCTTCTTTTTCGTTAAAAATTTTTACAGCATTTATGGGATCACCCACATATTTAGGTTCGGAAAATTTTTGGGTTTTCACAAGCCCGCCATCTTTTACCAACAAACAAGGAATAATTCTTGGTCGAAGCATTTATAACTCTGCAAAATTTTTTAAAAGTATTTGGCCATAGTGATGGCTTTTTTCTGGATGAAACTGAACGCCAAAGATATGACCCCTATTCACACTACTTGAAAAAGAAGTCCCATATTCAGTTCTTGAAATTTCATGATTTGAATCTTCACATTCGAAATAATATGAATGTAAAAAATAAAAACGAGAGTCTGACTCTAATCCACGAAACAGTGGAAATCCATTTGCGTTTGGTAAAACATCGTTCCAACCCATATGAGGCATCGGATATTTTTTTTCTAATTTATTAAAATTAAACTTCTTTACCCGACCTGGTATCCAACCTAATCCAGGTTTCACACCTTCTTCGCTAGAGTTTGCAAGAATTTGCATCCCCACACAAATTCCAACGATAGGAATTTTTCTTTCAAAAACCAACTCTTCTATCTTGTTCCGCATACCAGATTCATTTAATAAGTCAATAGCGTGATCAAAGGCACCAACCCCGGGAAGAATTAATTTAGATGCATCCGTTAAATCATCGACGGATTTTGCAATCCTGGTTTCTATATTGATTCTTTTGTAAACATTCTGGAAGGAAAGTATATTCCCTAATCCATAATCAATAATTGTAAGCATAAAATTTAGTCCTGCTTTTAAAAAGCACCACCTCTTCTGCCCAAGTTTAACAAAGTAATCATTTTTTCGATAAACTTCAATCTCTTATGATCATTTTTATAATCCCAATAGAATTTCAAATCCATCTTATGATAATGATCCAACTCATCAGCGGAAATTCCTAATTTAGAAGCAATAAATTCAAAATCCTGTTTAATGGTCTCTGAATCATAAGCTGGCTTACTTAATATTTCGAGGGCTTCCTCTCTCGTCATTTGATTTGTTAAAATTAAACTAGATAACTGATTTCTTCTGACATCAAAATTGAATCGTGTGGGTAACCAATATCCTTCATAAAACCTGGTAAATCTTGACTCGAAATGTTTTTGTCCATAAGATTTCCAACCGTATTCTTTCTCCAATAAATCCGTTGCTATCTTTTTTGTATAAGGCATAAAGTTCAAAGGTTTCAATACCTTCATACCTTTTATATATTTCTGATATATCTTATGTTTATATACAGAACTAAAGGGATAAGTCTGCATCGGAATTGTTCCAAATCTTTGAATAATATCTTTAATATGGATTAAATC